>NZ_JAERSD010000019.1:0-38658 GCF_017912555.1 Bacillus sp. REN3 | reverse complement strand
CGATCTTGTTGGTTATTTTTGATGAGGCGGAAGCTAATTTCTAGGTCTGGATTTACAAAAAATGGGCAAACGGGAGATTAACGGCCATAATTAGGAGATTATAGAGATGAATTGGGAGAATATCGGTGTGAATTAGGAGATTCCAGCTTCTTTTTGGGAGAATAATGAGTTTCAGTGGGAGATTCTTATTCGATGCCAGGGATTTTGCCGGCGGTTTAAGCGCAACGCAAGTCTTTCCGCCAGTGGGAACGATTTTACAGTAGGAATATACTCAAGAATTAGCCGAAATTGAAGCTCGATACCTCGGAAATCGCCGAGTATGCTGATAATCGCAAAAAAAGTACGGCCAATCGTAAGCAAGTGCGATTTTCTTTCAGTTACGAATATAATAAGGTGGCGGTTGAATTAACTGGCTGCAGTTAGGATATTTATTTTGTAAGGCCGTATCTTATTTTCCCCTTCAATCGTTAAAGGGATAGAGAGGAATAAAGGAGTGAGCAGGATGGATCACAACAAGCGTTTGATTGCCGTTCAACAACTTGATTCGGATGAATCGTTCGTACTGGGATTTTACGATAAGCTCCAGCAATATTGCCGGTTTCTCACGCAAGACAGCTGGGATGGGGATGATCTTGCACAGGAAGCCATTCTAAAAGCGATCAAACATTATGAACCGAAGGAAATCAATCCGCAGCTTTTGAAAAAAATAGCTTATCACCAATGGATTGATACAGTCAGGAAACGAAAACGTGAAGAACCAAACCATCCGATTGATGGGAATGAGATGTTCTCTTGCTGCAGCAAAATAGATACTGTTGAACTCTTGATGGAAAGATTGACGCCGAAGCAGGCTGTCGTCTTTCTTTTAAAAGAGGGGTTCAATTACCAGTCCCGGGAGATTGCAGGATTGCTGGGAATGGCAGAAACAGCAGTCAAAGCAATATTGTACCGGGCAAGGAAACGTCTTGATAGGAACGGCGGGCTGCAGGGTGTTGAGTCTGTCGAAGACGAACGAGAGAAGCAGCTGTTGGCATCGGTTCTTAATGATTCACTTCGGACAGAAGATCCGGCAATCCTGATTGAACGCATAAGTGAGCTGCCGTCGCTCCAGCCAGCTTCCCCAACGGCGATGGCCCTGCATTCATCTTCAAACCTCTCTACATTCTGTATGGCTGCATAGCCAGCAAGGGAGGAATTAAAATGTCGGCAATTCCATATGTAATCGAACAATCAAATAGGGGAGAACGATCCTATGATATTTATTCCAGGCTTTTGAAAGACAGAATCATTATGCTTGGTGATGAAATCAATGACCAGGTAGCAAACAGTGTTATCGCCCAGCTGCTGTTCCTGGAAGCTGATAATCCGGAAAAGGACATATCCATTTACATTAATAGTCCAGGAGGATCGACGTCCGCAGGCTTTGCGATTTTTGATACGATGCAATACATCAAGCCAGATGTAAGCACTATTTGCGTGGGGATGGCGGCATCCTTTGGGGCAATGCTGTTGCTTGCCGGTACAAAAGGGAAGCGGTATGCGCTTGAAAATAGCGAAATCATGATTCACCAGCCGCTCGGAGGGGCGAGGGGACAGGCGACCGAAATTGAAATTTCCGCGAAAAGAATCCTCAAGCTTCGTGAACGTATCAACAAAATCATCTCTGAGAGGACAGGACAGCCGGTTGAAAAAATCGAAAGGGATTCCGACCGTGATTACTACATGGGTGCTCAAGAAGCCCTGGATTACGGCATTATTGATAAAATCATCGCCAAACATTAGAACATCTAGCAGGACCCTCATTTCATGGGGGTTTTTTGTTTAATTCATTCCATGCCTCCATAAGCTATGCAAGGGTGATGAAATGAATAGGGTGTTGATTGTTTCAATCTGGGTGTGCTGCATCGGATTATTATCGTTGGCATACGAAGATTATCTTGCTACTGAATTTTCAGTAAAGGAAATTCATGGGCCTGTTGTCGCTAAGGGAAAAGAGACCGCCGTCTGGAACATATTGGGTAATTATGGGGCGGAACAAGAATATTGGCTTTTGATTGATGGTGAAAGAGTTCCGGTCACGACCAGGGAATTTAGGAAATATGAAGTGAATGATATGGCAAAAGTCTATCAAACAAAACACGGATATGTCATGGATTGAAAGTGATGGGCAGGAGGAAGATGGCTTCTGTCCATTTTTTGATCCTCTCTTTTTAAGGCATACAGGTTAGGGAAGTGAGAGCGAGACACAGTCTTGCACAGATAGAATAGGTTAGTGCCCGCAGGCGATGTGGCCACGTGTAGGGTGAGTATCAGGGGTAGGTGAAACCCCGCACGCATTGTCCTCCATGGACGCTCAATTGACGGCCATTAGAGTTAGATAGGACAGGATTTTGAGAAGTCAGATCAATAATGAGTCCCAGATCTTTATATTTGATATTGGAAAACCTTTTTTGAAGCAGAAGAACCGTCCCCGTGTTTCAAGAAAGGGACTTGGGAAAACATTTTTTATTTTTGTGAAAGTGGTTGGATATTTTTGGGGCTATATTTTTTCTGGTGTGATGACTTCCTTGCTGGATTCAAATGTTCTGATCATGTATGGAAGTGTTTACTGCTGGCATTGAGACTTACAAGACAGCTTTAGGAAAAGTCTTGGCATTTTACAGTCATTATCGTGGCGATCATGAACTCGATTTTATAACTTAAATGGACGGTTGGGAAAAGATTTTAAAATTGAAGATATTTATTCTAATTTGGATGATCAGTGGAAGTTTTTTTGGTTAATACATGACAAAAATTGTCACTATTATCCGTTATTGTTAAACCACGATTTATATCAAACTGAGAAATGGAGGAAAAGACATGCTGATTTGCCAAAGAGAGTGACGTTTTGAAATTTCTTGTTTGATAGATCTCGAAACGGGATTGGTTTTGAGTGTCGGAAAATTGAGAAAAATCTTTCCAGTTGGCGCTTTTTTTCTATTTAGACATCTTCATGGATGTAAATGTTGCAATGAAAGTATAGAGGATTTATTCCTCTAAGAACCAAAAAATGTTGATAATAAATGATGCTGAACTTTTTTACATGTCTAATTTTATCTTTTTACGGCAATAGGAGGATGGGTATGTCGAAAACTAAATTGATCATGATGGCTTTTATTTGGATGGTGACAACTACAGTCATATCGGCCACTGGGAAGCATGCTTTGGCGGGAAGTTGGGATTATAAGGGCAGTGATGTTTTCACCAAAGAAAGCAGGATTTTTAAGTCAGGTGGAGGCTCCTTTAAAATTTGTATCAGCAAAAACAGCCCGGCAGGAACGTATTGGCTGGTAGAAGAAGATTCTTTTAATCCCGACGATTGGGTACTTCCTCCATTGACGTACTATGGTGGCGGGTTTCCGAGTGGTGATTTTAATAAGTACGGTTGTTATGTTTTCAAGAATATCGGTGGTTTTGTTGACGGGCGAGACAATCAAGCAGAGTTTAAAGTGACGAAGAAGACCAGGGGAAATGCAACTGTACGCGCCTGGGATTAATGAGCATGTTTCATTCAATCTTGATTTTTGACCAGTATTTGGCTTGGCATATGTTGAAAAAAGCTTAAAGAGCAAAAACAAAAACGCTTGAGTCAAGCGTTTTTGTTTTTTGGAGAAAGCAGTATGGTGGTATTTATGCAATGTCTAGGTACTATTGGTCCTGGATGACATCTTTGACACCATGCTTCGCCACAAGAATTGAAGCAAGAGAACCGTCCCCGTGCTTCACAAGAATTGAAGCAAGAGAACCGTCCCCGTGCTTCAGCTTTGTTGTTTTTTGAGGGCTCTCATTTTTTCGGTCCATTCTTGAACTTTCTGGCGGATTTCTTCGCTTTTTGTTTTGGCTTTTTCACTGTTGTTATTATAGATTTCATGATATAGATCATTGATGGCGCTACTGCGGTTGTCAATCCAGTCTCTTAATTCTGAATATTCTTCTTCGCTGATCCAGCCTTTTTCCTCCATGATCTCAGCTGCATCCAGTAATCGTTTTGCCTCACGGCGGCCGATTGTGTTTAGCTTCCGTGGATATTCTTCCGCTCTTTTGCGTTCAGCCATCATTTCCCACCCATCGGGAGCCATCGTAAACGCCCAAGCCAAATCCATATTGGAAGGGAGCCATTCGTATTGGATTGTATTTTTTAATTCCTCGGGGCTATCAGCTTTGAAGTATTCTCCGTTTCCCGCATCAGCTACCGCTTTTAATTGATTTTCCGTTTTTCCATCGACATCAAATCCGATGATGTTGACCGTGTTGCCGCTGTTTCTCGCCGCAAGGTCCTTGCTCGCCTGGACAGGATCTCCATCGCATGTTTCAGCGCCATCACTGACGATGTAAATTGTTGTCGCACCTTCATATTTGCTGCTCATCTCCGCTGCTTTTTGGATGGCGCCGGCAAGCGGTGTCCATCCCTTGCTTTCGAATGAGCCAACAGCCTGGTGGAATTCCTTTTTCGAGTATTCGCCCATCGGGTAGACTTCTTCGATTCCTGAACAGGAAGCTGCTTTATCAGCGTCGGATTCTGAGCCTTTATGTCCATATACGACGAGGGAGACCTCGCTCGATTGGCCGATTGTCTGGGCAAAGCTTTTGACAGCATCCTTCGCGATTTCCATTTTCACTCTTCCCTCAGCCTGCTTGAGCATGCTCGAACTGGCATCAAGCAGAATTATCGCTTTCTCCGAAGCCTGTTGATTTTCCTTGCCATCCGATTTGACCGGATCCGGAAGGTAAGGTTCTTCAAACTGGGGCTCGTACGCATGGGCTTCCTCGATGACACGCTTGTAATGAGGGCTGGCAAACAGGCCTAGAAGCCCTTTTTTGATCATTTCTAGATCTTCTGTTTCCTTCGCCAGCTTATCAAGTTCCTTCGGCATTTTTTCAATCAAGCTTGGATCTGTTACAGGGTTCTCATGGTTTTTTAAATTCTCGGTATCCTTTTCATAGGGCAGGTCTGCTGTCAATTTGCCAGGCTGTAAAGCTAGCAATGCATCCTCTGAAACTTCCAGATTGATCTTTTCACTTTCTTCTAAAATCCGATCCTGCTTTTCCTCTGTCCTCTCATTTTCCTTTACAGGTGTTTTTCCTGTCGCTTCTTCTTTTTCACCGCTGCATGCTGACAGGAAAACCGCAAGGATCATGAATAGGATAAATACTTGCTTTTTCACTGAAATCCTCCTTGATGATTTATATATATGGATAGAGTTTACCATGAAAACAGTGTGATATAGAAGTATTTACCATTTCAAAGTTTAAATGGTAATTTTTATTAGACTAGACCAATGTTGATTTTTGAATAACTTTTGGGCAGGTTGACTCCTTGAAAATAGCAAAGCATTTGCCTCAAAACGTGAGTGGGTTGATGGATGCTGATTCAATACCCACATGGGAACAAAAGTCATCTAGGTGGAAAAAAGGATGCTTTGAGTTGATACCCAATACTCAAATACAGTAAAATATTTTATTAAAAAATTCTGAATTGTGATTAAAAAGAAGTGTATCAGGGTAATCGGCAGAAAGGGAGGTTTTTACCATTTTTGGACCTTGAAGGATAAAATATCCTGTTTTTACAAATAATAATTTGCGAAAGGATGGATGAGAGTGGGCAAAAAAACACCTCCGTTTTTAAAGAAACTCCGATACTTCGGGAAGTTTGAAGATCTGACAGACCATGCAACGCTATCCCCGAGTGACCGTGAGATGGAAAAAATCTATAGAAGGCGCTGGCAGCATGACAAGGTTGTCAGGACGACACATGGAGTGAATTGCACAGGCTCCTGCAGCTGGAAGGTGCATGTGAAGGACGGGATCATCACTTGGGAGACACAGCAGACGGATTATCCAACAACCGGTCCGGATATGCCAGAGTATGAACCGCGCGGCTGTCCGAGAGGAGCGACATTTTCTTGGTATACATATAGTCCAGTTAGGATCCGCTACCCATATGTGCGAAGCGCATTGATTGAACTATGGCGGGAGGCGGTCAAGGAGAAGAGGGACCCGGTAGAAGCCTGGAAAAGCATCGTGAACGATCCGGAAAAAGCCGAACGGTATAAATCTGCGCGGGGCAAAGGGGGGTTTGTGCGTTCAAGCTGGGAAGAATTGAACACCTTGATTTCCGCTTCCCTGATCCATACCATCCAGGAATACGGACCTGACAGGGTATTCGGCTTCTCGCCAATCCCGGCAATGTCGATGGTAAGCTATGCTGGAGGCGCCAGGTTCCTTAACCTGATCGGGGCATCGTTGTTGAGCTTTTATGACTGGTATGCTGATCTGCCTCCTGCATCCCCGCAAATATGGGGGGAACAGACTGATGTCCCTGAAAGCTCAGATTGGTACAACTCCAGCTATTTGATCGTATGGGGATCGAACCTGCCACAGACAAGGACACCCGATTCCCATTTCTATGTAGAAGCGCGCTACAGGGGTGCCAAGGTTGTTGCCGTCAGCCCGGATTATGCAGAATTTGTGAAATTCGCCGATAAATGGCTGCCTGTCCAGGCTGGAATGGATGGCGCGATTGCAATGGCGATGACACACGTGATCCTAAAGGAATTTTATATTGATCAGCAGGTTGATTATTTCAATGACTACGTAAAAAAATATACGGACTTGCCCTATCTGCTTCTGCTGAAGAAAAATGGGGATGTCTTTCAGGGCGACAAATTCCTCCGGGCTGCTGATATCGGCCGGCAAACAGAGAACGGCGAATGGAAGACTGTTGTCATAGACCAGAATACGAACCAGTTTGCCGTCCCAAATGGCAGCATCGGCCATCGCTGGGAAAATAACCAAAGCTGGAATCTTCATTTAAAGGATAGTGATAACCAGCTTGATGGCATCGATCCCGTCCTTACATTGAAAGGGATAGAAGATGAGGTCGTCATGGCCGGGTTCCCCTACTTCGGTCCCGAACGAAAAGAAATCCTAAAGAGAGCCGTACCGGTTAAAAAAATCATCAAGGACAGCGAAGAGTGCTATGTAACCACCGTTTTCGACATGCTGCTAGCCAACTGCGGCGTTAATCGTGGCCTTCCTGGTGATTATGCTCTGGACTACGATGACCCAAAACCATATACACCAGCTTGGCAGGAGGGGATTACAGGAGTAGGCAGGGAAGATTGTGCCCGGATTGCCCGAGAGTTTGCCCAGAACGCGATCGATTCCAAAGGCAGGTCAATGATTATCATGGGATCCGGTATCAATCACTGGTACCATTCCGATATGATTTACCGGGCGATTTTGAACCTGGTACTGCTGACGGGATGCCAGGGAGTGAACGGCGGAGGATGGGCCCATTATGTTGGCCAGGAGAAAGTCAGGCCGCTTGAAGGCTGGCAGACAGTCGCCATGGCCCGGGATTGGGGAGGGCCGCCGCGGCTGCAGAATGGAACATCGTTCTTTTATTTTGCGACAGAACAATGGCGCTATGATAACCAGTCCTCCGAGGATTTGATCTCGCCTCTAGCAGGCAAGCCGACATACAGGCACCCGGGGGATTACAATGTTCTCTCTGCCCGGCTGGGGTGGCTGCCAAGCTATCCGCAGTTCAATGCCAACTCGATCGATCTAGCCAGGGAGACTGGGCAGTCCGGCAAGGATGCAATCATCAAGGATGTAGTGAACCAACTGAAGGATGGGAACCTGAAATTCGCAATTGAAAATCCCGAAGATCCGAAAAATTTCCCGAAAGTCCTTTTCATTTGGAGGGCAAACCTGATTGGAAGTTCTGCAAAGGGCCATGAGTATTTCCTCAAGCATCTCCTTGGTACACATCATGGGAATTTGAGTGAGCAAAATGAGGATGATTTGACGGATGAAATCAGCTGGGTGCAGGAAGTTCCTGAAGGCAAACTAGATTTGATGGTCGATTACGATTTCAGGATGTGCAGTTCAGGTTTATATTCAGATATCATTCTGCCATCCGCCACATGGTATGAAAAATATGATATTTCCAGTACGGATATGCATCCATTCGTCCATCCGTTCAATCCTGCGATCACTCCTCCGTGGGAGGCAAAATCGGATTGGGACGCGTTCAAAAATCTCGCAAAAACATTCTCTGAAATGGCGGAAAAGTATTTTCCAGAGCCGGTGACCGACCTGGTGGCAACACCGCTGCTCCATGATTCAAAAGACGAAATCTCACAGGCATACGGAAGGATTCCCGATTGGAAAAATAGCGGAATTGAACCGGAGCCGGGGGTGAATTTGCCGCGATTGCATCTCGTTGAACGGGATTTGAAGAAGGTCTATGACAAGTTCATTGCATTGGGGCCGAAAGTAAAAGAGTCGATCGGCTCGAAGGGAATCGGCTGGGATGCAGACAAGGAGTATGAAAAGCTTAAGGCGATCGTTGGAACTGCTTCGCAAACCAAGGAGTATAAAGATATGCCAAGCCTGTTCACTGACCGCAATGCAGCAGAGACAATCCTGACACTGTCTAGCACGACGAATGGGTCCCTGGCGATGAAAGCCTGGAACGCGCTTGAAAATAAAACCGGGCTGAAACTCAAGGATCTTGCAGAGGAACGTGCGGAGGAGCATATGACATTGGCGGAAATCACAGCACAGCCTCGAAAAGTACTTTCATCTCCTGTATTCAGCGGCAGCGAAACAGGGAACCGCCGGTACAATCCATTTACGACCAATGTCGAAAGGCTTGTGCCCTGGCGGACGCTGACGGGCCGGCAGCATTTTTACCTGGACCACGATCTGATGCTCGAATTTGGGGAAGAACTGCCGAATTTCAAGGCTCCTCTCCATAAGCTTGCTTTTTACAACGGTGATCATCTGCCAGAGGAAAAAGGCAATGAAATCACGCTTACCTATCTGACGCCGCATTTCAAATGGTCCTATCACAGCACATATGGCGATACGCTTCCAATGCTGACGTTGTTCCGGGGCGGCCCGCATGTCTGGCTGAATAATGAAGACGCCGCATCCGCGGGAATAGACGACAACGACTGGATCGAAATGTATAACCGTAACGGGGTTGTTGTCGCAAGGGCTGTTGTCAGCCACAGGATGCCAAAAGGAATTGTCTTTATGTACCACGTCCAGGAGCGGTACATCAATGTTCCTGGATCACCGATCACCAAGCAGCGAGGCGGGACCTTCAACAGCCCGACCAGGATCCATGTAAAGCCTACCCAGATGATTGGCGGATATGCCCAGCTTAGCTATGGTTTCAACTACTACGGTCCGACCGGCAATCAGCGGGACGAAAAAGTGGTGATCCGGAAATTGAACAGGGATGAGGTGGATTGGCTTGAAGATTAAGGCACAGTTCGGCATGGTCATGAATCTTGATAAGTGCATTGGCTGCCATACCTGCAGCGTAACCTGCAAAAACACTTGGACGAATCGGCCTGGTGTTGAATACCAATGGTGGAACAACGTTGAGACAAAACCGGGCATCGGCTATCCAAAGGAATGGGAGAACCAGGAATTAAGGAAGGGCGGCTGGGCCATGAAAAATGGCAAGCTGGAATTAAAGGCAGGCGGGCGTGTCAACAAGCTGCTGAATATCTTCTACAATCCGAACCTTGCCGATATGGATGACTATTATGAACCATGGACCTATGATTATGAGAACCTGATCCAAAGCCCCGAGAAAAAACATCAGCCGGTTGCCAGGCCGAAATCCCAGGTGACAGGCGAATACATGGATATCCAGTGGGGGCCGAACTGGGAAGATGACCTTGCAGGCGTCCATGTGACAGGCAAAAAGGATCCGAATATGGCTGGGCTTGACGAACAGGTTAAATTCGAATTCGAACAGGCTTTCATGATGTATCTGCCAAGGATATGCGAGCACTGCATGAATCCTTCCTGTGTATCGTCCTGCCCATCAGGCGCGATGTACAAGCGGGAAGAGGACGGGATTGTCCTGGTCGATGAAGAAGCGTGCCGCAGCTGGCGTTTCTGTATGACTGGCTGTCCGTATAAAAAGGTCTATTTTAACTGGAAGACACACAAAGCTGAAAAATGTACGTTTTGCTATCCACGGATTGAAGCGGGACTTCCGACTGTCTGTTCGGAAACATGTGTCGGCAGGTTGCGATACATCGGAATTGTCCTCTATGATGCTGATAAAATCAAGGAAGCGGCTTCGGTAGCTGATGATAAAGATCTTTATGAGGCACAGCTGGACATGTTTCTCGACCCTCACGATCCAGAGGTGATCAGGGAGGCGAAGCGGGAAGGGATTCCTGATGACTGGATTGAAGCAGCCAAGCGGTCGCCTGTTTATAAAATGGCAGTCGAACAACGGATCGCTTTGCCTTTGCATCCAGAATACCGGACCCTACCGATGGTCTGGTACGTCCCGCCGCTAAGTCCGTTTGTCAATGCTTTTGGCGGGCAGATCGATGACCTTGACCCGAATATCATTTTCCCGACGATTAATCAATTCAGGATTCCGATTGAATATCTGGCCAATCTATTCACTGCAGGGGATACCGAAGTGATCAAATCCGTTTTAAAAAAGTTGGTGGCGATGAGGACATATATGCGCCAAGTGAACCTTGGGAAGGAACTTGACACAAGAGTATTGGAAGCGGCAGGCATGACAGAGGAAATTGCGAGGGAAATGTACGAGCTATCAGCAATAGCCAAATATTCCGACCGTTATGTCATCCCAATGTCCCATAGGGAAAGAACGGGAGATATGCACTTTATGCAGGGCAATGCTGGATTCGATGACTTGGCAGGAAACTGCGAGTCTTGCAGTGTAGGTTCGGAACGTGATCCGCTTTATTATTACGGGGAAGAGTATTGGAGGGATTTGGATGGATCAAAGCCAAGCGGTCTATAGTTTAGCGTCCATCCTTCTCCAATATCCGTCCATGGAGTGGAAGGATTATCTCGATGAACTGTATCATGAGGCCAGGCAGTTTACCGATCCTGAGGTTAAGGGGTGTTTCCAGCGATTCATTGATTACCTTGAAAGGCATGACTATGAAACTCTTTGCCAGAGTTATGTGCGCACCTTTGATTTTAACGAACGAAGCACGCTGTACTTAACCTATACGGTTTTCAAGGATAACCGTGATAGGGGACCGGCACTTGTGAAGCTAAGACAGGAATTCCTCGCCGCAGGGGCTGAATTGGAAAGTGAAGAGCTTCCGGATTATCTTCCGCTCATCCTTGAATTCGCTGCGATTTCGGACACGGCGAAATCAGCAAAGATCCTCAAGCTTCATTTCCGGGCGATCGAGCGGCTGGCACTTGAACTGGAGGCAATGAACAGTCCCTATTACTTGCTGCTGGGGGCTGTCGTCTCCTCAATCAGGAAGCTGAGTGAGACAAAACCATCTGGCGAAACCGGTGAAAGGAGAATAATATGAGCAGCCTCGATCTCTTTTTGTGGGTGATTTTCCCTTATATTTGTCTGACCATCTTTGTACTTGGACACATATACCGTTACAATACCGACCAATTTAGCTGGTCCGCCCAATCGAGCCAGTTTCTTGAAAAAAGGAAGCTGAAGTGGGGCAGCATCCTGTTCCACTGGGGGATTATCTTTGTATTTTTCGGGCATGTGGCCGGTGTGCTCGTTCCGAAAATATTCTATGATACAGTTGGCATCACGGAGCATATGTACCATTTTGGGGCAGTCTGGTTCGGCGGGGCGGCAGGTGTCATTTGCGTCATCGGGGGTGCATTGCTGTTCATCCGGAGGTCTTCTGTGAAAAGGGTGAGAGTAAATAGCAATTTCAAGGATTGGCTGTCTCTCGTCGTGCTTGGGATTGTCGTGATTGTCGGTTTTACGAATACGGTAGGCTACACAGCTTCTGGCGGGGATTTCGATTATCGTGTGACGATTGGTCCATGGTTCAGAGGCATTCTCACTTTCAATCCGAATCCTGCTTATATGGCGGATGCTCCGTTGGGCTTCCAGGCACATGTATTGCTTGCTTTCGTGCTGTTCGCAATCTGGCCGTTCACACGGCTCGTCCATGTGTGGAGCCTGCCACTCGAATATTTAAAGCGAAAATATCTCGTCTACCGGAGAATCGCTCCGTTGGAGAATCCGAACGTAACGAAGCGAAATTGAGTATATGGGGAAGAAAGGCATGAGGGAAAGCACGTCTTTCTTTTCCCCCAATAACATAAGGAGGAGAAACTATGTCAGGTCCGGCACTGAAAAACCACTTTTCCCATCAGTCGATACATGAGGGATATTATACGGAAGGGCGCGATTTAACGGAAGTACTGGTGAAATTGCACCGAGAGAAGAGGGAAAAGGAATGCAGAATCGCAGCAGAAGCACTTGTGGAGCATTGGGAAACAAGGACAATTGCCCACGCCGATTCAGAGGAAGAAGGCTTTTATCTTGAAGTAATGGAACAAAGACCAGAGATAAAAGAAGATGTCATCAAGCTTATCAGGGACCACGACCTCCTGCGGATGATCGTAGCAGATGTAAAACAAAGAATCCAAAAGGACGGAGTAACCCAAGAAGCCATCGACCGACTCAAAACCATCCTCCTCCTCGTCAACATCCACAACCATGAAGAAGAACGAATCCTGTTCTGAAGCACGGGGACGGTTCTGAAGCACGGGGACGGTTCTCTTGCTTCATTTTCCTGTGAAAAGTGAAGCAAGAGAACCGTCCCCAAGTTTCCAAGTTTCATTTTTGCGATATGTCGCTGAACATGGCGACGTGGAGTTTGGGCTCGTCGGCGTCGTTTTTGATGGTGCTGATTGTCAGCCATTCGAGAAATATCTCGCCGTTTTTCTTTTTGTTCCAGATGTCGCCTTGCCAGTAGCCTTTCTCGTTGATTTGCTGCCACATTTGCTGGTAAAACTCTTGATCGTGTTTACCGGATTGCAGGATCGCAGGGGTTTTTCCGACTGCTTCTTCCTCGGAGTACCCAGTCACTTTCGTGAAAGCTGGATTCACTCTTTTGATGACGCCGTCAAGGTCAGTGATCATCATCCCTGCTTCAGTACTTTCGAGAACCTTGCTGGAGAGACTGAGACGGTCCTGGTAATATAGCCAGATAACCAGGATCAGGCTGGCAAGCGCAAATTCGGAAAGAGCCATGAAACCAATCGCGTAATGTCCGGTCCAGTTGTGCAATGTCGTTAAGATCAATGGCGGGAAAAATCCGCCAAGTCCACCCATCATCGCGACGATACCGTTGACAATCCCGGCTTGCTTTGAAAAATAAAGCGGAACAAGTTTGAAAATCGTCCCGTTACCGATACCGGCGCAAATCGCCACCCCCAGCACCCCAATCGTATAGATCGGCAGGGATGGGGTGAAGGAAAGCAGGAAACCGCCAAACGTCAGACCGGAGAACACAAAAATCAAGATGAGAAACGAGTTGAACTTATCGGCCAGCCATCCTCCGACCGGCCGCAGGAAAGTTGCGACCGCAATGAAACCTGCAGTGCGCATGCCGGCATCCACTTTTTCAAGTCCGAAGTGGGTGACAAGGAAGTTCGGCAAATAAATGGTGAAGGCGACGAATACGCCAAACGTGATGAAGTAAAACAGGCTCAAAAGCCAAAGCTTTGGATTCTGGTATACCCCTCTGATCTGTTCCCCGAGGGATACCTGGACTTTTCTTTCTTTTTTATCGCCAAGAAGAAAGTTCGCTGCCGCGATGACCGCGAGCAACACAAGGAACAATTGGACAGTGGCCCTCCAGCCGAAAGCACTGGCAACAACTGGGGCAAGGAAAGCTGTAATGGCTGTGCCGATATTCCCCGCGCCATATATCCCGTTGACAAAACCGTGTTTTTCCTTCGGATAATACTTTGGCAGCGAGGTGACACCGACAGAAAAGACCGCTCCGCCAATCCCAAGAAGCAGCCCTCCAAGGATGAGTGTTGTCATTGTATCTGCCTGGCTGATCACAAACACAGGGAACAACAGAACAAGGAAGCTGATGGTAAAAATCGGCCTTGCCCCATAACGGTTCGTCCAATAACCGATCGGAACCCTTAACAATGACCCAAGTATGACCGGAATAGCAGTTACGAGAGCAATCTGGCCGGGATCAAGCGAAATTTCAGATTGGATGAATGGCATCAAGGAAGACAGGATGACCCAAACCATGAAGCCGGCAATCAAGCTTGTCGTCTGCAAAACTAATTGGAAGTTTCCTTTCTGCATAGTGAACTCCTTTCCCAACACATTTTTCTATGTAATATTTGCTACTTTTAAAATACCCCATTAACTCAAAGTAAACCGATTTTTAACAAAAAAGTTAAAATACGTAACAAAAGGGTATTTTATACTTATTCAATTGAAAATCTTGATTGGATATTTTATCATAAACATAGTGATAATACCCATATCGGTATTTCTTCCTATGAAAATAGCTTCATATTCAATGAAGGGGTGGTCAATATGAATTACGAAGTTGTCATAGTAGGCGCAGGATCAGCTGGAATTTCTGTAGCATCAAGACTAATCAAAGGATCACCAGATTTAAAAGGGAAAATTTCAATTGTAGACCCGGCGAAAAAGCATTATTACCAGCCGCTTTGGACATTGGTTGGAGCAGGTGAGGCAAAGAAAGAATCGACTGAACGGGATCAAGGCAGCTTAATTCCTGATGGCGTGGATTGGATCCAGGAAGCAGTGGTGACGATCGACCCGGATCGGAACACACTTACCACAGATAAAGAATCGGTCATCCATTACCATTTCCTTGTAATGGCTGCCGGCATCCAGGTGAACTGGAATCAAATCAAAGGGCTGGAAGAAGCAATCGGCAAAGAGGGCGTCTGCAGCAACTATGCATTTGAATATGCGGATTCCACGTGGGAAAGCATCCGTCAATACAAAGGCGGGAATGCCATTTTCACCCATCCGAACACACCGAT
Organism: Bacillus sp. REN3; assembly: GCF_017912555.1. Classification (GTDB taxonomy): domain Bacteria; phylum Bacillota; class Bacilli; order Bacillales; family Cytobacillaceae; genus Mesobacillus. The sequence goes on along the minus strand of NZ_JAERSD010000019.1, from coordinate 23,772 downwards.
CAAATGCGGAGGCGCACCACAAAAGATCATGTATCTAGCCGATGACGCCTTCCGGAAAGCCGGCGTCAGGAAACAAGGGGAGATCATTTTCGCATCCGCATCCGATAGTGTTTTTGCGGTGGAAAAATATGCGAAGACATTGGAAAACGTCATCGAGCGAAAAGGAATCCAAACGAAATACAAAAGAAATCTCATTGAAGTAGACCTTGGCAATAAACTGGCAGTGTTCGAAAACCTGGAAACAGGTGAAATGGAAAAATTTCCATATAGCTTGCTTCATGTGGTCCCGCCAATGTCAGCACCGGCTTTCATCGCGAAAAGCAAGCTTGCAGACGAGGCCGGCTGGGTCGACGTCGACCCATATACACTTCAGCACAAAAAATACAAGAACGTATTCGGCATCGGTGACTGCGCGAATCTTCCAACCTCAAAAACCGGAGCAGCCATCCGCAAACAAGCGCCAGTCACCGCCGGGAACCTAATCAGCCTTATGAATGGCAAGCCGCTTACCCTTAAATATGATGGCTATACATCCTGCCCGCTGATCACAGGCATCAACCGTCTCGTTCTCGCGGAATTCACCTATGGAAACGAACCCGCAGTAACCTTCCCGTTCGATCAGTCGAAAGAAAGGAGAAGCATGTATATCCTGAAAAAGAACATCCTTCCGACCATGTACTGGAAAGGGATGCTTAAGGGAATCATGTGAAATGGAGAGCCAGGATGAGTCTGGCTTTATTGAAGCTATGACTCGGGATCCATTTATTTTCTTAGAACCTTGAGTTGATTCCTTGATGCATGGCCATAATTCGTGAAGATTGTCTTAACGCGGAGAAGAATCTGATGTCGCTTTTTCCCAGGAGAAACCTGGATAGAAGTTTTTCAAGATTTTTATGATTGCACTTGCCGCAAAGGATGTTATCCGATTATTTTATTTCGGTGGACAAATCCGTTATACTGGATGTAACGTTTTAAATAGGAGATGTTACAATGCTTTCAAATATTGGTATTCCTGGATTGATTCTGATCCTTGTACTGGCACTGATCATTTTCGGGCCGCAAAAGCTGCCGGAAATCGGCCGTGCGTTTGGAAATTCGCTTCGTGAATTCAAAAGCGCTACGAAGGATTTGGCTGACGACGATAAGGAAGATAAGAAGAAATAACATTCGGAACTGCCCAAGCACAGATTAGGGCGGTTCTTTCATTTTTCCGCATAAGTAAAGCAGTTTTGGAGTGAAACCGAGGCTGAACAAAGGATGGAAGACACAGCTTTTGCCCCATGGAGGACAACACCGAACATCCTTTTAGTGCGAGCAGCCTGTAATGGAAACCAGCAGCAATAGATAAAAACAGCCAAAACAAAACATCCTTCAGGAAAAGTTTACTTTATTGAAAAATTCTATCTTTTCTGAATTCTATTTGTTATAATGTTAAAAAGTGAATCTGTTCAGGTGAAGGTGCCTTTTGTGTCCTGGCTAAAATGCCAGACACAAGGGCACCTTTTTGTTATGACGAGGTACTGGGGAGTGATGAGATGGGTTATTCATGCAGACTGAAAAAACAGACGTTTGAATTTGATTCATTGAGTGAAGTGCTGGCGAAGGCGAGTGAGGAGAAATCAGGGGATAAGATGGCTGGCCTTGCCGCAGGAACAGCTCTCGAGAGGATGGCGGCAAAGGTGGTATTGAGCGAAACAACACTAGAAGAGATTTACGAAAATCCGGTCATTCCTTATGAAACGGATGAGGTAACAAGAATCATTTATGATGACCTGAACGAATTCATCTACAAGGAGATCAAAAATTGGTCAGTCGGGGAGCTTCGCGATTACATCCTTGCCCATGAAACAACTGGAACCGAGTTATCCAGGATCAGCAAGGGCCTGACCAGCGAAATGATTTCCGGCGCAGCCAAGCTGATGTCGAGCATCGACCTCGTGTTGGCATCGCAAAAGATCCGGCCGACCGCCCATTGCAATACGACAATCGGGGAAATAGGCAGGCTTGCCTTCCGCTGCCAGCCGAATCATCCGACAGATGATCCTGAAGGGATCCTGGCTTCGATAAAAGAAGGACTTTCCTATGGTTCGGGAGATGCAGTCATTGGCATCAACCCCAACAACGACACCGTTGAGTCGGTCACAAAAATCCTGAAGATGTCGCATGATTTCATCCGGAAATGGGAGATTCCAACCCAAAATTGTGTCCTTGCCCATATAACAACACAAATGCAGGCACTGAAAAGAGGAGCGCCGATTGCCCTTATGTTCCAGAGCCTGGCCGGGACTGAAGCTGCCAACAGTGATTTCGGTGTATCAAAGGGAATCCTGGATGAAGCACAATATTTAATGGCGAAGTACGGGACTTCAACCGGTCCGAACCAGCTTTACTTTGAAACAGGACAAGGCTCCGAAGTGTCGCTTGATGCTCACTTGGGTGTCGACATGCAGACACTGGAAGCGCGAACCTATGGATATGCGCGCCGCTGGAAGCCTTTCATGGTCAATAATGTTTCAGGGTTCATTGGGCCGGAGACTATTTATGACGGCAAACAGGTCATCCGCGCCGACCTTGAGGATTTGTTCATGGGCAAACTGCATGGACTGCCGATGGGGATTGCGCCTACCTATACAAACCACATGCAGGCAGATCAGAATGACCAGGAAATCGCCGGGATGCTGACTGCGCTTGCAGGAGCTAATTTTTATATGGGGGTTCCTGGCGGGGATGATGTCATGCTGAGTTACCAGGATACGAGTTACCATGACGATGCCAGCCTCCGTGAACTGCTTGGACTCAGGCCGCTTCGCGAGTTTGAGACCTGGCTGGAAAAGATGGGCATCATGGAGATTGGCCGTCTGACCGAAAAAGCAGGAGACTTGTCAATATTTAATTAAGCAAGGGGGCTTGAGAATGGATCGATCTGTCATCGTCCAGCAGGTTCTGGCTGAGTTGGAAAAGAAGCGGCAGCAGAATTTGCAGGATATATCCAGCCAAAGAGATGCCTTTAAAACCATCATCTATGAAAAAAAGAAAAACGTTGGTGTAGTGCATCCATCTGACAGGAAAGCGATTGAAAGAGCTAGGTCGATTACACCTGCAAGAATCGGGATCGGCCGGACTGGTACAAGAATGAAAACAAAGGAATACCTGGACTTTAGAATCGATCATGCTGCAGCCCAGGATGCAGTATTCCGGGATGTCACCGAGGAATTCATCAATGATTTGAACCTGCCTGTCCTTCATTCGCAAGCAGAGTCGATGGATGATTATTTGATGAATCTTGACAGTGGGCGTAAACTTTCAAAGGAATCGGCAGAATGGGCAAAAGCAAATCTTCCAAAAAACAAGCAGGTCCAAATCATTGTTTCCGATGGCCTGAGTTCAACAGGGATTGAAGCGAATATCAAAGACCTTCTGCCAGCCCTGATCCAGGGACTTGAGGGCAAGGGAATCTCGACAGGGCTGCCGGTTTTCATCAAAAGGAGCCGTGTATGGATCCAGGATGAAATCGCGGAAATCACGAATTGCGATGTCGTCATTTCCCTGATTGGGGAGCGTCCAGGGCTTGGTACGTCAAAAAGCATTAGCGCCTATATGATTTATAAGCCCAGCCGCCAGTCTGTTGAAGCCGACAGGACTGTGATTTCCAATATCCATGAAGGCGGTATCCCTCCAGTCGAAGCTGGGGCCTATTTGGCTGACCTAATTGGCGATATTTTGAATCAAAAGGCGAGCGGGGTGAAATATGCCCAACTAAAGTAACCAACCACCCGCAATCATTTTTACAAGTTTACTAGATTTGATAAAATTATAGAAAATACTGAATATTGACAAAAATAAAACTTGGGCAATATAATGAGCACATACGTCAAAATGATCGATATTGTTAAAAGGAAGAGTGCTATGAAAACGATGTCTATAGAATCTCTCTGCGAACAATATACAGATCTTTCAAGGAATGATGTGCTCGCAATCAAGAATGTTGCGGCGAATATTCAACTGATGGCAGATTTGAACCGTGCGAATGTTTTTATCGATTGCCTGACCAGTGAAGGCACACATGCGATCGTTGTCGCAGAAGCCGCACCGCAAACAGCAAAGTCAATTTACAAGAAACCGGTTATCGGGAAATTCGCCTATGATGCATTTGAGCCAGGGGTCGTTTTCGCATTGAAGACCGGAAAGCAAATTTTTTCTAACCGCGCTTTGACACAGGAAGGAAAAACAGCTGAACAAAGCGTTGTCCCTATCATGAATGAAAAGAATGATGTCATCGGAACACTGATCATGGAAAAAGACATAAGCGACAGGATTAAACATCAGCGAAAAATGGAAGCGCTATCAGAAGCGACAGAGAAGTTAAGCGAAATCCTTCTAGGGATGGCGGAGAAAAGGCCAATCATTTCGGAAGTCATTGAAGAATCACTGTTCTTCATCAATCATGAAGGAAATGTCATTTATCTGAATCCCGCAGCAACAAACCTGATCCAGGACATCTGTGCTGGCGAGTCTGCGGAAGGGAAGCCATTAGTCCACTATCTGCCGTCCCTGAAAGAACTGATCGACAGTGGGGAGGAATTGCTGGTTAAAGAAGTGAAAATCACGAATAGGTTTTTCCAGGTGAAAAAAATCGAATTGGGACATGAGGAAAAAACTGCAGGAACTTTTATCATCATGAGGGATTTGACGGAGCTGAGGGAAAAAGAACGGGAGTTGGTCGTAAAGTCAGTCGCCATCCGCGAAATCCATCACCGTGTGAAAAATAACCTGCAAACTGTCGCAAGCTTGCTAAGACTGCAGATGAGGATGGAAATTTCCGATGAAAGCAAGGTCCATTTCGTGAAAAGCCTGAATCGGATCCTCAGTATAGCTTCTGTTTACGAAATCATCCTTTCAAGTTCAAGTGTCGACGAGGTGAATCTGTATTGTCTGATAGAAAAAATCGGGAATATGCTTGTTTCCGGCGAAGACAACGAAGATAAAGAGATTGTGATTGTCTACAAGGGGTTGATGCTGCTTGTCGATTCAAGCAAGGCCGTCTCGATGTCATTGGTAATCAATGAATTGATCCAAAACTGTATGAAACATGCTTTCATCGGACGTGAAAAAGGGAAGATCGAGATTATCTTCAAGGAAATCGGCAATGAAATTTTAGTGCTGGTAAATGATGACGGGATTGGTTACTCGGAAACCGCGAAACATTCTTTTGGCCTGGATATTGTCAACATGATGGTTGAACATGACCTCGGCGGCCAATTCACGATTGAACGTACAGCGAATGGAACAAGCGCCTCAGTCAAATTCCCAATTGAAAGGCAGGAATTCCAAGCATGAAAAAAAGGATCATGGTCGTAGAAGATGAATCAATTGTCAGATTGGATGTCTCACTGATGCTCGAGGATGCCGGATATAATGTCGTTGCCCAGGCAGGCGACGGTGAAAAGGCCGTGGAAAAAGCTTTCGAACTGGAACCAGATTTGATCATCATGGATATCAAGATGCCGAAGCTGAATGGACTGAAAGCAAGCGAAATCATTTCGAATAGGACCAATACCCCGATCTTGCTGCTGACGGCATACAGCCAGAAGGAGTTCGTCGCCAAAGCGAAGGAGGCGAACATTCTTGGCTACCTGGTGAAACCGGTTACGGAGGCAAGTTTGATCCCGGCGGTGGAAATCGCCATGAAGCAGGCCGAGAATGCCAATGCGTTCCGGGAAAAAATCATCAAGTTGGATAAAAAGCTGCAGGGCAGGAAGATGATTGAGAAAGCGAAAGGAATTCTGATGACAAGGTTGAACGTGTCAGAGGACAAAGCCTTCCAAAAAATGAGGAAGATCAGCATGGATAAACAGTTGCCGCTCGAACGGATCGCGCGGAAGATCATCCATAAATATGAAGCAAAAGCAAACAAGGTCTGACCTAGTGAAAGAGTCTCAAGTGAATAAAATTGGCAAAGGTGCCATTCGGTTTGGGAACAACCATGCCGGAGGGCACCTTTTTGTCTGGAAAACACCATAAAAAGAAATAGGAGGGCATTTTATGATAATGGTTGGAGAAATAGTCATTTACATCATCATGGCGTGTGCCGTGGCAGGTGCTTTCGCAGCTATCAAGAATAGTGAAGAGGGACTGGGCAAGCAATTCATGGAAGGACTCCACGCAGTGGGCCATATTTTTGTTCCAGCGGCCGGGATCATGGCTTCAATCCCTTATTTGTCGTGGTTCATCGGCAAAGTAGCAGGTCCGTTTTTTGCAGTGGTTGGAGCGGATCCGGCTATCGCTGCCACTGCCATCCTCGCAACGGATATGGGAGGATATCAGTTGGCAGATGCTCTGAAGCAGTCATATGAAGGCTGGATCATGGCAATGATTGTCGGATTCATGGCTGGGGCGACCATTGTCTTCTCCATTCCGATGGGACTTGCGATGCTTGATAAACGTGATCATAAGTATATGGCTCTTGGTGTCATGTCGGGCGTCCTGACCATTCCTTTCGGAGCCTTCATCTCTAGTGTGATCATCATGCTAACCAACTCAAAAGTGCGTGATTTCATTGCGACAACAGGAGATGCCAACCATGTCTTTACGGCAAGCTTTCTGCAGCTGATCCTAAATTTATTGCCATTATTTATTTTCGTGGTAATAATTGCCCTTGGCCTTTATTTCTTGCCTGATTTAATGATTAAGTTGTTTATGTGGTTTGGCAGAATACTTGATGCCGGGATCAAACTTGTCCTTGTGTTCTCGATTGTTGAGATTTTTACTGGATTGTTCACCAATATCTTCGGAGGCTGGGGTTTCCACCCGATCATGGCAGACAAGAAAGACCAATTCAGGGCGCTCGAGACAGCTGGCTATATCGGAATCATGCTTGCCGGTGCTTTCCCGATGGTTTACCTGCTGCAAAAATATGCCAGCGGCCTGCTAGAGGCAATGGGGCGGAAAATTGGGCTCAGCAAGGAAGGAAGTGCCGGGATCGTTGCAACCATCGCCAATATCCTGGCAATGTTCAAGCTGGTCAGGAGCATGCCCCCTAAGGACAAAGTCATCAATATTTCATTTGGGGTCTGTGCCGCATTCCTGCTTGGAGATCATCTATCATTCACAGCAAACTTCCAGCCAACGCTGATTTTGCCGATCATCGTCGGAAAGATTTCCGCGGGTTTCCTCGGAATTGGGCTTGCCTACTGGCTTTCAGTGCCAAAAGCACTTGAGCTTGAAAGGAAAGACAGGGCAGAAGGGGTGATTGCGGAAAATGAGTATCTGGAAGTCGAGGACGAAGAACCGGCAGCAGGGAACGTCCAGGTCCTGTAATTTTCCGGAAAGAACGGAGGTATTGCGGAAATGAAGGAAGAAAAAAAGCGATTCATCCAGGAATTCGTTCCAGGAAAGCAGGTGACGCTGAGTCATTTGATCGCCAATCCAGACCGGGATATGTTCGATAAGCTTGGGATTGAAGAAGCTGGGGCACTGGGAATCCTGACATTGACACCAAGTGAAACGGTGATCATTGCCGGTGACCTGGCAACAAAAGCAGCGAATGTCCAGATCGGCTTTCTCGACCGTTTCACCGGCAGCCTCGTAATCGTTGGCAGTGTATCGGAAGTGGATGCAGCAATGCAGGAAATCAATCGCTTCCTTGCTGAAGTCCTGAGCTACACGCCATCGGTCATCACGAAATCGTAGAATTGGAGGAGAAGCATGACAAAGCAAAACAGGGCAATGCTGATCGGTGCAATCGGCTCTGGAAAATCAACCCTGACAAACAAGCTCCTCGGAAGGGAAGTCGAGGCAGTTAAGACGCAAGCATTGATTTACAGGGATTGGATTGTTGATACACCAGGCGAGTATACCGAGAATCCTTTATTCTATAAAAATATCATGGCTACTGCGCTTGAAGTTACGCATGTGCTGTACCTTCAGGACGCTACTAAGAAAAAATCGATTTTTCCACCGGGATTCAGTACTGGAATCAACAAGCTGCCAATCGGAGTTGTCACCAAAAGCGATTCGGGGCTTGCAGATATAGAAGGCGGAATTAACCGGCTAAAAAAAGTCATCCCCCGCGGGGTGCTGGTCATTGCTTCCTCAGTGACTGGACAGGGAATCCAAGAAATCCGCAAGCTTGTGAAGTGCTCGTCCCTTGCCGAAATGGCGAAGGAGGCAGGGAGAATGGATAACAAGACGGTCATCATGATCTGAACCTCTTTACAATTATCTGAATTTAGAATATATTAAGATAAATAACAGAATATCAATCGGCGACGGTGCCACAGACAAATCCTGAGAGCAGGGTTTGGATGTGGCACCTTTTTGTTTTTTCAGAGGCAATCCAAAGCGAGGTGTGGCAAATGAAGCGGTACGAGCCTCAGAGCGAAGAGATTATCAGTGCGGGAATCGATATTGGAACGAGCACGACGAAAATCGTCATCAGCAGGTTTTCTCTGATGAATATGGCTGGCGGGACCCATATGCCGCGCATCGAAATCATCGAAAAAGAAGTGCTTCACCGCAGCGCAATCCATCGGACACCGCTGCTCGACGAAACGGCCATTGACATTGCTGCTGTTGAAAAGATCGTCAACGAAGAGTACAAAAAAGCGGGAATCCAGCCAAAGGATATTAAGACGGGAGCCGTCATCATCACGGGTGAGACAGCGACGAAAAAAAATGCCGAACAAATGGTCCACCATCTTTCCGACCAGGCCGGAGAATTCCTGGTGGCCGCTGCGGGTCCTGACCTTGAGGGAATCATCGCTGCAAAAGGCTCCGGGGCCAGCGAATACTCCCGCAGGACTGGAAAAGTGATTGCCAACATTGATATCGGGGGAGGAACAGCGAATGCTGCAGTTTTCAAATCTGGCCGCCTGTGCGGTACATGTACCCTTCATATCGGAGGCAGGCTGATCGAATTTTCAGACAGTAAAGTCAAGAGCATTTCCAAACCAGTAAAAGAATTCATGAGCCAGAAGGGGTTATCAATACACGATGGAGATACGAGAGACTTAACCAAAATAAGGACACTTACAGAGTGGATGGCAGAGACCATTGCCATGATGCTTGAGTGCACGCTTCCTGCTGGCCACACGCTGCTCCTTGGCCATGAAGCAAATTGGCAGGAGGATATCGACGCCATCATGTTTTCCGGTGGCATCAGTGAATGTATTTATCGCTTTGAACCAGATGATACCAGCGGCACAGACTACAACGATATAGGGATGGCACTTGCCGAATCGCTGAAAGAGAGCAGCAGACTTTCTGAATGGCCGTGGGTGGAGCCAATGGAAACAGTAAGGGCAACCGTCCTTGGTGCAGGAACACAAACGACGGAAATCAGCGGCGCAACCATTTCGGTAGACACTGAAGCACTGCCGCAGAGGAACCTCCCAGTCTACCAGATTGATTTCCAGTTGGAGTTGCAGACAGGGTTGGACAGATTTGCCATCGAGTTCGAAAAAGCAATGGAAATATACGATCCTTTCCTTGAAGGAAGGAACTTTGCCCTCTATCTCACCGGTTTGCCCTACCTCGGGTTCAGGGATATCCAGCAGCTTGCCGCAGCTATCCTTGCTGCGGCAAAGCAAAAGCCAGTTGAGCAGCCAGTGGTCGTTGTCCTCGAATCGGACCACGCCAAGGCACTGGGGCAGACTCTCAAGCATCAGGCAAATGGGAAAACGATTCTCTGCATCGACCAAATAAAGGTCGAGCATGGAGACTATATCGATATCGGGGCGCTTTTACAGACAAATGTAGTGCCAGTCGTCATAAAGACATTGACCTTTGAACATTGAAAAGTAGGTGTAGAAATGAAGCTGCAAACAACCTATTTAGGGACTGTATACCAATTCGACTCCCTGAAGGATCTTTTCGCAAAAGCAAATGAGGAAAAATCGGGCGACAGGCTTGCCGGCCTCGCAGCAGAGACGGTCCAGGAACGGATCGCTGCGAAAGAAGTGCTGAGCAGGCTGACAGTGGCCGAGATCAGGGAGAACCCAATCCTTCCAGCGGAAAGGGATGAGGTGTCAAGAATCATCGAAAGCCAGGTGAACGAGCCAATCTATCAATCAATGAAAAATTGGTCGATCGCCGAGCTAAGGGAGTACATCCTTAGCGAAAAGGCGACAGGCGAAGAACTGAAAAGGATCAGCCGCGGGTTGAACAGCGAGGTGATTGCCGCTGTCGCCAAGTTGATGTCCAACCTTGACCTCGTTCATGCTGCCAATAAAATCGAGATCACGACCAAGTCGAACATCACGATCGGCCATAAGGGTACGCTGGCGTCAAGGCTGCAGCCCAACCATCCGACAGATCATGTCGAGGGCATGATTGCTTCGCTCAAAGAAGGGCTCTCCTACGGGATTGGGGATGCAGTCATTGGCATCAATCCAGTCGATGATTCGGTTGAAAGTGTAAAAAGGCTCCTGCATGCAACCCATGATTTTATCAAGCAATGGGACATTCCGACTCAAAACTGCGTGCTTGCACATGTGACGGCCCAGATGAAGGCAATCGAGCAGGGAGCGCCTGCCGATATGGTTTTCCAGAGCATCGCCGGCACAGAGGCGGCGAACCGCTCTTTCGGGATAACAGCTTCGCTCCTTTCCGAAGCGAATGAGATGGCCAGGCAGCTGGGGACAGGAACAGGACCGCAAATGTTGTACTTCGAGACTGGCCAGGGTTCGGAACTTAGCTCGGAAGCACATCATGGCATTGACCAGATGACACTTGAATCGAGAAATTATGGTTTTGCCAAATACTACGACCCATTTATCGTCAATACAGTTGTCGGCTTTATCGGACCCGAATATTTGTACAACAGCAAGCAAGTCATCCGCGCTGGCCTTGAGGATCATTTCATGGGAAAAATGCATGGAATTCCAATGGGCGTTGATATTTGCTACACCAATCATATTAAAGCCGACCAGAATGACATCGAAGACCTGGGGGTGCTTCTGACTGCCGCAGGTGTCAATTTCATCATCGCAACACCAATGGGAGATGACTGCATGCTCAATTATCAATCAATGAGTTATCACGATGTTGCCACACTGCGCCAGACGATGGGCAAAAAGCCAGCACCGCTATTTGAAGCCTGGCTTGAAAAAATCGGAATTCTTGAAAATGGAAAGCTTAGCAGCATTGCCGGGGACCCAACCATTTTTTCACGATAGGAGGTGATCGGAATGAATCCAGAGCTTGTAGAAAAGATTACTAGAATGATTGTTGAAAAACTGGAATCCTCTCAAACCAACGGATTAGAACAAACCGGGCCTGCAGTGACATTCTGGAGCCAATCAAAAACATCCGAAGAGGAAGGGAAAACCAGCCATCCAGCAAGAGGATCCAGCAATTCGGCAGGGGAATCCAGCCATCCAGCAAGAGGATCCAGCAATCCGGCAAGGGAAACCAGCAATCCGGAAAGAGCGGAAAAAAGAGCAGCATTGGATGGCAAGGTAAAGATTTGGGAGCATGCGAAAAAAGAAAATAGACATGGAATGAGGAAGGGTGAAAGGTCTTACAACAGCAACAGCAGATTAGCAAATCGCATAGCTGAAATCAAGGAACCTTTTGACGGGGAAGAATTAAAGCGCCTGAAAAGCAAGACTCCCGCAAGGATCGGAGTAGGAAGATCAGGACCCCGTCCGAGAACGAACACGCTGTTAAAATTCCGGTTTGACCATGCTGCAGCCGTCGACGCGGTTTACGGGGAGGTGAACAAGGAACTGTTAGAGTCACTCAACCTTTTTACCGTGAACACAAGAGTCACCGAAAAAGATACCTATATCAGGCGGCCGGATTATGGACGGAAACTATCAGATGAAGCAATCCGGGAAATCAGCCAGAAATGCAAAAAATCACCGACTGTCCAGATCATTGTTTCGGATGGGCTGAGCTCAAAAGCGATTGATGAAAACCTGGAGGATGTTTACCTGTCTTTTCAGCAATCACTACAGAGTATGGGCCTTGAAACAGGTACACCTTTTTACATTGAAAAAGGAAGGGTGGCCGTGATGGATGATGTTGGAGAAATCCTTAAACCGAAAGTCATCGTCCTGCTGATCGGAGAGCGCCCTGGGCTGGTAAGTGCCGAATCGCTCAGCGCCTATTTATGCTACGAACCGCGGAGAGGCACAATCGAGGCGGATCGGATGGTCATTTCCAATATCCATAGGGGCGGCATTCCCCCGGTCGAAGCAGGAGCCTATCTCGGTACGGTCATTCAGAAGGTCTTGAAATATGAAGCGAGTGGGGTTTCTCTCGTGAACAAAGAGGAGTAAGGGGGGAGGACAGATGGCACTTGAAAAGATTCATGCTGATATTTTGGCTGCAAGGATCATAGCTAATGTCGACCAGTCGCTCGCAAGGGAATTCAAGCTTGCTCCCGATCAGCGCAGCCTTGGGATATTTACCAGCACGGTCGATGACATAGGATACACGGCGCTGGATGAAGCCACAAAGAGGGCAGATGTCGAAGTGATTTACGCTCGTTCATTTTATGCTGGAGCTGCTCATGCATCTGGACCTTTATCAGGGGAAATGATCGGGATTCTGGCCGGCCCGAGCCCTGATGAAATTAAAAGTGCGCTGGAAGCAGTCTACCAGGCAGCAGAATCCGATGTTTTTTTCGAAGCGCTCAACGAAGATAAATCACATGCTCTATTCGCCCATGTCGTATCGAGGACAGGTTCATACTTGTCAAAGGAAGCAGGTATCAGGCAGGGAGAGGCAATCGCCTATTTGATCGCTCCGCCACTTGAAGCAGTATACGGACTCGATGCTGCGTTAAAGGCCGCGGATGTAGAAATGGTGAAGTTTTTTGGGCCGCCCTCGGAAACGAACTTTGGGGGAGGTTACCTGACGGGGACGCAATCTGCCTGCAAGGCAGCTGCAGATGCGTTCAGGGAAACAATCATTGATATTGCTAAAAATCCTGGGAGAACTTGATTTTTGACAGAAAGGAGTGGGTACAGATGCAGCTGGATACAGATCTCCAATCCATACATGAGATGCGGCAGGCTGTTGAAAAGGCAAAAAAAGCCCAGGAAGCCTATCTTTCTTTTTCACAGGAACAGGTAGACAGGATTGTAAAGGCGGCCGCAGAGGCAGCGTTTGATCAGTCGCTCGAGCTGGCGGTAATGGCAGTCGAGGAAACAGGAATGGGAGTTGTCGAGCATAAGAAAATTAAGAACGAAGTCGGTTCCCGGGCAGTATACGAATCTATCAAAGATGAAAAAACGGTAGGAGTCATTAACGAGGACCCCGTGAACAAGGTGACGGAAATCGCTTATCCATTTGGATTGGTGGCCGGAATCATCCCGACAACCAATCCAACGTCATCAGCCATTTTCAAGGCACTGATTTCATTGAAGACAAGGAATGCGATCGTTGTCAGTCCGCACCCGCGGGCTAGGAAATGCAGTATCGAAGCATTGAAGATCTGTCACGATGCAGCAGTCAAGGCTGGCGCCCCGGAAGGCATCATCGGCTGGATATCGACACCTTCTATGGAAGCAACTAACGAACTGATGAAACACAGGGATGTCAACGTGATCCTTGCGACAGGCGGAGGCGGGCTGGTCCGCGCAGCCTACAGCTCTGGAAAGCCAGCATACGGAGTCGGACCGGGAAATGTTCCGGCCTACATTGAAAAATCGGCGAATGTCGCAAAAGCAGTGTCCATGATCCTGGATAGCAAGACATTTGACAATGGAACAATTTGCGCGACGGAGCAAGCGATAGTCGTCGATAAAAACATTGTCGAGATGGCCAGGAGGGAACTGCGGAACAATGGTGCCTATTTCGTCACCGGAGATAAAAAGGCAAAACTCGAAAAACTTATTTCACCATATCCAGGGAAATTGAACCCTGAGATTGTCGGCCAAAACGCTGAAAAAATAGCAAAAATGGCCGGCGTTGAGGTACCAGCTGGTACAAGGGTGCTGATCGCCGAGGAAACGAAGGTGGGGAAAGATATTCCGTTTTCCATCGAAAAGCTATCCCCACTTTTTGCCTTGTACGTTGCCAACACTTTCGAGGACGCCAAAAATTATTGCATAAAGCTGCTGAGACTCGGCGGGCTTGGACACAGCTTGTCACTGCACACGAATGACGATGAAGCAGCAAAGGCATTCGGAATGGCCATGCCGGTGTCAAGGATGCTCGTCAACACTCTTTCTTCTATTGGCGCTGTCGGCGCGACCACCGGCTTGCTTCCTTCTTTGACACTTGGCTGCGGCTCATATGGCGGCAACATCACAGCTGATAACATAACGGCACGCCACTTGATCAACATCAAGAGGATAGCGTATGGCATCAAGGAAGTCAACATCCCAAAGCCATCTTCCAACTGCCAATCTTTTAAAAAAGAAGAAGAGAATCTCAGTGAAATCGTTGATCAGGTAATCAAGCAATTGAAGCCAGACGGCATGCCAGACGCGAGGACCATCGCCGACATGGTCAATGAGGTGGTGAAGAAGGCAGCGTCACAGTAATTTTTCCAATAAATGGGGAAACGGGAGAATAATAGACTTGATTGGGAGAATAATAGACTTGATTAGGAGATTACAGCCTGCATTTAGGAGATTAAGCCGATTCATTGGAAGAATATAGCCACCTATCGGGAGATTCTTTCTTAATGGCCCCGAAAAAAATGAACCGAAGGGAAAAAATGATGATTACAGTGAGAAAAATAAACTTTACCAGAGAATTATGGGGCATAACGAGTAAAAAATCCGGCTGATTCATAAATTTCCAGATAATATTTGGCAACTAAAGGGGGCAGTTTTATGAAAGCGAAGATTTGGCTTTCATTTTTTCAAAGGAATAGCACCCTAGTTGTGCTCTTTTAGAGGGCAAGATACCTTTTTTTAGCTTTTAAGTCTGTAATTCGCTAAGAGTATTGCTTAAAGCACTCCAATGCAGCATACGCAAAATAAAGATCCTGCTTTCGGGCTATATGTTGTAACTTCATAAGGATGCTTAGCAGGGGCCACAGATTTTTAAGCGAGCACCGGAAGGAATCTAGCAGTGTTCACATGTTATTTAGCGAAAAACCGGAAGGAATCTAGCAGTGTTCACATGTTATTTAGCGAAAACCAGGAAGAAGAATTTAGCAATGTTGCAATTAATACCAGAGGCTAAGAAAATCAAAATTACATTTTAGGAGGAATTTAAAATGGCTAGAGAACTGACTGCACTTGGAATGATCGAAACAAAAGGATTGGTTGCTTCGGTGGAAGCAGCGGATGCAATGGTAAAGGCGGCGAATGTCCACTTGATAGGAAAAGTCCATGTTGGCGGGGGGATTGTAACGGTTCTTGTCCGCGGTGATGTGGGAGCGGTCAAAGCGGCGACAGATGCAGGCGCAGCGGCTGCTCAGCGAGTTGGCGAATTGATGAGTGTCCATGTCATCCCACGTCCGCACAACGAGCTGGAAAGCATTTTGCCAAAGGTCGAGATGGAATTGCAATGAGGACGACACCCAAAAACATCATTAACAGCTTAAAAGGTTAGGAGTTTTTTAATATGAACCAGGATGCCATTCAAGCGATTGTGAGGGAGGTTGTCACCCGTCTTTCGGGGACGTCTTCACAAAAAGCAACGATTCCGCTGGCCATCTCAGCGCGCCATTGCCACTTAAGCACAAAAGATATTGAGGCATTGTTCGGACCGGGCTATGAACTGACGGTCAGGTCAGAGCTTTCACAGCCCGGGCAGTTCGCAGCCAACGAAACCGTCATGATCGCTGGGCCGAAGGGAAGCATTCCCGACGTTCGAATTCTCGGCCCAGCACGGCATATGACCCAGGTGGAAGTCAGCAAGACTGATTCCTTCAAGCTTGGCATCAAGGTGCCAATCCGGATTTCCGGCGATATCGCAGGTTCAGCTCCCATTACAATCATCGGGCCAAAAGGAAGCATCCACAAGAAGGAAGGGTGCATAATCGCGAGGGCCCATATCCATATGACACCTGAGGACGCGAGGGCTTTCAATGTCACGGATGGCGAATGGGTGCAGATTATAGCTGATGGGGAGCGTCCTGTTTCGTATGACAAGGTCATGATCCGTATCGCTGAAAAATATAAGCTTGAAATGCATATCGATACCGATGAAGCGAACGCTGGTATGATTTACGGCGGCAAGCAAGGTAGATTGCTGAAATATGGTGGACTCTATGATTGATAAAAAACTGATCGAACAGATTGTCCATGAAGTCATCCAGGCTCTTGAAGAAAAGGATAGTCCGGTTTCAACTCCAATCAATCTCCTCCTAATCGGGGACAAGGGTGGGCTGGTCCAGAAGATGCTGGAAAAAGCAGGACAACAATGGTCGATTACAGCTGGCGAAACTGCAGAAATAGAGCTGTATGACCAGGTTTTATTCATAGGAGCAAACCAGGACTTCATCGTAAAGGGTGCTCTCGGAATGGCGGATTCAAAAGAAACGGAGCAGCTTGCCAGGTGCTTGTTAGCTGAAAAAAAAGTATCCATCATACCTGAACCGGACTTGGGCGATTACCTTTTTAAAGAAAATTGCCAGACCAGCTACGTTAAAAAGCTGCGGGAATACATGGAGAAGCTGCAGGAATATGGCGCTATTGTGGAAACTTTGGATTCGTTCGTCCATCAAAAGAACACTCCGAAACCTGCAGCAGCAACCATTCCCGCAAGGAAAAAGAAGCTGCTTACACAAAGAGATGTCCAGGACAGCCGGGTTGGGGATATCATTGTCTGTCCTGATACAATCATCACTCCCTCTGCACATGATGCGGCGAAAGAACTTGGCAAGAGCATCATCGTTGCAGGGCAAAGGAGTTGAGGGAGATGCAAATTGGCACAGTGATCGGCAACGTATGGGCAACAAGAAAAGAAGAAGAGCTGCGAGGCTTGAAATTTTTGATTGTCGAGCCGCAGTATCCTGATGGCTCATCAAGCGGGAGCCCATTCGTTGCCGTTGATAAAATCGGCGCAGGATTTGGGGATACCGTACTCGTAACCAAAGGAAGTGCGGCAGCTAATATGGGATCCGAAACAAGGCTGCCGATAGATGCTTTGATCATTGGAATTGTCGATTCAATCGACGCAGGGAAAGGAGGCTGAGAAAATGGCAAGAGCTATGGGGATGATTGAGACCCGCGGCCTGGTCGGTTCGGTTGAAGCGGCGGATGCGATGCTGAAGGCAGCGGATGTCAGCCTTCTGAAACAGGAAAAGGTTGATGCAGCCCTTGTAACGGTGCTGATCCAGGGAGATGTCAGTGCAGTCCAGGCTGCAATCGACGCCGGCAGTAAAGCCGCAACGAGAGTCGGAGAGCTTATTTCGGCCCATGTAATTCCCCATCCCGACGAAGATGTGGGTAACATCCTTTTTAAAAAAGCAGCAGAGCAAAAACATCCTGCAGGTAAAGAACCAGCGGAAAGAACCAGCGGAAAAAACCAGCTTCCTGCATCGGAAGGGAAAAAGCCAGCGAGGAAAGAGAAACATGCCCAAGCAGATCAGCCTGGCGAAGAAACGTAGCTTAAGGGAGGGATACTGCAATGGCTTTTAAAAGGAAAAGGATTGCCGTGATCGGAGCCGGCTTCACGGGCGCCACTGCTGCGCTGATGCTTGCGCAAAAAGAACTTGGTGATGTGGTTCTTGTTGACATTCCGTCCCAGTGCAACCCGACAAAAGGAAAAGCACTCGACATGCTTGAGGCGGGACCGGTTGAAGGCTTCAACGGCAATATCACTGGTACAGCAAGCTATGAGGATATTTCAGGTGCGGATCTGGTGCTCATCACAGCCGGCATGGCAAGAACGCCAGGAATGAGCCGTGACGACCTCGTTGCCACCAATGAAAAAATCATGATCGATGTGGCGAAAAATATTAAACAGCACGCACCAGAGGCGTATATCATCGTATTAAGCAATCCAGTCGACGCAATGACCTACGTTTGCCAGAAAACGACGGGTTTTCCGAAAAACCGTGTCATTGGCCAATCGGGCGTCCTGGACACGGCCCGTTTCAACACTTTTGTTGCCCAGGAACTCAATATTTCTGTAGAGGACATTTCAGGATTCGTATTAGGCGGACATGGAGATGATATGGTCCCGCTCGTGCGTTATTCCTATGCTGGAGGGATTCCCCTTGATAAAATTCTATGTCCAGAACGAATTGATGCAATCGTTGAAAGAACAAGAAAAGGCGGTGGAGAAATTGTCAATCTCCTTGGACAGGGAAGTGCCTATTACGCCCCTGCAGCTTCGATGGTCAAGATGGCAGAAGCCATCCTGAAAGATAAAAAACGCATTCTTCCGTCCATCGCTTACCTGGAGGGTGAATATGGATACAGCGGCCTTTATCTCGGTGTCCCTACCATCCTTGGCGGAGATGGCATCGAGAGCATCATCGAAATCCCGTTGACCGATGCTGAGAAAAAAGCTCTTGACCGCTCAGCACAGTCTGTCCGGAACGTGATGCAAATCCTCGCAACAAACGAAAACGTACCAGCAAGCTAACTGTCGTGTAAGGAACCTATTTAGGTTCCTTTTTTAGTGCTGTCCTATCCTTCATATCGAAAAACGGAGATATTGCCTTGGAGCAATTTTTGAGGAAAGCTTAATGAGAAATATGTAAAGTAAGGTATTTACATTGTTTCTCATTTAGTGTAAAATTACACTAAATAATCAAGGGGGTATTTGGCAAAAATGAGAAAATTTCCATGGGTATTGGTGATTGTCTATTTCATCCTTACACCGTTCCTGCTATCGTTCGCGGGGTTGTATGTATTTTCACTGGATAAATTTGCAACGCCGATTTTAAGTATCCTGTTTTCTTCAGTAGGACTCTTTTTAGGAATAAGATATGGGAAGCAGGTTGAAGAGAAAGCCTTTTTGAAGAGTTACTTGCCAGTTTACATACCAGTGCTGATGGTTTCTTTGACTGCAGCGGTTTTAATGATCGTTTCCAAAGGTTTTTTCGGGCATGATAGTTGGGCAGTTTTTGTATTCATGTTCTTCCCGTTTCTGTTCAATTCGTTCATGTCTGCCTTATCCGGGCAATTCATCAATACCTTTGCGGCACCTTTTCTCTATTACTCTTTTTTCTTGCTCGCTTTTTTCCTCTCGGAGAGACGATCGAGCAACAGGGCGACATTGAACAAACCTATCATTGGAGCTGCAATGGCAGCGATTCTAGTCTTACTGTCAATCAGTGGCATTACTCTCTGGGAACGGAGTAAACATGTGCTTCCGTCGTATGGATTCGATTATGGAAATGGTTATTCAAGTGTGGATTTACAACCATACGATGTGGCAAACAAAAACCATAGATTGCCAGAGTTGAATGAACGGCCGAGCTTTATAGTTGAAAAGCGAGAAGATATGCCAATTCTTGACGGCGCCGAGGCTGCTTATCCAGTGTATGCAGCCTTTGCGAACGCAACGTATAAAGGAATCAACGAGCAAAACATCCTGGATAACGGAATGGAAATTGTCGCCTTCACGAATACCATTTATGCTTTTGAACGTTTGGTAACAGGTGAAATTGACATTTTTTTCGGCGCCCAGCCTTCTCAGGCACAAAAGGAGCTTGCAGAACAAAATGGAAAGGAACTTGTCCTCACGCCGATTGGCAAGGAAGCGTTTGTTTTTTTCGTCAATAAAAAAAATCCCGTTGATAACCTGACAACCGGACAAATCAAATCCATCTATTCCGGGAAAACGACCAACTGGAGCAAAGTAGGCGGTGAAGATGTATCTATTCGGGCTTTCCAGCGGCCTGCTGACTCAGGAAGCCAGACCATCATGGAGAAAATCATGGGTGACACCCCGTTGATGGATCCGCTAAAAGAGGAAATCGCAGGCATGGGAGATGTGATAGAGGAGGTCGCCCACTACAGGAATTATAACAATTCCATCGGCTACTCATTCCGCTTTTTCACGACTGGCATGAATCCGAATGAAAAAATCCAATTGCTGTCGGTTGATGGCATTGAACCATCTGCCGAGAATATCGCAAATGGCACGTATCCATACATAGTCAATTTGTATGCCATTTCAGTCAAAGATAATCCAAAGAAAACGATCAAGCCAATGCTGGACTGGATGCAGGGACCACAGGGACAGAAGCTAGTCGAGGAGATTGGCTACATCCCTCTTTAAAAGTAATGGGGCGTTCGAATCTATATTGGAATTACCTTTTTAAAAGTTAAACGGTGACAATAATTCTAATAAGCCATCAATCTAATACGATTGATACGTTATCAAAACTGTAGAGATAGGCGTCAGCTTATCTCTTTTTAAAGGATTTAATTCTTTGTAAAAGTGTATTTAGTACATTAGTCCTTCGATTCCATTTAATTGATTAGCCATTCGGACAGATAGATTAAAAAGCTTGATTATGGATGATATTCTGCCGATAGATGATCCGAATAAAGAAATGAAGGTGGCAACAAATAAAACATTCGAACAAGCTTTGTATAATCGACATTCTTCTGTTATGAATGGACATGATGATATTCAACCTGAAAAGATCGGGTGGGAAAAAATCGACACGAATAAAACTAAACAATTTGTTACAATGTACAAAAATCTGATGGAATTTGATGATCGGGAAATTCACCATAAAATCCATCATTGGCGTTTGCTGGGGAAAACCAGACATAACAGAGCACTAAGCTGATTTTTCACACAAATTAATCATATCCTTTTCCAACACAAAAACCGAATACCCTGAATAATAAGCAAGAATGAAACCTTTTCCAGTAAAGATAGTATAAATAGTACAAGGATTGATTGGAGAATGATAAAATTTGGTAAAAGGATTTGGGAGGGTTTAAAATGAATTTTTTAAACTGGTATGATTGGATCACACCTACGAATCCTTACGCAGCTATCTTTTTTGGCGTCCTTTTCACGATGATCCTGGCTATTACAGTCTGGTTTGACACAAAGAAAATCAGGACGGCCGCCATCGCAATGGCCACTGGGCTGAGTGTCACGCTTGTTGGCGTATTGATCTTGAAAATAATAGGGTTTTATGGATGAACCCGATTGATTGTTATCGGGTTTTTCTTTTTACACCATGCTTTTTTAAGAAATATTTTTCTGGAAAAATGTTGGTTTCTAAACCACTGTAAGAGGAACAAATAGTTCGAAAAAGTTAATAGGAACGGAAAACCGCTTGCTGCCTTTTCTTCTGGGGATGATGATTGGCGTGATGGGATGGGAAGAGTTAGGAGAAGAACGAATGGGGATTGGTGTTTCAATTTTTGTTTTCTTGGCAGGGATATTGGGATTGTTCCATTAATGGACCGGCAGGATCTCAGGAAGCTGAGTTTTCGATGGTTCTCTATCAGAAGGGCGGTCAATTCCTGCCCGGGGGATGGAAACCGAATCCAAAAAGCAGGGCAGCGGAACTTTTTTAACAGGAAACGCAGCGACAGTGTTTTGATGGTTTTCTCCTGCTGTCGAAGGGTGCTTTTCGGTATTTCCATTGGATTTTTGAGAGATTTAAAGGGTTAGATCAATCGCACTTTAAATAGGTAAGTTTTTTTATAAACGATAATTATATTATGTAAACGAATGATTTCTGGAGAAAGGTCAGACAGATATTGATTGGGTGAATCCATTGTTTTTTCGAACAAATGAAGAACAGCAAATGCGAATAGATGCTGGCATAAACCATAAATATGGATAGCACCACTGGTCATGTATTAGGGGGAAGGTCTTATGGAAATAAGGGAAGCTAAATTGGAGGATGCGGCAAGAGCTCTTGAAATTCAAAAAGAAGTCATTGCGGAAGAGGATTATTTCATTTTCGTTTCCGAGGAGTTCGATAAAACAGTTGATGATATGAAGCAGTGGATATGCAATATTTTAAAAAATGAACGGGATACCATGCTGGTCGCTGAATTGGACAGCATGGTCGTTGGATGGATTGTCTTCAGCTCCCAAAGGCGTATGCGGGTCCGGCACACAGGAAACTTCGGCATCATGATCCAGAAAGATTACCGGAATCAGGGGATTGGAAAAAAACTTATTCAAGCGCTCCTTGATTGGGCAAAAAGGAATCCTTTGATTGAAAAGGTTGGATTAGGCGTTTTTTCCACCAACAACCGGGCCATTGCAGTCTATAGTAGCTTGGGGTTCAAAGAAGAAGGAAGGAAAGTCAAAGAATTTAAATTCAAGGATGGTACATATTCGGATGACATCCTGATGTATAAGCTGGTAAAGGACCTTTCATAAGGTCCTTTACTTTTATTCACTAACTTGATACTCAACTAAATTCATGATCCTGAACTCTTTATATATCTCATTAACTGATAGGGGATAATCCAATATTAAAAATGAATTGCAACGGAAATATAAAATGAATATAGGAAGAAAATACCACTTCCCGTATACGCTTTTCTGGTTAATCTAGGCAATTCTGCATGAGACAGAGCGTCTTGGGATTTGTATAATAACTAAAGCGAAAGATAAAAAGAGAGAAAACATCTTTTGACATTCGGGATGCAAAGAAAAAAGGGGATAGGTCGATGTCTGCTAGGATTGTAAAAGCCTCTGTTGATGATGCGGAAAAGCTTACTGCCATCATGACAAGAACCTTCGATGAAGAGGCAAGGAAGTGGCTTCCAAAAGGAGAACAGGTGGTTGATTATAACATCCAGCCGCCAGGGTATGATTCTCTTGGTATGAATAAGTTCATGATCAGGGAGCTGGAATATTTCAAAATTTTATTCGAAGGGGAAATCGTGGGGGGAATTATCGTAACTCTTACCGGAAAATCCTATGGGCGGATTGACCGGCTGTTCATTAATCCTGATTTCCAGAGGAAAGGGATTGGAACAACGGTCATCGAGCGTATTCAAGATGTTTTCCCGAATGTTAGGGCATGGGATCTCGAAACGTCCAGCAGGCAAATCAGCAATCATGCTTTTTATGAAAAAACAGGTTTCCAGATAATGTTCCAAACAGCGGAAGAATATCATTATATCAAGCGGACCAGATATTTTTCAGGAAACGATCAGGCAGTACGGAACAAAGATTTATCCAGCGTGCAATATGAAAATTGCAATATGGAAAACTCCGAGTTCTACCAGGTGAATCTCCAGGGAAGCTCGATCAGCAACAGCAATTTCTCCAATAGCCATTTGAACAACACAGACCTCAGCCACTCAAGGTTCAGAAACATCAACTTCCGTCACAACCTTTTCGCTGATCTCAATATGGCCAACAGCGAGCTCGCATTCGTCACGTTAAGCGGTGTACGGTTCACGGAGACCAATCTTGGCAGTGGAAAGGAACCAATTGCATTCGATCGCTGCAACCTCGAGGGAAGTGTTTTTAGTGATTGTAACTTACAGAATGCAGAAATCTCGAACAGCAACATCTCAGGATTGAAAGTAAATAATATACCGATTGAAGAGCTTCTTTCTGTGTATAAGCAGGTCACAGGTACGGACAAAAAGTAATGCTTATGTTGATTTCCCTATTTTCTGGTGAAAATTCCGAAGGGGACTTGTTCACTTTGGCCGCCCGGAGAACAAACCGGCAGCCATCTTTCATTTGGACCGATTTATTACGATGCGAACGGGCAATCCTGCAGGTTATCGATTATTGTGTTTAAAATAGAGTGGCTGACTCAAAAGGTTGAATAAATTCGACCTGAGAGTCGCCTCTTTTACTTTTTATCCAGTTTCTGGGTTTGGGTTTGATGAATTTATAAGAGAAAGAGGGATATTCCCCCCCTAGTTACCCTAATTTTTGTTCGCTTTCCTTGTTGGC
>NZ_JAERSD010000018.1 GCF_017912555.1 Bacillus sp. REN3 | reverse complement strand
AAGGGCCTGACAGTGAAGTCGCTCTTTGACTTCATTGGCAGGAGCGAAGCGACTCGGACGGGCTAAGCGCTGAAGCTAAACCAGCTCCACTGACGCCCCGCGGAAAGCATGTCCCCTGGAGTGGAAATCAACAGCCAGGTTTAACAGACATTCATGCAAATAAATTGGTACATAAGGGAATGAAAACTAGCCCCCCTTGTCAATAAAGTTATTGCGGT
Source organism: Bacillus sp. REN3 (assembly GCF_017912555.1). Classification (GTDB taxonomy): domain Bacteria; phylum Bacillota; class Bacilli; order Bacillales; family Cytobacillaceae; genus Mesobacillus. The sequence goes on along the minus strand of NZ_JAERSD010000018.1, from coordinate 88,622 downwards.
TGGCGTCAAGAGGTCATGGCTCTGTGATGCTTCGAGCTCTATTAACAGACGGACCCCAACGCCTGGTGCACATATGATTGTTGCTCCTTTATGGAAGTACGCAGGGTAGATTGCCCACTTAATAGGTTGTTGCACCAACCGCAATCCTTATAAACGAGGTGTTAAATATGAGAGTTTTAAATCCTTATGCATGCGGTTTGGATATCCATAAGGATACCATTGTAGGATGTGTGGCAACTCCTATCGCGAAGGAAATTCGCACGTTTGGAACGATGACCAAAGATCTTCTCCATCTCCTTGACTGGATTAAAGGCCGTAACTGTACAATCGTGGCAATGGAGAGCACAGGCGTTTACTGGAAACCAGTATACAATGTGCTTGAATGTACCGATTTAGATTTGATGGTCGTCAACGCCCAGCACATCAAAGCGGTTCCTGGCAGGAAGACAGACGTCAAGGACGCTGAATGGATCTGTGATCTGTTACGGCATGGACTTCTAAGAGGAAGCTTTATCCCTTCTCGTGAACAAAGAGAGTTGCGGGAACTCGTCAGATATCGGAGTAGCCGTGGAAGAGCGTACACGAGAAGTCAATAGGCTTCAGAAGGTGCTTGAGGGAGCCAACATTAAACTTAGTTCCGTGGCAAGTTCAGTTGTCGGTGTTTCTGGAAGGTTGATGATTGAGGCGATGATTTCGAGGGAAACGGATGCGGCATCCTTGGCCAAATTGGCAAAAGGAAAACTGAAGGAAAAGAGGGAGCAGCTGGAATATGCCCTGATGGGCGTCGTGGGACCACACCAACAATTGATGTGGGAACTTCAACTGAAACACTTGGATTTTATTGATGAACAAATCAAAGTGCTGGATCAGGAAGTGTCGAAACGACTTGCCCCCTTCGAAGAAGACCTCTTACGAATCATGACCATACCAGGTGTTGGGCGAAGGACTGCAGAACATCTAGTTGCGGAACTTGGCCTGGATATGAGCCGGTTTCCCTCCGCGCAGCTGTTGCCATAGGTCATGGAGTCATCAAGATTGTTTACCACATCCTAAAAAACAAGGAAGCATATCAGGAGTTGGGTGCTGACTATTTTGACAAACGAAGGGAAGAAACATTGGTAAGAAGAGCATTAAAAAAACTAAAGACACTAGGTTATGAAGTCGATCTTCAAAAATCTAGTGCCTAATACAAAGTATGAAAAGATGGGCATTTTTTTAAAAAAATTATACACTGTCCTTTAGCCCCCCTTCCCTTTTTTGCTTTTTTATCGTTAAAGGGGGTTTTCAGGGTAGAGCCTTAAAAAAAGGCCAGGTTAAAGACCGATATTGATTTTTGAATTCAGGATAGTTTGGAGCGGAACTTAACAGCCAATTTTGATATAGCCAAAAGAAAAGGCAACAGGGGTGAGCTAGCCGGCTATACACCTTAATTCCTATAAAAATACTTGTTTTTGACTGTGAGTATGATATATTCAAAAACGGGTATAAAAAAGTTAAGAATTTTTTACGTTTGGAGTGGGACAGATGCTTCATCAATTTTCCAGGAATGAACTGGCCATCGGCAAAGAGGGCCTTGATATATTGAAAAATAGTACTGTCGCAGTGCTCGGGATTGGCGGTGTGGGTTCATTTGCGGCAGAGGCGCTTGCGAGGTCAGGTGTAGGCAAGCTCGTGCTGGTCGACAAGGATGATGTCGATATCACGAATGTCAACCGCCAGTTGATTGCGCTGCTGTCCACAGTAGGCAAGCCGAAGGTTGAAGTGATGCGCGACAGGATCAAAGACATTAATCCAGACTGCGAGGTCATCGATCTCAAAATGTTCTACACTGAAGAAACATATGAACAATTTTTCAGCTATGGATTGGATTTTGTTGTGGATGCTTCCGACACAATTTCTTACAAGATTCACTTGATCAAGGAATGCCAGAAGCGGGGGATTCCGATGATTTCCAGCATGGGAGCGGCCAACAAGATGGACCCAACCCGCTTCATGATTGCCGATATCTTCAAAACGCATACCGATCCGATTGCGAAAGTCATGCGCACCCGCTTAAGAAAAGAGGGAATCAAGAAAGGAATACCAGTCGTTTTCTCTGACGAAAGCCCAATTGTGATCAGGGAAGATGTTCGGAAAGAAGTTGGAAATGATCATGCGGAAATAAGGAAAGCGAAAATGCCGCCATCCTCCAACGCATTTGTCCCTTCTGCCGCAGGCCTGATCATGGCAAGCCATGTCGTCAGGGAGCTTTTGAAGGATATCAAGATCCAACGCGTGAACGATTGAAAAAGCGGAAGGCCAGTTTGATGTGGCCTGTCCGCTTTTTTTTTGCCTATATAGGAAATAGCAGATCCATGGGTGTCGATTGTCGATAGCTATGGGTGCTTTTTGGTACAGCTATAGCGCCTAGCCTTAAAGTGATCAGCCGTCCTGCTGTGGCGGCAGATGACATGCCTCCTCGCGGGTAGTCTAATTCCTGTCGGGGCTGGACGAGGCACTCGAGCTTTTTGTTCTTCCGAGTATTTTATCATAGATGGCCGAGAGGGCATGCTCAAATTTCCCGGTCTTTTTAGGTTTGTAATATACCTTGTTTTTAATCCTGTCCGGAAGGTATTGCTGCTTCACCCAGCCACCCTCATAATCATGCGGATACAGATAATCGATTCCCCTGCCAAGAGCCTTGGCCCCCTTGTAGTGGGCATCCCGAAGATGGTTGGGGACTTCACCGCTGATGCCCGTGCGAATATCAGCAAGGGCGGAATCAATCGCCGTATAGGCGGAGTTAGATTTTGGCGACAGACAAAGTTCGATGACCGCATTGGCAAGAGGAATCCTGGCTTCGGGAAAACCGAGCCTTTCTGCAGCTTCGATGGCAGCGAGGGTCCTCTGTCCAGCCTGGGGGCTTGCCAGACCGATATCTTCATATGCTATGACAAGTAGTCTCCTGTTGATACTGACAAGGTCGCCGGCTTCGATTAATCTTCCAAGATAGTGAAGGGCAGCATTGACGTCGCTGCCCCTGATCGATTTTTGGAAGCCTGAGAGGACGTCATAATGGGCATCACCATCCTTATCATGGGCAAGGCTTTTTTTCTGCATGCATTCCTCTGCTGCCTGCTCATCGATAGAAAGGACTCCATCCCCATCTGGTTCAGTCGATAGCACTGCGAGCTCCAATGCATTCAATGAACTGCGGACATCTCCATTGGAGGCAGTCGAAAAATGCGTAAGAGCCTTCTCTGAAATGTTGATTTTAAGATTTCCCAGCCCTCTTTCCTCATCAACGATCGCCCTTTTCAAAGCGATTCTCACATCCTCAGGCTCCAGAGGCTTCAACTCGAAGATTTGACAGCGGCTGCGGATTGCCGGATTGATCGCATGGTATGGATTGCTCGTTGTAGCGCCAATCAGGACAATCATCCCATTTTCCAGGTAAGGGAGCAGAAAATCCTGCTTTGCTTTATCAAGCCGGTGGACTTCATCAAGGAGCAGGATCACTTTTCCAGACATCTTTGCCTCTGCTGCCACAATTTCCATATCCTTTTTATTGTTTGTGACAGCATTCAGCGTCCTGAACGCAAATTTGGTGCTCCCGGCGATTGCGCTGGCAATCGAAGTTTTGCCGATGCCAGGCGGGCCGTATAGGATCATGGAGGATAACTGCCGCGCTTTTACCATTCTATTGATTATTTTTCCTTCAGCTACAAGATGCTGCTGGCCGATGATTTCGTCGATTGTCTTCGGCCGCATCCTGTAGGCAAGTGGCTTAAGGTTCATTCTCATCGCTCCATTAGTACATAGATTCGTAACTATACAATAACATGAATGCCGTCAACAAGCATGTGCCATGCAATTTATGCTATAATGGCAAAAGCCTACCTATGGACTAAGGATTTTTGTTAAAATTTATATAAGAACATGCCCACAGGGGCATAAATAATAAATCTGGCAAAGAAAAAATAGATAGAGGTGTTTTTTTATGAAAATCTCAACCAAAGGCCGCTATGGGCTTACGATCATGATCGAACTCGCCAAGAAATACGGCGAAGGTCCTGTTTCCCTGAAGTCAATCGCCCAGATGAATGATCTGTCGGAACATTATCTGGAACAATTGGTTGCACCGCTGAGGAATGCCGGATTGGTCAAAAGTATCAGGGGAGCATATGGAGGTTATATACTTGGAAATGAACCGTCCAAGATAACTGCTGGGGACATCATCCGTGTCCTTGAGGGACCAATCAGCCCGGTTGAGGGAATCGAAAACGAAGAGCCCGCAAAACGTGAACTCTGGATCCGGATCAGGGATGCTGTCAAGGATGTCCTTGATAACACGACAATAGAGGATTTGGCTAATCATTCGGATGACTTTGGTGAATCTGATGCCTATATGTTCTATATTTGAAATCGTATAATCTTCTGAAGAGGAAGAGAGGGTATTGATAGTGGAGAGAATTTATTTAGACCATGCAGCAACAACACCGCTGCATCCAGAAGTTTTGGCTGCGATGGTAAAGGTGATGGAGGCGGAGTTCGGGAACCCGTCCAGCATACACCATTTCGGACGCGAAGCAAGGAAAATACTGGATGAGACCCGCCAGGAACTGGCTGACAGCATCAGAGCAAAGTCAAATAACATTATATTCACGAGCGGCGGGACAGAAGCCGATAACCTGGCGATCATCGGCTATGCCGAAAAGAATAGGGACAAAGGCCAGCATATTATCACGACGCAATTCGAACATCATGCTGTCCTGCACAGTTGTGAAGAGTTAGAGAGACGAGGCTTTGAGGTCACATACCTTCCAGTCGATGAAACAGGGCGGGTTTCTGCTGATGCTGTTGCCAAGGCATTAAGGGATGATACGATCCTTGTTACAATCATGCATAGCAATAATGAGGTCGGCACCATCCAGCCAATCCGCGAAATCGGGCAGCTGCTTTCGGAACACCAGGCTGTTTTCCATACGGATGCAGTCCAGGCATATGGGATTGAACCATTGGATGTCGAGGGACTGCAGGTGGATTTGTTGTCTGTTTCCGCGCATAAAATCAATGGACCTAAAGGAGCAGGTTTTTTGTATATCCGGGATGGCATCAAGATAGCGCGCCAGCTTTTCGGCGGGGAGCAGGAAAAGAAGCGGAGGGCAGGGACGGAAAATGTCGCCGCGATTGCAGGTTTCCGCGAAGCTGTAAGGGTATCGATCAGCGAGCAGGACAACAAGCGCCGAATCTATGAAGAATTCAGGAACATTTTTTTGGATAAGCTGAAAGAAAAAGGAGTTTATTTCCATCTAAACGGAAAGCTTGATATATCACTGCCGCATATTTTAAACTTAAGCTTTCCAGGGACAAATGTCGAAGCGATGCTCGTCAATTTGGATCTGTCGGGAATAGCTGCATCGAGTGGTTCGGCTTGCACGGCTGGATCGATTGATCCATCACATGTCCTGGTCGCCATGTTCGGAAAAGAATCAGACCGATTAACAAACTCGATCCGATTCAGCTTCGGATTAAATAATACAAAAGAACAGATTGGCAAAGCTGCTGAAGAAACGGCAAAAATCGTAAAAAGGCTAACAAGGCAGTAGCTTCCAATCACGGAAAACCATCAAAGAGAAGATGGAGAGAGGTGAATGAATGATGAAATCTCCAAAAGATACTAGAGTTGTCGTCGGGATGTCCGGTGGTGTCGATTCATCTGTCGCCGCGCTCCTTTTGAAGGAACAGGGCTACGACGTCATCGGCATCTTCATGAAAAACTGGGATGATACCGACGAAAATGGGGTTTGTACAGCTACGGAGGATTACGAAGATGTCATACGCGTCTGCAACCAAATCGGCATCCCTTATTACGCAGTCAATTTTGAAAAGCAATATTGGGACAAGGTGTTCACCTATTTCCTTGATGAATACAGGGCAGGGCGGACACCGAACCCGGATGTGATGTGCAACAAGGAAATCAAATTCAAGGCTTTCCTTGAACATGCCATGAATCTTGGCGCTGATTACCTTGCGACTGGCCATTATGCAAGGGTCGAGGACAGGGATGGGGAGCGCAAGATGCTCCGCGGCGTGGATGAAAACAAGGACCAGACATACTTTTTGAACCAGTTGAGCCAAAGTCAATTGGAAAAGGTGCTGTTCCCGATCGGAAATCTTGAAAAATCCCGGGTGAGGGAGATTGCGAAGGAAGCGAACCTTGCCACTGCCGGAAAAAAAGACTCTACTGGCATTTGTTTCATCGGCGAGAGGAACTTTAAAGAATTCCTTGGAAATTACCTTCCAGCACAACCCGGGAATATGGAAACAATGGCAGGCGAGATAAAAGGGAAGCATGATGGGCTGATGTATTATACCATCGGGCAGCGCCAGGGCCTTGGGATAGGTGGTGCTGGCGAGCCCTGGTTCGTTGTAGGCAAGGACCTGGAACGCAACGTCCTCCTTGTTGAACAGGGTTTTCATAATGAATTGCTCTATTCAGACAGCATCATTGCTGTCGATATCAGCTTTGTATCGGACAGGCCCAAGCCAAAGGCTTTCGAATGCACCGCCAAATTCCGCTATCGCCAGCCTGATAATGAGGTAACAGTCGAGCTGCAGGATGATGGGACAGCGAAGGTTATTTTCAAAGAACCGATCAGGGCGGTCACTCCTGGGCAGGCAGTGGTCTTCTATGACGGTGAAGAATGTCTCGGTGGCGGGACAATCGACGAAATCTTCAAGGATGGAAAGAAATTGACATATGTCGGCTAAGCCGATTTCAACCCCCGGCGGACTTGCTTTCGCTGGGGGTTGTTTCTTGAACCAAGGGAAAAAAATCAACATGATTATGGTATACTTGTCAGAAGATTGGAGTGGTGAAATTGGATAAAAACCAGACCGGAATTCAATTCATGAAGGATGGAAAATGGGAAGAAGCAGCGAAGGCTTTTATGGATGCCATCGAAGAGGCACCTGCAGATCCTGTTGCATACATAAATTTTGGAAACGTCCTGACAGCGGTCGGCGACAGTGAAAGAGCGCTGAATTTTTACAATAAGGCCATCAGCCTTGACGAAAATGCAAGCGCGGCATATTACAGCAAAGGCACACTCTACTATGAACAGCAAAATTTCCAGGAAGCAAAAAATATGTTTGAAATCGCGCTTAAAAAAGGACTTGCGAGCGGCGACAGCTATTTCATGCTGGGCATGTGCCTTGTCCAGCTGGGGAACAACAGACTGGCACTGCCTTATTTGCAGCGGGCCGCCGAGGTGTTGGAAGGGGATGCGGAAGCCAGCTTCCAATATGGACTCTGCCTTGCTCGTGAAGGTTTCATTGATGAAGCAATCGAAAGCCTTGAGAAGGCGGCCAAATTCGATCCGAAAAATCCGGACGCTCTATACAATCTTGGCGTCGCTTACGGGTTCAAGGAAGAAGGGGAAAAGGCACTCGAGCTGTTCAACCGCACTCTTGAAATACAGCCTGGCCACCTGTTGGCTATCCAGGGAAAGAAACTGATCGAGGGCCAAGAACTTTAGGTTTTGCAGGGAAAGAGGGGAGTTATGTGGAGAAGCAAGACTCACTTGATCTGTTTTCCGAACAGGGAAAATACATGAAGGGCAAGCATCTTGTCACGATTTTCCATAATGAACAAAATCTTTATACTGTTCTCAGGATCAGAGTAGAAGAAACAAATGAGCAGTATGAGGACAAGGAAGCGGTCATCACCGGATATTTCCCCCGGATCCATGAGCAGGAGACGTATATTTTCTTTGGGGAAGTAAAGGAGCATCCGAAGTTTGGGCTTCAGTTCCATGCTACCCATTTCCGCAAGGATCTGCCGCAGTCGAAACAGGGGATCATCAGTTATTTATCGAGCGATCTGTTTAAGGGGATCGGCAAGAAGACAGCTGAAAAAATCGTTGAAACGCTTGGAGAAAGGGCGATAACACGGATTATTGAAAATCCTTCGCTGCTTGATCAGGTTCCGAAGCTTTCACCCGAAAAAGCAAAAGAGCTGTATGACACGTTAATGGAGCACCAGGGACTTGAGCAGGTGATGGTCGCCCTGAACCAGTACGGCTTTGGCCCACAGCTTTCGATGAAGATTTACCAGGTGTACAAAGAACAAGCGATCGAAGTGATTCAGAATAATCCCTATAAGCTGGTTGAAGATATAGAAGGAATCGGCTTTGGCCGGGCGGATGAACTTGGCAGCCAGCTCGGGCTTACTGGCAACCACCCTGACAGGATCAAGGCAGCCTGCCTGTATACCCTTGAGAATTCCAGTATCCAGGGCGGGCACGTCTATATGGATGCCGAAATACTCCTGACAGAAGTCAAGACACTCCTCGAGGATAACCAAAAGATTGAAATTGAGTACACCGACATTTCAAAGGAAATCATCAAGCTTGGCGAGGAAGGTAAATTGGTGGCTGATGACCAAAGGATTTACTTGCCTTCGCTTTACTTTTCCGAGAAAGGCCTGGTCACGAATATCAAGAGGATCCTTGAACAGACAGAGTACGAAAACCAATTTCCTGAATCGGAATTTCTGATTGCCCTTGGGAATCTTGAGGAGCGGCTTGGTGTCCAGTATGGGGCAAGCCAGAAGGAAGCGATCCAGACGGCGTTGATGTCGCCGATGCTGATTTTGACTGGAGGGCCGGGAACAGGGAAGACAACAGTCATCAAGGGGATTGTTGAACTATACGCAGAGCTTCATGGCTGTTCCCTTGATCCGAAGGATTATAAAAAAGACGAGCCCTATCCATTCCTGCTGGCGGCGCCAACAGGCCGTGCTGCGAAAAGGATGACCGAATCAACCGGGCTTCCGGCAGTGACGATCCATCGCTTGCTGCGCTGGAATGGTGCGGAAGGTTTTGAACATGATGAAAACCAGCCGCTTGAAGGGAAAATTTTGATAATCGACGAAACATCAATGGTCGATATCTGGCTTGCCCATCAGCTGTTCAAATCGCTCCCGGACAATATCCAGGTAATCGTAGTCGGCGATGAAGACCAACTTCCGTCGGTAGGGCCGGGACAGGTGCTGAAGGATTTGCTTGATTCCGGCAGGATCCCGACTGTAAGGCTGACTGATATCTACAGACAGGCGGAAGGCTCTTCGATCATCGAGCTTGCCCATCAGATAAAAAACAGCTACCTTCCTGATGATATTACTGTCCAACAGCCTGATCGATCCTTTATCAAATGCAGCACGAGCCAGATTCCCCAAGTAGTGGAAAAAGTTGTAGCAAATGCGAAGAAGAAGGGGTATTCACCTAAAAACATCCAGGTGCTTGCCCCTATGTACCGTGGTCCGGCAGGGATAGACCGACTTAATGAACTGCTGCAGGAACTTTTCAACCCTAACCCGGATGGCTCTCGGAAGGAACTGGCTTTCGGTGATGTGAAGTACCGTGTCGGAGATAAAGTGTTGCAGCTTGTCAACCAGCCTGAAGCGAATGTCTTCAATGGGGATATGGGGGAAATCGTTGCGATTTTTTATGCAAAGGAAAACACGGAAAAACAGGACCAGCTGGTCGTTTCATTTGATGGCATTGAAGTGACGTATAACAGGACTGACCTTTCGCAAATTACCCATGCTTATTGCTGCTCTGTACATAAGGCGCAAGGCAGTGAATTTCCAATTGTTGTCCTTCCTGTTGTCAAAAGCTATTACAGGATGCTGCGGAGGAACCTTATTTATACTGCTATCACAAGAAGCAAACAATTCCTCATCCTTGTCGGCGAAGAGGAAGCTATGAAGATCGGCGTGCAGCGCAGAGAGGATACTCAGCGAAACACAACGCTTGTGGAAAAACTTAAGGAAATGCTTCCGGTACTGAATGGGGATGCAGGAGAGCATCATGGACGGATTGAAGAAAAAATCGCAAAAAGCGATAAATCTTTCAGGCATGAAACAGATTATTTGAAAGTCATGCTGGAGGCTGACCCGATGATCGGCATGGAAAACGTTACCCCTTATGATTTCATGGAGGACGGCGGAAACTAAAGGTGTTCGGAAAGGCGGGAACACTTTTGCGGACATTTTCACTTTTAAAAGGTCTTCCTGTTTATGAACTGGCAAGCGGGCAAAAAATGGGCGAAGTTTGTGATGTAAGCATCTCGGGCAGTGGAAGTGTGGTAGGCTTACTTGTAAAAACAGGTACGTTCATCAAGAGGACCTGTCTGCTGAGACTTCCACAGGTTGCTTCTTACGGCTGGGATGGGATCATGGTTCAAGACCGGTCAGCCATCGAAACACTGGAGACAGATCCTGAATATACCTTCAAGCACCAGCAAAGCCTTGCTGGAAAACAGCTGTTTTCGGGTGAAGGTGAACAATTAGGATTGCTGGATGATGTATATTTTCTGGAAGAATTGGGCACGATTGTAGGGTATGAAATCACGGATGGCTTTTTTTCGGATATCGCGAATGGAAAGCGTGTAGTCAAGCCCGTTGGTCCGCCTGCAATCGGAAAGGATGCCATCATCGTCAATGTAAAAACGAGATGAGGTGTCCCGCATGTTAACATGTCCAAATTGCCAGAGCAAGGATATAGGCAAAATCGGCATCAATCAATATTATTGCTGGAATTGCTATATTGAACTCTCCCTTTCACACGGGCTGATCCATACCCATCAGGTCGAGGAAGATGGAACATTGAGTTCCCTTGATGACTTGTTCGATGAAGATCAACGGCAATACGGCGGCTTGTAAAAATAATCGTTAGAGGTGAGGCGCATGAACAGAATGTTAACCTCGATCCTGGCATTAGGTGCTGGGATGGCAGCTTACAATTATGCCACCAACAATAAAATTGTTTCGGGCAGGCAAATGAGGAAGCTGCGAAGAAGAATCGACCGATTATTTTAAAAGGAAGCGATCCCCTGCAGGCAAGCAGGGGATTTTTTGTCTGCATCTTGAAACAACTTCAGTAAAAAGGGTACAGCAGCCAGATACATCCTCTGATATGACGTCCTGATGCATAAACCCCATCATTTTTTTTAAAGATATATCATGAAGGAGGGCGCGGAAATGGATATCCAGATAAAATGGTATTACCGGCTTGGTTTTTTTCTTCTCTTGTTCATTGTCATTTATGTATTCATCAAGCTTCAGCCATTATGGGTGCCAGTTATCGAAGTGATTTTCACCCTCCTCATCCCGTTTTCGATTGCAGCATTCATTACTTATCTATTCCATCCAGTCGTCGAAGCCCTGCATACTAGAGGACTGCACCGAGGAATCGCTATCCTCCTCATCTACAGCCTATTCTTTGGCGGGGCAGGCTTTGCACTGTACCGGGGCATCCCGGCGATGATCCATCAGCTCCGTGATCTGGCAGAAAATGCCCCGCTGTTTGCGGAACAATACAAACGGATGGTCAATAGCATCATGGACGAGACCTCAAGATGGCCAGCTGGCGTCCATGAACGAATCGAGGATGGAATCAACGGGCTTGAACAAAAGCTTGACCGCTTCCTTGCAAAAACGATGACTTTCCTGATGGATATTGCCAATTCACTCATCACGATTGCGATCATTCCCTTCATTGCTTTTTATATGCTAAAGGATTTTAAGTCAATGAAACGGGCAGTCTGGTATCTGACTCCAAAAAAATGGAGGCAGCCAGGTGCGAAATTCCTTCATGAAGTCGATAAATCCCTTGGCAGTTATATAAGAGGGCAACTGCTCGTCTGCTTGATCATCGGTGTGCTCTCATCTATGTTTTTTTGGATTGCCGGGATTAAATATCCTCTGCTTTTGGGGGCGATTGTCGGCATTACGAATGTCATCCCTTATTTTGGCCCGATCATCGGCGCCATCCCGGCCGTCATCATCGCGGCAACGATGTCCATGAAAATGGTGCTGATTGCCCTGGCAATCGTCTTTTCCCTGCAATTTCTGGAAGGGAATATTCTTTCGCCGCTGATTGTAGGCAAAAGCCTGCACATGCATCCGTTAATCATCATGTTCGCTTTGCTGGCTGGCGGGGAAACAGCGGGAATCCTGGGAATGATCCTGGCTGTACCGGTATTGGTCGTCTTAAGAGCGGCGATTGTCCATGCCAAGGACCACATCATACTTGAAAAGAAAAAACAGCGATTGACTTGATTTTTTGTCACAAGTTTGACAAACCGGAACCGTCTATATATAATTCGGCTATAGAATAATAATCGGCAAAATGTAGAAGGAACGAGTATGTTATAGACCATCGGCCAGAGAGGGATTTCCGAGGCTGAAAGAAATTCCCGGTGAAGGATAACAGAAGGCTATTCCGGAGTGCAGTCAAAACCTGCCGTGCAGCCGCGTTAAGGCGATATTGAGAGATGGGCATATAATCAACGTGTCCATAATCAGGGTGGTACCGCGAGCAAGCTCTCGTCCCTGTCCAGGGATGAGGGCTTTTTTTGTTGCCTTGAAATCCCTGAAAGCTAACAATTCATCGATTTAGGAGGCCAGGAAAATGAAAAACCTATCAGGTGCTGAAATCAGAAGGATGTTTCTCGAGTTTTTTAAGGAAAAGGGCCATGCGATTGAACCAAGTGCCTCACTTGTTCCGCATGAAGACCCGTCACTGCTCTGGATCAACAGTGGCGTCGCTACATTAAAGAAGTATTTTGATGGCCGCGTGATTCCCGCCAATCCTCGTATCGCAAATGCGCAAAAGTCAATCCGGACAAACGATATCGAAAATGTCGGAAAGACCGCACGCCATCATACTTTCTTCGAAATGCTCGGGAACTTTTCTATTGGTGATTACTTCAAGGAGGAAGCAATCGAGTTTGCGTGGGAATTCCTGACTGATAAAAACTGGATTGGCTTTGATCCGGAAAAATTATCTGTTACGGTCCACCCTGAGGATGATGAAGCATTCAACATTTGGCGGGAGAAAGTTGGCATACCGGAAGAACGAATCATCAGGCTGGAAGGAAACTTTTGGGATATTGGCGAAGGGCCAAGCGGCCCGAACACAGAAATCTTCTATGACCGCGGATCGGATTACGGTAACGATCCCGAAGATCCAGAATTGTACCCGGGGGGTGAAAATGACCGCTATCTTGAGGTTTGGAACCTTGTGTTTTCTGAATTCAACCATAATCCAGACGGAACATACACTCCGCTTCCGAAGAAGAACATCGATACAGGGATGGGGCTTGAGCGAATGGGCTGTGTCGTCCAGAATGTCCCAACAAATTTTGATACTGACCTATTTATGCCAATCATCCGTGCTGTAGAAGGAATCTCAAGTGGGAAATATGGGCAGACAAAGGAAAAGGATGAAGCATTCAAAGTAATAGCTGATCATATCAGGACGGTTGCTTTCGCTGTTGGTGATGGAGCGCTGCCTTCGAATGAAGGCCGCGGCTATGTCCTGAGAAGACTGCTGCGCCGCGCTGTCCGTTATGCGAAAAAACTGAATATTGACCGTCCGTTCATGTATGAACTGGTTCCGGTTGTTGGAGAAATCATGGAAGATTTCTATTCGGAGGTTAAAGCAAATACAGATTTCATCCAGAAGGTAATCAAAAATGAGGAAGACCGCTTCCATGAAACGCTCCATGAAGGGCTTGCCATCCTTGCTGAGCTGATCAAGAAAGAAAAGGAAAAGGGGAGCGGCATGATTCAGGGCAAGGATATATTCCGGCTTTACGACACATATGGCTTCCCTGTGGAGCTTACGGAGGAATATGCAGAAGAGGAAGGCTTGAAGGCTGATCATGAAGGATTTGAAAAAGAAATGGAACAGCAGCGTGAAAGAGCACGGGCTGCACGCCAGGAAATAGGATCGATGCAAGTCCAGGGCGGTGTACTTGGCGATATCAAGGAAAATAGTGAGTTTGTTGGTTATGATACATTTGAAACAAACAGCAAAATTACGGTTCTTGTAAAAGACAACGAGATTGCCGAGGAAGCAAATGAAGGGGACGAGATCCATCTGATTCTCGATGTCACACCTTTTTACGCAGAAAGCGGCGGACAAATCGCTGATAAGGGAACAATTGAAACTGGCGGCGTGAAGCTATCTGTCAAAGATGTTAAAAAAGCGCCAAACGGACAGAATCTCCATCATGCTGTCATCTTGCAAGGAACGGTACGGAAGGGCATGGAAGTGACAGCGAAGGTCGATCAGGACAACCGTGCAAGAATAATCAAGAACCATACTGCAACCCATCTTCTTCATCAGGCTTTGAAGGATGTTCTGGGCAATCATGTCAATCAGGCTGGTTCACTTGTTGAACCTGACAGGCTGCGTTTTGACTTTTCCCATTTTGGACAGGTAACTCCTGAAGAATTGGAGAAGGTTGAAGCAATCGTCAACGAAAAAATCTGGAAGAACATCGAGGTTGAAACAGGCTATAAGCCGATAGATGAAGCAAAGGAAATGGGAGCCATGGCTTTATTTGGCGAAAAATACGGCGATATCGTCCGCATTGTGAAGGTTGGCGACTATAGCCTGGAGCTATGCGGCGGCTGCCACGTGCCGAACACTTCAGTCATCGGTTTGTTCAAGATCATATCCGAAAGCGGAATTGGGGCAGGAACTAGGAGGATTGAAGCTGTCACAGGCGAAGCAGCATACAAAGTCCTGAATGAACAGATTGGCATTCTTAAGGAAGCGGCAGGCAAATTGAAGACATCTCCAAAAGAAGTAGCGAACAGGATCGATTCACTCCTTGCCGAAATGAAGCAGCTGCAGCGCGAAAGTGAATCACTTGCTGCCAAATTGGGCAATATTGAAGCAGGAAGCTTATCTTCGAAGGTAAAAGAGGTAAATGGCGTCCAATTGCTGGCAGCTCGTGTTAGCGCCGCTGATATGAATGGCTTGAGGAACATGGCGGACGATCTGAAGAAAAAGCTTGGGTCTGCTGTCATCCTTTTAGGGATGACAGATGGAAGCAAAGTCAATTTAATTGCGGCAGTTACGGACGACCTCATCAAAAAAGGCTATCAGGCAGGAAGACTTGTCAAGGAGGCAGCGTCGATTTGCGGCGGAGGCGGCGGAGGCCGTCCTGACATGGCCCAAGCGGGGGGAAAGGATCCATCCAAGCTGGATCAGGCGCTTCAATTTGCAGAAGAATGGGTAAAATCAATTTGATATCGACATGAAGTAGTGTAGAATGAAAATAACTTGTAGAAAAGTTTGCCTGCGAAACTTAGAAGTGAGGTGCATTCGATGAGCTCGTTTGATAAAACGATGAGATTCAATTTTCCCGAAGAGCCTGTTGAGCATGATGTCAATGAGGTCCTTCTGCAGGTTTATGAAGCGTTGCAGGAAAAAGGGTATAATCCGATCAACCAGATTGTCGGCTATCTGTTATCCGGTGATCCGGCTTATATTCCGCGCCATCGGGATGCCCGCAATATCATCCGGAAGCTGGAACGGGATGAAATCATTGAAGAGCTGGTGAAATCCTATTTGAGGAATAACCGAGAGGGGAAGTAAATGCGTACTATGGGATTGGATGTCGGCTCGAAAACCGTCGGCATTGCACTGAGCGATGAACTTGGATGGACAGCTCAGGGCCTTAAAACGTTGAAGATCAATGAAGAAGAAAATTTGTTTGGCTTCGACGAAATAGGTAAAATAATTAAAGAGCATCAAGTAGGCAAAATTGTCGTAGGGCTTCCCAAAAACATGAATGGCACGATCGGTCCACGCGGCGAAGCCAGCCAGACTTACGCCCGCGAACTGGAAAGCAGGTTCGGAGTGCCTGTTATCCTTTGGGACGAACGCCTGACGACTATCGCGGCCGAACGTGTATTGCTCGAGGCTGATGTCAGCCGGAAAAAACGGAAGAAAGTCATTGATAAGATGGCGGCTGTTATGATTTTACAAGGCTATTTGAATAGCCAAAATTAAATGAGGTGACTTACATGGACCACGGAGAAAACAATATTACAGTAGTAGACGAAAACGGAAACGAACAATTATGCGAAGTACTTTTTACTTTTGATTCGGACGAGTTCGGCAAGTCGTATGTCCTATACTATCCTGTCGGGGCAGAAGAAGAGGATGAGGATGAAATTGAAATCCACGCTTCTTCCTTCGTTCCGACCGAGGATGGCCAGGATGGCGAACTTATGCCAATTGAAACAGACAAAGAATGGGATATGATTGAAGAAATGCTGGAAACATTCCTTGCTGAACAGGACGAAGAATAGGTTCGGAAAAAGAGGCTGTCCCAAAAGGCCATGATTTTTGGCCTTTTGGCAGCCTCTTTTTTCTTATTCATGGAAAAACTAACGGTGGATCAATTAATCCACGTTATAATCGATGAAGGAAATATGATTTTGTTTCATCAAGAGAATCGCTCTTTTTGGTTTGTTGTTGTGGTGACTACATACTAAAAAGAGGACGGTTCTTTTATTTTTGCCTATCACCATAGACATCGCACACTTAGTTGATTGGAGCGGAAAGATTTCCTGTCCGTCGAAGTGCCTGGAGCGCAAATCAACGGGTTGTTTTACAAGTGAAAGAAAAGAGGCACCCAAAAGTTATACTTTTGGAACAGCCTGGCTTTTTTTTTACATACATTAATGAGAGTTTGTGCTGCTATCGGAGAGTTTAGTTCCTTTCCTCAAGTCTTTTTTCTTTTGGCTGTGTTAAAGTTGAATGTTTAAAGAGTTGATTGGAACGGAAGGGACTGACTCCTCGAAAATGCTAATGCATTTCCTTCGTGCGTGGGCGAATTCGCCGGAGCCTTTCAGTGTCCTGCGGGATGCAGCGGCAAGGTGGAGACCCCCTTAGGCGCCCTGAGCGCCGAGGAGATAGGGAAGCTGAAGCGCTTTGGTCAGCCCCGAAAATGTTCGATGTCGAATAATAGAGCAAAATGTCGCCTGGAGTATTTTTTCGTAATTATTTGCAAATAGAAATAAAAAATATAGTATAATGATGCGAGATATGAAAATAGAATCGATCTAGCTGGCCATTAGAGCCGACTGGAGGGGGAAGTTATGTCTGACGGAAAAAATATAAATGATAGCAAAGAGGAACGAAAGAAAATCATTGTTGAAAGGCTGATCGAGCAGCAAAAAGAAGCAAGAGTTGTGAGGAAGATTGTTTTTATCACTGCCCTTTTAATGTTTTTACTGATTGCAGCTATTGGCGGAGGAGGCTACTATTATGTTAAATCTGCCCTTAAGCCAGTCGAAACAGAGAGCAAAAAATTGATAAACGTGAATATTCCGATTGGCTCCTCGACCGCAGGAATCGGTAAAATCCTTGAAGAAAAAGGAGTCATCCGGGACGCCAGGGTTTTTAAATACTACGTGAAATTCAAGAATGAGTCCGGATTCATGGCTGGAGATTATAAAATGAAGCCAACGATGACAATGGATGAAATCATCCTGAGCTTAAAAACAGGCAAGGTCATGCAAGATGTGGCACTGAAAATCACGATTCCAGAAGGAAAGCAACTTTCGCAGATCGCGGGCATCATTGCAGAGAAAACGGATCAGGATCAGGAAGAAATCTTCAAGCAATTGAACGACAAGGATTTCATCAAAAAAATGATGGAAAACTATCCAGAAGTCCTGTCCAAAGACATCCTCAATGCAAAAGTCAAGTATCCGCTTGAAGGTTATCTGTTTCCTGCTACTTATCCTTTTTATACTGAAAAACCGACGGTTGAGGAAATAGTGACAGTCATGCTGAAGAAAACAAAAGAAGTACTTGGGGAATACCATGGGCAAATGGAAGAGAAGCAGATGTCTACACATCAGTTAATGACCATGGCCTCCCTTATTGAAGAAGAAGCGACTGAAAAGGCGGACCGGGATAAGATTGCCAGTGTGTTCTATAACCGCATGGATATAGACATGCCATTGCAGACGGACCCTACTGTACTTTATGCACATGGAAAACATAAGAACAGGGTGCTTTATGAGGATCTTAAGATTGATGATCCGTATAATACCTACAAGTATGTTGGAATGCCGCCAGGTCCAATCGCTAACCCAGGAGTGATGTCAATCGAAGCGGCTCTGGCGCCAGAACAAACCGATGATTTATATTTCCTGGCAACATCTACAGGTGAAGTGCTTTTTTCAAAAACGTTAGCGGAACATAACCGCAAAGTAGAAGAACATATTACAAACAAAAAATAGCAAAAGGAGAGGGGAAATGCGGAAAGGATGGCATTTCCCTTCTTTTTGTGTTAAAATAATTCAAGTGTTTTTAAAGCTAAACAAAAAGTTTGCTTGTCTTGACCAGGGCTCCTTCCAGTTTTATTGTGTACCGGAGCCCAAAGGGACTGGGATGGAATTGCTGCACATTGTGCCCCGCTTATTCGGCGTACTTGTTTAAAGGATAAAGGACGCTTTACGCTTTTTCTTGAAATAGCGTGCATTACAGATGTAAGAGTTTTGGCTGTCGATGGCTGGATTCCAGCCAGTATTTGCTGCAAGGCTGGATATTGCCTCTCTTATCCTGTGAACGCTATTTTTTTCGTGCCTGGATTGGCACAATTGTATGGCACTCAATCCATTGTCAAAGCGAATTTTGAATAGAGGTGAGGGCAGCTTGCTGAATGAAAAGCTGCAAAAATATATAGATTCACTGATCAAACCAAGAGAGGGCCTGCTCGCCGAGATGGAGAAGCATGCCCGTCTCCATGCTGTACCAATCATGGAGCCGGCCGGGATCGAAACAATGCTCCAGCTTCTTCGAATCCTGCAGCCGGAAACCATCCTTGAGATTGGCACGGCAATCGGCTACTCATCCCTAAGAATGGCCATGGCCCTTCCAGATACAAGGATCGTGACCCTTGAACGCGATCATGAAAGGTATGGCGCTGCCAAAGGATACATTAATGCAGCTGGCATGCAGGACCGGATTATCCTGATGGAAGGGGATGCCCTGGAAATAGCGGAAGAGGCCGGGAAGCATGGCCCGTTTGACGCTGTGTTCATTGACGCCGCAAAGGGACAATACAGGCGTTTCTTTGAAATATACTCATTGTACCTGAAGCCTGGAGGCATCGTCATTACCGATAATGTCCTATTTAAAGGGCTTATATATGAGCAGGAAATCGAAAGCAAGCGACTTCGCAGCCTGGTCAAAAAAATAGATGAATTCAATCGCTGGCTTGCCGGCCATCCCGAGTATGACACGGTCATCCTCCCGATTGGCGATGGCGTCGCGGTTAGTAAGAAGAGGTGATTGGAATGAACAAACCAGAATTGCTGGTAACACCAGTACGTATTGATGATATCGTCCTATTAGCGGATGCTGGAGCGGATGCATTCGTTATCGGGGAACAGAAATTCGGACTTCGCCTTGCTGGGGATTTTTCCCGCGAAGATGTGAAAAAGGCAGTTGAACTTGCCCATTCCAAAGGGAAAAAAGTATACGTCGCGATGAATGCGATTTTTCATAATGACAAAATCGATATGCTTGGAGAATACCTTGAATTTTTGAAGGATAATGATGTGGATGCTATTACTTTCGGCGACCCAGCCGTCCTGATGGCGGCAAGGGAGCATGCCCCTGACATGGAGCTTCACTGGAGTACGGAAACAACCGGAACGAACTGGTACACTTGCAATTACTGGGGAAGAAAAGGGGCAAAGCGAGCCGTTCTTGCCAGGGAAATCAATATGGATGCCATTATTGAGATAAAAGAAAATGCCGAGGTCGAAATCGAGGTTCAAGTACATGGAATGATGAACATGTTCCAGTCAAAACGCACTTTGCTTGGGAATTATTTCGAATACCAGGGGAAGGCGATGGAGATCGAGAACCGCAGGCAGGCTCGCAATATGTTCCTGCATGATAAAGAGCGTGAGAACAAGTACCCTATCTTTGAAGATGAAAATGGCACACATATCATGAGCCCAAATGATATCTGCATCATCGATGAACTTACCGAACTCGTCGAGGCTGGAATCGATTCCTTTAAAATCGATGGAATCCTGAAAAGTCCTGAATATATTCTTGAGGTTACCAAGCTTTACCGCAAAGCGATCGATCTTGCGGTTGAGGAACCGGAACAGTATGAAGAGGAAAAAGACAGCCTGCTCGAAGAAGCAGAAGCCCTTCAGCCTCCAAACCGGCCGCTTGACACCGGCTTTTTCTTTAAAGAAACAGTTTACTAAGGCAGATTAATGATACAAGGAGGTAACGTCATGACAGCAGTGACAGACAGTATTTCACAAATTGTCGATGGAAAACGGGTGATTGTGAAAAAGCCAGAACTGCTTGCGCCTGCCGGTAATCTTGAAAAGCTTAAGATTGCCGTCCATTACGGTGCAGATGCCGTCTTCATTGGCGGCCAGGAATATGGTTTGCGTTCCAATGCTGACAATTTCACGTTTGACGAAATGAAGGAAGGCGTAGAGTTTGCAAAGAAATACGGCGCTAAAATCTACGTAACGACTAATATTTTTGCACATAATGAAAACATTGGCGGACTTGAGGACTATTTGCGCGGATTAAAGGAAGCTGGGGTACACGGAATCATCGTCGCGGACCCATTGATCATTGAAACATGCCGCAGGGTGGCTCCTGAAATTGAAGTCCATCTAAGCACACAGCAATCTCTCTCGAACTGGAAAGCTGTCCAGTTCTGGAAAGAGGAGGGGCTGGAACGTGTCGTGCTTGCGCGTGAAACAAGCGCGGAAGAAATCCGTGAAATGAAGGAAAAGGTCGATATCGAAATTGAGACTTTCATCCACGGGGCGATGTGCATCGCTTATTCAGGCCGCTGCACATTGAGCAACCATATGACAGCCCGTGATTCAAACCGTGGCGGATGTTGCCAATCCTGCCGTTGGGATTACGACTTGTACCAGCTTGAAGGAGATCAGGAAAAAGCTTTGTTCGCTCCTGGAGAACACGCTTTTGCGATGAGCCCGAAGGACTTGAAGCTGATCGAATCGATTCCAAGGATGATCGAGCTCGGCATCGACAGCCTCAAAATCGAAGGAAGGATGAAATCCATCCATTACATCGCTACGGTCGTAAGTGTGTACCGAAAAGTCATCGATGCATATTGCGCTGATCCTGACAACTTCGCGATTAAGCAGGAATGGCTTGACGAGCTTGACAAATGCGCCAACAGGGACACAGCACCAGCGTTCTTCGAAGGTGTGCCTGGGTATAAAGAGCAAATGTTTGGAAACCATAGCAAGAAGACTACTTTCGACTTTGCAGGACTCGTCCTTGATTACGACGCAGAAAGCCAGATGGTGACCCTCCAGCAGAGAAACTACTTCAAGCCTGGCGACGAGGTGGAATTCTTTGGTCCGGAAATCAGGAATTTCACGCAAGTGATCGATAAGATTTGGGATGAAGAGGGCAATGAGGTGGATGTCGCCCGCCATCCTTTGCAAATTGTCAAGTTCAAACTGGACAAGCCGGTATACCCAAATAACATGATGCGGAAGGAGAAGTAAAGCATGACCCGCAAACCTGTTGTTATTGGTGTAGCCGGCGGCTCCGGCTCAGGGAAGACAAGTGTAACGAAAGCGATCTACGATAGCTTTAAAGGCCATTCCATCCTGATGATTGAACAGGACTACTATTACAAAGACCAGAGCCATTTGCCAATGGAGGAACGGCTGAAGACAAACTATGACCATCCACTCGCATTTGACAATGATCTTTTGATCGAGCATCTTAAGAAACTGCTCCATTATGAAGCGATCGAGAAGCCTGTTTACGACTATTCAATCCATACGAGATCGGATAAAGTCGTGCATGTTGAACCAAAGAATGTTATCATACTTGAAGGAATCCTGATTCTTGAGGATGAACGATTGCGTGATCTCATGGATATCAAACTCTATGTCGACACCGATGCTGATTTGCGTATCATCCGCAGGCTGCTCCGCGACATCAAAGAACGCGGGCGCTCCATGGACTCGGTCATCGAACAATATGTCAATGTCGTCCGTCCGATGCACAATCGATTCATCGAACCGACGAAACGGTATGCGGATGTCATCATCCCTGAAGGCGGCCATAATCATGTCGCGATCGATCTTATGGTAACAAAAATTCAAACAATTCTTGAACAAAAATCATTTTTGTGACACAATAGCATAGATAAAGTTGGGTGAATAAGCAAGACTAATGACCCGCTCCGATTTACCCATAAACATGGTTTTCTTTTATGCGCGCCCTTTTGCAAAGGACGCGCTCATGTATATTGTAGATTACATACATTTTGCACAATTTCGGGGAATTGTGAAGACTAGAAGGAGTGAAGGATTTGGCTACAGAAAAAGTTTTTCCTATGACGATAGCTGGGAAAGAAAAACTGGAACAGGAATTGGAATTATTGAAAACGGTTAAACGGAAAGAAGTCGTTGAAAGAATCAAAATTGCCCGCAGTTTCGGTGATTTATCCGAAAACTCGGAGTACGACTCCGCTAAAGAAGAACAGGCATTTGTTGAAGGAAGAATCACGACTCTTGAAAATATGATCCGAAACGCAAAAATCATTGATGAAGATGAGATTAGCACGGATTCAGTCAGCCTTGGCCGTACTGTCACATTCGTAGAGCTTCCAGATGGGGACGAAGAGTCCTATACGATCGTGGGAAGCGCAGAAGCAGATCCGTTTGAAGGGAAAATATCCAACGATTCTCCAATTGCCAAAAGCTTGATTGGCCGTAAAGTAGGAGAAGAAGTAACCGTACAGACTCCCGGCGGCGAAATGAACGTACGTATCATATCCATCAGCTAACAGAATATTTTTTACCTGGCAGTTTGAAATCCGCTTACCTCGTCAACACTTTTGACGAGGTGTTTTTTTATGGTAAAAAAAAGGCTGGTGATCTCAGCGTGCCTATTCATTGTCGGAATCGCCGTACTGCTGTTCAGGCTTTCCCAAATACAGCTGATCGAGACGGAATCCTTCTCGAAGCATGGAATCAACTTGATTGAAGCGAGTGTCCGCCAAAGGTCGCAGGAAATGGTCGTGGATGACGGACGCGGCCATTTCATTGACCGTTCCGGCAAGCCATTGACATATGAAAGGGCTTCTGTTCTTGTTCTTTTCCCTTTTTTGAAGAAAATGGACTGGCCGGTCGAGAAGGCAGCAGCTGTGCTTAATGTGCCATCCCATGAGTTGAAAATGGCTGTCGAAGCTTCAAAAGAGCCTTTTGCGTTCGGTGATCCAAAGCCTTTCATCCTGACTCGTAACCAAATGGAGAGGATAAATAGCATGAAAATACCAGGCGTATTCGCGGTGGAGCGGAAATATCCCCTAAGTAACATCCCTGCTGCACAGTTGCTGGGAGTCGTTGGGGAAAATGAAGGTGAACTGAAAGCAAGATATGGTGAGAAAGAGCTGTTCCCCAGAACGCTGATTGGCGTGTCAGGTCTTGAAAAAAGCTTTGATGAGTTCCTGGTGGCCGAAGGAAAGTCAAGACTTGTATACCATGTGGACGGAGAAGGTGCCCCGCTGTTTGGAATCAATGTAAAGTATATTGAGCCTGCTAATCCCTTTTATCCAATCAACATCCAAACTTCAATCGATAAACACCTTCAGGAAACCCTTGAAAAAGCAGTCGATGCGCATGGCATCAAAAAGGGAGGGATCGTCCTGCTGGACATCAAAACAAACAGCATATTATCTGTCGTTTCCCGCCCCCGAATGAACTCCGCTTCCCCCTTTAGCGGGGAGGGAATCGAAAACCTGATGGCCAAACAGCATATCCCAGGCTCTGTATTTAAAACAGTTGTTGCCACTGCAGCGATTGACCAGGGACTCGATCGTCCAGATAGGCTATATGACTGCAGCAAGAAAATCAATGGAGAACCGGATTTGAAGTATGACCATGGGATGCTGGACTTCAGCGAAAGCTTCGCCCGCAGCTGCAACCGCACGTTCGCTGAACTAGCAAAGGAGCTACAGGAGAAGGACCCGCATATGCTGGAAAAGTACGCTGAGAAGCTTTCCGCTATTGGTCCTGTGGGTTGGACTGGGGATGTCTTCCATCTGGAAGGATTCAGGCAGTTTCAGGATGAAAATAAGGGAAGGGTTTTCCTTTCGGACGATGCAAGGAAGGATCCCAACTACTCAGCGCTTTCTGGGATTGGGCAGCATGAAGTGAGGATTACACCTCTTGCAGTCGCGAACATGATGGCCACGATTGCAAGGGGCGGGGAAAAGGATATGGTAAGGGCAGTTTTGTCGATCCAATACCAAAACGGCAATAACATGACAGAATTTTCTCTGAAGAAGCTTCCAGGCGATACCATTTCACCAATCACCGCAATGAAGCTCCAGAAGCTATTGCGGGCGGTCGTGATCAATGAGGATGGAACCGGCAAATGGTTCAAGGATTTGCCATACGCAGTTGCCGGGAAATCTGGAACGGCCGAAACCGGTCTCTATACCGGGGAAGAGCAGCTTCACAATAAGTGGTTCGCAGGCTATTTCCCATATGAAGATCCAAAATACGCGCTTGTGGCTGTCAATCTCGGCGTGCCAGAGGATGAAGGAGGCGTCAATCCGTTGTTCTCGGATGTCGTGAAAGCAGTCTATGAGTATGATCAACAGTGATGCAGAAGCATTTCCGGAAGATTAGATAAAGATAAAATCCTTCAAGTTTCCCGCCAGTCATGATAGAATGTTGACAACCTGATATGGGAGGGAAAGGATCTTGAAGCATGATTATCAAAATCCAAATGAGGGTGCCCGGACAAGACAACGGGCGAAACGGAGAAAAACGAACCTTATTTTAAATAGCTTGATCGCGATTGTCTTATTGCTGATCATTTATGTTTCCGCAAATATCTTTTTCAGCAAGGATGAAGGGACAGCTGATAACAGCACCAAAGTGGAACAAAATGAAAAGGCGGGTTCTTCCGGAACAAAAAATAGTTCGAAGGATGACAGCGAGGATAAATCAGAAAACAGGGAGTCTGCTGATAAAAATGAAGATGAAGCTGCTGAGGAGGACGCCTCGAAGGACAGCGAGGAAGCTGAAGACAATGAAGGAGAGCCTGTCGTTACCGAAGGCGGCAGCGATCCAAATGTAAAGCAGACAATTGAAAATCCAGATTGGAAACCGGTTGGAACTAGCCAGACTGGAGACCATGTGGCTGTTTTCAGTGAGAACTCTGTCGATTGGCAGGAAATGATTGCAGCATACTCATATGCTACAGGCATCGATAAAAATAATATGACAGTTTGGTGGAATGAAAATAATGGCGGACCTAATTCCGCATTGGGGACGGTATCTGAAAAAGGAAGCGACCAGACGTTCAGGGTGGCAATCGAGTGGGTTGACGGCGAAGGCTGGAAGCCAGTCAAGGTAGAGGAATTAAAACAAAACGATAAACGCTAAAAGGTGAGTAGGGGGCCTGCAGAAGGGCCCCTCATTTTTTGGCCTTGAAATGGACCATTGCCGAATAAAATAGTCTGCCTTTTTCATCAATGTGCATCTGGTGCGAAACATGATGTACTGAAAGCATGATTGCTTTATTGATTTCAATTTGCTGGCTGATCTTTTTTTCAAGACTCTTTAAATCTGTTGCTTCGAAGAACTCGATTTTGTCCTCAATCAAGTCAAAGTGCAATTCCATTATCTTTTCTCCTTGTCAGTTTTGTCAATCCTGCAGCAATGATAAAGTTTAGTTGAAATGTTCTTTAGCAAAGCGGATAAAAAGTTAAATCCCTATAAAAATACCACGTTTTTTGATAAATTAAAACGGCAGGATGATTTTACAGGGGATCATGTGATACGGGAACGTGAAACATAAAAGCTATTAAAAGCATCTGGAAGTGTGGCAACAAAGTTTTTATATAATGCCATTAAGATCGCATTTATACGGCCAAAGATATTGGAGGAATCAGGATGAGGATTGGGATAATCGGCGCAATGGATGAAGAAATCGAGCATATTCTTGATGGCATGGGTCACCATGAAGCAAAAACGAAGGCTGGCATCACATATTATACAGGATCGTTCAATGGATATGGAATCGTCTTATGTAAATCGGGTGTGGGGAAAGTCAATGCCAGTGTTTGCACACAAATCTTGATTGATGAATTTGCTGTATCACATGTCATTTTCACCGGAGTCGCAGGGGCAGTCAATCCTGACCTCGGGATCGGGGATATCGTCGTATCATCGGACTGCGTGCAGCATGATATGGACGCAACGGCTCTTGGATTCAAGCTAGGGGAAATCCCTTATACGGATGAATCGCTATTTAAAGCGGACCCAAAACTGATCGACCTTGCCATCTCCGCTGGCAAAGAAACTGTCGAAGGCAGGAAAATCGTAAGCGGCCGGATTCTTTCAGGTGACCAGTTCATCGCCGATCGCAGCAAAGTCAAGTTCCTATATGATGAACTGCAGGGATATTGCACCGAAATGGAAGGAGCTGCTGTCGGACAGGTCTGCAGCATGAATGGCATCCCATTTGTGATCATCAGGTCGATGTCAGATCAGGCGGATGGCTCTGCGGATGTCAATTTCCTGGAATTCACAAAGCTAGCTTCGAAAAATTCATATGAAATCGTCAATGAGATGGTCAGAAACTGGCATCGTGACTTTCAGTCAAATCCCTTATTAATCTAAGGGATTTTTCACTTTAATAAGTAATGGGCTGCAAGAAGAAAATCCAGCTCAGGCGCCTGTTTTAGAAAAGGGAAGGTTTCAGTCGTCGGTACACCGATCTTACCCGGCGATGCTCCTTTCCTGCTTTAGGGCACATGGCTTGGCGCACTGCCTTCACAAGGCAGAGGGGATGCTCGAAGAAGAAAAAGATAAAAGAAATATCTGTATATTTTCCAGGAATTACATAATCAATGTATGTTTAAATATGTTAAAGTAAGGATATGTTCAATGACAAATCATTAAGGTGATCTAAATGAATGCAAAGCAATTATATGAGAGAATGGTCGATTACAAGCAATTTGCCATTGTTCTTTTAACGGTCGGCGTCTTTTTTTACCTGGGCGTCATCATTCCATCGACGACTAAAGAAATGACAGATATATATATTGCCACAGGAGCTTCTGTCGGCTTCCTTGCCGGGTCTTTCGTGTTCTTTTCGCTTGCGAAAAAATACCGGAACAATCTGATTGAATCAGAAGATGGCCAGGATTATTTGATGAAGAAATGACGTCCATATGTGGGGCGTCATTTTTTTATTCAATTGACGGCCAGGTGGACTCCAGTAATGAGTATTTGATCGTGGCGAAGACTTTTTGAAAATTGGGTCATAAAAAGGTTTACAAATACCTTTTAAGTGGATATACTTACCATTGTAAGCAAATAATTCAGAAGGAGGTCGAGTGAAATGATCATGATGGGAAAAGAATACAATTCGAAAACTGTATATTATGATGCGCATTCGACCGGATCGGACTGGGTTATTTAAACTGTTTCTACGACTAATACATCCATGCCGCAGGGAGAAGCGTGCCCTGCGGCATTTTTATGCCCATTTTGCCGCAGGGATTTCCTTGCGGCTATTTGTGTTGGAAAAATAAGGAGGTGAGCCGACAATGACCTTGAATATCTTGTTCTTTACAGTGACAATCAAAAGACGTCAATTCACAATGGAAGAAATTCGCCATATTGAAATGGTCGAAAAAATTCATGAAGAAAACAAGACTCGTCAGGCATGGCTTCGCCAGTTTTAATGATTGCCTAATTAAAAACAGAAAGGTGGAAAGAAAATGATTTATATGATTCAAGGAAGACTGGCTAGCCTGTGGGTGGAGAAGGACACCACCTAACCAAGAACGCGGGAGGTGTGTCGATGTCATTGCATGTTTTGCTTTTAACGCTTATTTTTAGGAGAAAATCATCACAGCCACGTAAAATTAATTAACAAAATGTTCACAACCTGATCCTTTTTACACAGTCCTAATATGATAAATTTGGATTGATAATCAGAGTATGGTAAAGAGGGGTGCAGGAGATGTTCATAATTGTGATGGGATTCGTCGTCTGCGGCACAATTGGATTGATCATCGCCGCGGAAGTAAGCGTGGAATAGGAAAAAGAGCGGCAGCCCATCGGCTGACGCTCTTTTTTTCGAACCTTGCTTCATTGTCCCATATTTTTTTTCTTCTCTTTTTCGGCACGATAAAATTCATGGAACATTTTCATCAATGCCCTTTTTTCAATCCTCGATACATAACTCCTGGAAATCCCAAGCTCCTTTGCAATTTCCCTCTGTGTTTTTTCCTTCTTTAAATCCAGGCCGAATCGGCCGACAATCACTTCTTTTTCGCGGTCATCAAGTACATCGATATATTCCTTCACTTTTTCCAGCTCCATATTCAGCTGGATTGTATCAATGACATCCTCGGATTCGGACTTCAGGACATCAATCAAAGAGATTTCATTCCCTTCCTTATCCTGGCCGATAGGATCATGGAGTGAGACGTCCTTTTTCGTTTTTTTCAATGCTCTTAAATGCATGAGGATTTCGATTCTAATGTCAAATGTGTGCATAGTCAAGGACAAGTTTTTCGAAGTTATGCCAATAAATATTACAAAATTGTTACAAAAATATTAAATTTGTGTTAAATCGTATTTGTGACGCTTGTCAAGGGATTTTGCGGTTGAATTACGAAGTAGAAGTCGCTTAGATAACGTTAGTATTTCGTTAGTTTCAACGAAACTTCGATACAATACTTCGCTTGATAGTAACCATTCTTTCGGAACTAAAAATCAAGTTCCTCAAGAACGGTGCAAGCAAAGCTTGCTTAACTTTGGAACATAAGTGACAAAGTTAATTAGATAACGACAAAGATATTCGCAATATAGATTCGATTAGATTGTCGCAAATTACGAAGTAAACGTTAATACGTAATAGATGTCAAAGAAGATTAAACGAAAATACATAAAATTAATCCTTACCGTTTCCGTATGCGGCATTGACATACAATCGGTTATTCCTCCGAGAAAATGCGATTGGTTGCGAGCTTTTTACCGTGACCGTCGCATTTTTTTATACATTGTATCTTGTTTTTTACGAATTTAGTCCAATTGTAACTTACAAGGGACGTTTTAGAACAATTGATAATTAGAAGCGGGTTCTTTAACGGGGGAATCCGCTTTTTTACAACTGAATATTGGTTGCCGACCCAAGTTCGATTTGACCTATCGAAGCAGCGTGCAGTAGTGCGATTGCCCGTCTTATTGGCGGGACATTACTTTTTGGTCAAGAACTTGTTTTTTACTAATTTAAAAGGAGGTTGAAAGTATGGAAGGATTTGTTGTCAAAGCATTGCGGACGAATCTAGGACTGAATCAAGGCGATTTTGCCCGTGAAGTTGGCGTATCTCAACAAATGATTTCGCTAATTGAATCTGACAAATTGCCAATTTCCGAACGACTTAAACAACGAATCATTTACCGATTCAACGTTAAGCCAGAAGAAATCGAAGCAATTCGCAATTTGAAAATCATGCGTAGGTTTGAAAGTGAATGAAAAAATCAAATTGAAAATTCAAACGCAACATTGTGTTGCGGTAAAAAGGGGGGAGTTGATTTATGTCAAAGCAACAATTGGAAGCGGTCAAGTCTAAAATTCAAGAATTGGAAAACAAGCAAGACGAATTGACGAATCAAGTAATTGAATTAACGCAAGCAATCGAAGATTCAACCGAACAATTACTTTTAGGGATTGTTTCTGAATCCGACGTTGAACAAGCAAAGGTATTGTTGAACGATAAGAAATCTGAACTTGCCGAAACAACCGAACTTCTTCAACGTGCCTATGCAGTACGCAAAAAATTAGCGGTTGAAAAGTTTGTTCCGTTCGCAAAAGAACACCGTGAAAAACGGTTGAAGGAAATCCAATCCCGATATGACAATAAGGTTGAATCCGTGATTGCTGCAAGAAATGAATTATTGAAGCAATTAGCGGAACTTGGTCAAATTAAGAACGAAATCGGGAATGTAAATCAAGAATACAACAAAACAATGTTTGACTTAGGGATTCCTACCGATAAGTATGGTCGAACTATTAATGAACGAAAAGTCTATTCACCAAAGGATTATACTCCCGAAGAATTTTGTCTTGGATTAAAGACTGAAACACAAGAAAAAACGTATTCCAGCGGTCGTGTTCCCGCTTGGGTGAAGTAATTATGAATGTTCTTGCAATGATTCATTTCTTGATTGCAGTTTGGTCATTGGTCATAATTGAAAAACATTTTGGTGGTGTATCGGAATGACGGCACTCGAAATGTTAGTGAAACAGACGGAATATGAAGTTAAAACGCTTGATATGATTCTTCGCATGAAACGCGAACGCAAGTCGCTTGAAGATATTGCGAAAGAAGTTGGCGTATCTACAACCGAAGTCCGTATCGCACGACCTAAGGGATTGGAACGGGCAAAGGAACGTCTTGAAAGATATAAAAGGGGGTTGAATTAATATGGCATATTCACAACGTAAAGCATTAGAAGAAATTGCGAAAGGTTATGCGGAAAGTCCGAAGTCAAAGAAGATAGTCGAGGAAGCTAAGAAAAATGAAAAGCATAACGTCGAGCAAATTGAGTATTGGCGTAAATTGCTTAATGAAGGACACAATCTTCCACCAATTTGTTTAATTGCAATTGGAATGTACGACGAGCAGATCCGCCAGCAGAAGGAACGTGAAAAAAGTGGAGAATTAACAACAATCGAATTAAAGAAGTAAGGACGTCCTTCGGGGCGTCTTTTTGATTGGTCAAAATGAACACACCAAAACGAACTTGGGATAGGAGGTCATCAATATGTTTGTTGAAGCTGATGGAAATATTAGATTTGAACCAATAAATGAAAACGAGGTCAAATTGTTGAATTATATTAAGAGAAAGAACGGTTTGCACGGTTGTCGCCGATTCAATGACTTCAAGTTCAACGACGACCGAAGTGTCACAATATTCTTGAAGGACGGGCGGGAAACACTAATTTCGAAGCATAGATTGTCGGAAGTATTGCAGAAAGGAAAAGTCGCCGCTTTCTTAGGGAACAATGGAATTTACGCAAATATCGCCGTTGGGAAAGGAATTCGAAGAAAGGAACAATTGCATAGATTCATCATGCGTCAGGAACTTGCCAAATACAACGGATTTTTCGAAGAAACGGGAATGTCAATTCAAGTCAATCATAAAAACGAACAAACTCTTGATAATCGGGACGAAAACCTTGAAGTGGTTACCGACCGTGAGAATTGTTTGAAATATAAATTGAACCATGCAAAAGGATTTACGAAGACGTCAAGCGGTAAATACCAGGTTGGAGTTTGTGGAAAGCATATTGGAACGTTTGAAACAGAATCAGAAGCCCGTGCAGCATACGTCAAAGCGGTCAAGGCGGAATTAAAGCGATTGGAACAAATACGAATGAATTGGTTGAAATCGAAAGGTCACGCATAGGTCGAACTTGGGAACGCACAAGAATACGTTCCCTATTACATAAAACACCCGCAAGCCTGTCGTTATATGTCCGATTATAGAAATATCACTTTGTCTCTTTATTGTGGTAAAGTGTTGATGCGTAAGGGATTAAACGGTCTTTCGTTATGTCACACGAATACCAAAAGTGACATTGGCGTTATATCATTGCACGTTTATTGCACGTTCAACGGTTTCTTGAAATCCTCGCTTTCCATGCAATATATGTTCCGTTTTGTCCGTTTTTTTTCATCGAAAGGAATTGCCCCAACGTTTGCAGTCGCAAGGGATTCCAGCGTTTTTGTTGCGGTACAATAGGACATAAGCGGAAATTGACTTCGATATAATTGTTCGAAACTCCAAAGACGACGAATCGGATATCCCAACGAATCAAACACGACGAATCACCAACGAAAGAATACGGGTTCGTGCGGTCTTGTATATTTCAATTCGTCCTATATTGCCTATTATATGACGAATAGCAATAGGTTTGTCCATAAGATAGTAATTGTAATGACGGGTTGTCTTCCGTATGTTTATACATCGCTTGCTATTTCATTGCAAGACCGTACATAGCCTTATGGTGAACGACATTTAATTCATGAATAACCATTCGGAATGATTCAATCGCAACACACACGCAAGTAAACGAAGAAACGGACGAAATATTCGACCCCACCCACGGGGGGACGGGGGGGGGCATTTCGGCGGAAGAAGACGCATTCAGAATATACACAACAATTTTGAAATATCGGGTCACTACACGTCAGGGAACGTCCTTCAAAAGTGAATGACCAAACGTAGGCGAGTATCTTGTTATGATATTACAAAAATATGAAATGAAATCCAGTGTGGTAAAAGTCAATTCTTCTTCAACTAACGGTAGCTAGTAATGAAAAATATTAAAATTTTCTTTACACTGTACTATGGTACAGGCTTTATAATTTGTATGGGGTGATATTATGTATGGGATTGGTGAGCTTGCTAAAAATTGCGGTATCAATAAAGAAACAGTAAGATATTACGAAAGAGTAGGTTTGCTTAAAAATACTCCTCGAACCAATGCTGGTTATAGGATGTTTACGGAGGAAAGTGTTAAGCGTATAAAATTTATCAAGAGGTTTCAAGAACTAGGATTTACTTTAAGCGAGATTTCTAAATTACTTGGGGTTGTAGATAAAGATGATGAACGATGCCTTGATATGTATAGCTTTGTTGTCGATAAAATTGCGGAAGTACGAGCGAAAATTGGGGATTTAAAAAGAATTGAACAAATGCTGCTAAAGTTAGAGGAATGTTGCCCCGACAATAAAGCTATATACGAATGCCCAATAATTGAAACGCTAGATGATTGAATGTAGTAAATAACAGAAATGGGGGGTTAATATGGTCATACAATCAAATATGTCTCCAAAAGCAATAATTGACGTCTGGGAAATTACGATACCTATTTTTGCGAAATTTAATGTACCAATAACAGATAAAGCATTAGAAAGTAATGTTGATTCTGAGATTCTTTTGGGACTTCTTGCTGAATTAAATACAGCTGTTGGAAGTTCCTCCGTTACCTGTATTGAAGGCGGCTGACAAATGCCAACTAAAAAGGAGTAGGTTACTCCCATAAAAAATGAACTTTACTTTGAAGTGGTACTCCTAATTTAATTAAAGGAGTGCTTACTTCATTTTGAACCGTCGAAATGTGGTTTTTTGTTCGAAAGAAAAGACGCTCCGCCCTTGGAACGTCCTACAATGAAATGAAGTCAATTTTTCCGTTTGAATATACACGAATTTCCCGATATAACATTCGAAGTAATTCTTGTTTTTCTTCAATCGACATAGATTCGGGATTTTCGTTTTCAAAATATCGTTCAACCGCCTTTGCCCGAATTTCGTCGTTGACTTCGTTATTTTTCCGTTCTTCAATCAATGCAGCGGTTTCTTCCTTCAACTTCAACAAGTGATCTTCTTTTTCTTTTAACTCTTTCAATTGGTTGCGAATATCTTCTTCGTCCACAATATCGGCATTGTTCGTCAAAAAGTCGAGAAGACGTTTCCGCCCCGATTTAATGCGAACGAGTTCCGATTCAATGCGTTGCAATTCCGATTCTTCGAATGAAATTGAATCCTGGGATTCGGTTGTTGCCGCAACTTCGGAATATGCCGATTCCCCTTCGGTTGTAATGACATTGACAAAATGATTCCATACATAAGCGTCAAGGTCTTCGCATTTTACCCGATTTCCACAACCCTTATGCTTCGCCCCTGCGGTATTCTTGACGTCGGAATATTCAAAGACATAAGTTCCCCAATTCTTCGCCCGTCGCCCCGTCATGGTATTGCCACAATCGCCGCAACGAACCAATCCCGAAAGAAGATATTTGTTCTTTGAAGTACCAGCCCAACGACGTCGGGATTCCTTCAACAACTTTTGGGCAAACTTGAATGTTTCCTTTTCGATAATCACTGGAACTTCGACGGGAATCCATTCTTCTTTAGGTCGTAAGGTCATTGAAACCTTTTCGTCGTCTGAATCCTTGTATTTGTTGACAAGCATTCCTTCCGTATTCCATTTGTTGTGATAGAATACACCCGTGTAGGTTTCATTCATAAGAATCTGGCGGACTACTTGCCTATGCCAAACGCCTTTTCGTTTTTTGGTCGGAATTCCTTTGTCGGTCAAATAGTGGGCGATTCCATTTATACCCTGTACCCGCCCCCGTGGGTCGGTAAATAGTTCGAAAATCAATCGAACAATCTTTGCTTCGGGTTCATATATTTCAAGTTCTTGCGATTCCTTGTTGAACTTGTATCCATAAACTTTGACGTCTTTGACGACTTTGTTCTTTCGAGCCTTTGCACGTCTTCCGTTGGTCATACGTTCTTTGATTTTCGCCTTTTCGAATTCCGAGAATGCCCCACGCATTTGATAGAACAAAATTCCTTCGGGTGTATTCTTGTATTCTGAATTGACGAAGATTAATTTTGCTCGTTTTTCGATTTCTTCCGTAACAATCAATTGATTCGCAAGTTTCCGTGATAAACGGTCGGGGTCATAGACGATAACTTTGTCAATTAGTCCTTCCCGAAGGTCATTCCGTAATTTTGAAAGTGCCGGACGTTCAAGGAATCCCCCCGAATAGCCGTCGTCCACGTATTCAATACATTCCGCATTTTTGCCCGCCTTTTCACGGCATTGGCGAATTTGGTCTTGAAGTGAAGATCCGCTTTTAGCTTGTTCTTCTGTTGATACCCGTGCGTATAGTGCAATCATTGTTCCGTCGTTCCCTTCTAATTTTTTCTTTAATTGCGTTATAGCAATTAGCAATTAGTCGGTCGGTTGCGTCGCTTCTTATGAATTCGGAATGAAATTTACTTGCGGAGATATAACCTTTTTTACTCATTGGTGTCGTCCCTCCCGTTTTCAATTTCGTGGTTGCTTCACAAATAAATGTGTTGTGTGAAAACGGTTATTGTGACGTTAAGAGGAAATATTTTTGAAATGATTGTTTCGAAGTGATACGCAACACTATTGACTTTACAATTTCATTCTCGATACAGCGGGCAGCATAGGTCGCAAGCTTCGTTCCTTTTCCTTCGGAATAGCTTTCAATCGCTTTGATCAGCCCGATGGTACCGATGGAAATCAAATCCTCCGAATCCTCTCCCGTGTTCTCGAATTTTTTGACGATATGGGCAACGAGCCTCAAATTGTGTTCAATCAGCATGTTTCTTGCATGCGGATCGCCATTTGCCATCAACCTTAAATATTTTCGTTCATCAGCAGCAGATAACGGTTGAGGAAATGCATTGTTTTTTACATATGAAACAAGAAGGATAACTTCTTTCACTAGATATCCTAACGCTGTAAGAATGCCGGACATGTTTTCCACCCCCGTTCGTAGGCTTCCGCCTATACTAAATTCCTATGAACTGTTGAGGCTGTTTGTGTCTGTCCAGGCAAATATTTATTTTGGAAATTTTTTTGATTGCTTCAAGTTAAGCTTGCGGAGTTCCTCCTATGGATGGCTTGTTTTGTCACTTTTTAGATGAAAAACGTTCACACAA
This sequence comes from Bacillus sp. REN3, assembly GCF_017912555.1. Classification (GTDB taxonomy): domain Bacteria; phylum Bacillota; class Bacilli; order Bacillales; family Cytobacillaceae; genus Mesobacillus. The sequence continues at coordinate 53,194 of NZ_JAERSD010000018.1, read as the reverse complement.
AAGAAACAGACATAGTCATAGGGGTATGGGTATAATAACGATGTAAGATAAATAATAAAGACGATTCAAGGAGGAAATAAATTATGGAACAGCAAGCACCATCCTTAGCGATCATTTTATTATCGGAGGACCTTGAAAAGCTGCATGCTGGCTCACTCGTCGGATCCGTTGCATCCATGACAGGAATGACAGTGAATGTTTTTGTCACGATGAATGCCCTGAAGTCTTTCAGGAAAGACAACTTTGAAAACGGGGACTTCGTTACCGGGACAATCGGCAAGCAAATGCTGGCGAAGAAAATTCCTTTGTTCGATGACCTTCTGAAGGAAGGGAAAGAAAACGGGGAGCTTAATATTTACGGATGCGCTCTCGCTATGGACATTATGGATTGGAAAGAAGAGGACATGATCGATGTGTTTGACGGAGTGATTGGAGTGACGAAGTTCCTAGGCATGACCCAGGGAGCTACAGTCGTAACAATGTAAAAGAGCGGAAAAGGAGAAAGTGGAGGGGCTTGCAAGCCAGGCTCCGTTTTCCTTCCTAAAAGGAAACGGAAAGTTCCTGCAGCCAAAAACCAACGCCTCTTAAACAGCGGCAATGTTTGCGAAAACAACCGGATAACTTTTATCACTAATATATTGAACGGGAGGAAAAAACAATGAGTGAAGTAACTGTGAACAAATCAATTGATGCCAGAGGAGCTTATTGCCCAGGACCTTTAATGGAGCTTGTAAAGGGAATCAAGACAGCGCAGGTTGGCGAGGTAGTTGAAGTCCTTTCCACCGATAAGGGTTCCGCAGTGGATATTCCTGAGTGGGTGAACAAAATGGGTCACGAGATTGTTTACACAGAAAGTGAAGGGGAAGAATTCAGAATCGCAGTCAGGAAAGTTAAGTAGAGTAATTTTCCAAACAAGGATTCCATAAAAGAGGTGTGGTTCAAATGACGAAGAAAATTGTAATCCTGGGTGCCGGCAGTGCAGGCACGATGGTTGCCAATAAGTTAGCCCGGCAGCTTGGTGAACAGGTCAAAAAACGGGAAGTAGAGATCACGTTGATTTCCAATACGGAAAAGCATATCTATCAGCCGGGCTACCTGTTCATCACATTCAATGAAAAACCATCCGAGCACTTTATAAGAAAACAGGATTCACTCGTCCATAGGCATGTAAATCTTGTGTACGATGATATTGAACATGTGGATGTCGAAAAGAAAATGGTCAAGGGCAGCAAGCAATACCAGTATGATTACCTTGTGATAGCGACTGGATCCCATCCTGATTTTGACAGTGTCCCCGGGCTGAAAGATGGAGCCCATAATTTTTATACGATGGAGGGGGCTGAACGTCTCCGCGATGCCCTTGCGGAAATGGAAAAGGGCAGGATCCTGATCACGATCGATGTCCCGCACAAATGTCCCGCGGCTCCACTGGAGCTTGCTTTGATGCTTGATGATTATTTCAGGAAAAATGGGCGGCGGAAGGATATCGAAATAAAATATGCGTATCCGATTGGCAGGATCCATTCACTTGTTCCGGTTGCTGAATGGGCTCAGCCAGAGTTTGACAAAAGAGATATTAAATACGAAACCTTCTTCAATCTGGAAGAGGTAGATCCTGAACGCAAGGTTGCGATTACAATGGATGGACAGGAGCATGAGTATGATCTGCTTATCACAGTACCTGCCCATACTGGCGCAAAAGCGGTGATCGATTCCGGCATTGGGGATGAGTCTGGCTTTATTCCAACAAACCGTACGACATTGAAGATGAATGGACAGGATGATGTGTACGTTATCGGCGATGCGACGAACCTGCCAATCAGCAAGGCTGGTTCCACTGCCCATTACCAATCCGAATCCCTTGTGGCGAACATCATAAGCCGGATCAGCGGACGTCCTGAAACAGCAGTTTACAATGGAAAGGTTGCTTGTTTCCTGGAGAACAGCCTTGAGGATGCAAGCATGATCACATTTGATTACAACAATCCTCCACAGCCAGCAGCGACTTCCGACCTGCTGCACTGGTTCAAGGCAGTATACAATGAGCTATACTGGCTGAATGCCAAAGGGATTATATAGAAGGGGTGGGTTACGATGGCATTGGAAACACCTCAAGCTGAAAAAACGGAACAGCACAAGCTCGTCAGCTTTACTGACGCTGCCATGAATGGAGTCACTGGAGAAATGGTTTCTGCCATCGCTGAAAAAGGCGTGAAGATGGTTGAGATGGCTGATGATATCCTGCAGCCTGAAACTCTTTCCCTCCTGAAGGCATTGCCAGAGACAGCAGAAAGTCTTGAAAGGACCCTTCTGGAAGTCAAACGACTGGAGGAAACCGGTGTCCTGAAATCCCTTATCCAGCTGGCGGACCTTGCAGCGAGCATGAAACAGGGTATGACCGGACCTATGATCACGGATATGGTGGAAAAAGCAATCAAGGGCGTTGAACTTGCTGATACATTTGTGCAGCTTGGCGCAATTGATTTAGTAGAAGGAATGTTGACCGCATTCCATAATGCCCAGCTGGAAACAAAAGAGAAAGAACCGCTTTCTTCCATGCAATTAATGAAAGCAGTGAGGCAGAAAGAAACAAGGGAAGGCATGACATTAATGATTGCTTTCTTGAAGAACCTGCCAAAGGAATTGAAAAAATGAAAGAAGGAGAGGAACATCCTCTCCTTTTTCTCATTTATATAAAATCTGTTCCTTCATTGAACTTAGTTTTTCAAGCACTGCATCAATGTCCTTGTTTGGAACACCAAATTCCTTCAGGCTTGCTGCAAGGTGTGTTGCGATTGCCCCGAAGTGTTGCTCATTCAAGTTCATTCCCTCATGGGCCTTCGCCATGCTTTTGCCTGAATACTGGTTCGGGCCACCTACTGCCCAACTGATGAACAAGCTTTGGTGTTGCCGTTGCTTTGTCATATCCGTATTCACAAAAAAATGGTTGACTGTCTCATCCGCCAAAACATAGTCATAAAAAACATCGACTACCTTTGAAATGCCTTCCTGGCCGCCAAGTCGTTCGTATAAAGTATCCATTCGATCCCTCCCGGATATTGGTGGTGTATTCTTTTTATCCGGAGGGATTGAAATGAAACCTTTTATTTCCTATATCAGACATATACCAAAAGTTACCATAATGCTCTCCAATTCCTACTTTCCCGCTTTCTCGAGCCATTTGTAACCAACTCCCCAAACAGTAATCAAATAATCATCTGCAGAGAAACCTGCCTTTCGCAGCTTATCACGTAAATTCCTTACGTGGGAGTCAATCGTCCTGTCCTCAGTAGCAACACCGTAACCCCAAATCACCGAGATCAGATGATCTCTGGTAAATACTTTGTTAAGGTTCTGGAGGAAAAGGTTCAGGAGCGAAAATTCCTTCGGTGTCAACGGGATGGATAGGCTTTTGAATTTTACTTCATATGATTCAGGATTGAGGATGAGCCCATTGAAGGAAATCATCGAGTTTGTTGCTGGGGTTCTCCTTAGTACTGCTTCTATCCTTGCCAGCAGCTCGCTTTCATCAAACGGCTTGCTGATATAATCGTCCGCCCCGATTTTTAAGCCCTTCACTATGTCTGGCTTCTCGCTTCTTGCCGTCAGCATGATGATTGGGATGTCCCAATGCCTCCTGATTTCCCTGCAAGCATCCCAACCGTCCATCTCTGGCATCATCACGTCGAGCAGGACAAGGTCCGAAGTATATTCCTCCAGGAAAGAGATCGCATCATGGGCGGAGGTCTTCTTGATGCATTTATAGCCAGCAGGCTCAAGATATAAAGACAGCAAGTCCAGCATTCGTGTCTCGTCATCTACAATCAAAATTGTTGACATGATCATCCTCCTCGCCAATTCATCCTTTCTTTCTATCTTACACTATATGTTTGAAGATACTGTGCATTTTTCACAGAACGAATTCAATGCCGCCTAAACAAAATTGGATTTTATCCCATATGCTGATCATAACATATGGCTGTTTTCTAAATCGTTTTAAGAGAAACAAATAGTTCAAAAATGGTACGGAGGGGCAAGATTCCTCGAAAATGCCAACGAATTTTATACGTGGGTGAATTTACAGAAGCTCATTCAGTGTCCAGCGGGATCAGGGGGGAAGTTGGGACCTCGGCACTCACTCACACCCGACGGATAGAGGGCAACCTGAAGTGGAAATCAACCATTCATTAAAAAGGTACAAAGTTTGCGAAAACAGCCTGAAATAAAGAAAAGGGGTGAGAAAATGCCACACGGAAACTATTATCCAGCTTTTTATCCAGTACCGTACGGAGGTTATCCAGGAGGCTACGGAGGAAACGGTGCCTGGTTCGCGCTGTTTATCATCTTGCTCGTAATCGTCTTAATATTTGGCGGCTGGTGGTACTTTCATTGTTGATTCGCAGAAGGTTTATGCTGATGGGCATAAACCTTCTGCTTCATCGACTTAGAAAGGAGCAAACTAGGGTAAAAGAGCAGTGAAACATTGTTTCACATAGGCATCCTGCCACTGGAAAAGCCAATCATGCCAGTCAAGGATAAGCCTTTTTCATCTCCTTGCAGCTCGCTGTCCGGCGATTTTTTTCAACTGATAGTTTAATCGACAGGAAGGGAATTCAATGAAGCGCTGAGTTCAGGAGTATGGAATATCAGTGCAATTACGCTTCTATTATTAGGTTGCCTACTGCCGCTCAGCGAGCTTTTATCTCAGATGAAAAATAGGGATTTTTAAAAAACTGTATTATAATAAATGGGGAGAAAAAAAGGGGGAGCAATGATGTCAGTTACATACTCGGAAGTGTGGGATTTGGATGTTTTTTTTGAAGGTGGGAGTAGCTCGGTTGCCTTTGCAGCGCATCTTGAAGAAACAGGGAACGCCATATCAGCTCTCAGAAAGAAAGTCGAAGGCTGGCAACCTTCCAATCAGGAAAGTGATCGAGGAGATTTGGCCGATTTAGTTGAAATGTTTGACTATGCGGCAAAGAAACTACTTCAGGCAGGGGCATTCGTGAGTTGTTTGCAGGCCCAGGATACTGAGGATAAAAAAGCTGATCAGCTCAGGGCAAGTGCAACAGAAATGAGCGCTGCCCTCCAAACAGCATTGAATATCTTTGACCAGAAGCTTGCCGGCTTTTCAGATCAGGTCTGGCTGGAACTTGTCAAAACCGGTCTTTTAAAGGAATTGCGGTTTGTTTTGGATGAGCGGAGGGAACAGGCTGCAGAGAAACTTTCCGAAAAGGAAGAATCGGCAATCAGTGCCTTGACTATCGATGGATACCATGGATGGAGCCAAATGTACGATCTGCTTGTTAGCAGTACAAAGATCAAGACAAAATCCGGAACCCTATCGGTCGGACAGGCTGCGAACAAGATGTCAGATCCAGACCGGAATGTCCGTAAAGAGGTTTTTGAAAAGTGGGAGAATGCATGGGCCGAAAAAGAGGATTTTTATTCCAGTACTTTGAACCATCTGGCAGGCTTCCGTCTGAATGTTTATAAGCTTCGTGGATGGGATGATGTATTGAAGGAGCCGCTTGATATCAACAGGATGGAAAAAGGGACGCTTGAGGCGATGTGGGAAGTCATTGCTGGAAATAAAGAACCTTTTGTCCGATACCTTAACAGGAAAGCAAAGCTGCTGGGACTCGAAAAGCTTTCCTGGTACGATCTGGATGCCCCGGTAGGAAGTGCTGAAACGAAAATGACTTTTCAGGCAGGAGCCGATTTTATCGTCAATCACTTCGCAAAATTCGGCAAGGAAATGGCGGACTTCGCGAAAATGGCATTCAAGAACAAATGGATCGAAGCGGAAGACCGGCCTGGGAAAGCACCTGGCGGCTTCCATACGTACTTTCCTGAAAGCGGCCAATCGCGCATTTTTATGACTTATTCAGGTACCCTTTCCAATGTTTCAACGCTTGCCCACGAGCTGGGACATGGCTTCCATACATACGCCATGAGGGATTTACATTTGCTGAACCGCAATTATGCGATGAATGTCGCGGAAACAGCGTCTACATTCGCTGAAATGATTGTTTCCGATGCAGCTGTGAAGGGTGCAGGATCGAAGGAAGAGAAATTGATCTTGCTTGAAGATAAAATTCAGCGTTCAGTTTCACTTCTTATGAATATCCATGCAAGGTATTTATTCGAAACAAGGTTTTATGAAGAACGCAAACATGGGGCTGTGAATGCGGAAAGGCTGAATGCATTGATGACGCAAGCGCAGACAGAAGCATATGGCGGTGCCCTTAAGGAATATCATCCATTGTTCTGGGCTTCCAAGCTTCATTTTTACATTACAGGTGTGCCATTTTATAATTTTCCTTATACTTTCGGCTTCCTGTTTTCTCTCGGCATATATGCAATGGCCCAGGAAGAAGGTCCAGGATATGAAAAGAAGTACATTGCCTTATTAAAGGATTCCGCCTCCATGACGGTTGAAGATCTCGCAAAAAAACACTTGGACGTTGATTTAACGAAAAAGGGTTTTTGGGAGAAAGCAGTAAGGACATGCGTGGAAGATGTTGAAGAATTCCTGGCCTTGACAGAATGATCCCAATCATAAACCCAGCCTGCAAGGCTGGGCTTTTGTTCTGAATAGACTCTTATGGCATTCTTTATCCTTCAGGGATTATACTTTGCGAAGCTTGAAAGGGCTGATCATTAACAAACTGAGAATAAGCATAATAAAAAGGAAGATTTGAGCAGGAATATAGGGAATCATGAGGTAGCTTAAAGTAGCGAGGACACCTGCTGCTGTAATCGGCAGCCCGGTGAAGTAGCCGTTGCTTTCTGAAATATTGAATCTGGCAAGCCGGTACGCTCCGCAACCGATATAAAATACTGTAAAGAAAGACCCAGGTGCCCCAAAACCCGATAAAACCGCCTGATAGATTAATAGTGCAGGAGCCACTCCAAATGATATAATATCACTCATGGAGTCCAGTTGCTTTCCTAGTTCAGATTCTATATTGAATTTCCGGGCAGCCATTCCATCAAAACGATCCGCAAGCGCAGCAATAAAAATGAGCAGCAGACTCAAATTAAGGTTGCCGTTCATGCCGACAATGATGGCAAATCCACCAAGACAGAGATTGCCAAGTGTCAGGACATTCGCAGTCTGTGCTTTTGCCTTTTTGACCGTTGAATCAAGGACATCGAGTAACATCATGGTTTTCACTCCTTATAAAGTGAAGCGGTACTAGCACTTTAGTCTATTATATAATAATATATAATTCTAAGCTGAATATGCTTCCAAGTAAAGAATACTTTAAAAATCTGGAGGTCATACATTGATTCAAAGCATATACCGCCTATTCATTGAATTAACAAATGGAAAATGGTCATCTGCTTTCCTGCAAAAATTCGCGCAATCCCCAAAGAGCAGAATGATCATCCCGTCATTTGCAAAAATATATCGAATAAATCAGGATGAAATGGAAAAACAGCTTGATGAATATCCAACACTCCATGATTTCTTCATAAGGAGCCTGAAAGAAGGGGCCAGAAACATCGATCAGGATCCTGGCACCGTTGTCAGCCCAGTGGATGCAGTCATAGAAGAGATCGGAACCATACAGGCAGATAGAACAATTGATGTAAAAGGGAAGATCTATTCCATTTCCGAAATGCTGGGGAATGACGAGGCGATGAGGAGATATGATCAAGGTACATACATGATATTTTATCTTAGTCCAAGCCATTACCACCGAATCCATAGTCCTTTCACAGGGGAGGTCCATAATCAGTGGACACTTGGCTTGAAGTCGTACCCAGTCAATAAAACCGGACTGAAATATGGCAATGCGCCTCTATCGAAAAATTACCGGAGAATCACCGAAGTTCGCCATAAGTCAGGTACGGCAGCAATAATCAAGGTTGGTGCGATGTTCGTCAATTCGATTGAGGCGACACATGATGGGGAGATGCTGGAAAAAGGAGAGGAAATGGCGTATTTCACCTTTGGATCGACAGTTGTCATGCTCTTTGAAAAAAATACATTCCGTCCCGATCCTTCCATCTCCGTTCCCCGGCCCATCAAGTATGGGGAAAGGATTGGGGTCTTGAATGAAAGCAGATAAAAAAGGCACAGATTCGTTTTGTGCCTTTTTGTTGTTACGAAATTATAAATTCCTTCAGTTGTGGATAACTGAAGGAAGTATTCAGAATCTAGCTCCAGCGCCTAGGCCCTCGAGACGCTTCGATCATGCCAGAAAAGTAAAAGAAATGATTTCACTGTCTGGCCCTTTGAGGACCGGGAACCTTTAGTGCCGAATCTTCCCCAGGTTGTGGCGAGCTTGGTCGGCCAGCGCTTGTGCTAGCTGAACGAGGCGCTTGCGCGTATGGTTCATGGAAATCCTCAATATTATAAGAAAAAAAATAGCCCGTCCAGGGCCCTGTTCACGAAGAAAATTTTATTCGGTTGGATAGTGACCGGCGGTGGATCTCTGTTTCAATCAATCGGATGAATTCATGGCTCAAATTTAATTCTCTTGCTTTATGGTAGGACTCAATCAATAGTTCATCAGAAAGTTTTCGCATTCCAGCCTTCACCTCCATATGGTTGCTTCTAAGCAAGAGCCAATTACATATATTAGTAATTCCATTCCTTCTACCCTAACTCTATCAAAATAAAACTATCAGAACAACTGTTCTAATTATCCACAGTTAACAGTGGATAACCTGTGATTAATTTGTTTATAATCGGGAAAAAAGTAATTAAATCAGTGTGTATATTGTGAATAAGGTTATCCACAGCTGCTGTAGAGATGAAATTTTGTCGAAATATTTTTTTAAAAAGTGAAAGATAGATGGGTTTTTATCGAATGCTGTTGCTTTTTTGACTAATTGAGCAACGATTTAAAAAAATATCCCACGGTTAAATGTTTGCTTTGAAAGCTAGGTTAAAATTGGGTATGATGTTAACGTTATGATAGGAACTAAATAATGAGGTGTAAGAACATTGCTAAAGCATTTTTTGCCAGACCAGCATGTAAAAAGCATTTTTGATATCAAGCCGGAAAGCTTAAAGGAAAAAGGGATAAAAGGGATCATTACCGATCTTGACAATACTCTTGTTGAATGGGACCGTCCCTACGCCACCCCTAAGCTGATCGAGTGGTTTGACCATATGAGGAAGAATGAAATACTGATCACGATTGTTTCAAATAATAATGAAAATAGGGTGAAGTCGTTTTCCGATCCCCTTCAGATTCCATTTATATTTGAGGCGAGGAAGCCAATGGGCCGCGCATTCCGGAAGGCATTGAAACAGATGGGACTCAAGAAGGATGAAACTGTCGTCATTGGGGACCAACTGCTAACGGATGTACTTGGCGGGAACCGGAATGGTTTCCATACAATCCTTGTTGTCCCTGTAGCACAGACGGACGGATTCTTCACAAGGTTCAACCGGAAAATTGAACGCCGGATCCTCAGTTGGTTCAGAAAACAAGGAAAGCTGAAATGGGAGGACTGAATATGGGGGACGAACAACTTGTCTGTACAGGCTGCGGGGTGAGGATCCAAACAGAAGATCCAGACCAGCTTGGTTACGCACCACCTTCATCGCTTGAAAAGGAAATGATTGTTTGCCAGAGATGCTTCCGCCTGAAAAATTACAACGAAATTCAGGATGTAAGTCTCACGGACGACGACTTCCTGAAGATTTTGAACGGGCTTGGCCAAAAAGAAGCCTTGATCGTCAAAATCGTCGATATCTTTGATTTCAACGGTAGCTGGCTCCCTGGGATCCAGCGATTTGCTGGGAAAAATCCTGTCCTGCTAATCGGGAACAAAGCGGATCTTGTGCCTAAATCAGTCAAGCAACGCAAGCTCATCGACTGGATGAAGAAGGAGTCAAGGGAATTAGGATTGAACCCCATTGACGTATTCCTTGTCAGCGCTTCAAAAGGGCTGAACATCAAAGAAGCGGCAGTTGCCATCGATCATTACCGCAATGGAAGAGATGTCTATATTGTAGGCTGCACAAATGTCGGCAAATCGACATTCATCAACAGGATTATCAAGGAAGTGACAGGGGAAGGCGATATCATCACCACATCCCACTTTCCTGGCACTACTTTGGATTTGATTGAAATCCCGCTTGCTGACGGCAAAGCTATCGTCGATACACCTGGAATCATCAATCATCATCAAATGGCTCACTATATAGATAAACGGGATTTGAAACTCATCACCCCAAAAAAGGAGATAAAGCCGAAAATCTACCAGTTGAATGAGGGACAGACTTTGTTCTTTGGAGGGCTTGCAAGATTTGATTACATTTTGGGAGGGAGGAGGTCTTTTGCCTGCTACTTGCCTAATGGAATCGGCATCCACAGGACAAAGCTCGAGAAAGCAGATGAACTGTACAAAAACCATGCGGGGGAATTGCTGACACCTCCTCGTCGCGGGCAGCTTGATGACTTCCCGGAACTGGTCAAACATGAATTCACGATCAAGGAGCCGAAGACGGATATTGTTTTTTCCGGGCTTGGCTGGATAACAGCAAATGAAGCAGGTGCAAAAGTAGCCGCCTATGTGCCGAAAGGCGTACATGTCCTGTTAAGAAGGTCATTGATCTGACAAAGGGAGGGGCTCAAAATGAAGAAAATGTTTGCGGTAATTGGGGATCCGATTGCCCATTCCATGTCCCCTGCGATGCATAATGATTTGTTCGGCATGTATGGCATCGATGCCAGCTACCTTCCTCTCCGTGTATCTTCAAGTGATCTGGAAGTTGCAGTAAAAGGCTTGAAAGCAATCGGTATAAGCGGCTTCAATGTGACGATTCCTCATAAAACAACAATCATGACGCATCTTGACAGACTCGATCCCCTTGCTGAAGCGATTGGCGCAGTGAACACGGTAAAGAATGAAGATGGGCAATTGATAGGATATAATACAGATGGCCCAGGCTTTGTAAGGGGCCTGAAATCTAAAATTGCTGATCTTGAGTCAAGGTCAGCTTTGATTATTGGAGCGGGCGGTGCTGCCAGGGCGATTTATTTTTCAATGGCCGAAGCAGGAGTACAAAAGATTGATATTTATAACCGTACCCCGCAGAAAGCAGAAGCTTTAGTTGAAGCATGCCCTTACAAGGTGGATTCCAAAGTCGTTTCTAGTGAAGAAGCCAGGAGGCGTATGGGAAGCTACCGTCTCATCGTGCAGACGACATCAATCGGGATGCTGCCGGATACAGATAAAGTCCCGCTTCAAATAACGGATATTCCTTCAGATGCTCTTGTCAGTGACATCATTTATAATCCGCCGCTGACAAAGTTTTTGGAAAATGCAGCCGAAAATGGGGCCACAGTACAAAATGGGATCGATATGTTCATTTATCAGGGAGCACTTGCATTTGAAAAGTGGACAGGGATATTCCCTGATACAGAAAGAATGAAACAAAATGTTCTGCAACATTTAGGAGGTTCGACATGTTAACAGGCAAGCAAAAGCGTTATTTACGATCGAAAGCACATAACCTGAACCCGATTTTTCAAGTTGGTAAAGGCGGGGTTAATGATAATATGATCAGGCAAATCGAAGACGTACTCGAAGCAAGGGAACTGATCAAAGTAAGTGTCCTGCAAAACTGCGAGGAAGACAAAGATACAGTCGCTGAACACCTTTCCCGTGGAGCAGGAGCTGAGTTGGTCCAGGTCATCGGAAATACAATTGTCCTTTATAAGGAATCACATGAAAACAAACAGATCGTTCTTCCTCGATAATGAAGCTGGGAGGTAGCGAAATGAAGAAGATCGGCATTCTTGGCGGAACCTTCAATCCTCCGCATACAGGCCATCTGCTGATTGCAAATGAAGTCCTTCAAACCTTCGGGCTCGAGGAGGTTTGGTTCATGCCAAACCAGGTTCCGCCGCATAAGGATGTCCCATCTCCGGTCAGCAATGCCGACAGGCTGGCAATGCTCGAGCTTGCGATTGGAGATAACCCGGATTTCAGGATCGAGATGATCGAGCTTGAAAGGAACGGGAAATCCTATACGTATGAAACGATGAAGTTATTGAAGAATAGACATAAAGATGCTGATTTTTACTTTATCATTGGCGGTGACATGGTTGATTATCTACCCAATTGGCATAAGATCGATGAATTGCTTGAAATGGTAAAGTTTGTCGGAGTGAACAGGCCTGCTTATGAGGGGAAAACAAATTATAAGATCCTGTTTACTGAGACACCGCAAATGGATATTTCTTCAAGCATGATCAGGAATCGGGTTAAGGAAGGCAAGAGTATCCGTTACTTGCTACCTGAGCCTGTAAGGGTATATATAGAGGAGCATGGTTTATATGGAACGTAAAGAAGCATTAGATATCGTGAAGGGCCAACTGACAGAGCACAGATACCAGCATACGTTAGGTGTGATGGAGACGGCCATAAAGCTCGCCGGAAAGTATGGGGTCGACATGGAAAAGGCGGAGCTCGCTGCCATCTTCCACGATTATGCTAAATTTCGCCCAAAGGATGAAATGAAGAAAATGATCATCGAACAAAGGATGCCTAAAGATTTGCTCGAATACAACAGTGAATTGTGGCATGCGCCAGTCGGTGCATATTTGGCAGAGAAAGAAGCCGGGATTACCGACAGGGAAGTGCTAGATGCGATCCGGTACCATACTTCTGGAAGGGTTGGCATGACCCTGCTTGATAAAGTAATCTATCTCGCGGATTATATAGAGCCTGGGCGTCATTTCCCCGGTGTGGAGGAAATCAGGGAACTGGCAGAAAAGGATCTTGATTTGGCGCTGGTCCAGGCAATGAAGAATACGATCCAGTTTTTAATGAAGAAGAACCAGCCGGTCTATCCGGATACTTTCCAGGCTTATAACAGCTTAGTAATAAATTCAGGAGGATGATTAGATGAGTGGACAAGATTTACTGAAGACTGTGGTAAAGGCAGCAGATGATAAAAGGGCGGAAGATATCATAGTCTTGAACATGAAAGGCATTTCACTGATTGCCGATTACTTCCTGATTTGCCATGGGAATTCAGATAAACAAGTGCAGGCTATTGCCAGGGAAATCAGGGAAAAAACTGAGGAGCAAGGTTACGAACTCAAGCGGATGGAAGGCTTTGATGAGGCAAGATGGGTATTGATCGATATCGGGGATATCGTTGCCCATGTTTTCCACCGCGATGAAAGAACCTATTATAATCTGGAACGTTTATGGGGTGACGCTCCAATCGAGAATCTCCAGAGTGAGTTAAGCTGATGTCCTACGAAAAATTCGCATACCTGTATGATGAGCTAATGCAGGATGTTCCTTATGATAACTGGCTGGAGATTATCAACGCTAATGCGAAAAAATACCGGGTGGACGGCAAAAACCTCCTTGATTTAGCTTGCGGTACAGGTGAATTGTCGATAAAACTTGCCCGTCAGGGATACAAAGTAACAGGAGCTGACATGTCGCCCGATATGCTGGCAGTTGCGAAAGCGAAGGCAGATGCCATTCCACTGCCGATCGATTTTTTCCAGCAAGACATGACCGAATTAGAGGAACTCGGCGAGTTTGACATTGTCGGCATTTTCTGTGATTCGCTGAATTACCTCGAAGATGAACACGCAGTCGAGAAAACATTCAAGGGTGTGCACCGCTTGCTGAAAGAAGGCGGGATCTTCTTGTTTGATGTCCACTCAGTCTACAAAATGGAACAAATATTTACCGATGCTTCCTTTACCTGGACTGATGAGGAAATCAGTTATATTTGGAACAGTTTCTCCGGGGATGATCCATTAAGCGTTGAACATGAATTGACTTTCTTTGTCAGGGATGAAAAGTCAGGCAAATATGACCGCATTGATGAGCTTCATTACCAGCGTACATACCCACAGGATTTTTATGAGAGAATGCTTGACCAGGCAGGGTTTACAAGGATCGAGGCAACAGGGGATTACAGTATGAGTCAGCCTGGTCCCAAGGCTGAGCGGATTTTTTTCGCTGCTGTCAAGCCATAAAATAAAACTGCCCCGTAAGAAAAAAAGGAATAACTGTTTAAAAGGATGGTTATCTGACGAATATCAAATTCCATTCTTTCCTTCCTTTTTTGTTTTCGAACCCTTGTCATTCGGCAATTTTATTTAACGTTTGGATTAGACCTTTCCCCAGGTTTCTTCCGATTTTGGGACGATTCGGTCTTCAGAGGGTGATAATCTGGAGAATAAATGTTCCAGGTTATCACTGTATTTTATCGTAAAAAATGATGTCCTTTTAATTCAGGAATAAACTTCTTAAAATATAGAATACTCTTCCTTTTTTTGCACATCATACATTTATCTTCATGAACGGTAAGGGCTTTGTAGCTTTCTTGACACTTTGTGCATTTTTTAGTATAAACGGAGTGTTCGATTTTTTCAGCTGGGAGAATTTGCTCGATGACAGAAATAGCCTTTCCCGGACAAATATCCTGACAGAGAAGGCAATTAGAACAACTTTGAGCGGAAATGGGGGAATGGGAATCTGACAGAACAAAACAGTTTTTAGGACACAAAGCTTTACTTGCCCCGCATTAGGTACATTCATCAAGTTAAATCTGGATTTCTGAGAATTAGTGTTTTGGAAAGTACTTTGCGAGATTTGCATCATCCCCATAAAAACGCCATTTGGCAGCCTCACAACATCTTTTGCTCCTTTTTTCCAGTTGGTAAATAATTCTCTTCTAGTGAATGACTCTTCTTTTTACAAATTTATAATCTTCATAAAAGACTGAAAAAGGAGCTTCACCTAGTTTAGTTAATTCTTGATTTGCGTTGGCCACTGCTTTCTACCGACCTTCAGGTAGAAATTACCACTCAGAGATAATTTCTCTAATCCCCTAATTAAAATAAACCAGCAACTCTCTTACTGACAGGGACGGTCTGCGGAAGCAACCAGCTATTTTGGAAAATTCCTCTTTACGGAAGGAAACCTTGTATGACCTGAACAGGACAGACAGATATGCAGTCGCCGCACTCAAGCATTTCTCTGCCTGAATCACAGGCACTCCACTTCCTTAGGAAATGGCAGATTCGGAACAACCCTTAAAACATTTATCGCAGGTTGAATGCGGACTTAGATGGCGTATACAAGACGCTATAATTTGAAATTCATAATCTAGGCTCTCAAAACATTTATTAAAATTCGCAACACCCAAAACCCTTCCTAATTCCTTGAATTCGCTATAGTCTTGCTTTAAAATATCAGTTGATTGTCATGAAGATACTATATAAATAGTAACTCAACTCAGTATATACCAAACTGAAGTCGATGATAGTAACCTTTAAGGTGAATAATCATCAATTTATTAACAGAGATGTTACTTTCTTGTGAAAACAATTGTCACTATATCCCTCTTCATATAAGATTAAAATTGAACGATTCCCTTATACAGCGGTTTGCGTGTTCATGGATTGTCAGAGAAAAGTCATTTCAAAAAAATACTCTATAGAGTATTATATATTGCATACACCACAAATAAAGGGGGTAATAGAGTGGAACACGAAAACATTCCCGCTTCACGAAAGGAGCAAATCCTTTTGGCAGCCAGCCGAGTGATCGAACGGGAAGGAGTCATCAATCTGACAATCGAGAAAGTTGCAAAAGAAGCGGGAATAAGTAAGGGTGGCTTATTGTACCATTTTCCTAATAAAGAACTATTAGTAACGACATTGTTCTTGGGGTATTTGAATAGTTATATAAAAGGAACAGAAAAAAGGGCAAAACATGATGCCTTAGAAAACGGAAAATGGACAAGAGCTTTTTTACTCGAATCCATTCGCGATTCGGAATATTATCCTATGGTGGGAGCGGACTTGATGTCTAATTGCCTTACCCATCCAGACATGTATGCTGAAATGAGAACAGCATACGAGGATTGGCAGAGGCACATTGAAAATGACGGTATTGATCCTGTAAAAGCAACTATTGTACGCCTTGCCGCAGATGGTCTCTATTTTATGGATCTTTTTCGATTATCTCCCCTCAAAGATGACTTGCGAGAGAAAGTCATAGAAAGGTTAATGAATTTAACAAAAGAAAAATAGAAAGTTACGGAGTTTGTCACAGGCGTTAAATCTGGGACAACTCCTTTTTTTATGGTATTTTCTCTATCTCCAAGGTATTTAAATAGTTGTATTTTCAAAAAATGTTCACTGGTTATAATACCGTCTGGACGGTACACTTTGGTTGTGAATTACTAGAGATTGACTCAGGTTCAACGCGAAGAATATTTTGAGTTTTCAATTCTTGAAGGAGGAACTAACATTGGAAAAAATTAAGCTTGTCCTAGAAACTAGGCATTTTATTTATTCGCTCCTTCAGCATGTTTGGAGCAATCAACCGACTGAGGAGCAACTGCTCCAATGGAAAGAAAGACTACCATATGAATTTTTAAGGGAAGTGAGTGCGTCTGGGGGCAAGGATATACAAATATTTTTTGAATCTCTGACATGTAACAGTATTTATGAAACAGCAGGAAAGGAAAGGGAGGAATACAATAGATTATTCTATACACCGGGTAATCAGGCGGTTCCAATGTGGGAATCCACCTATGTAACCAACGAAAAACTTTTGTTTGACTTTCCAACAATAAAAGTAAGGGAAATGCTAAAAAAGTATGGCTTTGAGTATATTCACATTGGAAAAGAGCCTGAGGACCATATCTCAGTGGAACTGGATTTCATGGATAAATTAATCGAGAAAAGTCTGGAGGCTGTTTCAAATCATGATGAAATCGACTTCCGTCGACATATGAAAGGACAAAAGATATTTTTGGAAAATCATTTAACAAAATGGATAGGACCATTGGCGACCAATATTATGGATTCGACAAGCAGCCTTTATTATAAGGGGTTCGCCAAACTTTTATCAGATGTAATTTACGAAGATAGCCAACTGGTAAATGAAACATTGGAGGCGATGGAAGAATGCTAGAAAACCTTTTCAAAAAAATTAATGATGAAGCAATACCTCGGAGAACCTTTCTGAAATGGACGGGAGCAATTACCGCACCAGCTGCTTTGGGAATTGGGACTACAGCGGGCGTGCTTAAAAAAGTGAAAGCCGAAGAGGAGTCTTCTTCCACAGAAGAAACGATTATTTCTACCTGTAACATCAACAATTGCGGAGGGCGCTGTGTTATCAAGGCTCATGTGAAAGATGGACAGGTTGTCCGTGTAACAACGGATGATCGTGTTGATGAAATTGGGGACCCGCAGTTGAGAGCTTGTGTCCGTGGACGTGGATACAGGAAAATGCTCTATAATCCGGACCGTTTAAAGTATCCAATGAAAAGAACTGGAAAAAGAGGCGAAGGGAAATTTGAGCGGATTTCCTGGGATGAAGCTACCGATATACTCGCAAGGGAAATCAAGAGGATTGGGGACAAATACGGACCGGGTTCACGCTATGTCAATTACGCCACTGGAGCCTGCTGGGGACTATACGGTCCAGATGTGGTTGCAAAGAAAATCCTTTCAGTTACCGGGGGTTTTCTTGATTATTACAATGACTACAGCTGCGGAGCTGCTAATATCGCAACTCCATACACATATGGAGATAACAGTTCTGGGAGCAGCTTTGATAACTACTTACACTCAAAATACATTCTACTATGGGGATTGAATCCGACTGAGAACATTTGGTCTACACCCATGCAATTCTATTTGAAAGAAGCCAAGAAACGCGGAGCAAAAATCGTTGTCATAGATCCACGTTATTCGGATACAACAATAGCCCTGGCGGACGAGTGGATTCCTATTTTACCTACTACCGATGGAGCAATGATGAACGCGATGATGCATGTCATCATTACAGAAAAGCTTTACGATCAAGCATTTATTGATAAATATTGTATAGGATTCGATGAAGACCATATGCCAAAGGGTGTTCCTGAAGGTGAATCATTGACCAGCTATATCTTAGGTGAAAAAGATGGCATCGAAAAATCGCCTGAATGGGCAGAGAAAATATGTGGTGTATCTGCTCGTAAAATAAGACAAATCGCAAGGGAATACGCAACGGCAAAGCCTGCAGCACTTATTCAGGGATATGGTCCGCAGCGACATATGAATGGGGAACAATTCATTCGCTGCGGTACGACCCTGACCTCAATTACAGGAAATGTCGGAAAAGTTGGTGGATCGGCTGCAGGTACAGGAAATTGGTACCGAGCTGGTATTTCATGGGCATTTTCTTATGATAATCCTGTTGCCGCAAAAATCCCCTGCTTCCTGTGGACGGAAGCGATTGAGCGTGGGAACGAGATGACAAGGGAAAATGACCGATTATTAGATGCAGATCATTTAAACACAAATATTAAAATGGTTTTCAACATGGCAGGAAATATTTTAATCAACCAACATGGAAACATTAACAGGACGAGAAAGATTCTAGAAGATGAGTCAAAGGTTGAATTCATTGTATGCAGCGATATCTTTATGACTCCAAGTGCTAAGTTCGCCGATCTGCTTTTGCCGGCAACTACTTTCTTTGAACGCTGGGATATTGGTGTTCCATGGTGTTGGGGGGATTACGCTGTATTAGGGCAAAAAGTAGTTGATCCTTTATATGAGTGTCGGAATGAATATGATGTATTTGCAGATGTAGCAAAAAAGCTAGGTGTCTATGATGAATATTCACAGGGCGGAAAATCAATGCTTGATTTATTAAAGGAATCTATTGAGTTAACCCGTCAGAGTGACCCATCTTTTCCTACATTCGAGGAGTTTAAAAGAAAAGGCATCCACGTGTGGAAGTTTGACAAACCCCTGGTCGCCTATGAAGAGCAAATTAAAGATATAGAAAATCATCCTTTTTCCACTCCTTCAGGTAAAATTGAAATTTTCTCCAAATCTTTATGGGATATGGATCATCATGATGTCATTCCTGCTGTAGGAAAATATGTTGAGGTTAAAGAAGGTCCACATGGAAAGCTGCGTGAAAAATACCCGATTCAGCTGATTGGCTGGCATTATAAGAGAAGATGCCACTCCACCCATGACAATCATCCATGGATGGAGGAAGTTTCCAGACAAGAAATGTGGATGAACCCAGAAGATGCGATCAAGCGCGGGATTAACGAAGGAGATCGTGCAAAGGTATACAATGACCGAGGAACCATTTTCATACCAGTGCATATTACAAATCGGGTGATTCCAGGAGTTGCCGCGATGCCACAGGGAGGATGGTATACACCGGATCAGGATGGGAATGACACAAGGGGATCCATTAATGTCATTACAACTCATGAACCTACCCCCCTTGCAAAAGCGAATCCGTCCCACACCAATTTAGTGGAAATCGCGAAAGCCTAAGACTTTTTTAGAGGGAGGAAAGAGAAGTGTCTCAACTTGGTTTTTATTTAAATCAGGAAGTATGTACAGGTTGCAAGGCATGCGTTGTTGCTTGTAAGGATAAGAATGATCTAGAGGTCGGAAGAAATTTTAGGCGTGTATACTCTTTTGAAGCTGGTGATTACTCAAAAAACGGTGATGCTATTGTCCAAAATATCCAGGCGTTTTTCTTATCCATATCATGCAACCATTGTAAAGATCCTAAATGCGTAAAAGGGTGTCCTACTGGAGCCATGCATAAACGAACTGAAGACGGAGTGGTAGTTGTTGATCACAACCGCTGTATCGGCTGTAAATATTGTGTCTGGAATTGCCCGTATGAAGCCCCGCAGTACAGCGAGAAATTAGGAAAAATGACGAAATGTAATATGTGTATAGACCTTCAGGAAAAAGGGGAAGGGCCTGCATGTGTAGGAGCATGTCCGATGCGAGCAATAGAAGTAGGGCCGATTGAAGAGTTACGAAAAAAGTATGGCACCACCAACCAGATAAAAGGTATGCCAAAACCGTCGATTACGAGCCCAAATATCGTAATTACCCCACATAGGAATGCCACCATCTAAGGGAGGGAATAAAGATGCATGAATGGCCATTACTGATTTTCACTATATTTATACAGGCTGCTGTGGGGGGCGTATTGATTTTATGGATATTTCAAAGGATAAATGTGAAAATCCATACTGATACTTATCCACTGTTGAGACAGCCTTTAATAGTAGTTTCAATTTTATCACTGGCAGGACTGGCAGCCTCTTTTGCCCATTTGGGTTCGATTGAAAATTCCTTTCATGCAGTCAGAGGCATGGGTTCTTCTTGGATGAGCCGAGAAATAATATCAACCGGAACTTTTATTGGTTTTACATGTATGACAACGGGTCTTGCTTTAGTACGAAGGAAAGTAAATACGATTTTACTTTTTTTATCGACAATAATTGGCCTGGGATCAGTCTTTTCCATGGGAGTGGTCTATTCTGAGACTTTGGTGAATGGATGGAATCACATCCATACATATTTAGCTTTTTTTGGGAGTTGTTTTACTCTGGGAGCAGTTCTCATTGTAGGGTTGATTGCTCCTGCGCTTAATAGTGAAAGTCCAGCAACTAAAATGACGAAAATCGCATTTTTTATAGCAGTGGTTGGAATCAGCATAGAAGCTGTTGGTGTGGCCCTATATTCTTTAGGGAACTTTGAGATCATGATGATTAATGGCAATACAGTTAAAACCGTTTTGGAAGGATATCAAATGATTGTAGGAATCCGTTGGATTGTTGTGATTTTAGGAGTCGGGTTACTGGGATATTTAACTTATTCATCAAGGAATAGAATATCTCAATTCCTGTCGGTTGCAGCATTGATAGCAGTCCTGGCTGCCGAAGGAATCAGTCGCTATGTATTTTATGTAATAGGAGCATAATTTGGCGAAAAGTTCTATAAAGGCACTCTATAGAAAAAAACAAGGGGCAGGTTGAAAAATGACCTGTTCCTTTTTCCAACTTGCGAGCGAGGCCGTTTGTATAATGAAAGTTCACCAAATAAATGTAAAGTTATTTATGATGCTATCTGGAAACTAATAATAAAGAAGCAAAAAACGCGGTTGTATAGCTTGTGGCTACCGAAGAGATCTGCCGATTTTTTGGCTTTCCTTGTTGAACAGAAAAAGCTGTCATTTTTCCTTGTATTGGAATAATGACAGCTTTTTTCTTGTTCCTGAATTCTGTTTTTACCTCTTTATTCTCCTATCTGCTTCAGTATCTTTTTTAGAAGGGCGGGTAATATGGCCATGGGGGCCTGCGATTCCAGGCTAATCACACCTGAAGATGTGGCTGCACCATACCGTAGAAAATGACAAAAGTGTAAATGATTGAAGGAACTTAGCATTCTGGTCAATCAAGCAAATCAAATTTGGTTCAAAGTTAACTTCTTTATCAACTAATCAGAACGTTGGGCTCTTGAAAATAGTTAGAGTTTTTTATGAAAATTGGTGATTATTTTAAAAAACATGCAGGATTTTCAAGATCGATGGAGAATTATTGATTATTGAATGCCTCCCTCGCCTTTTCAAGATCTTCCTCGAATTTTCTATGTGTCGCCCGGAACAGCTGCTCAAACATATCCCCTGTTTCACGTTCTAGCACCTTGATTCCTTCTCCTGTAATCCCGCCCTTCACACATACCTTTTCCTGCAAGGTTGGCAATGTGTAATAATTTTTCCTTAACAGTTCTCCAAGTCCGATCAGCATCTCAGTCGCTAATGTTGTTGCAGCCTCGTGGCTGATTTCAGTCTCTTTGACTGCGGCGTTTATGAAACTCTGGACAAGATGGCTGAAAAACGCAGGGCCGCAACTGACAATGTCAGAAGCTACTCTCGTGATGTTTTCCTCGATTTCCACAGGTACAGAAATCCTTTCAAAAAGACTATATAGACCGGCTCGCCATTCATTGCTGCAGCTTTCACCATAAGTGAAAAGTGAAACACCGGATAGACCTCTGTTTGTGATACTTGGTATGATCCTAGCTACGGAACACGCGACCTTTTTTTCTATTTGCCGTACGCTTATCGGGCTGGTGATGGAGATGACACATTTATCCTTCGTTAGAACAGGTTTGATAGCATCGAGCAATTCACCCATTTGATGGGGCTTGACGCAGAGGAAAATGGCATCAGCCTGCCTTGCTGTTTCCAATCCGGTTTTAACCACTTGGATTCCGGGATAGCCCTTTTGGATTTCTTCTGCTTTTGCCAAAGTCCTGTTTGTGATCAGCATTGAAGAAGGAGGTACGGCATTCCCATCAAGTAGAGATTCAGCAAGAATTCTCCCCATATTCCCTGTTCCAATTATCCCTATTTTCACAACCCTTCCCCCCTCCATTCGTTATTTTCTCCTATAACCTTATGTTTGTAACTTTTAGAATATGACAAGATGAAAGGTGCTGTCGTTGTATGGACTGGATAAAAGAACATAAATTTTACTTGCTCGCCGGCTTTGCTGCTGTTGCATTTTTCTTCTATTCTTCACTCACCCCTGGAAGAGACCTGGCGCAGATGGAAGAGATTGCCCCGATCACGGGGGAAGCTGTTGCCGGACCTCCAGCGGAACGGGCAGCAGCGGAGAATGAGCCTGTCACCATGATGGCGGATATAAAGGGGGCTGTTGTCCACCCTGGTGTATATGAGATTGCTGATGGTAGCCGTATCATCGACCTGATTGAAATCGCTGGAGGACTTTCAAAAGAGGCTGATACCTCGACAATCAATTTTGCGATGCATGTAAATGATGAAATGTCCGTCTATATCCCAAGGAAAGGAGAGGAGGCAGTGAACCCGATCGACAGCCAGGCGGCACCTCAGCCAGGGAAAAAACAAACGGTTAACCTGAACCGCGCTTCCGCTAATGAACTTGAAACGCTTCCTGGGATCGGCCCTTCCAAAGCCGCAGCGATTATTGAATACAGGGAAACAAATGGTAACTTTAAAACTGTTGATGATCTGAAATCAATCAGTGGCATAGGGGACAAAACATTTGAAAAACTGAAGGATTCAATTTCCGTGAACTAATGATATAGAAATTGAACTCTTTAAAATAAAGCTTTACACTTATAAAAGACAAGCCATAGGCAATATTTGATTTAACGGGGGGTTTTGCATGAAAAGGAAAAGCTGGGATGAATATTTTTTGGATATCGCGGATGAAGTCGGGACAAGATCAACATGTCCGAGACTGCACGTAGGCTGCGTGATCGTAAAAGAAAAACATATTGTGTCGACGGGCTACAATGGTTCAATCCATGGACATGATCACTGTGAAGATGTTGGCTGTCTGATCAATGAACAGGGAAGGTGCATCAGGACCCTTCATGCAGAAGAAAATGCCGTGCTGCATGCGGATAGGAAACTATTGAAGGGAGCAACAGCGTTCGTAACGCATGAGCCATGTGAAAAATGCGCCAAGACCCTAGCCCAGGCTGGAGTGGCCAGGATTGTTTACCGCAATGCCTACCCAAATAAATGGAATGAGATCTTTCTGCGGGATGTCGAGGTTGTCCATATGCCTAAGGGCCAGAGTGAGCAACAATAAGAGCCGAAATAATCAAGAAAAGAGCCACAGACAATGAATAGAGTTTCCATAAAAGGCAATCTCTTTTACTTCGCTTTGATATCATTAATGGGGCTGTTGACTGTTTTTGAAGATGCTGTTCTCTATGGAGGCTTGTCGTTTGCGGCAATCCTCCTGTTGAAGAAATATAAACAGTCCCCCGACTATTTCGTCTATTTGCTTGGGGCCTGCTACCTGACTTTTGTGGTGGCGGGTTTTATTGAAGAGCAAGGGGCGGTTTCAAGTTATACAGGGGATGAAACAGTATTCCGTTTTGTGGTCAAGGATAAAATGAAAGTGGACGGGGACATTTTTTTTGCCTATGCCGATACTTACCCAGAAAAAGAAAGGATTGCCATACGATACAGAATAAAGTCGAAAGAGGAAAAATTGCTAATAAGAAAGATGCTGCTGCCGGGGACTGCCTGTAAAGCAGAAGGCTCGCTTGAGTCTCCTTCAGTGGCAAGAAACCCCAACGCTTTTGATTATAAAAACTATCTGGAACGCCAAGGGATCTACTGGACATTCAATGTTGAAAGCCTTGAGCCTGGCAGCTGTCTGGATGCTTCGGATAATACGCTGACAAAGTTGAAGAGATTTAGGCAAAAGGAAATCACTATGATTGAAGAAAGCTATCCAGCAGAGACAGCAGCTCTTTCCATCGCTCTTATTTTTGGTGACAGAAACTTGATCAACCCTCAGACAGAAAGCTCATACAGGAAAATTGGCATCATCCATCTTCTTGCGATCTCGGGCCTGCATATTGCTTTGATGGCTGGTATGTTTTATTTTCTTTTGATCAGGACAGGTCTGTCAAAGGAAATGTCCGAACTGCTATTAATTCTGGCTCTTCCAGTCTACACGGTCATAAGCGGACTTGCTCCTCCTGTAGTAAGGGCTGCAGGAATGCTGATTCTGCTCATAGGTGCCCGTCGTTTCCGCATAAAGCTTCCACCTTTCGACGCTATATCAATCGCGTTCATGCTGTCGTTGATCGTCAACCCAAAGCTCGTATATGATACAGGCTTCCAACTCTCTTTTTCCGTAAGCTTTGCCCTGATTGTGTCAGCAAAAAAAATACTTTCGACGTTTAGGCATTATCTCACGCAAATTGCTGCCGTTTCGTTTGTTGCCCAGTTAGCAGCGATGCCGATTATCCTCTACTCTTACTTTGAATTGTCTGCCATTTCCCTCCTTGCAAACCTCTTGTTCATCCCTTTATTTTCCTTTATTTTACTGCCGCTGGTACTGCTTGGGTATTTTATTTTCACGCTTACTGGAGTCCCGCCCGCAACTTTTTTTGGTTTACTGGAAAAAGCCATCCACCTTGTTAATGTGCTTTCCATTTCACTTTCAGAAGTCCCAGGTGCCATGATGACCATTGGCAAGCCTGGAAAAATGGTAATGATATCCTTGGTCGCGGCCATTTGGCTCTTTTTCTTGAAATGGGAAAAAATAAGAATTCAGAAACGTCAACCGCCACCGCTTTTCTATCTTTTTCCTGTCATTCCCCTATTGCTGCAGGTAGCAGTTCCTTATATCAATCCTTATGGAGAAATCATTTTTCTTGATGTTGGACAAGGAGATAGCATTTTGATTCGCATGCCATTCAACAAAGGGAATTATCTTATTGATACGGGGGGTGTCATCAGTTTTGGCGCCGAGGATTGGAAGGAACGAAGAGAAGGGTTCGATCCCGGGAAGGATACTGTCTTGCCGCTTTTGAAAAGCAAAGGGATCCGAAAGCTTGACAAGTTGATTTTGACGCATGGGGATGCTGATCATATCGGTGGTGCAGCTGCACTGATTGAGGAGATTGGGATTGGACAAATCGTCATGCCGCGGTACGTTGATCGTTCAGCCCTTGAGGAAGAAATCATCAAATTGGCGCGGAAGAAAAAAGTCCCCCTTTATTTCGGCGGTGATGGAACAGCATGGACTTCACCCGGCGGGAAATTCAGGTTGATGAACCCTTCTGGGGAAAACGCGGACAGGAATGAAAACTCGATTGTCATGCTCGCAGACATCTCGGGAAAGCAGTGGCTGTTCACAGGAGACCTGGGAACGGAAGGGGAAGCTGCCCTCCTAAGGAGATATCCCCAGCTTGGCACAGATGTCCTGAAGGTGGGGCATCATGGGAGCAAAACGTCAACCTCTGCTGGATTCCTTGATAGGCTGCGGCCGGATTACGCTGTCATATCGGTAAAAAAGAAGAACAGATACGGCCATCCCAGCAGCGAGATTCTGGACAGGCTGAGGGAAAGCGGCATCCGGATTTACAGGACGGACGAAAATGGAGCGATCATTTACAGATTCAAAGGAGAAATTGGAACGTTCAGCACGCAACTTCCATAACATAGATCATAAGAAAGCTTGATAAGCAAAAAAGGAAAAAGACTGCACCATCGTATGCAGTCTCCGTCATTTTATCCTATGTAGCCTTCATTATTAACTGCCGATTAGCTGAACAACCGTGGCAATGATGAACATTGTTGCAAAGAATCCAAAAGAAACAATGAACCCTACACCAGAGTCAACGGCGTCATTGCGATTGCTTTGGACATTCTTTTCAAATTCGTTCACAGTCAACCCCCCCTATTTCCTTAATAGTATAAGCGATTTCATTTTAAAAATCCAGTATTCTTCGCATTGCCTTCCTTTATAAAAAAAGCCCCAACTGCCTAATTGACAAGAGTTGTCACAAATACATTTCCCTTCGTGGGCAAAAATAATCTTACAAAAGATGTACCGCTGCAATATAAGTATCCCGGGCCTTATATTCCAGCGTTCAATATAAATAAGGGAATTGGCGGGCAAGGAACTGCCAATTCCCTTAGAATGCTTGTCAAAATGTCCTCGCTTCTTTACCATAAGGGTAGGAAAACTGTATTGATCGGAGCGAAGGACATTGGTATTGGACAATTGGAAAAAAATCAGGAATAAACAGTTTGAACCTGTTTATTTACTATATGGAACGGAAGCTTTTCTTATAAATGAAACGAAGCAATTGCTGGTTGACCATGTTTTGGAGGAAGATCAAAAAGACTTTAATTTATCGGTTTACGATTTGGAAGAGACCCCCGTCGAGGCGGCACTTGAGGATGCCGAAACCTTCCCTTTCATGGGGGAGACAAGGCTGGTCATCCTGCAGAACCCGCAATTTCTAACATCCGAGAAGTCTAAAGGCAAAACGGAACACAATCTTAAGAAAATGGAGGAATACCTTTCTCACCCTGCACCTTATTCCATCGTGGTTTTTTCTGCGCCGTACGAAAAACTTGATGAGCGGAAGAAAATCACGAAGGAATTGAAACGAATGGCAG
Organism: Bacillus sp. REN3; assembly: GCF_017912555.1. Lineage (GTDB taxonomy): Bacteria > Bacillota > Bacilli > Bacillales > Cytobacillaceae > Mesobacillus. The sequence goes on along the minus strand of NZ_JAERSD010000018.1, from coordinate 26,422 downwards.
CGGTAATCGAGGCGAAAAAATTAACAGAACAGGAATTGAAAGTGTGGATCAGAGAAAGGGCAGCAGCAAACAGAGTAGTTATCGAGGAAAATGCTGCAGAACTTTTATTGGCGCTTTCGGGCACAAACTTGTTTATGCTGACATCGGAAATTGATAAACTTGCCCTGTATGCCGGGGATTCACAGACGATTACCCATGAGATTGTTGATCGGCTTACTTCAAGGTCTCTCGAACAGAACATCTTCTCCCTGGTTGACAAGGTTGTCAATCGCAATGTCGAGGCAGCGTTGCGCATTTATTATGACTTATTGAAACAAAATGAAGAACCGATCAAAATCCTGTCTGTACTTTCCGGCCAATTCAGACTTATTTACCAGGTAAAGGAACTGTCAAGAAAGGGATACGGTCAGCAGCAAATTGCGACAGCGCTTAAAATCCATCCATTCAGGGTGAAGCTGGCGGCCGGACAAGCTAATTCATTCCGTGATGAAGAGCTGACCAGGATCATTAAAATGCTGGCCGATGCGGACTATCAGATGAAAACAGGCGGGATGAAAAAAGAGATGCTGATCGAGATGATCCTTTTTCAAATCAACAGCAGAAAATAAAAAAACGACCGCTACGGTCGTTTTTTTATCGATAATTTAAATTAGCCGTTAGCGTTTAATTTTTTCATTAAACGGGCTTTCTTGCGGGAAGCTGCGTTTTTGTGGATAAGACCTTTCCCTGCAGCTTTATCAAGCTTGCTGACTGCTTCAGCGTAAGATGCTTTCGCGTTCTCATCGTTGTTCACGATTGCTGCTTCAGCTTTTTTAACTGCTGTGCGCATAGAAGATTTCACAGTAATATTTTGTGCTTTGCTTGCTTCATTCGTTTTCACACGTTTGATGGCAGATTTAATGTTTGGCATTCCGTTCACCTCCTAAAAAAGCATCGAGAATTTTATGGAACTCGACATTTCCAGTACGCTTCTTATTTATTAAGAACAAATGATATTTTATCAAACAGGTGTTAATAATGCAATACTCTCCGTAATTTTTTCCCGAAGGCATAATGTGAATTATTTTTGCAGAAGAAGGAAAAGATAGGAAATAGTATGCTGTTTTAGCAGTCAAATTGCACCTGGAGGAATGGGAATTATGAATGAATCACCAGACTTAAGCCTGTATTCGGTTAGGACTGACCTGGCTGTCGAAGCAAGGGAAATGGTGCTGGAAGGGCTGGTCCATGACCAAAAAGATGTTTCGCAGATTGATGGCGTCATCATAAAAGAAAGAGAAGTGAATGATATAAAACTTTCCCTGGTTGAGGTGACTGCCGAAGGAGAAAAGAATATCGGCAAAAAGCAGGGAAAGTACCTGACCATCGAGATGATCGGGATCAGACAGCAGGATACCGAGCTTCAAGGAAAGGTCCAGAAAGTATTTGCTTCTGAATTTGCTGACTTTATCTCCCAGGAGGGGATTAAAAAGGATGCTACCTGCCTGGTGGTTGGCCTTGGGAATTGGAACGTCACGCCAGATGCATTAGGTCCGCTCGTTTGTGAGAACATGCTTGTCACCAGGCACCTTTTCGAATTACAGCCGGAATATGTAGAGGAAGGCTATCGTCCGGTTAGTGCCCTGGCACCAGGCGTAATGGGGCTGACAGGTATCGAGACATCGGATATCATTTTTGGGGTCGTCGAGAAAACGAAGCCGGATTTCGTCATCGCGATCGATGCCCTGGCTTCAAGGTCAATCGAGAGGGTGAATTCAACAATCCAGATCTCTAATACCGGCATCCATCCAGGTTCCGGTGTAGGCAACAAAAGAAAGGAACTTAGTAAGGAAACGCTGGGCATCCCGGTCTTTGCCATCGGTGTACCGACGGTCGTCGACGCTGTTTCCATCACAAGCGATACAATCGATTTCATCCTGAAACATTTTGGAAAGGAAATGAAGGAAGGCAGCCAGCCTTCAAAAGCACTCGTTCCTGCCGGGATGACCTTTGGGAAAAGAAAAAAGCTGACAGAAGAAGATATGCCAGGAGCAGAGCAGCGCAAAACATTCCTCGGAATGATCGGCACCCTAGAGGAAAATGAAAAGCGGAAGCTGATTTATGAGGTCCTCTCACCATTGGGACATAATCTTATGGTCACCCCAAAAGAAGTGGATGTTTTTATTGAAGACATGGCCAATTTGATTGCAAGCGGCCTCAACGCCGCTTTGCATACGAACATCGACAAAGACAACGCCGGGCTGTACACACACTGACTGATAAACAATATTTGTTCTATTTTCTCTAGTAAAGTCATAACATTTACTAGACTTGCACAGAGAGGTGGAACAATGAGACCTAGTAAACGACATGGAATGATTGTCGCCGTCCAAGGGACACAATTGGTAAAAGCCGCACTAGCCTTCGTTTTTTTTCTCATTGGCATATTTTCAGTCAGTGGAATCATGACTTCTCTTCGGCCTGAGTTGAGAATTGCCTCTGATTCAGTCAATCAGGCGGCGACGAATCTGAATGGCCAGCTTCTGTACAGCCTAATAGGATGGGAAAATCACCATTTTCTTCAGTCGCTTCCTGAAAGCCAGGAAAAACCAAAGCTATCCAAAATGATGTTCAATCTGTCGACCAATATCAATCTGGATGATCCAAGAAGCTTGATTAGACGTGAATTGCCGGGATTTTCAATATTCGACAGCAACATTCTTGTTGCCGGGGAAGGAACCAATTACACCAATATGCCAATGGAGTCGTCCCCTCCGCCAGAGGTGTTGAAAGCTGGCAAGGAAGCGGCCTTGCAGAATACAGAGGGACTTTCATCCAAGCCATCAAACGATGCCTCTGTCCCCCAGTTGACGACCGATGGCAGGAAAATAGTTTATATTTACTTCACCCACACACGTGAATCATATCTTCCTTATTTAAAAGGAGTTACAGACCCTGATAAAGCTTACCATTCCCAGGTGAACGTCACAAGGGTCGGCGATCACCTCAAGGAAAGCTTGGAAAGACGGGGGATAGGGACAAAGGTTGACAAGACCGATGTGATGGCCAATTTGAACAAAAAGGGTCTCGGTTTCGGAAGAGCATACCAGGAATCAAGGCCAGTCGTACAGGCAGCGATGACAGGAGACAGAGACCTGCAATATTTTATCGATATTCACCGTGATGGCTACCGCAAAGACAAGACAACGATTCAAATCAATGGAAAGCCTTATGCAAAAATCGCCTTCGTGATTGGCGGGGAAAATGCGAACCACGAAAGAAACCTTGCACTTGCCCGGCAACTGCACAATCTTCTTGATAAAAAATACGGGAAGGGGTTAAGCAGGGGTATTGTAGAGAAAAAGGGCGCGGCGACAAACGGGAAATTCAATCAGGATTTATCGCAGAACGCCTTGTTGATCGAGTTTGGCGGTGTCGATAATACCTTTGAAGAATTGAAACGTTCCGCTGATGCGCTAGCAGATGTATTCAGTGAATTCTACTGGCAGGCAGAAAAAGTAGGGGCCCCAGCCCAGCAGCCTCCGGACAAGCAATAATACTCTCCAGGGTGATCAGGATTGAAAATGTTCATGCTAAAAAGTATAGTGCTCGCCTCCTTGATGTTTGTTTCAGTTCTGTTCGGGATGCAGCAGGCGAATGACGGTCTCCATAAAATGAAGGGATATGATGATCCCGGTTTCAAGAGCGCTTTTAAGGTCAAGGAAGATGGAGATGGAAACTTCAAAAGCTCTATCCTCGGCAGTGATGTATCCAGCCACGACCTCGAACAAAAAAGAAAAAAATTAGAGGAAATGAAAGCCTACAACTTTTTTTCTTCTCTAGGAAAGAATCTGGCTGAAGGTATCTCGAATGCTGTTGAAAAAGCAATCAATCTGTTTGCCAAAAACAACGAGGAATAAAAAAGCGGGTTCATCCCGCTTTTTTCATTGATCAAGAATGATGGAATTCACTTCGATTACTGTCCAGCTCAAGCGTCCAGCCAGTTTTCATCCATGGTTCGACTCCTTTGAGTATCCAGCTGGAGACGGAAGCTTCAAGCAGCTTGGTTCATGAGCCAGCTGAAGAAAATTAGAGCAATTGCTCCGGGCTATTACAGTTAAACGAAGATTTCCGCAAATGGCTTCCCCTTCTTCCCGCATAGCCTGCTGGCTGTCATTTTTCATTGAATCTTGATATTCCTGCTGATATAATCAAAAATAGTCTACACGCGCGAGAATAGTAGGAGTGAAAGCAATGAACAGAGAAGAAAGACTTAAAAGACAAAAGAAAATCAGGAACTTTTCAATCATCGCCCATATTGATCATGGGAAGTCAACGCTGGCTGACCGGATCCTTGAAAAAACAAATGCGCTGACGGCGCGCGAAATGAAAGACCAGCTTTTGGACTCCATGGATCTGGAGCGTGAACGAGGGATTACCATAAAGCTGAATTCGGTTCGATTGAAATACCAAGCTAAGGACGGAGAAATCTATACCTTCCATTTGATAGACACTCCTGGACACGTCGATTTCACGTATGAGGTCTCGCGCAGTCTTGCTGCCTGTGAGGGTGCGGTCCTAGTGGTGGATGCTGCTCAAGGGATAGAAGCGCAAACACTGGCGAATGTGTACCTTGCGATTGATAATGACCTTGAAATCGTTCCGGTTATCAATAAAATTGATTTGCCAAGCGCAGATCCTGAACGGGTCAGAAATGAAATAGAAGAAGTGATTGGCCTCGATGCATCGGATGCGGTTCTTGCATCCGCAAAAGCCGGAATCGGAATCGAGGACATCCTTGAACAGATTGTCGAGAAGGTCCCTGCACCGGAAGGCGACCCCGATGCACCGCTAAAAGCACTGATCTTCGACTCCATCTATGATGCGTATCGGGGTGTAATAGCGTATATCCGAGTCGTCGATGGAACGGTCAAGGCCGGCGATAAAATCAAAATGATGGCGACAGGAAAGGAATTCGAAGTCACAGAGGTCGGGGTTTTCATGCCGAAAGCGACTCCAGTTGAAGAACTGTCTGTAGGAGACGTAGGATTTCTGACTGCGGCGATCAAAAATGTCGGCGATACACGTGTCGGTGATACAATCACGAACGCCAAAAATGGCGCAGCTGAACCGCTTCCTGGGTACCGCCGTCTGAATCCGATGGTGTACTGCGGATTGTACCCGATCGATTCAGCTAAATTCAATGATTTGCGTGAAGCTCTTGAGAAGCTGGAGCTGAACGATTCAGCGCTTCAGTTCGAGCCGGAAACATCCCAGGCGCTTGGGTTTGGTTTCCGTTGCGGATTCCTTGGCCTTCTCCATATGGAAATCATCCAGGAGCGCATCGAGCGGGAATTCAAGATTGACCTGATCACCACTGCGCCGAGTGTTATCTACGATGTCATCTTGACTGACGGGACTGAATTGAAGGTGGACAATCCTTCCAATATGCCTGATCCGCAGAAAATCGAGCGTGTCGAAGAACCATATGTAAAAGCAACAATGATGGCACCAAATGATTATGTCGGCGCAATCATGGAGCTTTGCCAGGAAAAACGCGGCATTTTCATAGATATGCAGTACATGGATGAAACACGAGTCAGCATTGTTTACGAAATACCATTATCCGAAATCGTCTATGACTTTTTCGATCAGCTAAAATCCAGCACAAAAGGATATGCGTCCTTTGACTATGAATTAATCGGCTATAAACCATCAAAGCTTGTCAAAATGGATATTTTGCTGAACGCCGAAAAAGTGGATGCGCTGAGCTTCATTGTCCACAAGGATTTTTCATACGAACGCGGGAAACTCATTGTCGAAAAATTGAAGGACCTGATCCCGCGCCAGCAATTCGAGGTGCCGATACAGGCAGCCATCGGCCAGAAGATTGTCGCACGCTCGACGATCAAGGCAATGCGCAAGAACGTGCTCGCAAAATGCTATGGCGGGGATATTTCGCGAAAGCGGAAGCTGCTTGAAAAACAAAAAGAAGGTAAAAAGCGCATGAAGCAGGTTGGTTCCGTGGAAGTTCCACAGGAAGCCTTCATGGCGGTCCTGAAAATGGACGACTCCAATTCAAAGAAATAATATAACGTGGGAGGCCGGATGTGCTTGTGAAGGACAAGTGTTTCCGGCCTCTTTTCCATCCGCTGTTATCAAAGAATCAAGATTGACATAGGAAGTGATCGAGAATGAAGGCGGCTTATATCCATATCCCTTTTTGCCACCATATTTGCCATTATTGCGATTTTAACAAGTTTTTTTTAAAAGGGCAGCCAGTGAACCAATATTTACAGGCGCTAGAGAAGGAAATGGCCCTGATTGTAAAAGGCAGCCAAGAAAAGATGGAGACAATCTTTGTGGGCGGGGGGACACCGACTGCCCTGAATGAACAGCAGCTAGAAACATTGGTGACGGCCATTGGGAACCATTTAAAGACTGACGGGAATACCGAGTACACATTTGAAGCAAACCCAGGCGACCTGACAAAGGAAAAGCTTGCGATTTTGAAGGCGGCCGGTGTGAATCGACTGAGCTTTGGAGTTCAGACATTCAATGATCAGCTGCTAGAGAAAATTGGCCGCTCTCATCGTGCCAAGGATGTCTTTGCTTCCATAGAAGCCGCGAAGGCTGTTGGATATGAAAACATTAGCATCGATTTGATTTACAGCCTGCCCGGCCAAACGAAGCAGGATTTCATCGAATCGATCCGAACTGCCATAAGCTTGGGCCTCGTCCATTACTCTGCATATTCCCTGATCATTGAACCGAAAACCGTGTTCTATAACTTAATGAAGAAAGGGAAGCTGCCGCTGCCTGGAGAAGATGCTGAGGCGGAGATGTATGAGGTGCTCATGGATGAGATGGAGCGCCATGGATTGCGCCAATATGAAATCAGCAATTTCGCAGTCCCGGGATATGAAAGCAGGCATAACCTCAAATATTGGAACAATGAAGAATACTATGGGTTCGGAGCAGGGGCCCATGCTTATGTCAATGGCTGCAGGCAATCGAATTACGGTCCGCTGAAAAAGTATATGGATTCCCTGGAAAAGAGTAAACTTCCGATCATCGAATCCCACGAGGTGACGAAGGCTGAAAAAATGGAGGAAGAAATGTTCCTCGGTTTAAGAAAGACAGAAGGCGTCGGGATTCGACAATTCGAGGAAAAATTCAAGATCGATCCCCGGCTTCTTTTCGCTGAACAAATTGGAGATTTTTCAGCCAGAGGCCTGCTAGAAGCTAATAGTGAAAGAATCTTTTTAACCCAGAATGGGCGCTTGCTCGGAAATGAAGTTTTTCAATCATTTCTTGGGGTATCAAATCATTGACATCGCCCAAGTTTATTGATAATTTATTAATAGAATTAGCACTCGTTGTAATAGAGTGCTAACAGAGGTGATGATGTTGTTAACAGATCGTCAGGTGCTTATACTTCAGGTGATTGTTGATGACTTTATTCGTTCTGCACAGCCGATTGGTTCCCGAAGTTTGGCGAAAAAGAATGGAATCACGTTCAGTTCGGCAACAATCAGGAATGAGATGGCAGACCTTGAAGAAATGGGATACATTGAAAAAACCCATACTTCATCGGGCAGGATTCCATCAGAAAAAGGGTATCGCTATTATGTCGACAATCTCCTCCTGCCGCAAAAGCTGAACAGCTCTGATTTAGCAGCCGTCAAGTCCATTTTCGCCGAAAGGATATATGAACTGGAAAAGATCGTCCAGAAGTCGGCCAAGATCCTTTCAGAAATGACGAATTACACTTCGATCGTCCTGGGCCCTGCCGTAAGTGACAATAAATTGAAGAGGCTGCAAATTGTCCCGTTAAACAAGGAAACAGCGATTGCGATTATCGTGACGGACACCGGACATGTGGAAGACCGGATGTTCCATTTTCCGGCGAGTGTTTCCCCGTCCGATGTCGAAAAATTGGTCAACATCCTGAATGAACGCCTTTCGGGGGTTCCCCTGACCAATTTGAATTCCAAGATCTATAAGGAAATCGCAGTTTTACTGCGCCAGCATATAAGCAGCTATGATCTGGTTTTACATGCCATCTCCAACATTTTGAACATGCCGGCACATGAAAAAGTGTTTTTTGGAGGCAAGACGAATATCCTCAGTCAGCCTGAATTCAATGATGTTGAAAAAATTCGCAGCCTGATGAACATGATTGAAGAAGAGGATCGCATTTATGAGCTGATCAGGAAAAACCCTGCTGGCATCAATATAAAAATCGGAACGGAGAACGATAATTTAGCTATGGAGAATTGCAGCCTGATCACAGCAACCTATCAAATGGACGAAGAAAAGATTGGATCGATTGCTGTCCTTGGTCCCACAAGAATGGAATATTCAAGGGTCATCAGCTTGCTTCAGCTGATCAGCAGCGATTTATCAAAGGTGCTGACAAAACTGTATCAAAGTAAATAGGCATGGAAATATTGTTTAAGGGTGGAACATCCTGTTCCATCCCGTATCTTTGTGCTTCCGGAATGCTTCCGGGCGATAAAGGGCGTATAGTATAGAAACAATCAATAAGGAAGATTGTGCAGGAAGACGCCTGCATGCTGCTTTGAGGGAGGTGAATGAATATGACAGAAGAGAAAAACACTGAGCAAGAATTGAAACAGAAAAGCCAGATGGAAGAAGAGGTTGAAGAGGTATTCGCTGAAGAAGAGGCGCCTGTAGAAGTTGAAGCTTCTGACCAAACGGATGCTGCTGGAGCTGAACAGGATCAGGCACAGGAGAAAATTGCTGTGCTTGAAGGGAAGCTTGTGGAAGCCGAAAACCGTTATCTCCGTCTTCAGGCCGACTTTGATAACTTCCGCCGCAGGTCAAGGATCGACCTTGAAGCGAGCGCTAAATATAGAGCACAAAGCCTCGTTACAGATTTGCTTCCGGCCCTCGATAATTTTGAGCGGGCGTTGAAGATGGAAGTAGACAATGAACAGGCAAAGTCCCTGTTGCAGGGGATGGAAATGGTGTACCGCAGTCTGTTGGAGGCGCTGAAAAATGAAGGCGTCGAATTGATTGAAGCTGTTGGCAAAGAATTCGACCCGCATCTCCATCAGGCAGTCATGCAGGCAGAAAATGAAAATTTCGGTCCAAACATCGTTGTTGAAGAATTCCAAAAGGGATATTTGCTGAAGGACCGCGTAATTCGGCCATCAATGGTAAAAGTGAACCAATAAATGGGATTACATAAAATAGTCAGGAGGTAATTGATTATGAGCAAAATCATCGGTATCGACCTAGGTACAACAAACTCTTGCGTTTCCGTGCTTGAAGGCGGCGAACCCAAGGTTATCCCAAATCCAGAGGGAAACAGGACGACTCCATCCGTCATTGCTTTCAAAAATGGCGAGCGTCAGGTTGGAGAGGTAGCTAAACGCCAGGCAATCACAAATCCGAACACGATCATTTCAATCAAACGCCACATGGGAACTGAATATAAAGAGGAAATTGAAGGCAAGGAATATTCACCACAGGAATTGTCAGCGATCATCCTTCAATATATGAAGTCTTACGCAGAGGACTATCTTGGCGAGCCTGTAACAAAGGCAGTCATCACTGTTCCAGCCTACTTCAATGACGCCGAACGCCAGGCTACAAAAGACGCTGGCAAGATTGCTGGCCTTGAAGTTGAGCGGATCATCAACGAGCCGACTGCAGCTGCGCTTGCGTATGGCCTTGAGAAGGCGGAGGAAGACCAGACAATCCTCGTATATGACCTTGGCGGCGGAACGTTTGACGTTTCCATCCTTGAACTTGGCGATGGTGTTTTCGAAGTTAAGGCTACTGCTGGTGACAATCGCCTTGGAGGGGATGATTTTGACCAGGTCATCATAGATTATCTCGTTGAGCAGTTCAAGAAAGAAAACGGCATCGACCTCTCAAAGGATAAAATGGCACTTCAACGTTTGAAGGATGCTGCTGAAAAAGCGAAGAAGGATCTTTCTGGTGTAACGTCTACACAGATTTCCCTTCCGTTCATCACTGCCGGGGAAGCCGGTCCGCTTCACCTTGAAGTGAGTATGACCCGCGCGAAATTCGAAGAGCTTTCTGCAGGACTTGTTGAGCGTACGATGGGGCCAACCCGCCAGGCACTGAGAGATTCCGGCCTGTCTCCATCGGAGATTGACAAAGTCATCCTGGTCGGCGGCTCTACACGCATCCCGGCTGTACAGGAAGCAATCAGGAAGGAAACTGGGAAAGAACCTCATAAAGGTGTGAACCCGGATGAAGTAGTCGCAATGGGTGCAGCAATCCAGGGCGGCGTCATTTCAGGGGATGTGAAGGATGTTGTCTTGCTTGACGTCACTCCGCTTTCATTAGGTATTGAAACAATGGGGGGCGTCTTCACGAAATTAATCGAGCGTAACACAACCATCCCGACTTCAAAGTCGCAAGTTTTCTCAACTGCAGCTGATAACCAGACAGCGGTCGACATCCATGTCCTGCAGGGTGAGCGCCCAATGGCCGCTGATAACAAGACGCTTGGCCGCTTCCAGTTGACAGATATTCCGCCTGCCCCACGTGGCATTCCGCAAATCGAAGTCACCTTTGATATCGATAAGAACGGGATTGTCAATGTCCGTGCGAAAGATCTCGGAACAAACAAAGAGCAGCAGATCACAATCAAGTCATCTACCGGTCTGTCTGATGATGAAATCGATCGCATGGTAAAAGAGGCTGAAGAAAATGCGGAAGCAGACAAGAAACGCAAAGAGGAAGTTGAACTGCGCAATGAAGCAGACCAGCTCGTCTTCACGGCTGAAAAGACCTTGAAAGACCTTGAAGGCAAAGTGGATGAAGAAGAAGTCAAGAAAGCAAATGCAGCAAAGGATGATCTGAAGGCTGCAATTGAAAAGGATGACATCGAAGAAATCCGCACCAAGAAGGATGCGTTGCAGGAAATCGTCCAGAACCTCAGCGTCAAGCTGTATGAAGAGGCCGCTAAGCAGGCGCAGGCTCAGCAGGGAACCGCCGGACAAGACGGTGCTCCTAAGGATGACAATGTAGTCGATGCAGAATTTGAAGAAGTGAATGACGACGATAAAAAATAATCCGTCATAAGATCCAAAAAAGTCAAAGTCAGGTCTTACTTGGCTTTGGCTTTTTGTTTGAAATAAATGATGTGGAAAGCATTGTGGAAAACCGTATGGCACATGTTTTAAATATTGCATATGAATGTACGAGAGTGTTAGAATTATCTTTATGTGAAAAGATTCGGGAGTGGTAATCATGAGCAAACGGGATTACTATGAAGTCCTGGGAGTCAGCAAGACGGCTTCCAAGGATGAAATAAAGAAGGCTTACCGCAAGCTTTCAAAAAAATTCCATCCGGACATCAACAAAGAGCCGGGAGCAGACGAAAAGTTCAAAGAAGTAAAAGAAGCATATGAAGTACTGAGTGATGAACAAAAACGCGCCCAATATGACCAGTTCGGCCACGTCGATCCGAACCAGGGCTTTGGCGGCGCGGATTTTGGCGGGGGTTTTGGCGGATTTGAAGATATTTTCAATTCCTTCTTTGGCGGAGGAGGCAGACGCCGTGACCCAAATGCGCCCAGGCAGGGAGCAGATCTCCAATACACGATGACACTCAAGTTCGAAGAAGCCGTTTTCGGAAAGGAAACGGACATTGAAATACCCCGTGAAGAAACTTGCTCAACCTGTGACGGTTCCGGCGCTAAGCCTGGCACGAAGGTGGATACGTGTAAACACTGTCACGGCAGCGGCCAGCTGAATATTGAGCAAAATACCCCGTTTGGCCGGATAGTCAATCGCCGGGTCTGCCACTACTGCAACGGTACTGGTAAGGAAATCAAAGAGAAATGTCCAACATGTTCTGGTACAGGTAAAGTCACTCGCCGCAACAAAATCCATGTCAAGATTCCTGCAGGTGTCGACGATGGCCAGCAGCTGAGGGTCGCAGGCAAAGGGGAAGCGGGTATAAATGGCGGGCCTCCTGGTGATTTATATATTGTCTTCCACATCAGGCAGCATGAGTTTTTCGAACGGGATGGCGATGATATATACTGTGAGATGCCAGTCACCTTCGTTCAAGCCGCGCTGGGAGATGAAGTAGAAGTGCCAACCCTGCACGGGAAGGTGAAGCTTAAGGTTCCAGCAGGCACGCAAACAGGGACAAAGTTCAGGCTGAAAGGAAAAGGAGTTCCGAATGTCCGTGGATATGGAACAGGGGACCAGCATGTCCTTGTCAGGATCGTGACCCCTACAAAGCTATCGGAAAAGCAGAAGCAGCTGCTGAGGGACTTTGCGGATGCAAGTGGACAAATGCCGCTTGGAGAGCATGAAGAAAGTTTTTTTTCAAAAGTTAAACGTGCCTTTAAGGGTGAATAAAGGATTGGAGCTGGTATGAATGAAATGGTCTGAACTCAGCATTTTGACAACGAACGAGGCCGTCGAGCCAATTTCCAATATCCTGCATGAAGCAGGTGCTAGTGGAGTAGTGATTGAAGATCCGGTTGAGCTTGTGAAGGAAAGAGAGGACCAGTTCGGAGAAATATACCAACTCAATCCAGACGATTACCCTGAAGAAGGTGTCATCATAAAAGCGTATCTTCCTGTCAACAGTTTCCTTGGCGAAACAGTGGACGAGATAAAAGAAGCAATCAACAATCTGATTATCTATGATATTGATATCGGGAAAAATAAAGTTACGATCAGTGAAGTGAATGAGGAAGAGTGGGCAACCGCCTGGAAAAAATATTACAATCCGGTCAAGATATCGGAAAAGTTTACGATTGTTCCGACATGGGAGGAATATACTCCAGTCCACACGGATGAACTCATCATTGAGCTTGATCCTGGAATGGCTTTCGGTACTGGAACACATCCGACAACAGTCATGTGCATCCAGGCACTTGAACGGACCGTCAAGCAGGGAGACCGGGTGGTTGATGTCGGCACAGGCTCAGGTGTTTTGAGCATTGCCGCAGCAAAGCTTGGAGCGGCAAAAGTGGAGGCACTGGACCTGGATGAAGTGGCCGTCAAAGCTGCAAACCTTAATATTAAGCTGAACAAGGTACAGAATGTGGCTTCCGTTTCCCAGAACAACCTTTTGGATGGCGTTAATGAAGGAGCCGATGTCGTCGTTGCGAACATCCTGGCTGAAGTGATTCTCAGGTTCGCGGATGATGCAGGAAAGGTTGTTAAAAATGGTGGTTATTTTATCGCCTCAGGCATTATTCAGCAGAAAAAGGAAATCGTCAAGGATGCGTTGGCTTCGGCCGGTTTTGATATTGAGGAAATCATGGCAATGGAAGACTGGGTAGCAATCATTGCAAAGAAGAAGTAGGGAGGAAGAAGGGGAGAGGATATGCCCCTTTTTTCTGTCTTTTCTCTGGCAGTTATCTTTTTTGTCAACCGAAAGAATTTGAAAGCAGGTGCTGTCGTGCAACGTTATTTTGTTGAAGGGCGATTGGCTGACGACCAATTCCGGATCAGCGGTGATGACCGCCATCACATTGCACGGGTGATGAGAATGAAGGCTGGCGATGAAATCATCTGTGTGACACCTGAAAACAGGAGTGCGATTTGCCAAATTGAAGAAATTACCGATGAAACGGTGGTGGCAAACGTTGTAAAATGGGAGGAAAGGACCTCTGAGCTGCCGGTCCTTGTAGTAGTAGCGAGCGGTCTGCCCAAAGGGGATAAACTTGAGTGGATTATCCAAAAGGGAACAGAACTTGGTGCCTATGAATTTATCCCCTTCACTGCAACCCGCTCAGTCGTCAAATGGGACGGCAAAAAAGCTGTAAAGAAGATTGAACGCTTGCAGAAGATTGCTAAGGAAGCAGCAGAACAGTCCCACCGACGGAAGATTCCGGATGTGTCGAATCTTGTCAGCATCAAGGAATTGATCAAGAAGGGCAGCAAATATGACCATAAGCTGATTGCCTATGAAGAAGAGGCCAGGGAAGGGGAAACTTCTGTTCTCTCTTCCACGCTTGCAGAAACAAAGCCAGGCGAAACGATCCTGATTGTTTTTGGACCTGAAGGCGGCCTGACATCGCAGGAAGTAGCCCTGCTCAAGGAAAACAGCTTTAAACCATGCGGCCTTGGCCCGCGTATCTTACGGACGGAAACAGCTCCCTTATATGCTCTGTCAGCTGTCTCCTATCATTTTGAATTATTGAGGTGAAAAAAATGCCTACAGTTGCGTTCCATACATTGGGTTGCAAGGTGAACCATTACGAAACGGAAGCCATTTGGCAGTTATTCAAGGAACAGGGGTATGAGAGAGTGGATTTTGAATCCATCTCGGATGTCTATATTATCAATACATGTACAGTGACGAACACGGGAGACAAGAAAAGCCGCCAGGTCATCCGCCGGGCAGTAAGGAAAAATCCGGACGCGGTTATTTGTGTAACGGGATGCTATGCCCAGACATCCCCTGCTGAAATCATGGCCATTCCCGGAGTGGATATTGTCGTCGGAACACAGGATCGCGTCAAGATGCTCGATTACATCGCACAGTACAAAAAAGAGCGTCAGCCGATCAATGCAGTAAGGAACATCATGAAGAATCGTGTGTATGAAGAACTGGATGTTCCTGCATTCACTGATCGGACAAGAGCATCACTGAAAATCCAGGAAGGCTGCAACAATTTCTGTACATTCTGTATCATCCCATGGGCCCGCGGCCTTATGAGGTCAAGGGACCCTCAGGAAGTCATCCGTCAGGCACAGCAGCTTGTCGATGCCGGCTACAAAGAAATCGTCCTGACTGGCATCCATACAGGAGGATACGGCGAAGATATGAAAGATTATAATCTTGCCGCATTGCTAAGGGATTTGCAGGCTAATGTCAAAGGCTTGAAACGTCTGCGCATTTCCTCAATCGAAGCAAGCCAGATTACAGATGAAGTTATTGAAGTGATCGACAATTCGAATATCGTTGTCCGCCATTTGCATATCCCGCTCCAGTCGGGCTCCGACACAGTATTGAAGAGGATGCGCCGAAAATATACAATGGAGTTTTTTGGAGAGCGGCTGGATCGCTTGAAAGAGGCATTGCCGGGACTCGCTGTCACGTCTGACATCATTGTCGGTTTCCCCGGGGAAACCGAAGAAGAATTCATGGAAACATACAACTTCATTAAAAAACACCAGTTTTCCGAGCTTCATGTATTCCCATATTCCAAGCGTACAGGAACACCTGCCGCAAGAATGGAAGACCAGGTTGATGAAGAAGTCAAAAACGAACGTGTTCACAGACTCATTGAACTCTCAGACCAGCTTGCCAAGGAATATTCTTCACAGTTTGAAAACGAAGTGCTTGAAGTGATTCCCGAAGAAGTTTATAAAGAAGCTCCAGAAAGCGGTTTGTTTGTCGGTTATACCGATAACTACCTGAAGGTTGTATTCCCTGCAACCGAAGCGATGGTCGGCAAGATTGTCAAGGTAAAAATCGTAAAAGCTGGCTATCCATACAATCAAGGACAGTTTGTCCGTGTCCTTGAAGAGGAGAAGCCGGAAGAAAAAGCGGTAATTTAAACAAATTGGAAAGAGCTGGCGATGGAGCCAGCTCTTTTTTTATAGGGTTAGAAAATTCAAAATTGTATTTGAGCGGCATCCGTTCATTTGAAAAGGCAAACAGTTCCTCCGGCAGCCACTTTTTAAGCCTTTCACGTATACAAAACGGTTTTGCAAATATCCAAGCTTTGGTGAAGCGGATAAATGGTCAAGGCAACTGGACGAATACTTTCAACAGACCTCCTTAGAGTTACCTGCACCTTCCATGGACGAACTCGATCAACCTGCCAAACTGTTCCGCGAAGGGCAAGACAAGCAATGAAGAAATGACATTGTAAACGACACTTACGTGAGCAAGCTGCACTTCGGGACGGGCTGCAGTATACGGAGCAAGCGCAGCGATTTGGTCGATGAATGGATAGAAAACAGCTGCGCCAGCAATGTTCAACCATACGTGGGCATATGCGGTCAGCTTCGATTCCCTTCCTCCCCCGTATGATGCAAGCACTGCCGTTATGCAGGTTCCTATGTTCGCGCCGAGCATCATTGCGACAGCCGATCCCATATATAAGGTACCTTCTGTCAGGAAACCCATGATAATGCCAGTCATGGCCGTGCTCGACTGGATTGCTGCCGTCAGAATCGTACCAGCTGCTATGCTTTGGAAAAGGCTGTTATTCAAATTGGCAATGGTGCGCTCTACCTGTGCAATGCTGGTTACAGGCTCAGCGAGAAAAGTAAACCCCCGCATTGCTGCGAAAACAGCGGCAATGCCGAAGGTTACCATGCCGATGCTGCGCCAGGATCCTTTTTGGCAAACCATTAGTATTGCCCCAAGAACAGCCAGGGGCACGATGAAAGCATCAATGTCAAAGGTGATGATTTCAAGCGTGAAGGTAGTACCGATATTCGATCCGAGAATGATGCCAATGGACCTGGAAAAGGACAGCATCCCGGCGGAAATCAGCCCGATCGTCAGTACCATTACCGCTGAACTGCTATGCAAAAGAGCTGTGACCGCCATGCCCGCCAACAATCCCCTGAAGGGTGAATCAGTCATTACAGACAGCCATTTCTGCATCCTGTTGGCAGAAAGGTGGAAAAGCCCTTTCCTCAACAAGGTCATTCCGCCTATGAATATCGCAATAAATAATAGAAATAATAGCGTATAAACCATGATCCTCACCCTCTCACTTATATGTATGAAGAGAGCGGCTGGACATGCTTGAAAATTTTGCCCGTGAAAGAATGCCATTCCCCCTTGAGAAGAAGCGTAATCCAATAAAAGAGTTGCTTGAAACCATCCATCCAAAGGCTGTCAGCCACCGAAATGGGCAATTAAAAACAAGGGCTAATTACAGTTGACCTCATCACGGTGTTATATTATAATTGCAAGGTACATGGTTTCCATGTGTTTTGGTGTTAGTGTGTTGTGCTCGGAGGGAGGGAAAGAGAATGTCTAAAACTGTCGTTCGTAAAAACGAATCGCTTGAAGATGCTCTTCGACGCTTCAAACGTACTGTTTCTAAATCAGGTACTATTCAAGAAGCTAGAAAGCGCGAATTCTACGAAAAACCTAGTGTAAAGCGCAAGAAAAAGTCTGAAGCTGCTAGAAAACGTAAGTTCTAAGAGAGGGTGGAATCAATTGAGTCTGCTCGAGCGTTTAAATAATGATATGAAACAAGCGATGAAGAACAAAGAAAAGGACAGACTCACTACGATTCGGATGATCAAAGCTTCTTTGCAGAATGAGGCAATCAAATTAGGCAAGCAGGAGCTTTCCGAAGAAGAAGAGTTAACTGTACTTTCTCGTGAAGTGAAACAACGCAAAGATTCCCTCCAGGAATTTGAAAAAGCAGGTCGGGAAGACCTTGTTGAAAAGGTAAGAATTGAATTAGAACATGTCGAGGCATATATGCCGGAGCAGCTTAGCGAAGAAGAAGTGGCGGAAATCGTCAAAGAATCAATCGCAGAGACAGGTGCGGCATCAAAAGCCGATATGGGTAGAGTAATGGCTGTCATCATGCCTAAAGTTAAAGGTAAAGCAGACGGATCTCTCGTTAATAAACTCGTACAACAACACCTTTCATAAAAAGCTCAAAGGCCACAGGATTTTCCTGTGGCCTTTTCAGTAATAAGAGACCGATACATATTTCCGATTTCCGAAAATTTGTAGAAAGTAATTGAAACCTTTTGGGAGAATAGTCGTATTAGGGATATGGCATTACAATTAAAAAGGGGGTGTCAATTTGAAGATAAAACCCATGATCGCCAGCCTGATCATTGTTTTATCGTTCGCCGGCCTGTTCAATCCATTCGGCGCGGAAGCGAAGGAAAAAATCGTATATGTTGTACCGGTTACCGAAACCGTTGAAAAGGGTTTGCTTGCTTTTCTTGAAAGGGCTGTCAAGGAAGCAGAGGAAGCAGATGCGGATGCGATTATTTTTGATATTCATACTCCTGGGGGGGCAGTGGATGCAGCTGGGGGAATCGGCAAGCTTCTGACAGGGACAAAAATAAAAACGGTTGCATTTGTGAATAAAGAAGCATTATCCGCAGGTGCCTACATTTCTTTGAACACGGATGAAATTTATATGGTACCCGGGTCAACGATGGGAGCAGCGGCAATCATCGACCAACAGGGGAACACAGCAGGAAAAAAAGCTGAATCTTATTGGAATGCAGCGATGAAGGCTGCGGCAGTCGAAAGCGGACGTGATCCCATTTATGCCCAGGCAATGGCGGACGAGAGCATAGATCTGCCTGAATTGGGCGCCGGGAAAGGAAAATTGCTGACACTGACAGCGGATCAGGCACTTGATGTCGGTTATTCCGAAGGAACTGTGAAAAATATGGATGGTCTGTTGGAAAAACTCGGTTATGAAGACGCGGAAGTCAGGAATGTCAATGAGACATTCGCCGAGAAAGTGGCAAGGTTCTTAACAAATCCGGTAGTCATCCCGATTTTGCTGACGATTGGCAGTCTGGGGCTTATCATTGAGCTTTACTCACCTGGCTTCGGATTACCAGGATTCGCAGGACTTACGGCACTTTTATTATTCTTTTACGGCCATCTTGTTGCCGGCCTGGCTGGTTTCGAAACGATCATTCTTTTTGTCCTTGGAATAGGCCTGATCCTCCTGGAATTTTTCGTCCCGGGCGGAATAGCCGGCATTATAGGTTTTGGCGCAATCATAACAAGTTTCTTCCTTGCGACGGATGATGTAATGCATATGGGGATTTCCCTCCTGATTGCCTTTGCTGCCTCTGTACTGTTTTCCATTTTGATGATAAAGGTGTTTGGTAAAAGGATGAAATTTTTCAAACGGATTATACTGACTGATTCAACTAGCACTGAGAAGGGGTATGTTTCAAATAAGAATCGGCTCGAACTGATTGGTGTCGAGGGAGTGACCTTAACACCTCTACGGCCGTCAGGTACGATCCTGATTGAAGATGAGAGGATTGATGCCGTCAGCGAGGGAGGATTCATTCCAAAAGACACCAAAGTAAGGGTTGTAAAGACTGAAGGGTCAAGAATCGTGGTCAGAGATGTTTCAAGTCATTAACATAAACATTGAGGAGGAAAAATGAATGATAGAAGCAGGAACAGCATTTATATTGATCGCCGTTGTACTTGGGGTGATCTTATTGGGAGTGTTGCTGACATTCGTGCCTGTGATGCTCTGGATCTCGGCGCTTGCAGCGGGTGTCCGTGTCAGCATTTTCACACTGGTTGGGATGAGGTTGAGGAGAGTCATTCCTAGCAGGGTCATCAATCCGATGATCAAAGCCCATAAGGCAGGACTGAATGTTACGACAAACCAGCTTGAAAGCCATTATCTTGCGGGAGGTAATGTCGACAGAGTCGTCAATGCCCTTATTGCTGCACACCGGGCCAATATTGAACTTTCATTCGAAAGAGCAGCTGCGATCGACCTTGCTGGACGTGATGTGCTAGAGGCCGTCCAGATGAGTGTCAATCCTAAGGTAATCGAAACTCCATTCATTGCCGGTGTTGCTATGGACGGGATCGAGGTCAAGGCCAAGGCGAGGATCACAGTGCGCGCCAACATTGACAGGCTTGTCGGTGGAGCTGGTGAAGAAACCATCGTTGCCCGTGTAGGTGAGGGGATTGTTTCAACAATCGGGTCTTCCGATGACCATAAAAAGGTGCTTGAGAATCCAGATATGATTTCGCAGACAGTTTTGTCAAAAGGGCTGGACGCTGGAACAGCATTCGAAATATTATCAATCGATATTGCGGATGTGGATATCGGTAAAAATATTGGCGCAGAGCTTCAAACCGAACAGGCTGAAGCTGATAAGAAGATTGCCCAGGCTAAAGCAGAAGAGCGCCGGGCAATGGCAGTAGCCCAGGAGCAGGAAATGAAAGCGCGTGTCCAGGAAATGAGGGCCAAGGTTGTCGAAGCCGAAGCAACAGTACCGCTTGCGATGGCGGAAGCGCTGCGTGATGGCAATATCGGCGTCATGGATTACATGAATATCCAGAACATTTCGGCTGATACTGATATGAGAGGCTCCATCGGCAAGATGTCAAATAGCAAAAAAAATGATAGCGGATCCAATTGATGAGAGAACCCGATAACAGAAAGGGGGCTCAGCATGGAAGCATTGTTTGATTTAATCACCAATCCAATTGTCCTTTTCATTTTGATTGGCTTCTTTTCCAGTCTTTATAACAAAGCGAAGGGGAATGCCGAGGATCAGCAGAGGCCGCGGCCTGCACGTCCTGCCAGGGAAACCGTTGATATGGGAAATCCGCAAGCAAGCCGGCGAGTGCCGCAACAACAGCGGACAACGGAAGCAGTGGAACCGCCGGGCACTCTAAATGATATCCAGAAGGTGTATTTGGAGAGGAAAAGACAGGCAGACCAACAGCCTGACGAGTCGAGGAGAAAAGAAAAGGGCAGGTTGGGCGAACGGAACCGGATTCAGGAAACGAAGCAGCCCGATAGGAACCAAGGTTCATCGTTCGATTTCCAGCCAGACGGCGATAAGCTCATAGAAGGGCTGGTCTGGTCTGAGGTTCTTGGGCCGCCAAGGGCGAAACGGCCCTATCATCCGCCCTCCAGAAATTAGGAAGACAACGAAAAAAGGTGCTAGAACCTTCTTTTTTCTCATACATATGAGATGAAAGGGGGTTCTTTTTTTTATGGCGAAAAAATGGGGCCAGTCAATACGGAATTGGATCACGCAAAAGATGGATCTTCCTCCAGATGTCATGATGGATCTCCCTAGAATCACGATGATCGGTCAAGTTCATATATACATTGAAAACCACCGGGGGTTGCTTTCGTTTTCCGAAAGGGAACTCCGGCTCCTAATTGAACAGGGACAGCTCCTGGTAAAAGGGAAAGCGTTCGTCATCAAGACGATTTTGCCAGAAGAAATCCTGCTGGAAGGGAAAATCGACCAGGTGATCTATATAAATGACTGAGCGGGGGGAGACGAATGAAAAATAAATGGTTCGTTAGGTTTTCTGGAGAGGTAAAGGTCCAAGTGACTGGAAAAGGAATCGAAAGGCTCCTCAATCAGCTGATCCGGGAGGGCATAGCGATATGGGATGTAAGGAGGAATGGGCAAGAAATGGTCACCTTCAATATTAGCTTGGGCCATGTGAAAAACATCAGGCTTCCGGTAAGGAACAGCGGCTGCAAAATACGTTTTCTGGAAAGGGCGGGCGGCCCTTTCTTTTTAAGGAAATTATGGACAAACAGCGGACTCCTTGTTGGCGCAGGCATATTTTTTATCGTGATCATGCTTCTGTCCAACATGGTTTGGGGAATAGAAATAAAAGGAGCGAGCCCGGCAACCGAGCATCAAATCCGAAAAGAATTGGACAAGATGGGAATCCGAACGGCAAAGCTACAATTCACGATTGATCATGTGGAGAATATCCAAAGGACGCTGACGGACCGGATTGAGGCTGTAACCTGGATTGGCGTAGAGCTTAAAGGGACAACTTACCATTTCCAGGTCGTAGAAAAAAATGAGCCAAAGAAAGCTGAAATTATTGCGCCAAGGCATTTGGTTGCCAAGAGGAAAGCGGCAATCGTAAAAATTTTCGTCGAAAAAGGTGAAGCTGCAGTCAAGGTGAATGATTATGTGGTCCCGGGACAACTGCTGGTTTCTGGCCTGTACGGCAAAGAAGGGGAAATGAAGCAAGTCCCCGCCACCGGTGAGATTCTGGGTGAAACATGGTATAAAACGGAGGTTGAGCTGCCTCTGAAAACTACGTTCCATGTATTCAGCGGAAACGAAAGGCGTAATTACTTGATAAAAGCTGCTGGAAAAGGGCTGCCTGTCTGGGGGTTCGGCAAACCGGATTACAAGGAGTATGAAACAGAAGTGAATGAGCTGCCGGTTAGATTCTTCAGATGGGAGCTGCCGGTCAAGATCGAAACGAAGACGATCAGGGAGCGTGAAAAGGTGACAAGGATCTACAGGAGGGAAGAAGCGATTGAGAGCGCAAAAGAAATAGCAAGGAAAGATATAAAAAACCGACTTCCTGAAAATGCTATCATTAAAGGGGAAAAAATTTTACATCAGTCGATAGAGAATGATAAAGTAAAATTAATCACACATTTTACAATTATTGAAGACATAGCAGAAGGCCAACCAATTATCCAAGGAGACTAAGAATGACAGAAGACTTGAAAACGATGGAAATCCAATTAGCGGACCCGAACGAAGCGATTTCTCTGTTCGGCAATGCCGATATGATTCTAAAGCTGGTCGAGCAGGAGCTTGGTGTCTCGATCGTGACGCGGGGAGAAACGGTCAGGGTATCTGGACCTGAAGGGAAAGTGAAGCAGGCTCAGGCTGTCTTGGAGAATTTGCTCTCGGTCATCCGAAAAGGAATCAGCATCAGCCAAAGGGAAGCGATTTATGCTATTCAGATGTCGGAAAAGGGGACGCTTGAATACTTCCGTGATTTGTACGAGGAGGAAATCACGAAGAATGTAAAAGGGAAGTCAATAAGAGTCAAGACACTTGGCCAGAGGCATTATATCAATGCGATCAAAAGCCGGGATCTTGTTTTTGGCATCGGACCAGCAGGAACCGGAAAGACGTATCTCGCTGTAGTCATGGCCGTAACAGCTCTTAAAAATGGCACTGTCTCAAAAATCATTTTGACAAGGCCGGCAGTTGAAGCTGGAGAAAGCCTTGGGTTCCTCCCAGGGGATCTGAAAGAGAAGGTTGACCCATACCTCAGGCCACTCTATGATGCTTTGCATGATATTTTAGGGACTGAACATACATTGAGATTGATCGAAAGGGGAACAATCGAAATTGCCCCACTTGCCTACATGAGGGGAAGAACCCTTGATGATGCGTTCGTCATACTTGATGAAGCTCAGAACACGACACAGGCTCAAATGAAAATGTTTTTGACGAGACTTGGTTTCGGATCAAAAATGGTCATCACGGGAGATACATCACAGGTCGATTTGCCAAAAGGCGCGAAGTCCGGCCTTGTTGTGGCCGAAGATATTTTAAAAGATGTGAAGGGAATCTCCTTCGTCCACCTCGAGCAGGCTGATGTTGTCCGCCATCCCCTCGTTGGCCGGATCATTGAAGCTTATAGCAAATTTGAATGACGCCCCGTCCGCTTTCGGCATCGCCGGGCGGTCTTTTCATATTCCGCAGTCCAAAGCCTTGCTTCCAACTGTGAAATGGTAGTGAAAGTTCGGGCGAAAACTGATATGATTTTACATAAAGTCAGATATTATTCCCAAGAATTCACAACTGGCGCCATATGCCAAAATTGGAGGGCTTTATATGGAAAAGCTACAGGTCCAGTTATCCACCATATTGAACATGCTGAATATGAAAGTGTTCCGGGTATTACTATTTTCGTTGATCGGCGTTATCATGTACGCAGCAATGTACAGTAATGTCAAACCCGAAAAGCTGGACCTGTCACTTTTCTCAGTCGCGGAACAAACCATCCGTTCCCCGGTGACCATCGAGGATAAGGAAAGTACCGAAGATAGCCGCAGGGATGCGATTGAGCAAGTCAAGGATGTATATATTGTCAAAAGGGAATATACCCAAAACCGGGTAGATTTGATCACCTCAATATTCGGTTCCGTTGCCGAAGTGAATAATGAAGCAAAAAAAGCTATAGAAGAAAAGAAAAAAGAAGCTGCTGGCAGTGATGGGGGAACAAGGCCTGTCCCAGTGGAAATCCCAGTTAACGAGAGACTGGAAAAATTGAAAACGAAATTAACTGAAAATGAAACGAAGAATCTCTCTGACCAGGTTTTCACCGCCCTTCTCGAAGCTCTGCCAGAAGAGCTTTCAATCGCCCAGGATCTCACTGTGACAGCGATTAATAACGTCATGAGCAGCAGGATTCCTGCTGATGAAGTGGAAAATGCGAAAAAACGCGTAGAAGAAGAATTGAAATATTCCAGTCTGGACAGCAGCTTACGGCCTGCTGTGATCGAATTGGGCCGGTATGCTATCGTTCAGAATGAATTTTATGATCCACAGGCGACAGAAGAACTGCGTCAACAGGCGAGTGATGGAGTCGAGCCTGTCAAGATTCTGGAAGGGCAGATCTTGGTGGATGAAGGTCAATTGATCAGCAGGGACATTTACAGGCAGCTTCAGCTTGTCGGGTTGCTTGAGAGCGAGAATTCATACAGGCCATTCATTGGATTGGCCATGATGGTGTCCCTGGTCTTGTTTGCGCTTTATCACATTTTTAATGATATGAAAAGCGACGTCAAAAAACAAAAGTATCTACTGATTTTCAGCATTATTTTCATCTCATCGATTTTACTCATGAAGCTGCTCAGCCTGTTTGGGGAACTTGATTACTCGGAGATTGGCTATCTTTTCCCGGCAGCAATGGGTGCGATGCTCATAAAGATTCTGATTGATGAGAGGCTGGCACTCTTCCAGGTCGCTGTGCTTGCGATCTGCGGGACAATCATTTTCAATGAAGATATAACCGGAACATTGAACGTAACAACGGGCATTTATATACTTGCGAGTGGACTCGCGGGCATCATGTTCCTACAGAAACAAAATCAACGTTCAAAAATCCTGCAGGCCGGACTGTTTGTGTCAGTCGTCAACCTGATTGTTATTTTCTCCATCCTGCTATTAAGGAACAGCCATTATTCAGGATTGGAGTATGGCTTTTTCACACTTGTGGCGTTCCTATCAGGGGTATCCTCGGCAGTGCTGACAATCGGTCTGCTGCCATTTTTCGAGGCTGGTTTCGGCATCCTTTCAACCTTGAGGATGATTGAACTTTCGAATCCGAACCACCCGCTGCTCAGGAAAATCCTTACGGAAGCGCCTGGCACCTACCATCATAGTGTCATGGTAGCGAACTTATCAGAGGCGGCCTGCGAGGCAATCGGAGCGAATGGTTTACTTGCAAGGGTTGGATGTTATTATCATGACATTGGAAAAACAAAGCGTCCGCAATTTTTTATCGAGAATCAAATCAATATGGAAAACCCGCATGACAAGCTCCCGGCATTAACGAGCAAAAATATCATTATCGCTCATGCTGCCGATGGTGCTGAAATGCTGAAGAAACACAAGATGCCGAAGGAAATCATCGATATTGCGGAGCAGCATCATGGGACCACATTGTTGAAATTCTTTTATTACAAGGCGAAGCAAAGCGGCCTTGAAGTCAAGGAAGAGGATTTCCGCTATCCAGGACCAAAGCCGCAGACGAAAGAGTCTGCAGTCGTCGGAATAGCTGACAGCGTGGAGGCAGCAGTACGTTCTCTCTCGCACCCTACTCACGAACAGATTGAAACTCTTGTGCAGAAAATCATCGCTGACAGGCTTCAGGATGGCCAACTAAGCGAATGCGATATTACATTGAAAGAGCTGAATACTGTGTCAGAAACACTATGCGAGACACTTAAAGGAATTTTCCACTCCAGGATTGAATATCCAGAAATGAATAAACAGAAGGTGAAGCAAGCATGAATTTAGAAATCGATTTCCTCGATGAAGTGAATGAGGTAACGGAGCAGCAAATTAATGAAATTGAAAAATTGTTATGCTATGCAGCTGAACTAGAAGGTGTCCACGATGGCAGCGAACTTTCCGTCACCTTCGTATCGAATGAAAGAATCCAGGAAATCAATCGGCAATACAGAGATAAGGACCGTGCTACTGATGTCATCTCATTCGCGATGGAGGAAATGGGCGCAGGGGAAATCGAAGTGATTGGTGCTGATATGCCAAGAGTGCTGGGAGATATCATCATTTCTGTACCAAGGTCAAGGGAGCAGGCAGAGGAGTACAACCATTCCTTCATGAGGGAGCTTGGTTTCCTGGCTGTCCATGGTTTCCTGCACTTACTGGGATATGATCACATGAATGAAGAAGATGAACAAAAAATGTTCTCGAGACAAAAAGATATCCTGGAGGGGTATGGTCTTGGGCGCTGAAGAACAGAGGAAGCACAGGCTTGCTGCTTCATTTAGATTCGCCTTCCAGGGAATCGCCGCAGCAGCAGCCGGGGAAAGGAATTTCCAGATCCATCTCGGGATTTCAACTGTTGTCGTCTTCTTTGGATTATGGTTTTCCATCACCGTTTTTGAATGGATTGCCGTTTTGCTGGCAATTGGGGGAATGCTGGGACTGGAGCTTATGAATACTGCCCTCGAACGGACTGTGGACATGTACACAAAGGAATTCCATCCCCTGGCGAAACAAGCGAAAGACATTGCTGCCGGGGCAGTACTCATATATGCGATTATCAGCATCATCATCGGCGCGCTGATTTTTTTGCCAAGAATAATTGTGGCCCTTGGCTTTTAGTTGCCTTATCAAGGCAACTCAGACTGTAGACAAACTCGATGGAATCGAGCTTGTCTACAGTTTTTTTGGTTTGTGCTGGAATGGGGGCTGTTGA
>NZ_JAERSD010000017.1 GCF_017912555.1 Bacillus sp. REN3 | reverse complement strand
CCTTTGAAAAATCCGATGAAATTCAAAAAGGGGTTCGGAATGTGAGCATTCCGAACCCCTTTTGTCTACAAACTGAGGTGAAATCAAATGATTTCACCTTTTTACATAAATCAGTTTCTCTTTTTTTTCTGTGACTTTTCCTATGATGGAAGCATACTGGAGCCCGCTTTCTTTCAAAGTCTGGACATATTGCTTCGCATCAGCTTCAGGGAGGGAGACGAGCAGGCCGCCAGATGTGATGGCGTCACAAAGGATCAGTTGTTCTTCAAAAGATATTTCTTTGTATTCAACATCGTCTTCCAGCCAGCTATGATTGGATTTCGAACCTCCAGGCACTACACCCTGTGCGGCCAATTCCAAAGTACCAGCAAGTACCGGAACTTTGGACAATGTGACTTCAAAGCTGGCATTGCTTCCTCGCGCAATTTCACTGCCATGTCCCAGCAGACCAAATCCAGTTACGTCTGTTACAGCATTCGGGGTGAACTTTTTCAAGGCTTCCGCTGCAGATTTGTTCAGCATTGCCATTGTCCTGGTTACTACTTGTTCTTGTTCATCTGTTACAGCACTTCGCTTGATTCCTGTCGTCATGATGCCGACGCCAATCGGTTTGGTCAGGACCAGAACATCTCCTGGTTTGGCTCCGACATTCTTCCAGATTTCATCGGGATGGGCCAGCCCGGTTACCGACAACCCGAATTTTGGCTCCTGGTCATCGATTGAATGACCTCCGACTGTCACAGCGCCTGCTTCTTTCACTTTATCGCCGGCCCCCCGCAAAATTTCAGCAAGGATATCTGGACCTAGTTTTTTTACAGGATAGCCAACAATATTCAACACCGTCTTTGGTTCTCCGCCCATCGCATATACATCGCTGAGCGCGTTGGCAGCAGCAATTTGTCCAAACATATAAGGATCATCCACAATGGGTGTGAAGTAATCGATTGTTTGGATCAAGGCGATGCTGTCAGTAAGCTTATATACTCCTGCATCATCTGATGTCTCATGCCCTACAAGCAGTTCAGGCACCGGCTCTTGTTCTGGTAAGAGACGCAAAACTTGCGTCAAGTCCTCAGGACTGATCTTGCATCCTCAGCCAGCTTTGGTTGAAAGGGAAGTAAGCCTGATTTTTTCATGTTCGCTCAACTATATCACCTCCAAATCAGTATACTCCTTCTTTTTTTTAAAATCATCCTAAAACGATCATTGCATACATTTATACATTACACTAAAATGACAGTAAAAACATGTGAATGACTAAATGTTGGGGGGAGACTGTCCAATGAAGAAATTCCAGGTATCAGTAACATTTTGCATGCAATGAAATTACGCTCCAAAAGCCGCGAGTTTCGCGGAAGAACTTTTTACGCACTTCAAGGGGCAGATTGAAAAGATGGAATTGATCCCATCAACCGGCGGTGCATTTGAAATCAACGTAAATGGGGAACTTTTGTATTCTAAGCTCGACAAGGGCATTTTTCCTGATACAGACCATATCATCCAACAAATGGATCAATAAAATTCTGCCTGGTATATGCCAGGTTTTTTTGTGCTTCCATTGCTATTTAGTATCTCTTTATACGAAGAATCTATCTGGAATCATGAAAAAACAGCCAATTTAGTTTTCACAGGATTGGAAAATCTTTATTGTGGAATACAATGATATAATGAGTGGACGGAGATTTATTGTGGGGGTAACCAGGATGAAGCATTTGTTAAGACAGCTTCCGGCAATTCATGAATTGCAAAAGGATGGAAGATTCCAAGCATTGGCAGAAAAACACCGAACTGATCAGGAACATCTTACGGATATAGCCAAAAGGGCCATCGAGGAAATCAGGGAAGAAATGATCAGCGGTTCATGGGAGGGACCAGAACCGGGAACAAGCCATTTTGATGAAGCGTTGTTCATTGCCATTTCGAAGCAAGCTGAAAAGAAATTAAGCTATACATTAAAAAGAGTAATCAATGCGACCGGAACGATTTTACATACAAATCTTGGCAGGGCAAGGTTGAGCGAGCATGCCATTCGCCATGTAGTCGAAACTGCCAGGAATTATTCAAATTTGGAGTATAAATTGGCCGAAGGAGAACGGGGGTCGCGCCACAGTCACGTAGAAGCAATTATCAGGGAAATCACTGGTGCCGAAGCTGCGATGGTAGTCAATAATAACGCAGCAGCTGTCTACCTTGTCCTTCGTGCATTGGCGAAGGATAAAGAGGTTATCGTATCCCGGGGGCAGCTTGTGGAAATCGGCGGTTCTTTCCGCATATCCTCAATCATGGAGGAAAGCGGAGCCGTCTTGAGGGAAATCGGTACAACGAATAAAACACATTTGCGGGATTATGAAAAGGCGATCACCGAAGAAACAGCCATGATCCTGAAAGTCCATACAAGCAATTTTAAGATTCTCGGTTTCACAAATTCAGTTGAAACCGCTGAACTTGCTGAACTTTCGAGGCAGCATGGCAAAATTGTATATTATGAGGATCTTGGAAGTGGTGTCCTTTATGATTTCAGAAAGCATGGAATTGGCGAGGAGCCTGTGGTCAGCGAGGTACTGAAAATGGGAGCGGATATTGTCTCTTTCAGCGGCGATAAGTTGCTCGGCGGACCCCAGGCAGGAATCATAGCCGGCAAGAAGGAATTGATCGACCAATTGAAAAGCCATCAGCTCGCCAGAGTGGTTAGAGTGGATAAAATGACATTGGCTGCCTTGGAAGGAACCCTCCTTGACTATCTGAGAGGGGATATAGACATGAACAGCATCCCGACCATCAGGGATTTGCTAGTGCCACTCATTGAACTAAAAGAGCGGACAGAATCACTCGTCAAAAAGCTGAATGACTCCGGAAACGGACTAAGGGCATCGCTAATACAGGGAACAAGCCAGGTCGGAGGAGGGACAATGCCTGATGTAGAACTGCCAACCTATATTGCATCTGTCACCCATGCAGACTTCACTGCAGAACAAATAGCCAGAAAGCTGCGGACTGAAATGAAACCTTCAATCATTGTACGTATCCATAGGGAAGAAATTCAAATAGATTTGAGAACCGTAACCCTGGAGGAAGAGCAGCTTCTACTTGACTCATTCAAAAAATTAGCAAGGTGAAAACAACGAAATGAAAAAAGCCAGAGCATTTCCATTTTCCCGGAATCCCTCTGGCTTTTTTCTCCCATCAGTTTTAGTATCCATTATAGAGTGACCGTTAAAATGGCCATGGCACCTTGTCAATTCTAGGCCAATAAGACCCGGAGATGTAGCTGTATCTTCGGGTCTGTTTTTTATTCGCTACTCTTAGCCTAAATATATAAAGTTCTCCTTTTTCGAATAGGATGCATCCCGAATGGCTATCTCGACTTCCATAATAAAACAAAGATAGGCCAAACCCATTAAAAAAATGGGTTTGGCCTATCTGATTGTGTAAAATAAGCTCTTGTTAATAGCACTAGGTTGATTGGAATGGAAGTTCTGAAACACCTCGAAAATGCTAACGCATTTTCTTCGTGCGTGAGTGAATCCACAGAAGCCCATTCAGTGTGTTGCGGATTAGCGGGACAGATGAGACCCAGCAGAATCTTTATCGCCTTAGGAGACTCACCGCACGCCGCCCGGGAAGCGAAGCATCCTGGAGCGGAAATCAACCGGCCAATTAACAAAGGCTGCCCTTCAAGGATATTTTCAGTTCCACGATTACTACTTAGGCAGCTTTTTGGATCACTAGCGAAAAAAGAGTTGTTACTTAAGGATGCTCGTTCATTGTCCCTTTATTTTAGGTGTAAGGGTAAGGGAAAGGGAAAGTTCCCTGAAAAACCTCCTTGGTTGTACAGCCAGCACATGATTATAAATCATGCCCGGTATTATGCTTCTGTCTCGTGTGATTCCGATTTTTAACTTTTTTAGATCCGCTTAATGGAGCCGGCTGACCATCCTGATTGCCTTTTGGAGCATTCTTCCGCATATCTTTAGAATCATTTTTATTCATCCATTCATCCCTCCTTTCATTAGCTTTGGATTTGTACGTAAATTTATACTGTATATTTTTTATGGGGTTGTGCAATTTAACGGTATAAAATCAACACCATTCAGGAGGAAAGAATATGCCTTACCATAAAGATAAACAGCAAGCGTTCCAGGCAGCACAGCAGGGGTTTATCGAGGCACAAGGATTTTACCAGGAGATTGTCAGGGATAGTGCCAGCTATGGACACCAATTGAAACATTTAAAAAATGAAGTCAATGAAGCATTTCAACAAATTGAAAATGCGCTTGAGAATGCTTCCGAACACCAGCGTGAACAGCTAAAGCAATTCCAGAAAGATTTACGCAAGATTGTTAATGACGTGAATATGGATTGAAAAAGCGGAAGGGACCCTTCCGCTTTTAAG
Source organism: Bacillus sp. REN3 (assembly GCF_017912555.1). Taxonomy (GTDB): domain Bacteria; phylum Bacillota; class Bacilli; order Bacillales; family Cytobacillaceae; genus Mesobacillus. The sequence goes on along the minus strand of NZ_JAERSD010000017.1, from coordinate 85,299 downwards.
TTCACTCCTTTTTTTACTGTATGGTTATTCGATTTCCGACTCCGCTTTTCTTTTATTTTTCTTAATTTTAGTGGTCTTCATGGGCCATGAATGGCATGCTATGTTCATATCGAAAAATATCTTTCATCTTCCAGACTATCCCGATCAACACTTAACATTTTTCCAACATAGTGTTAAGGCAAATCATAAGACAGTCTCCCTGCTTTAGGATCAATGCTTTAGATGTGTTTGCCACATAAAAATCATTGTAACAAGAAATATCATAAGTAAAACTTATTATGGACAATAACTTTCTTGTCATTTACTTATATACTAGGTTATATTAAAATTGAAATTGTAAGAAAAGTAAGGATGGCGAACAATATTCAGACTTTTCGACAATCACTTATATTTCGTTTATGATGTTTACGAAAGAAGGGGGTAAACATATGTCAAATCATGATGTTTTTAACGCCCGTAGTTCATTTGAACTTGACGGGAAACGCTATCATTATTACAGCCTGGCAGCATTGGAAAAGGCCGGGGTGGGCAAAGTCTCCAAATTGCCTTACTCCGTGAAAGTCTTGCTTGAATCGGTGCTTCGCCAGCTAGATGGCTTTGTAATCACAAAAGAGCATGTTGAAAATCTAGCAAAATGGGGAACAAGTGATGTAAAGGAAATCGATGTCCCTTTCAAGCCTTCACGTGTCATCCTCCAGGACTTCACAGGCGTTCCTGCTGTTGTTGACCTTGCTTCACTCAGGAAAGCAATGGCCGATATGGGAGGGGACCCAGACAAAATCAATCCTGAGAAGCCGGTTGACCTCGTAATCGACCACTCTGTACAGGTTGACAAATACGGCACTCCTGATGCGCTCAGCGTGAACATGGACCTGGAATTCGAACGGAACGCTGAACGATACCAATTCCTAAGCTGGGCCCAGAAAGCGTTTGATAATTATCGCGCTGTTCCTCCTGCGACTGGAATCGTCCACCAGGTGAACCTTGAATATCTTGCCAGCGTTGTCCATTCAGTGGAAAACGAAAATGGAGAATTCGAAACGTTCCCTGATTCCCTTGTTGGAACAGACTCACATACTACAATGATCAACGGGATCGGCGTCCTTGGCTGGGGTGTCGGAGGCATTGAGGCTGAAGCAGGAATGCTTGGCCAGCCATCTTATTTCCCAGTACCTGAGGTAGTCGGTGTAAAATTAGTCGGAGATATGCCAAATGGAGCTACAGCCACTGACCTTGCTCTGAAAGTGACTCAAGTCCTTCGCAGCAAAGGAGTTGTAGGCAAGTTCGTTGAATTTTTCGGACCTGGCGTTACGACACTTCCGCTTGCGGACCGTGCCACTGTAGCAAACATGGCTCCTGAATATGGCGCTACTTGCGGTTTCTTCCCGGTTGATGGGGAAGCGCTTGATTATATGCGCTTGACTGGCCGTTCCGAAGACCACATCAAGGTCGTTGAGGCATACTGCAAGGAAAACGGCATGTTCTTCGATCCGGCACTTGAACCTGTATATACAGATGTAGTCGAAATCAATCTTTCTGAAATCGAAGCAAACCTATCAGGACCGAAACGCCCTCAGGACCTGATACCGCTATCCCAGATGAAGATGTCCTTCCAGGAAGCAGTGACTGCACCTGCAGGAAACCAGGGCTTCGGACTTGATAAGAAAGAGTTCAAAAAAGAAACTGTAGTGGAATTCAGCAATGGTGACACTACAAAGATGAATACCGGTGCGATTGCAATCGCCGCCATCACAAGTTGTACCAACACATCTAACCCATACGTGCTTGTAGGAGCCGGCTTGGTTGCGAAGAAAGCTGTTGAACTTGGAATGGAAGTCCCTAAGTACGTTAAGACTTCTTTGGCTCCAGGGTCAAAAGTTGTCACAGGGTATCTCCGCGATTCTGAGTTGCTTCCTTACCTTGAAACTTTAGGGTTCAACCTTGTTGGCTACGGATGTACTACATGTATCGGCAACTCCGGCCCACTTAAGCCTGAAATAGAAAAAGCGATTGCTGAAAGCGATCTCCTTGTTACTTCCGTTCTTTCCGGAAACCGTAACTTTGAAGGACGTATCCACCCATTAGTGAAGGCTAACTACCTTGCTTCACCTCCGTTGGTTGTTGCCTACGCCCTTGCTGGAACAGTGGATATCGATCTCCAAAACGATCCAATCGGAAAAGACAAAGATGGGAATGATGTATTCTTCAAGGATATCTGGCCATCAACAGCAGAAGTAAATGAAGTTGTAAACAGAGTGGTTACACCAGAATTGTTCCGTAAGGAATACGAAACAGTGTTCAGCGACAACGAACGCTGGAACGAAATCAAGACGAGCAATGACCCATTGTATACTTTTGACGAAAATTCAACCTATATCCAAAACCCTCCATTCTTTGAAGGGCTGACTCCAGATGCAGGAGAGGTTGTTCCATTAACTGGGCTTCGTGTCGTCGGAAAGTTCGGTGATTCTGTCACGACAGACCATATTTCTCCTGCCGGTGCGATTGGCAAGGATACACCAGCCGGGAAATACCTGCGTGAAAAAGGTGTTGAGCCACGTGACTTCAACTCTTATGGATCCCGGCGCGGAAACCATGAAGTGATGATGCGCGGTACATTCGCGAACATTCGTATCCGTAACCAGATCGCCCCTGGAACGGAAGGCGGCTTCACGACCTACTGGCCAACAGGTGAAGTCATGTCCATTTTCGATGCTTGCATGAAGTATAAGCAAGAAGGAACAGGCTTGATGGTCATCGCTGGCAAAGACTACGGAATGGGATCATCCCGTGACTGGGCTGCGAAGGGAACCAACCTATTAGGCATCAAGACTGTCATCGCCGAAAGCTTCGAGCGTATCCACCGTTCAAACCTTGTGCTAATGGGCGTATTGCCACTACAATTCAAGGCGGGCGAAAACGCTGAAACTCTTGGTCTGACAGGAAAAGAACATTTCGATGTCCAGGTTGATGAGAATGTACGTCCACGCGACATCATTAATGTCACTGCAACAGACGAAGATGGAAACAAAAAGACGTTTGAAGCGCTTGTCCGTTTCGACTCAGAGGTTGAAATCGATTACTATCGCCACGGTGGCATCCTCCAGATGGTCCTTCGCGACAAACTTAAAGGTTAAAGAATTTACCCCCTATCCACTGATTGGATAGGGGGCTTTGTTTATTGAATTGTTTCTTTCTTCCCAGCTTTGTCCGAAGAGTTCCTGCCTAAGCCTTAAAGCAGCTTGAATTTCAGGAAATTGCCTATCCAATCAGTTGGTTTGCCATTGAACCCAACTGGATTTTATCTTCCTGGACATAAAAAGTGAAAACTTTCAAAATTTCGACAGTTTTCCCTCTTGAATTGTTCTTCTGAAAGGATATATGGTAAAGGTAGGATAAACCAAAGGAGTGAACGCTATGAGCCTATTGACCATTGTTGCCAGAGGAAATTATATCTCGGTCGTCACGGAATGCTTAGAAAGCAATCCTCAAATTAACGAGGAAAGTGTCAAATTCCTGGAATTGATTCCTGACACGGCTATTATCGTTCTTAACGGAGACAAAGATTACGTTGGCATGGGTGCAGACGCTGCGGCAACGCTGGTACAGCAAGGTTTCAATCTGAAAGAAATCGCGGATTCACTCCAAACCTCTTTTCATAATGTTTTGAATTACCATGTAAGCGGCAGAGAAATAGAAGGAATCATAGCCGGCTTTTCAACTAATGGAACATCCCAATACCATATTATTTCCAATATAAATGGCCTTGAATCCTACTATCCGGGCAGAAGTGAATGCTTCTACTATGCGAATGACCCAAAACAAATGCTTGAACTTGAGAAGCTCTTGAAAATGCACGGAATAGCGACGGCCGAACAGGCACAGGCTGCTCAGTTACATTTACTCACTAATTTACATGTCAGCCAGCGACACTGTGCAAGCATCTATCAAAAAGCGAATTAAAAGCAGCCTAAGGAGGCTGCTTTTTGTGATCATAACACATATTGAAGGACAAAATTGCTAAGGAATAATAGTGCAATCATATAAAGGGCAGGCTTTACCTCCCGGCCTTTCCCCATCAAAAGTTTCATCAGCGGATATAGGATGAATCCAAATGCCATGCCATCAGCGATGCTGTATGTCAGAGGAATCAGCACGATGATCAGCAAGGCGGGGAAGCTTTCCAGCAAATCGTCAAGCTTGATAAAGGTGATGTTTTGAAGCATCAGAACGCCAATCAGAATCAGGACAGGAGAAACCGCACTTTCCGGTACGAGTTTAATGATTGGGATCAAGACTAGCGAAGCCAGGAAAAATAGCCCAGCGACAACGCTGGTTAAACCGGTTCTGCCGCCAGCAGTGATGCCCGCTGCGCTTTCAACTGAGGAAACAGTCGGGCTTGTTCCGAATATCCCCGCAGTCGCCACGGAAATAGCGTTAGCTTGAAGAGACTTCTTGTATTTTTCCGGTTGGTTGAGGAGCTTTGTATGCCCGTGGACTAACCCGATATTCTCAAAAATCACGACCATGGCCAATGAAAAGGCTGTTAGCCAAAATATAAAGTTGCCAGCCTGGGAAAAGGACACTTGTCCGAAAACAGCGGCATATTCGGAGAAGGAAGGCAGGCTCCAATCCACTCCTGTTCCATTCCTGTCCCCGAAAAGAATGGAAAGACCAGATGTGAAAACAATACTGAGCAGCAGGTTCCCTCGCACATTTCGGATAAACAGGATGACCGTAACGACAAGCCCGATTAAGGTAATCAGTGCTGTCGATGAACTTAAGTCTCCAACCGCAAGCAATGTATGTTCAGAGCTGGTGATGATGCCGCTGCTGTCAAAGCCTATCAGAATCAGAAGAATCCCGATTCCTACCGTGATCGCTTCCTTCAAGGAATCCGGTATAGAGGACGTAATGTAGCTTGCCAAGGGAGTGAAGGCCAAAATCATGAACAGAATACCCGAAATGAAAACCATCGCCAATGCTTCCTGCCATGTAAAACCGCCAGATTGGACAATCGTATAAGTGAACATCGCATTCAAGCCCATTCCGGGTACTACCAGAATCGGTGCATTGCTCCAAAATCCCATTAGTAAGCTACCCACAAATACGCTGAGAATTGTCGCAATAATGCCGGCTTCAAGCGGAATGCCAGCCGCTGAAAGGATTGTAGCATTGACAATGATAATATAAACCCCTGTTATATAAGAAATAAGTCCCGCAGACAATTCCTTCCCGAACGTTGTCTGATTTTCCTCTAGCCGAAATATTTTATCCATTTGATAACCTCTCTCTCTATACAGATAAACATTTCCGTTTTAAAACGAACGAACATATCGTATCATAGACTCAAGCCATATATAAAATATATAATTTATATGGGATTCATATTTTTTTCATATGGAGGAAACATGGATATCAGACAACTACGTTATTTTATTGCAATTGCTGAAGAAAAGAATATTACTGCGGCTGCCAAAAGATTGCATATGTCTCAGCCGCCGTTAAGCATCCAACTGAAGCAAATGGAGGAAGAGTTGGGTGTGATCCTTGTTGAAAGGAATGGAAAAAAGATTGAACTAACCGATAAAGGCAAAGTTCTTTACAGGCACGCTTTGAATATTATCCATTCTTTCGAAGAAGTGAAGAATGAATTGCAGGAAACTGATGAAGGCAAGAAAGGGAATCTTTCAATAGGCATCAATACTTTATCGGTCCCTGACTTTCCTGGCTGGATAGAAGAATTCCATTCCCTTTTCCCATTGGTCTACATCCGTGTTGTCCAAAATGATTCGGCATACTTAACCGAACTTGTGAAGCAAAGGTCGATAGAACTCGCACTAATCAGGCTGCCGCTTCAAAACAATGATGTCAATTATCTTCCATTGTACAATGAACCTTTTTTATTTGTTTCCAGGAATAAAGCTCAGGGGAGCATCACCTTTGAGGAGATCAGCAACGTTCCGCTGATCCTCCCAAGCACAGAGGGCCTTGGAAGCTATACAATCATCCATGAAGCTTTCACAAAAGCGCAGCTTCCCCTTAATGTTGTTTGTGAGTGCTCGGACATGAAAGTTTTGATGGAGCTCGTTTCTGCAGGAGTCGGGGCTACGATCATGCCTCAATCTGTCTATCAGTCATACAGCGAGCCAGAATTCAATGCCCGGGAAATCGAAAATTCTACACTCACTTCCTCAGTAGGGATCATTTGGCTCCGCCAGCACTATCTTTCTAAACCTGCGGAAAATTTTATTGAGCTCCTAAAAAAACGTCTCACCGGGGTATGATGAAAGATACAATTTGCGGAAACAATATAATGCGTCAATTAGGGAATGGCATGCTCCATTTCTGGGCTATCTGGTGTCCTCCATGTAAAGCAGAATTGCCTGCTGCCCAAAAGGTTTTCACGGACAAACTTGATGACCTTTGTCATTCTTGCCATTGATATTCTCCCTGGGGAAGACACCGGAGGCGCAAAGGGCTGAGAATGCTTGCCGGCACGCCCACGGAAAGCCGCCGACTAAAACCGCCGCGTCCTGTGCGGCAAAGTCGGCACTAGGACTTCCTGTCCGTTGAAGTGCCTGGAGTGGAACTCAACAATCAAATCAAAAATCAAATTCACATAGCTAAATATTAAGTAACACAGTGAATAAGCACGAAAAAAAAGGGAAAGAATAGAATACGATTAAATTTTCGAAAATTTGTAATAATTGAAACCGTTTCCGGACATACTAACTGTTAGAATGATGGTAAAGGAAGGTGAGCACGATGAGAAAGCCACGAAAACGGTCTTTTCAAGAGCTTGTATCAGAAAATAAGCGCCAACTTCTGAGTGATCGTGATGCCCTCGAAAAAATCGAGGCAAAGTTAGAACAAAAGCGTCTTGAAAAAGCAGAGTAATTTCATACATTACCATAAATGATTCCCTTCTTATTAGGAAAAGCTTTAGATAAAGGGAGGGAATCATTCATGGGCAATCCAAAAAAGGATAGTAAACACTATGTTCCTAGCCATATTGGCACACAGCCTCGTAAATTTGGCGGAAACAAAGGAAAAAAAATGCAGGATCAATCTGGCGAGCATGCCCAGGTTATTCAAAACAAAGGCGAATAAGAATGAAAAAACACCTGCCAGTAATATGGCAGGTTTTCGTTTATTTCCTCTTTTCTAAATGGAGCAAATTCCCGATGATAAAACAACTTTATAAGCATAAACTATCCTTGTACTTTTTAAAGGGAGGTATACGGATATGGCAAACACTACACCTAAGCCTGACGACCGAAGCGATAATGTCGAAAAGCTCCAATCCATGATCCATCATACGATTGAGAATATGGAAGACGCAGAAGCTGCAATGGACAGCTCAAGCGCTGAGGACAAGGCAAGGATTGATGCCAAAAATGAAAGACGCCGTGAAAGTATCGATGCTTTCCGGTCAGAAATCAAGGATGAAGCTGAAAACCAAGGATAATGAAGAACACGCCCGCCGTGGAAGGCGGGCCTTTTTCCGTCTGCTGAAAAATGTGATAAGATACCAATTGTATACTAAATAAAGAAGTGATGTTATGAAAAATTCCAAAAACGAACTTCCACTTGAGAAACTGCTTGATATGTGGGAAGAGGAATTAAATGAGAAAGGGTTCATTCATGATGAAGCTTTATTGATTACAACGATCGAAGCTTTATCTGAAGGGAACAGTAAAAACGCGTTATCCAGAGTCCTTACAATAGCCGCGAAATCCCGCGCGAACAGGAATGGCTATGATTCGTTAGTATTGGATTGGCTTCAAAAAGCAGTGGAATCCGACCCTGAGAATAGAAGTGCAAAAAATCTGCTTGTAAATAATCAATGGAAAAATAAAAAGAATGTTTTTGACAGCCTGGTTTTTCCGCCAATTAGGGAAACTGATAACCGTGCACTTAAAAAGAAAACTGCCGAGCAATATATTGATATTTCACGACAATTCCTCTCTTACTCCGAAGAACAGCTTGCAGACTTAAAAAAAGCTACCCTGGAACCTGATTCTTTAATGGAAGCCAAATTCCAGCGATTGATCCGTTTGCTCGAAGATGCTGCCGAAGAAACCGCCGCCTTGCTTAAAGCAGCCCGATTATATGAAGAATCCGTCACAGGCGTGTTCCATACAGCTGTTCATTATGAGGATATCAAAGCGAGGATTAAAAGGCTTGGTGATATCAAAGCGCAATGGAAGGAAGAATTTAAAGACGAATCCAATGGAACCATCGAGGAAGACAGTGATCCACTCGATGAACTCAGGAAAATGGTTGGCATGGAATCAGTAAAAGAAAGGGTAAACGATTTTTACCATTTCTTGGAGTATCAACAAAAACGTAAGCAGCTTGGTCTGAAGACAAGGGATGACCAAAGCTTGAACATGGTACTCACCGGGAACCCAGGCACAGGAAAAACATCACTTGCACGTCTGCTAGCAAAAATTTACCATATCCTTGGTGTCCTTCCTCGCGGGGAAATCATCGAAGCTGACCGTTCACAGCTGGTTGGAGCCTATGTCGGGCAGACTGAGGAAAATGTCCGGAAAGTTGTCGAGCAGGCTTTAGGGGGAGTATTGTTCATTGATGAAGCATACAGCCTTAAACGTGAAGGGCAAACTGGAAATGATTATGGACAGACTGCAATTGATACACTTGTTTCCTTGATGACAGGGAAAGAATACGGCGGGCAATTTGCTGTCATCCTGGCTGGCTACCCTGATGAAATGCGGCAGTTCCTGGATTCAAATCCTGGGCTTAGAAGTCGATTTCCACAGTCCAATTTCATCCACCTCCCCGATTACTCGAATGAAGAGCTGATTGAGATCGCTGAACTGACTGCAAGAGATAATGATTTCGCGATTACAGCGGAAGCAAGGCCGATACTGGTTGAAAGAATCGAGAAAGAAAGGGTGGATGAAACCTTTGGCAACGCTCGGACAGTCCGTAACCTTGTACTGGATGCCATTTTTAAGAAGGGCGCAAGGCCAATCGATGAATCAAATTTGGCTGCATTCACTCTCCTTGAAAAGGAAGATTTCGAAGCCGAACAGCCTGTGTCAGTTGAATCTCCAATTGACCGTCTTGATAAACTCGTAGGATTGGAGCCTGTAAAATCGGAAGTTATGGGCTTGATTTCATTTGTCAGAATGCAGCAGCTTCGCAGGGAAAATGGATTGCCTGTAGTACCTGTTCAGGTGCACTCCGTTTTCACGGGCAACCCCGGTACAGGCAAAACAACCGTCGCTAAAATATTTGCTGAGTTATTAAAAGAATGCGGGATGCTGAAACGGGGCCATTTGCTAGTAACCAGTCGCGCGGATTTTGTTGCGGGCTATGTTGGCCAGACTGCCATCAAGACGAAGAAGAAAATCCGTGAAGCGTTGGGGGGAGTACTTTTCATAGATGAAGCATACTCATTGCTTGGGCAGTCTGCAGGAGATTTCGGAAAAGAAGTCATTGACACGCTTGTGGATGAGATGACCCGCCATAACGAAAACCTAGTCATAATCCTTGCTGGCTATCCTGATGAAATGAATGAGTTGCTTAAAAGCAATCCAGGTTTGCGTTCAAGGTTCAAGAAATTTTTTCAGTTCCCGGATTACACTTCAGAGGAATTACTTGAAATCATCAAAAATTATGCGAGAAACTATCAATATTACATTACGGAAGAAGCGATTGAATTTTTAGAACAGGTAATCGACGAAATGGATACGAACGGAAATGGACGGTTTGCTGCCAATCTTGTTGATGATGCCATCCAATCCCAGGCCTTCAGGTTAATGGGGGGCGGGGAACTGGAAGAGTTCAACGAGTATGCGTCATTTCTGGAGAAAAGCGATTTCCAAAACGCATTAAATAAAGGGATAAGAGGGGAATAGTATGCATATTTCATCAAAAGAAATCGAAGTCCGTTACGCAGAAACAGATCAAATGGGTGTAGTTTACCACGCCAATTACTTTGTCTGGATGGAACTCGGCAGGACAAAATTGATCCATGACCTTGGCTTCAACTATGCTGAAATGGAAAAAGACGGAATTCTTTCGCCTGTCATCGATATTGAGGCTTCCTACAAGAAACCCGTAAGATATGGAGAAACCGCAATAATAAAAACATGGGTGGAGGAATATGACGGGTTCCGGGTCTTATATAAATATGAAGTGTATACAGAACAGGGAGAACTTGCCGTGTACGGAAGCTCAAGGCATGTTTGTGTCAAGCGGGAGAGTTTTCGCCCGATTTCACTGAAGAGATCCTATCCTGATTGGCATGAAGCATATCTCAAGGCGATGAAACAGCCAGAAGGCAAAAAGGAGCAGATCTGATTGGCATTTGGAATCAATAGGGAAGAACTTCATGAGTGGAAGCAACGAATCAGTAGGGGAGAAATCGCCTTTCTTACCCATTACTGGCTTGATGACCGGTTCCCAGGCTGTAAGACTGTAACCAAGGTAGGCTGCAATGATCTTACAAAGCTGGAAAATTGGGGGAGAAAGCATAGATTAAAGCCTGAATGGATTGACCGTCGGAAGCCCGATTTCCCGCATTACGACCTTTTCGGCAAGATACAAGAAGAAATCCTTAATAAGGAAGGCATCCTTAACCCTTTAGGGATGCAAGCAAAAAAATAAGGCAGCAGCCATTGCTGCCTTATTTTTTCTCGTATTTAAATTCTGGTTCCTTGCCTACGGGATGCAAATCCACAATTAAATCATGTCCATCAAAATACCATAAATCTTTTTCCTCGATATAATATGTGACATCGTTTTTCTCTGTTTTCGCTCCTATATGGTCTGGTTCTTCCTTGGAGACACCCAATGAAAAGCCTTGCTGTACGGTACTGAATCCCCCATATCTGGCAAAGAAACGCATATAGCCACCCTTTGAAAGACCCATTTCATTTTCATACCAGGCAGCAGCATCATCGTGAATGGTAATGTTCATGTTGATCTCCTTTCATAGCCAACTAGAGCCATTATAACACAGGCTTTATCTGCCCCCCACTCGTTCGCTTCGTATGCGAAAGAGGTACCGGATTATTTCAGGCTATTAGTCATGTGATGCATGATTTCAGCATGCTTATTCTGTGCGTCTGCAAGCCCATAGTTTGCTGCTTCGTTTAAAGGAACGACCTGGTAATTCCTTTGTCTGCTGCTTGATACGAAGGTAGGAAGGAATTGTGGATTGGAAAGCATGATGTTCTTTCCTTCCGGAGCAAGAATCTTAGTCACTTCTATCGTTGCCAGGCCGCCAATATCTTTATAGTCCCACATTTGCCCGGAAAGGAAGTTTCCAAGGGAATAGACAACAAGGGCCTTCCGTCCATCTGGCGCCTCAATCCAGTCCATTGGCTGAAGAACATGCGGATGATGACCGAAGATGATATCAACCCCTTCATTGACGAGAAATTGTGCCAAATCTTCTTGCTCTCCCGTTGGGAACCGTTGGTATTCATTTCCCCAGTGGATACTCATGACAATAACATCGGACTGCTCCTTTGCGCGGTGAATTTCGGCTTTCATTATCTCACGGTCAATCAAGTTTACAAGATAATCCTTCCCGATTGGAACAGGAATTCCGTTTGTGCCGTAAGTATAAGAAAGATAGGCAACCTTAATCCCGTTTTTTGTCAAAACCCTTACCTTATCGCGGTCTTCGGCATCCTTAAATGAACCTACATAAGGAAGGCCAGCCGCTTCCATATATCCAGTAGACTTAAGTACACCTTTCTCCGATCGGTCCAGTGAATGATTATTCGCGTTGGAAACAATGTCGACACCTGCATCGATCAATGCATCTCCAACCTCGACAGGGCTGTTGAAAGCTGGATAGCTCGATAATCCAATTTCCACGCCGCCCAGGACAGTCTCCTGGTTGGCGAGGAGAAGGTCAGGAGCAAGCAGATATTCCTTCATGTGTCTAAGCATTGGTTTAAAATCATAGTTTCCGTCAGTAAACGCATCTTCATATACTGTGTCGTGAATCAAAATATCGCCAATTGCTCCCAGTGTCACTTTTTCAGCATATGATTTTCCGGCCACATCCGAGCTTCGGGGACTATGTGGTTTTTGTGTTTTTACAATCCCATTCTGTCCATTCGCTTCTGCTTCGTGATACATTTGGAAAGTAATCGCGGACGCCGCGATTCCCAATCCTGCCGCAATAAAGATTCCAAGAGATAATACCCCAGGTATTTTTTTCATTTCTATCTCCCTTTGAAAATCAAAGTAATTTTCCTTATTGATACTATATTATATGAAGGTCAAATAATATATAAATTTTGGCAAAACCTTTATTTTATCGTCATATTACGTTATTATTTTTACCAAAAGTGGTAAGGTTTAATAGCTGGGAAGAAGGTGTTGAAGGTTGTTTTCAATTTCAGAATACGCTTATGGCATTTTACGTACAGCCATTGAGAAAGAGAAGGGAAAAGATGAAAAGCTTTTTGTCCGAATGACGATGGGGATCAGCTGAGGCGGACCGCAGCTCAGAGTCGCTCTGGAAGAGCGGCCATTAACGAATGATAGGATTTTTGATTTTAATGATGTTTCCATCCTAATTCACGAACAGGATCTTCCTTATTTTTCCGAAAGAAAACTCGAATTTACGAAAGACTTCTTTGGAAACGGACGATTTACGCTCGTAAAAACATAAATGCAGGTACCGGAAGGGGCACCTGCATTTTTCAATTACCATCACTATCCTCTAAAAAGTCAACAAGTTCGTCCAAATTATTGATTTTAATGACCGAAGGTTTTCGATCAGTTTCTGATTGAGCGAAAAACTCGACTACGAAGTCATTCGGGGCCGTGACATCCGCTGTAGAAGTCGTGAATACAAAATGATCGATGGATTTAAGGATTTCTTCCATACCACTCGCCCCCTTTCCAAAGTTCTTATCAATATTTTACCAACCAATCATCCTTTAGAAACGATACTAATTTGACAATCCATTGAACGAATGTAAGGCTGCAGGATTAGTTTAAACGAACGAATAATCGGGTAATTTTTTATTGGGAAGTCCACTCCAACTGTCTTTAACCAAGTCTGTTTTCTTCAATGTTCTTCCAGTTTTGGGCTTATGAAGCTACATCAAGGTATGATACTTGAAACGAATCATAACAAGGGGCATGAATTAAATTGGAAACCTTATTCATCAAATTAAGTAACTACTTGGACTTGAACCAGGGAGAAATTGCGGAGAAAATTATGGATACCCTTACTGAAAAGGAACCCTGTATTTTTTCATTCTTGTCGAATACACAATCCCAGCTCGTGAAGGAACTAATAACGAAATATGTCGAATTGCTCGCCAACCACTCACGGGGAAAAAATACAGAGACGGATGTCGATCATTGGGCAAAGAAAAATACCGGAGAAATCCTCAGGCTCGGATTGACTCTCTATCAATCCATCCAGACTTTTACGATCATCAAGGAAGTCACCTGGGATCAGATGAAGGACTTTTCTGAAGGGGAGGAGAATGTATCCGCCAGGCAAATTCACAAGCTTGGTCGCTTTATCAATGACTTTATCGGCCATATTATCCTAAGTTTTACAGATTCATTTACCAGGTCAACCAATCTACAGTTGCAGTCACAGCAAGAAGCAATCGATGAACTTAGCACACCAGTCATTTCGATTGTCGATGGAGTTGCCGTGCTGCCAATCATTGGAGAAATCGATACTCGCCGGTCAAGAATCATCATGGAACAGTCACTGCACGAAACGGACAGACAGGGAGTGGAGTGCCTGATTATCGATCTTTCTGGCGTCTATATTGTTGATACGATGGTTGCACAGGAGCTTTTCAAAATCATTTCGAGCCTTGAACTGACAGGCGTGGAGGTAAATATCACAGGGATAAGGCCTGAACTGGCACATTCCATCGTCAATCTAGGAATAAATTTTGACAATATCACGCTATACAATAATCCAGGACAGGCCATGAAAGACTTCGGTATCTACAGGAAGTAAGGAAAGCGTGATTCCCATAACCTAGGAAATTCGAACAAGGTCCCGTCTTCCTTCCTAATGATGGCGTGCAGCAGAGGAAAACTTTTCAAGATATGAATATCCACGAAATGATGGCCGGCAACCCAAACAGATTGCCGGCCATCATTTTATCCAAGCCACTTGATCTTGGGCTCCGTTTTGTTGCGTATCCGAGCAATATTTGCCCGGTGTCTGTAAATGACAAAAGAAGCAAGTACCGCTACGACTGCGATCAATAGTATGTCCCTGGTAAGTAACGCATAAATGAATGTAGCAATCGCTGTAAGAATCGAGGATAATGAGACATACTTGGTTATGTACAGGCAAATAAAAAAGAAGATCAGCATAAACAGGAACATCATTGGAGCATATGCAAGCAAGATTCCTCCTGATGTCGCAACAGCCTTTCCGCCGCGGAAGCCAGCGAATACAGGATACATATGTCCGACCACAGCGAATATCCCTGCAATGAGCATATGGAGGCCAGAATCAGGAAACAGAGCTGGCAAACTGGCAGCAAGCGTACCTTTCAGCACATCCGCAATCGTGACCACAAGCCCCGCCTTGATTCCAAGTGTGCGGAAGGTATTTGTTCCTCCGAGATTCCCGCTTCCGTGTTCCCGGATATCTTTTCCGAAAAACAGCTTGCCTACAATCAAGCCCGATGGAATGGATCCAAGCAAATAAGCCAAAAGAATAATCATTGCGTTTAAAGCCATAAAAAATTCTCCTTAAAAAGAAATAGGATTCTTTTATTTTACCATGTTCATGCAAAAACTCCATGCAAAACTTAAAAAACGGTATCGCTTACGGGAAATAATAAATGTGCTTCCGTGAAACGGCTGATCATTCCTGCTTGCTAAGTTTATAACTAACTAAAATGGTAAATAAGAATATTATTAAATAGCAGGCTTAGTTAAATCCCCAATTTATTTTTCCATCGGTGTTGATGGGTGCGGGCAGCGGCTAATTCGATATACTGGCGGGTCCCTGAATTCCCCCACGAAGACAGTCTCTTGCACCGGAAACCAACAGCCAGGTTTTTAACTCAGCCAATTAAGGAGATTATCAAATGAGCAAGTCAAGGAAGCTTTTGAGGAGCAAAACATTTTGGATTCTAGGCTTTCTCTTCCTTCTGGTCGCATCTACGATTTTTTTCCATTCTTATAAGACCCTTCCTAAGGGTTTATCATATGAAGGGAAGGTCCATCGAGTTGAAGATGTTCGATTTTTAACCGACCTGACCTACAAAGATCAATATGGCGACAAGAAATATGAGCAGCAAATTTTCAAGAGGGTATTGAAAAGAATAGAAGAGGCGGAGGATTTCATTGTTCTCGATATGTTCCTGTTCAATGGCTATTTCAAGAAAGATATGGGATATCCGGAAATAAGCAAGAATATCAGCGAGACATTGATAGCGCAAAAAAAGAAGCATAAGGATTTAAAGATTATTTTTATCACCGATGAGATCAACCTTACCTACGGGTCGCACAAATCGGGAGTCTTGCAGGATTTGAGGGACAATGGAATTGAAGTTATTTTCACCGACCTTGATCCGCTAAGAGACTCAAACCCGCTTTACACAGGGGTTTGGAGAGTTTTCTTCCAGTGGTTTGGACAGTCGGGAGAGGGATGGATTCCAAATCCGATGGCAAAAAACGCACCAGATGTGACTCTGCGATCCTATCTGGAACTGCTGAACCTGAAGGCAAATCACAGGAAAGTGTTTGTAACGGAAAAAACGGCCATTGTCGCTTCGGCAAACCCGCACGATGCGAGTGGATTCCATTCCAATATCGCCTTCGAGACCACAGGGAATGTCATCGCGGATATCCTAGAATCCGAACAGGCTGTATCCGATTTTTCCGGCGGCGGCAAGCTACCTGAATTCAAGCGCGTCAATGAATCTGGAAATATAAAGATCCAAGTTTTGACCGAAGGGAAAATTTTCAAGCACTTGATTGAAGAATTGAAGGAAACAGAAAAAGGGGAAGATGTCTGGATTGGCATGTTCTATTTGGCAGAAAGGAATGTCATAGATGAAATCGACAAAGCTGCGGACAGGGGAGCGAATGTCAATATCATCCTTGATCCAAATACGAATGCATTCGGGAATCAAAAAGCGGGGCTGCCAAATATTCCTGTGTCGGCAGAAATAAAGAAACTTGGAAATAAGAATATTGAAATAAAATGGTATAACACTAATGAGGAACAGTACCACACAAAGATGATTTATTTTGACAGGGGAGAGGAAGCCACGATCATTGGAGGCTCTGCGAATTTCACGAAACGAAACCTAGATGATTTCAATCTGGAAACAAACTTTAAAGTTGATGCTCCCTCCGATGCCCAGGTAGTCAAAGATGTCGATCGTTATTTTAGCCGGCTGTGGGAAAACAAGGACGGTGAGTTCACGATCGAATATGAAGAAAAGAATGATATCATGACGCCATTGAAATACATCATCTACTGGATCCAAAAGGTCCTTCGCTTTACCAGTTACTGATTCATCCAGCTTCCTGTAAAAAGGAAGCTTCATTTGTGTCACTGGAAGTATCAACATAAAAAAGTACTTTCCAATGAAAAAAACTTCTCTTTTCCTGGCTGTTTCAGTACGATAAATAATATTAAGGAAAAAATAAACAGATAACCTTGAAGGGTATGGGGAAATTCAACATGAAAACTAGTCTTTCTGCATTTCAATGGATGGCTTTCATGATTGCGGGTTCAATTGTTGCCCCGATTGCGATCGCTGATTTATATGGTCTAGGTCCTACTGAAACAACTGGCCTCGTTCAGAGGACAATGTTCGTCCTTGGTGTTTCCAGTTTACTGCAGGCGTTGATTGGCCATCGCATGCCCATCAACGAAGGACCAGCAGGATTGTGGTGGGGTGTTTTTGCCATTTATGCTGGTTTAAGCGCTTCTCTGTTCAGTTCGACAATGGAAACCTTGCAGGCTTTGGAAGGTGCGATGATCGCTAGCGGAATCGTCTTTTTTCTATTAAGTTTTTTTAAATGGATTGAAAAGCTTGCAAACCTTTTCACACCGATCGTCAGCGGGATATATTTGCTTTTGCTTGTCATCCAGCTAAGCGGTTCGTTTTTAAAAGGAATGATGGGCATCACAGGCAGTCAGCCCACTGTTGATCTTTCAATTGCGCTGTTCAGCTTTTTGCTTGTGGTCTTGACCTTTCATTTATCAAGACATCACATTAAGTGGATCAGCCAGTATTCCATCCTGATCAGCCTTGCTGCCGGCTGGGCAGCCTTCTCGTTTCTCGGATTGGGAGAAAGCCTCTCTATACCCGAACGTTCTTTCTTTAAGCTTCCTGAAATCCTTGCTTTTGGGAATCCGGAATTCAACTCAGGGTTAGTGGTAACAGCCGTTTTCATTACTTTTTTATTGATTACAAATATGCTCGCAAGCATAAAGGTAACGGAGCAAGTGTTAAAGCAGCATGGAGTGAGGACCAAGGACCTTCGGTATCGCGCCAGCGGCTTCACCTCAGGAATCAATCAGATTCTCGGCGGATTGTTTTCAGCCATCGGGTCCGTTCCGATTTCAGGCGCTGCCGGTTTCATTTCCACGACTGGAATTACAAAATTGTTTCCTTTCATCCTAAGTTCAGTATTCATCATCATAGCCAGCTTCCTTCCAGCTGTAATGGCGTTTTTTGCATCACTGCCAACACCTGTAGGCTACTCGGTCACCTTTGTTGTCTTTGCCAATATGATTGGCATTGCCCTCGAAGAAATGGACCGTGAACCTGACAAAAAGAGAACACGACTGGTCGCCGGAATATCGTTGATGGCCGGGACAGGTTCTATGTTCATTCCGGGGAATGCCTTCATTGGTGTTCATCCGGCACTTATTTCAATTCTTAACAACGGATTGATCCTAGGGACTTTGATTGCCGTCATCGCCGATCAATTGACTCTTGGAAATCAAAATAAAAAAAAGAGAATGCATTGAATTTACTTCATTTAGTTTTGAGCTATTTGATTTCGGGTATAGTGAGAAGTATTTTATTCTTTCCGAAAATGAAAAGCGATGTACTCTTGTTAAGCAGGTGAGGAAATGATTGTTTTTGAGAATGTATCAAAAATTTATGGTGATGGGCACAAAGCAGTCGAATCACTGAATCTGACTGTCCAACATGGCGAACTATTATCATTGATCGGGCCGAGCGGATGCGGCAAAACTACGACAATGAAAATGATCAATAAACTGATCGAACCCACTGAAGGAACAATCTTAGTCAATGGGGAAGACATCTCCGCCCTAGATGGCGTCAAGCTCAGGCGGAATATTGGTTACGTCATCCAGCAAATAGGTCTTCTGCCGCACATGACTGTGGGAGAAAATATCTCCCTGATCCCGAAACTGAAAGGCTGGCCAAAAGAGCAATCTGAAAAGAGAGTCGATGAAATGCTGGAGCTTGTCGCCCTCGAGCCAGCAATCTATAAAAACAAATTCCCTCTTGAACTTAGCGGGGGACAGCAGCAGCGTGTTGGCGTGGTCCGCGCGCTTGCAGCCGAGCCGCCGATCGTCCTGATGGATGAACCATTCAGTGCACTTGATCCAATCAGCAGGGAACAACTCCAGGATGAATTGAAAGTCCTCCAGCAACGAATCAAGAAAACGATCGTTTTTGTCACCCACGACATTGATGAAGCCATTAAAATTTCAGATCGGATTGCCATTATGAGGGATGGGAAGCTTATACAGGTAGGCACACCGGATGAAATACTCACAACTCCTGCTGATGATTTCGTAAGGGAATTTATCGGGGAGGACAGGTTAAAAGAGAGCAGTGCAGCCATAACAGCTGGTGAATTCCTCAAGCAAACTGGAAGCGATAAACCAGATAACCTATTAGGGGATACCTTGAGCGTAAAGGAGCATATGCCTTTGGATATTGCTGTTACACTTATGCTTGAAAATAACGCTTCCACCCTGACTGTCACGGATGAGGAAAATGTACCTATTGGCATGGTCACAACAAACCATCTGCTCCGCCATTACACGGTGCGGAAAAAGGAGGCGAACCATTAATGTTCGGTTTGTCGGTATTGATCCAAACTTTCTCATCCAGGTCTGAAGATATTTCCAAGGCAATCGGTGAGCATTTATTTCTTTCCTTGACGTCCATTCTTATCGCGATTGCGATATCAGTTCCGCTTGGTATTTTTATATCCCGTAAGCAGAAGCTCGCTGAATTTTTCATCGGTATCACTTCCGTCTTCCAGACAATCCCAAGTCTTGCCTTCTTTGGCTTTTTGATCCCAGTTTTCGGTACAGGGAGCATAACCGCCATAACCGCGTTGACGATTTATGCGCTTCTGCCCATCCTAAGGAATACATATACAGGAATCGTCAGCGTGGACTCGGCGGTAATTGAAGCCGGACGAGGAATGGGAATGACTGAAAAACAGATTTTGACAAAAATTGAACTGCCGCTGTCATTGCCGTTCGTAATGGCTGGAATCAGGACAGCTACAGTGCTGACAGTCGGGGTTGCCACACTGGCGACTTTTGTAGGTGCAGGAGGTTTAGGGGAAATCATTTACAGGGGCCTGTCCACATGGAATAACCAGCTAGTCATGGCCGGAGCCATTCCTGCTGCTGTGCTGGCCATTTTGTTTGATATGATCTTGAAAAAGATTGAAAAAAGTGCAACACCGAAGGGTTTGCGAAAAAACAGGGGGGAAGGAAAATGAAACTTCAAAAGCAATTTTTCATATTCATCGCACTTATACTTTTGGCAACAATCACAGCATGCAGCAATGGCAGCAAAGACAAAATAGTGATCTCAGGAAAGATGTGGACTGAACAATATATCCTTCCACATATTCTTTCAGAGTATATCCAAGCACATACAGATTATGAGGTGGAAGTAAAAGACGGGCTAGGAGAAGTTTCTATCCTCACCCCGGCCATTGAAAAAGGCGATATCGATATGTATGTGGAATATACAGGAACTGGTCTTGAAGCTGTGCTGAAAGAAAAAGCCAAGCCTGGAGAAACCGCTGACGAAATTTTCGAAAGGGTAAAAAAGGGATACAAGGACAAATATGATATTGTTTGGCTGAAGCCGCTTGGCTTTGAAAATACTTATACACTTGCCTATACAAAGGATAAAAACATCAAAGCAGAAAACTTTTCTGACCTTGTCCCTTATTCGAAGGATTTGAGCTTTGGGGCGCCGCATCAATTTTATGAGAGGGCTGATGGATATGACGCCCTGGTGAAAGCGTATGGATTCGAGTTCAAGAAAAGCGACAGTTTCGACCCGAATATCATGTATGAAGCTGTTAAGGATGGAAAGGTGGATGTCATCCCTGCATTCACAACCGATGGACGGATCGTCCGTTATGACCTAGCAAGCCTGAAGGATGATAAAAGTTTTTTCCCACCATATTACGCAGCCCCGATTGTCCGCCAGGATGTGCTTGACCAGTTCCCTGATCTGGAAAAAACACTGAATGGTCTCGCTGGAAAAATAAGCGAGGAGGAGATGTCAGAAATGAATGCAAAAGTCGATATCGATAAAGAGGAGCCGAAGAAGGTAGCAAGGGACTTTCTGATCAAAAAGGGACTGATCAAGGAATAAGTGAAGCAATTTTGTATGACTCCCCTGCAGAGTAAGCTACAATGGAGACAGATGGGTAATTTTTCATGGGAGTGATCTATATGGCAATAGTGAATCCAAGCCGCCAGGAAATCGGTGAGATTCTGAAAAAGGCAAAAAGAATAGCTGTCGTCGGATTGAGCGACAATCCGGAAAGAACATCCTACATGGTCTCTCAGGCACTGCAATCGGCCGGATATGACATCATTCCTGTCAATCCGAAAGCTGATGAGATACTCGGCGTAAAGGCTGTTAAATCCCTTAAGGAAATTGATGGCCATGTTGACATCGTCAACGTTTTCCGCCGGTCTGAATACTTGCCGGATATCGCCAGAGAGTTCGCGGAGATTGATGCAGATATTTTTTGGGCACAGCTTGGACTTGAAAACCAGGAAGCTTATGATTTCCTGAAAGAAAAAGGCTATACAGTCATCATGGACAGATGCATAAAGGTTGAACACGCTTTGACCAAGTGAATCAAAATGAGCGCGGGAACGATTCCCGCGCTTTTTTTTTTGGATATCCACCTTTTTAAACCTATCTAGTGTAGACGGGAATAAGAATGGTACCTTGATAAGCGGTTTGCCGGGACATCGTCGACAATGCATCTCGTCTATCGATGTCGAAAACAAATTTACCTTGAAATAGGGCAAACGCATAAAAGATGGTGGCCTGTTTCTGGCTTTTTTCGTAAGTTTGAATCATGAAAATCTTCTAGATAGCGTTTACACTGGATGTACGATACTTGAATGGGAGCGATTCGCATGGATATCCAAGTTAATGCTCTTGGCGCAATCATTGCCCTGGTGGTTGCTATTTTTCTTATATTGAAGAAAGTGTCGCCAGCCTATGGAATGATTGCTGGGGCACTGATCGGCGGCCTGGCAGGGGGAGCAGACCTTACAGGCACCGTCACTTTAATGATGGAAGGAGCCAAAAGCATCATCCCTGCTGTCATGAGGATTCTTGCAGCTGGTGTGCTTGCTGGTGTCCTGATTGAATCGGGAGCGGCGGCGGTCATCGCTGAAAAAATAGTGAAAAAAGTCGGAGAAACAAGGGCTTTACTTGCCCTAGCGATTGCGACGATGATTCTGACGACAGCAGGGGTTTTCATCGATGTTGCTGTCATTACTGTATCGCCAATCGCATTGGCGATTGCAAGTAAAGCAGGAATTTCGAAAACCGCTATATTGCTGGCAATGATTGGAGGAGGGAAAACCGGAAACATTATGTCGCCAAATCCTAACGCGATTGCTGCTGCAGACGCTTTCCAGATCCCATTGACCTCTGTAATGGCAGCAGGGATGATTCCGGCTATTTTCGGACTTTCCGTTACATATTTCCTTGCAAGAACCCTGGTGCAAAAAGGTGTGAAAGTTACCGCCGAAGAGAGCGAAACAGCTGTGAGCGGCCAGGCCCCATCTATCCTCCCCGCTCTTGTCGCCCCTCTGGTGACCATTATTTTACTTGCCCTTCGGCCATTGTTCGATATCAGCATCGATCCGATGGTCGCTCTTCCTGCAGGAGGTATTGCTGGAGCGCTGGCAATGGGCAGCATCAGGCACATCAACGAATATGCCATCTCTGGCTTAGGAAAAATGTCGGGTGTAGCAATTATGCTCCTTGGTACAGGGACGCTAGCTGGAATCATCGCAAATTCGGGATTGAAGGATGTCATCATCAAAAGTCTTGAAGCACTCGGTCTTCCAGCTTTCGTATTGGCACCGGCATCAGGCATTTTCATGTCAGCAGCCACAGCTTCAACAACCGCCGGCACTGCAGTTGCTTCACAGGTGTTCGGCAGTACGATTTTGGAAATGGGTGTGTCTGCGTTCGCAGGAGCCGCTATGGTCCATGCTGGCGCGACTGTCCTCGATCACTTGCCCCACGGCAGCTTCTTCCACGCTACTGGCGGAAGCGTCAATATGGAAATCAAGGAACGGCTGAAGCTTATTCCTTATGAAACAACTGTAGGCATAACACTGGCAATCGTCTCAACATTGCTCTTTGGAATCTTCAAATTCTTTTGATAGAAAGGAGAGCTTGAAATGAAAATTGTTATTGCCCCTGATTCTTTCAAAGAAAGCCTGACTGCCCTTCAGGCGGCCAATGCTATTGAAAAGGGTATAAGAAACACCATTCCGGATGCTGCCATTTTTAAAATCCCTATGGCTGACGGAGGCGAAGGGACTGTGCAGTCATTGGTCGACGCTACAGGCGGGACCCTCATCCCCGTGACTGTAACCGGCCCGCTTGGCCACCCTGTGGAGGCTTTCTTCGGGCTGTCAGGGGACCAACAAACTGCAGTGATTGAGATGGCTGCCGCTTCAGGTCTACACCTCGTCACAGCAGAAAAAAGAAATCCGTTGATTACGACGACACGGGGAACTGGAGAACTGATTGCTGCCGCGCTTGATTACGGTGTCAGGCACATGATCATAGGAATAGGCGGAAGTGCAACAAATGATGGCGGTTCAGGGATGGCTATGGCACTTGGGGCGAGGCTGATTGACAAGAATGGGAATGAAATCGGAGAGGGAGGCGGCCAGTTAGACAGATTAGCGAAAATCGATGTGAGCGGACTGGACCATCGGCTGGCTGAAATCAAAATTGAAGTCGCATGTGATGTCGACAATCCGCTTACAGGGCCAAGAGGAGCTTCAGCCATCTTTGGGCCGCAAAAAGGAGCGACCACTGAGTCAATAAAACAATTGGATCAAAATCTGCTTCATTTTTCAAAAATCATCTTGAGAGACCTTGCAAAGGATATCGAGAATATAGCAGGGGCAGGTGCCGCTGGGGGGCTTGGAGCAGGCTTGATGGCTTTCCTGTCGGCAGAATTGAAAACGGGTGTAGATATTGTCATTTCGGCGACAAATCTTGAAGAGCAATTAAAGGATGCCGATATTGTCATTACAGGAGAAGGAAAAATCGACGGACAGACAATTTTTGGTAAGACACCCATCGGCGTTGCTAAGGCAGCAAAACGGCACGGAGCTTTCGTTATTGCCATCGCTGGCAATGTTGCTGCTGACAGCAATGTTGTCCATGATCATGGCATCGATGCAGTATTCAGCATCCTCCCAGGAATTGTAACTTCTGAAGAGGCTTTTGCGAGGGCCGGGGAGTTCATCGAACGCCTATCACGGAATATTGCCGAATTAATTAAATTCGGGCTAAGTTGATTTGAAAAAAGCCGCATTTGCCACGACAGCATGCGGCTTTTTTCAAACTGTTCTTTGAGAAATTGCGGATGATGTTTAAAATTTGAACAGGAAGAAGGAAAGGAATCAAGAAAAAACCACCCCAATGGGTGATTAGTGTCATATATTCATTGAAAAAAAAACCTATCCATAGTAAAATGATAGATGCTCGATTTTTTATAATCATAAATATGTACAGAAAAACCTATATTAACATTATCACACGGAAATGTAAAAGTCAAGAAAAACATATTATCTCTGACCGGGAGTGATTTCATGAACGAAATACAGCAGAAAAACTTAAAGCTGGAACAAGCACGGGTCGATTCAGTCATTCGCGAAGTTGATAAAAAAGCTGATAAGTGGAAAAAATCCTCCAGCAAGGTAGGTTCGGATGCACTTAAGATCAGAAAGACATTCTGGGAGGATGTAACCATCAATTTCGATGAAGCTGATGATGCCGCTGAAACATTTACAAGCATAAAACAGCAAGCAGCCCTTCTTTCCGAGCGGGAACGCTCCCAGTCACAAATGATCAAACAATTGAAGACTTTATCAAAACTCCGGTTCTCCCCTTATTTCGGGCGAATTGACTTTGTTGAGGACGGGGAAAGAACTACAGAACAAATTTATCTTGGCATTTCCTCACTGATGGATGAAAAGGAAGAGAACTTCCTGGTTTATGATTGGAGGGCGCCAATTTCAGGATTATATTATGATTATTCTCCAGGTCCTGCACAATATAAAACCACCGCTGAAACAATCACTGGGAATATGGAGTTAAAGCGCCAGTTTGTCATTCGTGCCGGAAAAATAAAAGCGATGTTTGATACTGGCGTGACCATCGGTGACGAAATGCTCCAGGAAGTGCTGGGAAACAATGCAGATACGCAAATGAAGGCCATCGTCGCCACGATCCAAAGGGAACAGAACCAGATTATCCGCAATGATACGAGCGACCTTCTCGTCGTCCAGGGCGTAGCAGGAAGCGGAAAAACTTCCGCTGCTATGCAAAGGGTCGCCTATTTGCTTTATCACTACCGGAACATCATCAAATCAGAAAACATCATGCTATTCTCGCCAAACCCTTTGTTCAACAGCTATGTAGCTACGGTACTTCCCGAACTGGGGGAGGAAAACATGCAGCAGGCCACTTTCCAGGAATACCTTGAAACAAGGTTTGGCCCTCGATATCAAGTAGAGAGCCCATTTGAACAGATGGAGTATCTATTGGAGGCAGAAAAAGATGTCAATTTACTTCAAAGGAAGGAAGCCATTCGATTCAAATCGAGCCTTGATTTCAAAAGTTTGATTGACAGCTTTTCGAATAAAATCTCATCCGGAGGCCTTTTGTTCAAAAACATAGTGTTCAGAAAGCGGGTCATCGTTTCAAAAGAGAATATCAATGATTATTACAGTTCATTGGATCCGAACATTTCGATGCCAAACAGGATCCAGCTCGTGAAGGAATGGCTTCTTAAAGAACTGAAGAAGATCGCAAGGAATGAGCAATCAAGCGAATGGGTTGAGAAGGAAGTGCAATACCTTGAAAAAGAGGATTATTTAGAGGCCTACAAGCATAGCCAGAATAAACAAAACAACGCTGATGAAACATTCAACGACTTTGAAAGAGAACAGAAGTGGCTGGCAAAAATGATTGTAAACAAGCACTTCAAACGTCTTTTCATTAGAGTAAATAAACTTGAATTTATTGATATCAAAAACATCTATATCAACTTTTTCATGGAAGAACAGGAACAGGCAAACCTTCCTGAGTATTGGGAGATTGAAAAAGAAAGGACAATCAAGAAATTGAAGGCGAACTACATTGCGCATGAGGATGCGACACCGTTCCTCTATCTTCAGGACTTGATTGAAGGCAGGAAATCCAATCCTTCCATTCGCCATGTATTCATCGATGAAGCTCAGGATTATACTCCGTTTCAGTTTGCTTTTATCAAAATGATGTTCCCATACAGCAAGATGACATTGCTTGGCGATCTCAACCAGGCTATTTATTCAGGACCTACGTCAGCGCCCTCTGCCCTTACAGAAGCTGAATTGGATTTTGGCAAGAGGGAGATCATTAACCTCACAAAGACATACCGGTCTACGAGACAGATTGTTGAGTTCACCTGTCAGCTCATTGATGACGGCAATCTGATTGAGCCCTTTAATAGGAATGGCCCCCAACCCGTCATTGTTCAATTGGAAACAGCAAAAGCAATATTAGAGAAAACAAACGATTTAATCGAAAGACTCCGATCAGCTGGACATAAAAATATTGCAGTGATCACGAAAACAGCTAAAGAAAGCAAAGCGGCTTTTGTCTCACTGAAGAATTTCCATGATGCAAGACTGATTGAAAAAAGCACATTGATTTTCGAAAGCGGTATTAATATCGTGCCTGCCTATCTTGCAAAAGGAATTGAATTCGATGCTGTGATCATTTATGATGCAAGCCAATATACAAAGGCTGAGGAGAGGAAGTTATTTTATACAGCCTGCACACGCGCCATGCATGAATTGGTGATCGTTTCTCCTGGAAAGGGAAGTCCTTTGCTTGAAGGAGTATCAAAAGACACATTCATCATTGAGTGAAAGTAAGAGCTCACCTTTTAGGATGAGCTCTTTTTGATTATGGAAGCAGCCAGAATAGACCGCCTGGCTTTTTCATTTTTTGGCTGGTTTCCTGCTGTGCATGCTGAAGAGCGGAATTGACATCGATCAACCCATTTCCATAGTCTGTATCTTTGCCCTGTGCCCCGAGATCGACAGCTGTAGTCTGTATGATATCCATGATTTGCTTATTAGATAAATCAGGATTTGCCGATTTTAGCAATGCCGCTAATCCTGCTACATGTGGCGCCGCCATGGAGGTGCCCGAAAGCGCTGCATATTCCCCCTTGAAATAGGTACTCGGAATATAGACACCAGGAGCAGATATATCGATATAGTCTCCAAAGTTGGAGAAGCTGGCTCTTTTTCCATCATAGTCAACGGCTGCAACACTCAACACTTCAGGATAGGAAGAAGGAAATGTGGGCTGGTCCGATCCGTCATTGCCTGCTGCCGAAACCATGACGACATCCTTTTCGTAGGCATATTTAACCGCCTCTTCAAGTACCCTGGAGGGCTGGTAATTTCCAAGGCTCATGTTAATGATATCAGCGCCGTGGTCGACTGCCCAGATGATGCCTTTAGCAATGTCGAATGTCGTGCCGTAGCCTTCCGCACCCATCGCCTTTACTGGCATGATTTTATTGAACCAAGTCATTCCTGCTCCGCCTTCATGATTATTCGTTTCAGAAGCTATGATTCCTGCCACATGCGTACCATGGCCGTTATCATCATTTGGCCCGGCAGCTTCATCAAGGACATTGATTCCTTTCATGATCCTGTTTTTCAAGTCAGGATGCTCTAGGTCTACACCCGTATCGATTACTGCAATCGTGACATCCTCAACTCCGCGGGTGATTTTCCAACCTTGCTCTGTACCAATCAGAGGCAGGTTCCATTGGTAATTTTCCAAGTATAGGACGTCATTCGGCACATTCAGCTCATTTTGGATTAAAATATAATTTGGCTCGGCGTATTCAATATTTGTCCTCTGGTTGAAATATTTTAGCATATCAGGTGTTTCCATTGCTTCTGAGTGGAAAATATAAATGGAGTTCAGCTTTTTGATGACTCTCCCTTTAATATCGCGCATGATTTGGTCCAATTCTTCAGCTTCGGGCTCCCTTATGAAATCGACTGCAGCTTCATGGTGGTGGTAATGGCTTGTATCTCTTTTGTTATGGCGGATCAGCGTGATTTCCTGCTGTGTATCCAGCTGATTTTTGATTCCTTTGCCATTTTGGATGTTGTTGATCCTGACCATTTGCGCTTTTTGGGCAGAGTGATCAAAGACAACACCATTTTTTGACTTCACAGCGGATATCCTGTCGTTCTCCTGCCGACTCTCCTGATTCCCGATTCCATTAGCTGCTAGCGTCAGCAACAGCAACAACGAAGCCACAGTGACCAAGACCTTGGTTTTATCCATCTTTCATGCTCCTTCATCGAAAGTATTCATTGTTAATAGATTGGATTCAGAATCGTAAATTTAATGGCGGTAATCAATGGAATCTCCCTCTAAACGGGAGTGGATTTATGACAAAATTCCAATTAAATCTAGAAATCAGTTTGCGAAATCCTAATTAATCGCTACAATTAAGCATAGACGCCAATCTTATGGTAAAATAAAAAGGAACAAGTGTTCTCAATCTAGGTGGATCCTTTCCATGTGCGAATGAGAAACCGTGATGAATTCATTGACACTAAAAAAAGACAGTCAATGTTTTTTGCAAGATATGAAAGGGGTATGTTTGTGGCAACAAATCAGCAAGCTTTTGATTATAACGATGATGCCATACAGGTACTGGAAGGCCTGGAGGCTGTCCGGAAAAGGCCGGGAATGTACATTGGAAGTACAGACACACGGGGCCTTCATCACCTCGTCTATGAAATTGTCGATAACTCGGTTGATGAGGCGCTCGGCGGCTACGGAGACCAGATCATTGTAAAAATCCACAAGGATAACTCAATCAGCGTCCAGGATAAAGGGCGGGGAATGCCAACTGGCATGCATAAACTCGGAAAGCCGACTCCGGAAGTCATCCTGACTGTCCTCCACGCAGGGGGCAAATTTGGACAGGGCGGCTATAAGACAAGCGGTGGCTTGCATGGGGTCGGTGCCTCGGTCGTGAACGCCCTATCCGAATGGCTTGTGGTCACCATCAAACGAGATGGATTCATCTATGAGCAGAGGTTCGAAAATGGCGGCAAGCCTGTTACAACACTCGAGAAAATCGGAAAAACGAACCAAACAGGAACGACAATCCATTTTAAGCCGGATCCCCAAATTTTTTCGACATTGACTTACAATTTTGATACTCTATCCGAACGCCTGCGCGAATCAGCATTTTTGCTGAAAGGGTTAAAAATTGAAATCATCGATGAACGCCATGGCGCAAAAGAGGTGTTTCACTATGAAACAGGTGTCGAGGCATTCGTCGAATATTTGAACGAAGAAAAAGATGTACTGCATCCTGTTGTCAGCATTGAAGGAATCTTTAGCCGCATCGAAGTGGATTTCGCTTTCCAATTTAACGACGGTTATTCAGAAAATGTCCTTTCCTTCGTCAACAATGTCCGGACAAAGGATGGGGGTACCCATGAAGCCGGGGCGAAAACAGCGATGACGAGGGTTTTCAATGAGTACGCGCGGAAAGTTGGACTTCTTAAGGATAAAGACAAAAACCTTGAAGGTGCCGACATTCGTGAAGGCCTTGCCGGCATCGTTTCGGTCCGGATTCCTGAGGAGCTCCTTCAGTTTGAAGGGCAGACTAAAGGGAAGCTAGGCACAAGCGAAGCTCGCTCTGCAGTAGATGCCGTCGTATCGGAACATCTCTCCTACTTTCTTGAAGAGAACCCGGATATCAGTACGCTGCTGATCCGGAAATCCGTCAAAGCATTTCAGGCACGCGAAGCGGCCAGGAAAGCAAGAGAGGACGCAAGAAGCGGTAAGAAGAAAAAACGTTCGGATGCGATGCTTTCGGGCAAGCTGACACCTGCACAGTCCAAAAACCCTGCAAAAAATGAATTGTATCTGGTTGAGGGTGACTCTGCGGGCGGCTCCGCCAAGCAGGGCAGGGACAGGAAATTCCAGGCCGTGCTTCCGCTCCGCGGTAAAGTCATCAATACGGAAAAGGCGAAGCTTCAGGATATTTTCAAGAACGAAGAAATCAACACGATTATCCACGCGATTGGCGCCGGGGTCGGATCTGATTTCAACATTGATGATATCAACTACGACAAAGTCATCATCATGACGGATGCTGATACGGATGGCGCCCATATTCAGGTTCTGCTGCTGACCTTCTTTTACCGCTACATGAAGCCGCTTGTCGAGGCGGGAAAAGTGTTCATCGCACTGCCACCGCTTTATAAAGTGAGCAAAGGAACCGGCCGGAAAGAAGTGATTGAATACGCATGGAGCGACGAGGAACTTCAGGGAGCTATCAAAAAAGTCGGGAAAGGCTATATCATCCAGCGCTACAAGGGTCTCGGTGAAATGAATGCCGACCAGCTTTGGGAAACGACAATGGATCCTGAGACCCGCACATTGATCAGGGTGCGTATCGATGATGCCGCAAGGGCCGAACGAAGAGTCACGACGCTGATGGGTGATAAAGTCGAGCCGCGGCGCAAATGGATCGAATCCAATGTCGCATTTGGCCTTGAAGAAGATGGAAATATATTGGAAAATGAAAATATTTCAGTAACAGAGGAGGTTGCCAGCGAATGAGCACAGTAGAAAAGTTTCGCGACCTTCCGTTAGAAGACGTATTAGGTGACCGATTTGGCCGCTACAGTAAATATATCATCCAGGAGCGTGCGCTTCCCGATGCAAGGGATGGACTGAAGCCGGTTCAACGAAGAATTTTATATGCCATGCATGTAGAAGGCAATACAAGCGAAAAAGGCTTCAGAAAATCAGCCAAGACTGTCGGGAACGTTATCGGGAATTATCACCCTCATGGCGACACTTCAGTATATGAAGCAATGGTTCGCATGAGCCAGGACTGGAAAGTAAGGAACTATCTGGTAGAAATGCACGGGAATAACGGAAGCATCGATGGCGACCCTCCGGCAGCCATGCGTTACACAGAGGCAAGGCTGTCAGCGATTGCCGGAGAATTGCTAAGAGACATAGAAAAACGGACGGTCGAGTTCATACCGAATTTTGACGACACTTCAAGTGAACCAACTGTCCTGCCTGCAAGATTCCCGAACCTGCTGGTGAATGGCTCTACAGGAATATCCGCAGGCTATGCGACTGATATCCCTCCCCACAATTTAGCCGAAGTCATCGATGGGGCTATCATGCGCATCGACAATCCAGCCTGCACAGTTGAAGACTTGATGAAGGTGATCAAAGGCCCCGACTTCCCGACTGGAGGAATCATCCAGGGTGTAGACGGGATTTTGAAAGCCTACAAGACTGGAAAAGGAAAGATTATCATCCGCGGGAAAGCGGAGATTGAGGAGATCCGCGGGGGCAGACAGCAAATAGCTATCACGGAGATTCCTTATGAAGTCAATAAAGCGAATCTCGTCAAACGTATGGATGAATTCCGGATCGATCGCAAAGTGGAAGGCATTTCAGAAGTACGGGATGAAACAGATCGCACAGGTCTGCGGATAGTCATCGAGCTGAAAAAAGAAGCCGATGCGAATGGTGTCCTGAACTATCTTTATAAAAACAGTGACCTGCAAGTTACCTATAATTTCAATATGGTAGCGATCAATAAGAAAACACCTGTATTGATGGGTCTTGCAGAGCTTCTTGATTCTTATATCGCCCACCAGAAAGATGTTGTCACGAAACGTTCCCGATACGACCTCCAAAAAGCGAGGGAAAGGCAGCATATCGTAGAAGGTTTGATGAGGGCCCTTTCCATCCTTGATGAAGTCATTGCTGCTATTCGGGCTTCCAAGGATAAACGGGACGCGAAAGATAATTTGATCAAGAAATTCAAATTTACCGAAATCCAAGCTGAAGCAATCGTTTCCTTGCAGCTATATCGTCTTACAAATACAGATATCACGGCATTGAAAGCCGAGGCAGAGGAATTATCAAAAAAGGTAGAGGAACTGACAGCAATCTTAAGCAGTGAAAAAAAGCTTTTATCTGTCATCAAGAAAGAACTGAAGGATATTAAAAAACGATTCGCGGATGACCGGAGAACCGTCATTGAAGCAGAAATCGAGGAAATCAAAATCAATCTCGAAGTGCTGATCGCAAGCGAGGATGTCATCGTTACAGTTACAAAAGGCGGGTACGTGAAACGGACAAGCCAGCGTTCATTCGCAGCCTCAAACGGACAGGACTTCGCCATGAAAGATACAGATAGGCTCATGTCGCAACTCAGCATGAATACGAAGGATGTCCTCCTCCTGTTCACAAGCAAAGGCAACTATCTGTACCTGCCTGTCCACGAGCTTCCGGATATCCGCTGGAAAGACCTCGGACAGCACGTGGCTAACATTGTACCAATCGACAGGGATGAAGAAATCATCAAGGCGGTGCCGATTACTAATTTCGAGCAAGAATTATACCTTCTGTTCATCACCAAGAACGGAATGGTCAAGAAATCGGAATTGAAACTTTATAAAGCCCAGCGTTATTCCAAACCGCTTTCTGCCATCAACCTAAAAGGTGATGACATTGTAGTCGATGTCCACCTTACAGATGGCACAAATGATCTTTTCCTTTCCTCCCATCTTGGTTACGCCCTATGGTTCAGTGAAGAAGAAATCAGCCCAATCGGGATCAGAGCTGCCGGGGTGAAAGGGATGAATCTGAAAGAAGGGGATTTTGTCGTAGGCGGGAAGGTGATCGAGCAAGGTAGCGACCCATTGATTTTCATTGCCACACAGCGGGGTGCCATCAAGAAAATGAAACTCTCAGAATTTGAAAAGTCTACCCGGGCCAAGCGTGGCGTGGTCATGTTAAGGGAGCTGAAATCCAATCCCCACAGGATAGTGGGAGTTGAAGCAGTTAATAACCTTGATGAAGTATTCATCCAGACAAAGAAACAGCAGGTTGTTTCCGTTAAAGTGTCTCAGCTTCGATACAATGATCGTTATTCAAACGGTTCTTTCCTTGTGGACGAAAGCGAGACAGGAAAAATCTCGGAAGTGTGGAAAAGCGAGCAAGCAATGGAAACACCGGAATGATTTGACAAAAAAACACGGGTCCACCTGTGTTTTTTTGTTTTCGGATAGGGTAAATGAATAGATAGCTTTCCTCTTCATTTCCTGTCAGGGAATTTCCAGGTAGAGGCTGCCCGCGAACGTATATATTTACAACAAGAGAAGGAGTTTTTTATGCAGACATTTTTGGATACTTTCAATAACATCATTACAGTATTAAATGACTTCGTCTGGACTTATATTTTAATAGCAGTCCTGATTGTACTTGGTACATACTTTTCCTTAAGGACAAGATTTGTCCAGTTCCGATATTTCGGTGAAATGATCCGGATCCTGGGAGATAAAGCAACTGTTTCGGCAGAAGGGAAACGCGGAATTTCTTCATTCCAGGCTTTTACCGTAAGCCTTGCTTCCCGTGTAGGCACCGGCAACCTTGCTGGTGTTGCCACCGCCATTGCATCCGGAGGGCCTGGGGCAGTTTTTTGGATGTGGCTTATTGGCTTCATCGGCGCGGCGTCAAGCTTCATCGAAAGCACGCTGGCCCAAATTTACAAGATTAAAGATAAGGATGAATTCCGCGGTGGTCCAGCCTATTATATGGAACGCGGCCTGAACAAGCGGTGGATGGGCATTTTGTTTGCGGTCATCATTACTTTCTGTTTCGGGCTGGTTTTCAACTCTGTCCAATCAAATACGATATCAATTGCCTTCAATGAAGCGTTTGGCATGGATCGATTCTGGATTGGCATCATACTCGCCGCCATGACTGCTGTCATTATTTTTGGAGGAATCAAAAGGATTGCCCATGTTTCTCAAATCATCGTACCAATCATGGCAATCCTCTACCTGATCCTTGCCCTCGTCATCGTTTTTCTGAATATCAGCGAAATTCCTGAAATGATCACTTTGATTATAAAGAACGCCTTCGGGTTTCAGGAAGTGGCAGGCGGCGGGATGGGTGCGGCTGTCATGATGGGGATTAAACGAGGTTTATTCTCGAACGAAGCAGGAATGGGAAGCGCACCAAATGCCGCAGCAACTGCGGCGGTATCACACCCTGTCAAACAAGGGTTGATCCAGACACTTGGGGTTTTCACGGATACAATTTTGATTTGTTCGGCAACTGCCTTTATCATTATCCTGTCCGGCACTTATACCGATCCGAACCTGGACGGCATACAGCTGACGCAAATGGCGCTACAGGAGCACGTAGGTGCATGGGCGCCGACGTTTATTGGCGGAGCGATTTTCCTGTTTGCTTTCACTTCGATTATAGGCAATTACTATTACGGAGAGACGAACATCGAGTTCATTAGAGAAAGTCCGATAACCATCTTTATTTACAGGATAGCCGTTCTTGGAATGGTTTTATTTGGATCACTTGTCGATTTGGCAGTAGTTTGGAACCTTGCTGATTTGTTCATGGGCATCATGGCTTTGATCAACCTTGCAGCAATCGCTATGCTAGGAAGGATTGCCATGGCTGCGCTGAAGGATTATCGCAGCCAGCGAAGGGAAGGGAAGGATCCTGTTTTCTATTCCGATTCAATTCCTGGACTTACGGGTATTGAATCGTGGGAATCAAGGAAAGAAGCAGAACAGCAAAATAAGCTTTGATAAAAAACCCTCTGAGATTTCTTAGAGGGTTTTTTATGCATCATTTTTCCATATTTGGACATGTTATCAATACAAAGAATGAGGAGGATGCAGATGAAAGGGGAAATCTTGCTAACATTTACTGCTTTCTTTTTTATGTCACTTACTGCGTTGACTGGCGCCTATGCGGATGAATCGAACCGCAGCCCCTCCGCTATTATTTCAGAGAAAAGAGTCGATGTTACCGGGGACAGGAAAAAGGATACCGTGTATTTAAAAGCTAATCATTTAAAAGAAGGCGTCCCTTTTTCAAAGTCGATTTCGATTGAAGTAAAGTCTCAAAATGGACAAACCAATAAAATCGAACTGGAAGGTGGTTATGAGCCGGAAGCAGACTATCAGGATTTGAACCGTGACGGAGTCAAAGATATTTTCGTCAGTATTCTCACTGGTGAAAGCGGAGGATTATCCAATTTCCACCTCTATACATTGAAGAATTCCAATGTAGTGGACTTGCCTGTGCCAGAACCACTGTCCATCAGCAGCCAATTCCTTGACGGCTATAGGGCATCCATCTCAATAGAGGAAACTGGCCAGTCTTACACATTTAACTTGAGCGAAAGGAAAATGGATTACGACCATCTTGGTCTTTACCAGGACGGCAATTTGAATGAGCCGACAGAACTGATTATCCAGCCATATGCTGCATTAAAGCCAATTAAAATAAAAGGCAAAGGATTGGGTTTGACTGGCAGCCAACGGGTCAGCGGAGTATTTAATGCAGACGGAATAGCTTTAGTTGAATCCACATGGATTTATGAAAATAGCAAGTGGACCCTGGTGAATACGAAGGTGAAGAGCCTCAAGTTACACGGAAAATAGGCATTTGTAACGGATCAGGCATCAATTGCATAGGCTATCCTAAGCATAAGGATTCTTTTTTACCGGAAGGAGCCTTCTTATATGAATAAATTCAAACCTGAAAAACTGGCAGTCAAACTCATACCTCCAGCAACTCCATTCGAGCCCGTGGATCGGAGGAAATACACCCTGACTCATTCCGACCAGACCGGCGAACTATTTTTAAGCATCGGTGCAGCATTTGATGATAATGCCATCAACTTTTTAATTCGGGATGAAGTGCTGGCAGAGTGGACGACTAGGGAAGGGGAGTACTTGCTGTATGGAAAGGCGCACATCAGTAATGGAGAATATGACCTTAATATGTCAAAAATTAGGCATTTGATTTTCAAAAAGGAAATGGACCTGGCGCTGACAGCTTTGATTTATGGGGATAAAAGTCTGTTCACCAATTACCCGTGGCTGCTTGATGCACCAATTTATATACAGTTCCAATCAGTTTTTCCAGAATTCAATGAAACTATATATTACGGAACGCCAAGAAACTACTTGAATATAGCAACGAAAACGGTCCAAACACAGGGATAACCTGTGTTTTTTATTTAGAACAAAATATTTCAAAAAATAAATTGCACGTCAGGCACGGGACTTCAGAGAAGGAAGTGAACATAATCTTATTATGTAAACCTAAAAACCAAAAATTTGTAATCAAGATGACAACCAGCACATCAATAATAAATAAAAAGCGTCATTCTTAGTCGTTCAAAAATGACAGAATTTGAATGATTCGTTCAAATTCATTTAATTGAAATAGAAAATGTGAACCCGTTGATCTAGAATCCGAAGTTAATGGAGTAGATGAATTAAACCAGTTTAAAGATTAATTAAAACCAAGTACTAGTTCAAAATTAAAAAATATTACGGAAATCTTTTATTCTGTCTCACTAACTTGAGTATACTTAATTATTGAGACAGGAATAATCATTGTATTTTTTACTTCCGAGAATTTATGTTATGTTAACTAGAAATAATTCATTCTTGAATGAAGAGCTTCCCCTTTCACCAAGTTTGTTCAAAGACAAGAAAGTCTATACTAATAAGACAAAAAGTCTACAACATCTTCTTCTATATTTTTTGGGGTCAAAAAAGTCTATACTAATTAATTCAGGATAAATAATTTCCACTTATTCTATTCATGCTTTTAACTATAGCTTAAATTTTATTTATTTAAGTTACTTTTTAAATTATCCAAATCACCATTTACAATGTAATCAAGATTTTCGTTTATCAAGTTTATATCTTGATTCCACCATTGAAGTTTGATCCAGTCCTCGATTACATCATCAGAAAATCTCTTTTTTATTAGTTTTGAAGGATTTCCACCAACAATGGTGTAAGGATCAACATTTTTGGTGACAACAGATTCTGCTGCCACTATTGCACCATCGCCTATTTTTACTCCAGGCATGATTGTTACATCCCTGCCAATCCATACGTCGTTTCCAATCTCTGTATCTCCTTTGAACGGCAGATTTTCTAATGTTGGTGTATAATTCTCCCATCCATTTCCAAAAATATTAAAAGGATATGTAGATCCATCCATTCGATGGTTAGCTCCATTCATAATAAATGTAGTACCCGGTCCAATTGAACAAAACTTTCCAATTACCAATTTGTCCCCAAAAAATTCATAGTGATAAAGAACTTGTTCTTCAAAAGATTCTCCTTGATTACTGTCATAATAAGAAAAATCTCCAACTTCAATATTGGTTTTTGTCAATGATGGTTTAATAAATTGGACCCCATTATTACCTGAAATTGGATAAATGATATCTGGGTTAGGTCCCAATAGTCTTTTAGATTCCATAAAACTGTCCACCCTTCATTCCATTAAGGTTAATTTTCCAATCTTGTTACATTCTAATGCAAACCATACATTTCCTTCTTTATCACAAACAACTCCGTGAGGTTCAGAATTAGGTGTATGGATTGAATATTCTTCAATTGATTTACTATTTGTTACCCTCCCTATTTTATTTGCACCCCATTCGGTAAACCATAAGTCATCACCCAATCCTTGAGTGATTGCATGAGGACGTGCATTTGGTGTAGGTATGTCAATTTCTGTTATTTCACCAGAAATAGTAATTCTCCCTATCTTATTTCCCAATATTTCTACAAACCAAAGTGCATCATCGCTCCCTTTTGTTATGCCTACTGGTCCTGCTGATGGTGTAGGTATTTGGTATTCCGTTTGTTCTCCCGATTCAGTTATCCTTCCAATTGCATTATTTTGGTTTTCAGTGAACCAAAGGGAACCATCTGGACCAAGCGTAATGAAAGCTGGGTAGGATTCTTTATTGGGTAGTTCATACTCATGAACCTCACCTTTCTCCGTCAATTTACCTATACGGTTTCCATTCATTTCCGTAAACCATATATCTCCATTGGAGCCTTCCGTAATCCCATATGGTGCTGAATTGGAGTGGGGCAAAGGATACTCTTTAATTATTCCAGTTACTGTGATTCTTCCTATTTTGTCTGTTGCATTTTCTGTAAACCAAATCTCACCTTTTGATGAAACAGTTAAACACATCACTCTAGCATCAGGAGTTGGAACATTATATTCCTTGATTTCCCCTTCTTGATCAAGACAACTGATCTTATTTGCTTTATGTTGGGTAAACCATACCTTCCCTTCTTGTGTGATGGCAATCCCATAAGGACCTGAATTAGAATGTGAAATATTTATTTCTTGCTGCTCAAATCTCATATAAATCCCTCCATTTAGAATTTTATAACACAAAAAGCCTCCTATACTCATTTTCCGAGATAGGAGGCAGTGCAACTCATGTACAGACTAAAATAGACCTGTATTTAAAGTCCTTTAGTCTTTATTAAGTACATTACACAATAATCCTATTTCAGAAAATTAATCAATAAGCATACAAATAAGCCTTCAGATCAAGAGAAATATTCTTAAGCTGAATGTATATTTTTAGCTTATCGATCTTTCTAAAAGTGAG
Source organism: Bacillus sp. REN3 (assembly GCF_017912555.1). Classification (GTDB taxonomy): domain Bacteria; phylum Bacillota; class Bacilli; order Bacillales; family Cytobacillaceae; genus Mesobacillus. Next base: position 47,202 of record NZ_JAERSD010000017.1, on the reverse strand, counting down.
GATTATTGGATCATGTTCTTTTTTCACCCTTCCGTCTTTCATTATTTTTACAGTAAAACACTACCTCGGTTTTGTCAACTGCCTTTATAAAGATTCATAGCTCTCATTTTTTTCTATTTAATTTCTTGTGGTATTTTTTGCTTGGTAATTCCAAATTTATATGAGCAGTGCGTTTATTCTGCTAAGTGGTCAGTTTAATTGTAAAAGTAAGCACTTGTTTGTTAGGAATATAATCGAATTGAGTAATGAATGATAGAATTTGACCAAAAAGCCCTACAAAGAGCGACAATAGGAGTGCAGCGGTTGGCATGCCACTTAAATAGTATTCCGAATCAGGGTTCCTCGTTAAAAGAGGAACCCTTACTCTCGTTTAGTAGATCCAATCACTTTTCGCAAACTTTAAGAAATTTTTCAGCCTCGCTGTCCATCATCTAGTGTGCCAAAAGATCTGGAACATGGCTCCAGGTCAGTAACAGAATCGCTTGCCTCGTCACTGATCGAAAGTTAATTTTATAGGTGCATCCACACTGGCTTTAGGAAGGATTAGTTCGTTTTCAAGGTCTTCTGCATTTTTTGAGCACTTTATCAGCAGCAATTAGCTCATTAGCTTCACAAAAAATGCATATTTAGCTGATAAGGTATCTATTGTTCGCGTATGAAAAATAACGCTTATAGAATACAGGGTATGGTATGAAATATATATACAGCTTGTGGTGAATACTTGAATAATAATGATGGCAACAAAGGAGGAACAAAAATGAAAAAGGGCGTTTTAGCAGCCATTATTATCCTTGTTTTAATTATTGGAGGCGGCTGGCTCTTTATGTTGAACATGCGTGGCTTGGGCGGAAATATGCCCGGCCAAGGCAGAGGAATGATGAATGGAGACGGTATGGGAAATGGCGGAATGATGCACGGCGGTTCCGGCTCGAATAAAGATATGAAAAATGGCTCTCTGTCAGTCGATGAAAACCCACTTCCGATCCCGCCAATCCTGGAAGACGAAAATCCGGACCCGGACAAAGGGGAATTCACTCTCGTTGCCCAAAAAGGCTCAATGGAGTTTTTTGAGGGCAAATCCACAGACACATTCGGGTACAATGGAGACTATTTGGGGCCCGTCATTCGCGTGAAGAAGGGTGACAATGTTTCTGTTAAAGTGAAAAATGAGTTGGATGAAGCAACAACGATACACTGGCATGGTCTTGAAGTGGATGGCGAGGATGATGGTGGCCCGCACAACGGCATCCAGCCAAACACAACGTGGGCCCCAGAATTCACAATTGAACAAAACGCCGCAACATTATGGTATCACCCTCACCTGCTCCATAAAACAGGGGAACATGTATATAAAGGACTTGCTGGATTATTCTTAATTGATGATGACAAAAGTAAGAAATTGAATCTTCCGGACAAATACGGTGTGAACGATATCCCTTTGATTATCCAGGACAAGCAGCTTGATCAAAATGGCCAGTTTGACTATGACCTAAGCATGCATGATGTCATGATGGGTCTTCAAGGTGATGCGATTATGGTGAATGGAGCCATCAATCCATATGTTGAAGTTCCAAAAGGCAAGGTCCGTTTCCGATTGCTGAATGGCTCAAATGCAAGAATCTATCAATTTGCCCTTAGCAACGGTGAGGAATTTTACCAGATCGGCACGGATGGCGGACTTCTGGAAGAACCGGTAAAGCTGAACAGCCTTATTCTGAGCTCCGCCGAGCGGGCAGAGCTGATTGTCGATTTTTCACAATATGAAAAGGATGAAACGGTTGAACTGACGGACCAGGGTACGCCCATTATACGATTTGTTGTGACTGGCGAGGAAAAAGGCCCAAAAGAATTACCTTCCCAACTCGTTGATATCCCAGAGGTTGATGAATCAATGGCGGCAAGAACCAGAGAGTTTGTAATGTCCGGAATGGGACGGAATGTCACCATAAACGGCAAACAGATGGATATGGACCGGATTGACGAACAGCTCAAGCTTCACGAAACAGAAATCTGGGAAATCTCGAATGAAGGCTTGGGAATGATGGGCAATAACATGGGCATGGCCCACCCATTCCACGGCCATGGCACCCAGTTCCTGATTTTGGACCGTGACGGCAATCCTCCACCCCCAAACGAACAAGGCTGGAAAGATACCATCCTGGTGGCACCAGGTGAAAAAGTACGGGCGATTGCTACTTTCAATCATAAAGGACTATTCATGTACCATTGCCACATCCTCGAGCATGAAGACGCCGGAATGATGGGTCAGTTTAATGTTGCTGAATAATATTGAACGAAAGCTCTGATGTTCTATCGGAGCTTTTTTTTATTTCGCTGTAAAAAGAGAGTAGTTTTGACTTCAATTAAAGTAAGCTTGTTTCTTAAATAATTTAAATCGTCCGTGAACTGTGTTCGGCAAACCCTCACTAATTTTGTATGGATTTTACTTCTTTTTGTGCTTCATCTCTAGTTCTGAATAAATAAACCCCCTTATCTCTACTTTTTAGTGGAGATAAGGGGGTTCCTTTAAGAATTTCATGGAAATGACTAAGTAATCCCGTTCGTTTTATTTCTCTAACTATTTAATGATCATTCTGCAGCTTCATTAATTATGATCGACATGAGCCACTCTTTTAAATCCTTCATCCGGGAATGCTTGGGCGCTGAGTCTGTACCTGTTACGATCATCGGGACCAATGAGTCTTGTTTATGTAGAGCTCCATGGCTTGCTCCTCCTACATGTGTCGGAGATCCCTCCCCAATCATCTCATATCCTGGCCTGGCTGTAACAACAAGGTAATCACCCTGATGGGAAAACAATGAACTATATATTCTCGCCAGCCCGTCAGGATAATCCCCATAACAGATAGTATCCCCTTCTAGATCCATATCAAGGATTTCCTGGCTTCCTTCAATACTCCACATTTGTCCATATTCATCGATAAAATCCCCGCTTTTGCGGAATATTAATTTCCCATCTATGATACCGGATATAATATGAATGTCTCCCCCTTCCTTCCATGCAATCAAATCTATCCTTCTGTCTTTCTGGACTGTTTTGGCGATCGCAGAAAGCTGGAAACGAATAGGATCAAGTGAATAAATATAAGCCATGCGTTCATTAACCGCTAAAACAATCTGATCTTCTGTTGTTACTCCTTTCTTCAATCCCGCTATTTGATAAGCGCCTAATATTGTCCTTAAGTCGATCAGCGCCTCTTCCCGATTTGGACCAATCCTTGCCTGCCCATTATCTCCGAGAAGAACCCATATATTTTGCTTTATTGCTTCTTCCCATGTATTGAAGTTATCCAGAATTTCCGCAAGCTGTTTATCCACTTTTTTGATTCCCTTGATATCCGATGGACCATTTTTGTGTACACTTTTATCCCCATCAGGAAAATAAACGATTGAGAAATCTGGAAGCTTATCTTCTTTAATGAGATGAATCAGTTCTTTCACAGAAAAAGCATTTTGGAATCCATATCTTCCGAAAACATTGCCGAAACGATTTCCTGATCCTATCTTTGACATTAACCCATAACTAAAAAAACGAGCGGATTTTACCTCCAGGCTTTTTGGAAAACCTGTCAGCAAGGACAGAAGGAAAGGTATTTTTAATCGATGATTGCTGCTTCCTCTATACATGAGTGTATTAATTGATGCTGACTGTTTTCCAATATCGGCAAGTTCTTCATGAATGGTCTTGTACTCACCGTTTAAATGACAATTGTTCAGATTATATAAAACATCCTTCAAGGATTGATTCAATCCCAGTTTCATCCATTCCCTTATATGGCTTCCATAATTGATGAGCCGTTTTTCATCCTGATGGTACCAGACAAGTCCTGGAACTTTGTGCTGATCACAATATACTCCCGTAAGAATCGTGCTATCCACATTAACCGACATCGTTGGGAATGAACTGATGATATCTGGATAAAGATGGCCGTTCTCTATAAAATACTGGAATGTGTTGGCTTGTTCCTGTTTCATCGCATTCTTTAATGGAGCTTCCATTAAGGAGTCCAGCAAGAGTAAAATGACGCGCTTTTTCACTGCCAATGGATTAATGCCCCCATTCTTTTTCTCTTATTATGGAGATTTTGGCAAGTGATTATGTAAAATGAGGGGAGAATAACATATTGAAGCGGAAGGATCAAAACAATCACATATGAAAACAGGAATTGAAGTGAGGTTAAAAACTGTGCAGATAAAAGTAATGACGTTTAATATCCACCATGGAATGGGTTTGGATAAAAGGTTGGACCTTGATAGGATAAGTAAACTCATACAATCATCAGAAGCTGATCTCATAGGTTTGAACGAGGTAGACAATAGGTTTTCGAAACGCAGCTTATTTTCAGATCAGGCGGCTCAGCTTGCAAAAACTCTTGATATGGACTACGTTTTTGGATCGGCGATAAAAGTGGGGCAGCACGGTGCAAGTCCTCGGCAATACGGAAATGCACTGGTATCCCGGTTCCCGATAATAAACACCGTGAATCATCCTTTTGACTTTCTGCCTGGATTGATCGAGGACAGGGCACTATTGGAAGCAAACGTGGATATCGGAAACAGGCTCATTGCCATTTTTGTTGCCCACCTTAGCTTTGCTCCATTACTGCATCAAAAACAAACGGAGTTCATCCTTAAGAAGGTGCAGAGAAATAAAAATCTCTCAATCGTAATGGGGGACTGGAACATGAAGCCTTTTTCAAGAAGCTGGAGACTCGTTACTCGCCATTTAAAAGACGTCGACTCCTTTGAAAGTAAAAACGATACATATCCATCCCGACGGCCCAGCAAGAAACTGGACTTTATTTTCACAAGCGAGCAAATTGAAGTAATCGAAGCATCAGTTTGCCTGGATGATATATTAGCCTCTGATCATTTGCCTTATATGGCCACGCTGAATATAAAATGATTCTTATTTAGTACTCCTTTTACTGAACTGAAGATCGTGTTAATTGGGATTTCCCTTATTCGCAAGGGGGAGGTTCTATACACAACCAGTTGACCAGCGCCCCTGCCAAGCTCATGATTGGCTTTCAACCTATTGTATTTACATCATTGATGATCAGTTTTATATGAGTGGTGGAAAATTTTGATTTAAGCCTTGGGAATTATGCAAAAGCCCTTCCGAATAATGGAAGGGCGAAAAGATACCTTATGAAATTTCATGGAATGTAATTTCAGGGCGGCTCCCGATTCGGATGTTCACGCCTGTCTGTCCAAGTCCTTCACTAATATAAAATGGCTTTCCACCATGGTAGTGCAGTCCCTTGATCATCTTCATCCGGACCAGCTTCCCCATTTTAATCAAGTGATAGGGCTTTGGCCAGTGAATCTGCCCGCCATGAAAATGACCTGACAGCAGGTAATCAAAATGTACACCTTCCATATCAAGCACAACATTCGGATCATGGGTCAGTACCAGGTTATAACCTTTGGGAACACCTTTAAATGCTTTTTTAACATCGCTATGGTTTGTACTGTAATTGTCAATTCCAATGATATTCAGGTTCTCCCCATTGACTTCGATGGCGACATGCTCGTTTTGAAGTGTTCTGCAGCCGTGTTCCTCAAGCGTCTTTTTCAATTCCTTAAAGTTCTTCCCTTTCAGGACATAATCATGGTTCCCAAAGACGGCATAAATCCCATATTTAGGTTTCAAGACTTCAAGCACCTCGAGATAGTCCCTCAGCTTTGGAATGCTTCGCTTTCGATCAAGGAAATCCCCCGTTAGAGCGATAAGGTCAAACGTTTGATCAGAGATTTTTTCATAAAGATCAGTAGGGGTCACTGATAGGTTTTCAAGATGCAAATCAGAAAGGTGCAGGATTTTTAAATTCTTTTTAGAAACGGTAATGTTTGGCCTGGTAACGGAAATGGTATTAATGGCCACTTTCTTTGTATTCTTGTATGCTTTTAGCAAAATATACCCAAGATAACTGGAAATAATAAGTAAAATAATCAGTTCCATTGTCTTATCCCTCCCCTGTTAACAAGTATACAAGGAATGGCTGGATCGAAACAATGGAACCTGCTGGCAAGTAACTAAACCAGTTGTTTGTACTTTTTCATAAGTTTTTCTTTTGACATCATTAAATAAACCGTATGATGTTTCTTTAAATCAGAAACTTTTGAGGAGGACAGCAGATAAATCGGTAATTGCAATGTCTTTTTAAACCAGGAATAGAATCTGTTTTCTGGATGGTAACATTCAAACCCTAACGGACTGTATCCTTTGTTTATAAGTGTGATGCCAATGATGCCTTTAATATTATTTTTTTGGGGATGATTATGGATAAATGCAGCCAAAAGAGGCATGGAGTCGGTAACCTGCCGAAAAATGGATCTACCTTTAGCCCACTCATTCTTCATGGTGGAAAAATCACTCAAAATCTTGACATTATGCAAATGGACTTTAAGCATAAGATCATTTTTGGAAATTTTTATTCCATCTGACAGAACAACGTCTTTTCCACGGTATCGAGTTAGCCTGACCCTGAAAATTCCTCTTTCTTTATTCTCAGGACAAAGATGTTGCAACCGGGTAAACTCAAAATAGACTGGATCGAAATATCTCCATAAGGCTAATAGAAACGGACGGTAATACAAGTCATTCTTCTCCTTTCATTTGACTAGCCACGCTCGCAGCAAACGGTTACCCCCTTCTCATTTTCACCGTCACGGCTATCTTTTTGTTTTTCGTAGAGATTATTTTCACTCACTTCTATGTCACACTTTTATTTCGAATGGCCAGGTTGGCAAGCAGCCAACCTGATTGAGAATTTATTGTTGTTTGTATTGTGGCTCTTCTTGTTCAATTTGCTGGACGCGGGGCCCAATGCTGTCAATGATTGCTTGTGTTTGCTTTGCGGCAGTCTGATACAATTGCTTAGCCTGTTGGTTTTCAGTTTGCAATGCAAAGGTTTCAAAACTTGCCTGTGCGCTTTTTAAACCTGCAATCGTCTGATTTACCTGAGCTGCTACTGTCATCTTTCAATCCCTTCCTTCATTGTTATTGAGTTACGAAGTGTATTTTGTTGTTTTGCGTATGGAAATATAAGTGGAAATGTTTAGATTTTTCGAAGAAGAAGCTTCTTTTCCTATTTCTTCAAGCTTGATATATGGTGAATATTTTTGACCGAATTCGGAAAATTTGAAGGTAAAGAAAAGTAAAGGTTTGGTTAATATGAAGAAAATCCTTATTTTACCTTTCCTGCAAATGCCCTCGGGACATCATACGGCAGCAGAAGCACTCCGTTCCTATTTAAAAACGATCAACCCTGCACTTGAAATTAAGAAAATGGATATTTTTGAATATACTTCCCGGCTTGGAGAGAAAGCGACTACGTACGGATATTTAAAAGCTATTAAAATGACCCCTGAACTTTACAGTTGGTTATATCGGTTTAACGCATGCGGCCGCAATGATCCAGATAGGCGGCACTTTCTTTATGAATGGATTTTTTTAAAAAGCATGAAAACACTTTTAAGAAACGAAAACCCAGACCTCATCATTTGCACTCATTGTCTTCCCTCGTACCTATTAAACCTCCTGAAAAAGTCTGGAGAGCTATCAGTTCCTGTCATAAATGTTTATACGGACTATTTCATCAATACCGTCTGGGGAGTCAGCCATATCGATCTCCACCTTGCTCCTAGCGAAAAGATCAAGAATGATCTTGAGCAATGGGATGTTTATGCTGGGAATATTGCTGTTACAGGAATTCCGGTTCATCCGGAATTCCTGAAAGAGGGAGATGCCAGTAAGAATTGCCCGTACCCTTTCAATGTTATGGTTGCTGGAGGAAATTTAGGGGTGGGGACAATTGAAAATCTATTTAAATCATTGAAGTTTTCAGGGAAAATCCGCTATCATGTGTTATGCGGCAAGAATCAAACTTTATTTAAGAAAATGACCATGCTTCAACCTTCTCACTTTCGGGCAGTTCCTTACATATCCTCAAGAAAAGAAATGAATCGGCTATACGAGCAAATGGACATGGTACTAACAAAGCCAGGGGGGATTACGGTAAGTGAATGCCTGTGGAAAAAGCTTCCCGTAGGTCTCCTCCCTGCCCTGCCAGGGCAAGAAGAACACAACCTCCGGTATTTGCTGGAGAAGGAATTGGCTATAAAAATCATCCCGGAAGATATGGAGGAACAATTGCTTTTGTTCCTTGAGGACAAACGACAACGTCAGCTGCTCAATAATAGGGTTTCCTCTTATTTGCAGCAGCTTGAAAACGTAGAGACCATTTTGGAAAACTTCATAAATAAAAATGATTTCCTTTGAGCCGCTTGAATGGTTTTACTTTTCCCATCAGAATGGAGGATGCGATGTAGGAGGGGAGTGTTTGAATGCCCAAAAGAAAAAACGTTCGTACCAAATCTATTCACTCCCCTTCCTTTAAAGGATGATCGCAATCCATCTTGACCAATACCTAAATCATATGCTGTTTTGCTCACAATAGTTGTCAATCAGCTGCTGGATTTCATCAAACTCAGGGTATTCTCCTGAAAATACAAACTGGATTTCCTCGATAAACTTTCCGTTTTTGAATACATGGATCGCTCCATTTTGTCCAATGACGCTGAATTCTGGTTCGAATACAAAACCATTTTGTTCAACTGCACCCACTTTAATCCCTCCTTAACTGCCTTTTATTTATGTAATGGCCTAATTCATAAAGTACCCATGTTCAGTAAAAACTACTTCTATCAATGCTATAAGGAGAGATCAGAAATGCATCGAAAAATCAAGACCGAAGCTGAACCTACCATTGCTCCAGGAATGGATGACCAGGAAGAACTTGGCCGCCATGCATCAAAGGAAGAGATTGAAAAAGGAGAGTATACGCTTGTCACGACGTTATCTTTTGATGAGGTTGACCCCAGCTGAACGATATGGGATCCCTTAAGAGGTTGATGTTTCAAGAAGACTCCCCTTTTGGCGCGGGAGAAACGGGTTCCAAGTTTAAAAAGGATGAGGGAGCCCGTTCCGCGTAGGGAAAGAGGACCCCTGAACTGAATAAAAAAATCAATATCGAACTATTTTTTTTCGCAAAAAATCGCCTGCTTTCCGCTTTGTACATTTTTCTCAAAAAAGAGGATCTTCCATTCCTGGAAAACCTCCAAAAGTTCATTGGATCGAAGTTTGTACTTATCGGGTATTGTTTGGCTGCTCCTCTCCTCGGTCATAAAGAAAGTTTCCATAAAGAAACAGCCCCCAGTGTTCAAGAGTTCCTTTATCACTGGGAAGAGCGAGCGGTCTAAATAATTTGTCATGATGGCGAGATTGTACTTCTTTCCTTCCTCCGATATTGGAGCCAGTTCTTCCAGGTCGATGGCTTTTGCTTGTATCCTAAGTGATCGTCTTTCCGCCTCTTTCCTTACAAATCGGATAGCCACTTCTGATAAATCCAACGAGGTTACCTCATAGCCTTGCTCTGCAAGGAATAAACTGTTTGCTCCCAGGCCGCAGGCGATATCAATAGCCAATCCTTCTCCTTTATTTTTAACGAGTTTCTTAAGCAATGGATTCGGCATTAGCTCTTCTTTTCCAGACAATCTTTGCGCATGCTTGCGATTCCATTTCTCTTTCTGGTCCATGCCCCCACCTGCCTGCTTGAAATTTTTTGACTCGACTATATCTTACAATGAAAAAGGATAAAACGATATCCTTATAAATACGTGCTGCAGAATCAGGATACCAGCAATCAACCATTTGAAGGGTCCACCTAAGTGAATGTTTGAATCTTTCCGAACTACATGAAATTCACGTCAGCTAAGATTCTTTGCCGGCGATCAGGGAAAAACGCTTTTATATTTATGATGGCAGGGTACATATATAAAGGACTTATGTAAAAAGGAAAGGAGAACATTTCATGAAAGTTTTGGTAGTTGGGGCTAATGGCCAAATAGGGAGACATCTAATCAAATTGCTTGATGAAGAACAGGGTTTCAGCGTAAAGGCGATGCTGAGACAGCCTGATCAGGCAGATGCCTATCAAGGGACAGATATCGAACCTGTGTTGGCAAGTCTCGAAGGACCTGTCGACACAATCGCAAAAGCCGCGAAAGGCTGTGACGCAATTGTCTTCACGGCAGGTTCCGGAGGACATACTGGATATGATAAAACACTCCTTGTCGACCTCGATGGTGCCGTAAAAACGGTGGAAGCCGCAGAGCAAGCTGGGGTGAAACGATTCGTCATGGTCAGCGCTTTCCAGGCACACAACCGGGAAAACTGGGCAGAAGAAATCAAACCTTATTATGTCGCGAAGCACTATGCTGATAAAGCGCTTCTCCAAAGCAGCCTTAACTATACCATCATACGGCCAGGAGGGCTGATTAACGAGCCGGGGAGCGGGAAAGTGGCAGTGGCAGAAAATCTGGAGCGAGGATCGATTCCTCGTGAGGATGTTGCAAGGACAATTGCCGCAAGCCTGAAGGAAGAAAACACTTATCAGCGTTCTTTTGACCTGATTGCTGGCGACAGCCCGATTGCTGAAGCACTAAAAAAATTGTAGATGTAAAACCAAAGTTTTAAAGGCGCACAAATATAACGAGTCTAGTTGATACTCGAAACCTCTTAAAATCAGCCATCAAGAAACGCTGTTGAAACTGACTTCAACAGCGTTTTTCGTGTTCCCCTCATTATCGTCGTAGAGTCTTACACGTAAGAAAATGCCTGATGTGGCAACAAGAATTTGAAGAGCCACAGAAGAAATTCCCTCTCTTGGATTCCATGCCTTGTTGTAAAAAGTCGTCTTTGATCCATCAAAAGAGGAAACTTATATTTTCTAACACGTTGGGAAATTATCCTCCGATATTTCGTGAATAGAAATAAAAGTGTTGGCCTCTAACGGCTAATCGCTTCCCTCCCTTCTTCCATCATTGGGAAATTTTCTCTCTATGATTGAAATGGAATGAAAGCAGCATTTTCTAGGCGGAGTACTGTTGTTCACTATGTGTATATAATAAATATACAACCTTTTTTTCTGGAGGCTATGTTCATGGCAAATCAGCAAAAGAAACAACTCACTGAAAAAGACAAGAAAATTTATCAGGCTTTATGGGAGCTTTCAAGAAAAAAAAAGAAAGATTATGATTATCCAGGTATCGGTCCCACAGAGATTGGACTCATGGTTGGCAGGGATAAGTACGATGCAGCGGCTTATTGCAATCTATCATTAAAGAAGCTGATCGAGTTTGACTTGGTGAAAAAGTTGCCTAACGGGAAATACCTACCGTTAAGAAAGGCGAGCTTTTTCTAATCCTATCGATTGCGTTCCATCCATTCGACGTCGAATCCAGGCAATTTTATGTCATGATCAACAAAAGCCCTGGATATTAAATGCCTAATCCTGCTCTCGATTTTCTCTTTAATTTCAAAATTGGCAACAGGGATTTCAATCAAGAAAACCATCGACTTGTTTTTAAAGTCCACAAACCTTATATCCGGAGCAGGATGGCCTAGAACCCCTTCTTCTTTCTCCTTTATCCTTGTGACAGCATCCTCCAATAGCCCCTGTACCATTTCGCTATCCGTCCCATAGGCAACACTGACATGGACCTGTGCCATCATTTTGGCACTGGTCCTGTTTTTGATGATTTGTTCGATGAAATATTGGTTCGGAACAATCAAGGTCCCTTCTTTTGCAGTTCGAATCACGGTTGAGCGCAGACGGATTTTTTCAACCCGTCCGATTTTGTCATCGATTTGGATCACTTCTCCTACTTCGATCGGCCGCTCAAACAAAATGATGATGCCGGATACAAAGTTGCCGGCAACATTCCTCATTCCAAAGCCTATCCCGATGCCAAGGACGCCAAATAATGCACCTAATGCGGTCAAATTGATCCCGAGATAATTGAAACCAACGATAAACGCGATGATCATGACCGTATAGTAGATTACCTGGTTCAAGGTATATCCGAGTCCCTTATCCACTCCATAATTCTCATAAACTTCCGATAAAATATATTTAGTAAAAAGTTTGATCACCTTGTGGGCAAGAGATACGATCATAAAAACAAAAGTAACCAGAAATGGAGTTACATCCAAGTCTCCATCAGAATATATCGTGTAATCGAGCCATTTCGAATCGACAAATGAAAACAAAAACAATAAGACAACTGCGTAAAGTGTAATCCAATTCATTAATGAATGAAAGGCTGGCAGGGATTTATTCCGCAGTACAGGCCGGCCGGCAGCAAAGCGGCCCGCTGCCTTTTTCAGCAATATACTCCCCACAAGAATCGCTACCAGCGTTATCAGGAAGCGAACCATTGCGATCATTTCTTCGTTCATTGAAATACCTGTCATCAATACCACCCATATTTGATCTTTCTAATCAGTCACTTTAGCTTCAATGCACGGATTCAAGGGACTATACCCCCGAAAGCAAAAAGCAGCTTTGTGTTCGTTTTTGTGCCAGGAATTTCTACCGGAACTTGTGGCTGTTGCTATTTTTACATGTAACAGTTTATGCATTTGTCTGGTTCAGCGTCGTTCCCGCAACGAATGTAGCGAAATTGAGTTCCAAAGCTCTTTCGATATCCCATTCATAATCCATTTCTCTTAGGCATTCGCCGATTTCTTTTCGGCTTCTCTTTTGGTATTTTGTATGTTCAATTGAGTTTGTCTTTTTATTTCGGCATTGATGCATTTAGCGAAATAATTTTCATCCTAATTGCATCCAATGATCTTATACAAATAGATTTCCCATAGGAAAACGGATTAAACAAAAAACCCATTCAATCAAATGAATGGGGTGAGAGAACTTTATTCTCCTAAGTCAACATTATGGTAAACTTGCTGGACATCTTCTAAATCTTCCAGGGCATCAATCAATTTCTCGAAATGAGCCTGGGCCTCTGGGTCTAGGCTAATATCGTTTTGAGCAAGCATTGTCAGCTCGGCAACGGTAAAATCATTAATTCCTGCATTCTTGAAAGCCTCATGGATGGCATGGAATTGCTCAGGTTCTCCATAGACAATGACTGAATCACCTTCTTCCATGATATCCCTTGCATCCACATCTGCTTCCATAAGGACTTCGAGCGCGTCTTCAGCCGTTTTTCCTTCAAAACCAATGACTGCAGTGGCATCGAACATATAAGATACAGATCCGCTAACCCCCATGTTCCCGCCATTTTTGCCAAAAGCTGCCCGCACATTCGAGGCGGTACGATTGACGTTGTTCGTCAAGGCGTCAACAATGATCATCGACCCGCTTGGGCCAAACCCTTCATAACGGAGTTCATCGTAATTCTCCTCGGCTCCGCCTTTTGCCTTCTCAATGGCACGATCAATGATCACCCTTGGTACATTGTATGTCTTGGCGCGTTCAAGGACAAATTTCAATGCCTGGTTTGATTCAGGGTTTGGTTCCCCCTGTCTAGCGGCAACATAAATTTCCAGTGCGAACTTTGAATAAACCCGGCTTGTATTTGCATCCTTTGACGCTTTCTTCTCCTTGATGTTATTCCATTTTCGACCCATATATCCCACTCTCTTTCAACTTGTATCGGTATCTGCAGCGCTTGGCTGAGAATTACATCCTTGCTAAACGTTGGGCTGCAAGGATTCACAGATAATATTATACCTCAAAAGAGCGATTTGTTAAGAGGGTACTTATTGAAGACCGATGCAAGGCATGGCAAACCACATTAGTGCCAACTCTGGATACAATTTGAAGAAACATAGATCTAGCCATTCATGATTCATAATAATTCTTGTCCTATCAGTTTGTAAGAATGGATCCTGTCCTCTAGGCTATGTGTTGTAGTCACTATCATGATTTCATCTGCCTTATATTGTTCCTGAAGACCGATAAGTTTCTCTTTGACTTGCGCAGGATTGCCGATAATCATTTTCCTTTTCATTTTTTCAATCGTATCTTTAACAGACTCGTTCAGCGGATAGGCTTTTGCCTCTTCAATGGAAGGAACACCGGAATTTGCTTCTCCATTCTCTTTTTGCAGCGACCAAATCAGAGAACTCAGGGCAATTTCCTCCGCTTTCTCAGTTGTCTCCGCGCAATATGCATTTACCGTTACTATCGACTGTGGCCTGGAAGATTGTCCCCGTGAATGGAATGTATCATAGTAAGATTGTAAAATCCTGCCTGCATCCTTATCGCTCATGAAATGGCCAAAAGCGTAGGCCATTCCAAGCTCGGCAGCCAGGAGGGCGCTTTTTTCGCTGGTACCAAGGAGCCATGGTTGCGGTTTGATTTCTGGAAGTGGAGAAGCACACACACTGGAAAAATCGTGATCATCGGGAAAATCATTGTTGATAAAATGGAGCAATTCCTTCAGCAATTCAGGCATCTTCCATACACGTTGCAGGAAACTGTCCGATAGCGCATTGGTTACTTCCGCCGATCCGCCTGGAGCTCTGCCGATTCCCATATCGATCCTTCCAGGAAACAGCGTGGCCAGCATATTGAAAACTTCTGCCACTTTGAATGGTTTATAGTGAGGCAAAAGGACAGCGCCAGAGCCAATTCGGATCTGTCGTGTCTGTGCTCCTATGTAACCAAGCATAACCTCAGGAGCAGGGCAAGCAAGGCCTGGAATATCATGGTGCTCAGCGATCCAATAACGCTCATACCCAACATCTTCAGCTGCCTGGGCAAGCTTCACAGACGCTTCAAGAGCTTCCTTGGCCGTCTGGTCCGCAGAAATAGGGGCTTGGTCAAGAATACTAAGCTTCATCTATTGATCCCTTGCTTCCATAAATGTGACGCTAAATTGGCCAGTTTGGCCTTCTTGATAAAGGTTGGTGACCGATGTGGAATACTCTGTTATTTTTCCGGTAAACTCCAATCCGGTTTCAGGAATCTCTACAAGCATTTCATCTTGATATAGCAGTGTAGTGATTGGATAATACTCCTCACTCGTCACATTGAACTTGATTGATACCTTATGCAAGCCTTCTTCAAGCCTTTCTTTGTATTGAGTTAATTGTATGCTGTATCCATTTAGAATCATTTCCTTAACCATTCAGAAAATCCTTTCCTTAGTCATGTTTTGCGGATGATTTTGCCTTTCACACAATGAAACCTGCCCTTTTTATGGGCAGGTGCCATTATCAATGAAGTTCATCAAGAAAATCTTTCATGATCCTTACCAGTTCTTTTGGCTGTTCAATCATGCTCATGTGTCCAGCGCCATCGATCGATTCCCGCCTGATTTGAGGCCTGTCGGACCAAAAGGCTTTCTCTGCTGGAATGATTTGATCTTTATCACCCGTTATCACAAGCACAGGCAGGTCGGTCCTTTCAAGCACTTGCGTCCTGTCTGGCCGCTCTTTCATCGACAGCAATGCATTTATAACACCCTTATCGGAGGTGGATATCCCGATATCCACCATTCTTTTAATATCTTCAGCGTTTTTCTCATAGTTGTCAGGAGAAAAGAGCTTTTTTGACAACCCGGCCATAATTTCATAGAAACCATCCTCAAGAACTTTTTTGGCATTGGAGTCCCTGCCTTCCTTCGCTTCATCTGAATCTGGAAGCGTAGTTGAGTGAACAAGGGAAAAACCACTCAACTTTTCAGGATACATTTCAGTGAAGGCCAGGGTAATATACCCTCCCATCGAATGTCCGAACATCGTCACTTGATCAACTGATAACCCCTCAAGGAACTCTTTCATGACCACGGCCATATCTTCTATAGAACTCCGCTCACCTGACATTCCCGATTCGCCATGTCCAGGCAGATCAGGAATAATTACCCCGTAATCAGAGGCCAGGTCAGGCGCGACTTTTTCCCAATATTTTTTGCTGCCCGCAAATCCGTGAAGCAAAACAATCGGTTTTCCTTTTCCTATATCGTAATAGGAAATATCTGCATTATTTATTGTTAGCACTTTTGATTCCATCATACAGGCTCCTATCTTCTATACTATTTCCTTTATTCCCGGATCCATCTGAATTAATCCTGGTCAAAGCAGCCAATCCTGATATTTCCATGAAATTGGACGGAGTATATCTGTTACAATTTCCTATGATTGATGATTTTTTTGGGAGGACAGTTCATGAAAAAACGTTCATTCTTCATTGCTGCGGCTATCTTGGTCCTGATTGGCGGTTCTATGGCTGTATACGACCGCGTACATGATTCCGTAAATACATCTACTGATACTGTCGTTCCTAAATCACAAAAAGGTGCAGGAAAGAAGTCTGTTCCCAAAACAAAGAGTGCAAACCCAAAAATCCTGGCTGGATATGTACAGGACTTTCGGGACCCTGAAAAAATTAACATGGCTTACTACACTCATATCATTTTCTCATTTGCCCATCCAACCGCTGATGGAGACGTGCTGCTAAATGGGGATCGTGCCCTCGAACACCTCCGGAAAATCGTTTCTGAGGCAAATCAGCAAGGCACGAAGGTTATCCTAGCAGTCGGGGGCTGGTACCATATTCATGGAGGCGAGTCCTACCCCTACTTTAAAAAGGCGATTTCCAGCCCTGGCAGCAGGAAAAGATTGGCATCCGAATTGACAATGTTGGTAAGGAAAGAAAAACTTGACGGCATTGATATTGATTTCGAGCATCCGCGGACAAAAGAAGATGCAGCCCATTTGGCTGCTTTTGTAAGAGATCTCAGTGTCATGCTGCGGCCCGCCGGGAAGGAATTATCCATTGCTGTAAATGCTAAGATCAATAGTATCAGCGGGATGGAGAACGATTCGGTTGTCTTTGAACCTGGCATGTTCGAATATTTTGAGCGAGTCCATTTAATGGCTTATGATGGACAGTGGGATGGCGGATACAATGCTGCCAACCTTTCAACGATCTCTTATTCCCAAAATATCATTAACTATTGGACTCGTCTTTTTGATCGACATGGGTATTCACGTGAAAAGCTTATCCTGGGGGTGCCGTTATATGGACAGCCTGAAGACCCGGGTGCAAAACAAGTATCATACGAAGCGCTGATGAAAAACAATCCCGGGAATATCGTTAAGGACTCGGTAACCCTTAACGGAATGACCTATCATTATAATGGCCATTCAACTCTAAAAAAGAAAACAACGCTGGCAATCGACCAGCAGCTTGGCGGGATGATGATCTGGGAAGCCGGCCTCGATGCAAAAGATCATTCAAGCGCGGCAAACGTGATCGGACAAACACTGGTAAATCAAAATTATGTATTTAGATGAGACTTCTAATCGAAACAGGAATCGATAGCTCATTAAAACATCACCCAGGAACGATTGGTTCCTGGGTGAGACTCTTTCATGAGCTGATTTCCTCGAACTCTTTGATTTTTTCCAGCCGTTCAACAAGAACGATGCATTTTCTGCCGCCAATCTCATAGATATACATTTTCTGTCCTTTTTCCTTAAGAAGTTTCTTGAATTGAATCTCGCCAATTAAGTCATATCCTTTGGCTAGATCCGTGATTTTCTTTTGAATCTGGTCCTTGCTTGGTTCATTTGAGGATGCTATTTTTATAGGAATGGGGATTCCTTTTATCTTGAAGGTTACTATAATGACGCTATCCAATTGAATCAACTCCTTTCAGAATCAATTCGACACGTTTGCCATTTCCCCTTTTTTACCCATTCACTTCTTTACAGATGCAAGCAGGATGCTTTCCCCAATGAAGCCCTCTATCTGACCCGATTCATTTACTTCAAGCGAAAAGTGATCTCTGATATCTTTCGCAGCGTCCTTCATATATGTACTCAACTCATTTTTATCATCAGCCGGGAGAGCCATTCTTGCACACCATATTTCATACTGGAATTTCTTCACAAAGGTCCTCATGCTCCTAACTTGCATGCCTGCGCTCTCTACAAATGTAATCCACTTTGACTTTTTATGTGCCCGGAAGTGGCTTGGATCCCTTTTCTTTTCAATCGCATTATAGAATTCATCGTATTCTTCCAGCTCAGGCGCTACATTGTCCACAAGAATAAATAGCCCACCTGCTTTTAATACCCGGAATACTTCTTGCACAAATCGTTCCACATGTGGAAAGTGATGGGCAGCAATCCTGCAAGTTACAATATCAAAAGATGAATCCGGAAATGAAAGGTTCTCGGCATCGCCACAGACAAATTTCACATTTCGATGCCCATTTCCATGAATGAACTCCTCTGCTTTTTCCAGCATTTTCTCGGTTATATCATAAGCAATCACCACTTCGGCAAGCGGGGCTAAAGCATTCGCTACATGTCCGCCACCTGTCGCTATATCCAAAATGGAGCCCCTGGTTCGATGATTTTTTACGATTTCAACTAATTCAGCCAGATCTGCCCCTTCTGCATGCGCTGTACTTGTAACATAGTTTCCGGCATTTTTGCCAAATTGGATTTGAACATTCTCTTTTTCATTCATTGTGGTCTCCTCCTTATCCCCTCACAGCAAAATCACAGTAAATAAATTCGTCAGCCAAGAAGGATAGACAACCCTTCCCTGCCGCTAGTTCTCCCTTTTGAGCATTTCGTCAAATGCAGCTGAGACTTTCTCGAACTCTTCATCTGACTCAATAGCAGCAAAATCACCCTCCTGATCTACTTTCAAAAAAAACAGATCAATGTCACCCTCTGTTCCTGCCTGAAGGTCTTCTATAAAACTTACCGCTGCATACGAATCATTTCCTATTGTGGCAGAACCGATCACCTCAACCTCCAATTCTTCGTCATTCTCATCAATGATTGTGAAAACTTCTCCTATTTCCAGCTTATCCATGTCCTTCCTCCCTTTCGTTCGATTAAGGCCTTTCAGCCTTGATTCCTATTAATAAACTTTTCGTTCTACTTCTTTAAAAAATCGATTATTTCTGTTTTCCTATCCATAAATACTTTTTTCCCGAGATGCGTCAATTCCTCCATACAGCCAGCATCGTCAAAAGGAATTTCAGCTGAAAGCCCTTCATTCAGGCGCAAATAATTTCCGCCAAGCAAAATACTGCTGTGATATGAGACAGACTCTGAAGACAGGTCCATAGCCAAATCGAGTAGCTTAGGGGTTACCTTCATAGACGGGAACTGGAATGGCAGCCACTGGCGGATTCCCCACTCATCGTCCTCATCGATAGTAAAATCGATCCGTTGCTGGCCAGTGCCAAGGGAGAATATAGTTATATCTCGCAGATCGGTTTTGAAATGCTTCAAGGCTTCCGTGATGCAGACAAGCGACGGATTATTTGCCCAAAGCCCTCCATCAATTGATAGATATTTGTTATTTATATTGTTCGGAGGAAAATAGATTGGTGCCGAACACGAAGACAGGACAGCATCCCAGAGCTTAACCCCCAACTCATTTTCCTTGGCAAACCCAAAATCGGACCGGTGGATGAATGGTTTTCCATTCGTTATATCAACAGCAGGGATAACCAATGGTTTCTCGACTTCTGCCAATTCCATATCACCAAATGATATTTTCAGCAGCCGCCTTAAATATCGGTCACTATAAACGCTTTTAAAAAGCCCGATCTTGGCGTTTTTCGTGAATATTTGCTCGCCATACCTTTGATATTTATCCATCAGTGTTTCCATCGGTATGCCAATCGCCGCAGCTGATGCTATGATAGCACCTGTACTGGTACCCGCAATTAAATCGAATAGTTCGCCCACCGGTCTTTGCAGTTCATCCTCGATTGATTGCAAAATCGAAATTGGGAACACCCCTCTGATTCCGCCACCGTCAATGGATAGCATTCTCATATAGCATCCTCCCGCTTAAAATGGCTTCTGTTCTTCAGCCTTCCCCTATTACAATATTATACCCTTTCCTGGAAATGAAAAAATGGGCCAGCCTGCAGCGGTTGGCCCATTTTCGATCAATCATCACGAAACTTTTTCGTTTTCATGATCAAATTTATATTCTTCTTCCCAATATTCAGCATTCTTGATTCCAAGCTTCTTGGAATTGAAAACCGGATCGAGGCCTTGCTTCTTCTGTTCTTCATAATCCTTAAGCGCAATCAGGGCAGGCTTTGCAAGCAGAACGATTGCGATGAGGTTGAGCCACACCATCAACCCCAGTCCTGCATCTCCAAGCGCCCATGCAAGTTCTGCTTCCTTCACTGCCCCATAGAAGGTAGCACCAAGGATCACAACTTTAAGAATGAACATTGGCAACTTTCCATCCCTGCCGCGAAGAAGGTAAGCGATATTTGTTTCAGCCATATAATAATATGCCATAATAGTCGTGAATGCGAAGAAGAATAGAGCGATGGCGACAAACCCTGCACCAAAACCTGGGATGACAGCGTCTACTGCAGCCTGGGTATATCCAGGGCCAGCTTGAACTCCAGGCAATTTTTCGACTAGGAATGTCTTCCCGTCTGGGCCGACTGTATTGAACATACCTGTGAACAGAATCATGAATGCAGTTGCCGAGCAAACGAAAAGGGTATCGATATAAACAGAAAATGCCTGGACAAGTCCTTGCTTTGCAGGGTGCGATACCTCAGCCGCAGCAGCAGCATGCGGTCCTGTCCCCTGGCCAGCTTCGTTTGAATAGATTCCCCGTTTGACTCCCCATGCAATCGCACTTCCGAGGATTCCGCCAAACATGGAGTCAGCACCAAAGGCACTTTTGAAGATCAAGGCGAACACTCCCGGCACTTCTGCGATGTTCATACCAATGATTACGAGCGCTACCACAATGTAACCTACAGCCATGAATGGCACAGTATATTGTGCAACAGTCGCAATTCGTTTGACTCCTCCAAAAATGATCAAGCCTAGGAGTACGATAATAAATAAACCTGTGAATGTTTTACTTATACCGAAAGCGTTTTCAATTCCCAAAGCAATCGAGTTCGATTGGATGCCTGGCATCAGGAGCGACATCGCTAGGAGAGCGGCTATCGCGAATGCAATGGCGAACCACCTGATTCCAAGTCCCTTTTCAATGTAATAAGCAGGTCCTCCTCGATATAGACCACCTTGTCTCACTTTGTAAATTTGCGCAAGAGTTGATTCAACGAATGCGCTGCCCGCACCGATGAAGGCGATTGTCCACATCCAGAATACTGCCCCAGGTCCTCCCATTGCAATCGCTGTAGCAGTACCAGCAATGTTACCTGTTCCAACGCGGCCCGAAAGAGCAATGGATAATGCCTGAAAAGATGAAACGCCAGCATCAGAACTTCTGCCTTTGAACATGAGCAATACCATGTCCTTAATGTGCCTGACCTGCAGGAACCTGGTCAGGATGGAGAACATCAGCCCAATACCAAGGATAATGTAAATAACTGGTGTACTCCATAGAATACCATTTAAACCATTTACGAAATCTGACAAAGTAATCCCCCTTTGTATTTATTTCTTTCTATTTTGAATTATAAGATAATTTCGTTTAGAGAACAATTAAAATATTTAAATTCTATATAAACTAATTTTTCCACAAAAAGATATCCCCTTTGTACTATAAAAGGATTTAGGGGATATACGGACTAACATCTCAAGATTGGGAGCGTGCAGCAACGGAACGACCCACCCGATTTGATGATTTCTGTGATGTCGACTTCTAAGACTTCAAATCCCCTTTTTCTCAGCTCCTCATTTACCCTTTGATTAACTGGCAGGCTTAAAATCTTTTTGTTCCCAATCGATAGGACGTTCGTTCCCAGAGAAAACTGCTCCTCTTTAGTGATTTCAATTAGGGCATAGCGTGAACTGAATAAATGGATATCTTCCTCGGTCAAGGCATCCCGATAGATAAGAGCAGTCTCCGGGGAAATGACATTGAAAACGCAATCCAAATGGAGGTATTCCGTTTTAAAGGGGATCGGGTGTACCTTGAATTGGGTAAGCAAGCTCCGC
The DNA here is from genome assembly GCF_017912555.1 of Bacillus sp. REN3. Lineage (GTDB taxonomy): Bacteria > Bacillota > Bacilli > Bacillales > Cytobacillaceae > Mesobacillus. Next base: position 25,382 of record NZ_JAERSD010000017.1, on the reverse strand, counting down.
AGGTGGTCTGCCGCATGTCTGTTTGTCCTATTGCTGAGTCCAATGTATATGGTTTCCTGGTCAATGATCACATCCCCTCCCTCTATCTTGTCCCCCAGCAGGTTGTAATAAGATATACCCTCATCCTCCAGCCATTGTTTGAGTACATTCTCTTCTCCCTTACGGACCTTGCTTGCCATTTCGGCAACGAAAATTGTCTGCCAAGTGTAAATCCTATATCCCTTGTGAAGACCTGCTCCGGGTATTTCTTATGATACGGAAGCAGTATGACTTCCACGCCATTTTCACGCAGGACATGGACTAATGCCGAATGCTGCTCAAGAGCACGTTCGATATGTATTCCTTCATTCTTGAAATGTTCCTGGGTTTCGTTTATCACTTCACGGATCGTCATATATTGCGGCTGGCAAAGGATTGCTTTTTTTAATACATCGTACTCACTGAAGACGAAGCTATTAGGGTGCATGGTTTTCCTCCTGCAATAGTTATTTGATGATAGGGTTAGCATGATTGGTGAAAAACATGATTGAAAGGCAAAAAAATTACGATTCATTTAAACCCATTTAATGTATCTCATCAAAGTGTAGTTGGAGAAAGATTGTTGGAATGAACTCTTTCTTAGACGTAAGATGGCAATGTTTTTTTGCATAATAATAATGAAACGTATTCAACCCTTGCTCGAATACGCTGCATCCAATTTCATAATCTTTTCACTACCAACGCACCAAGGCCAATAATCATGTAAATACCTAACAGACATAGAATCAAAATACCTGTCTCAATCGTTTTAATTCCCATTGCATAGGCAATTATTAACATCGCTCCGCTTCCAATTAAAACACCGTATAAAGAAAACAATAAAAACTTTTGCATGATTCGAACCGTCCGTTCATCGACATCCGGTACCTTTCCATTTCTTTTTCCATTTAATTTGGAAATCATTAAATAGACGAGAAAGCCTCCAATTACGCCGAAAAAAATTGCCCCTATCAAATCAAAGTCATATACACCTGTTTCGTTGCCAATTATATAAATCCCCATAATCCCTCCGATAGTCATACACACTGTGATCACAATCCACAAAAGTATTTTCAGTTTTCTTTCTTCCAATTATTTCTCCTCCTTTTTTTCCAAATAAAAAAGTCGTTCAAACGGTACATTGAAATATTCAGCCAATTTCAAAGCCAATTCTAAACTTGGATTATATTTATTTCTTTCAATGGCATTGATTGTTTGGCGGGTAATTTGTAAATCCTCTGCCATTTGAACCTGGGTAATCCCTTTTCCTAAACGAATTTCCTTAATATGATTAATGACTTTCACAAATCTTCCGACCTCCATCCGATTGAATGTAAAGATACCTTTACATTCATCATAAACTTCGCTCAACAATATGTAAAGATATCTTTACATATTTGAAAAGATGTAATGAAAAGTTCCAGCAATCAGCTTCCAGTATCGAGCCTTCTTTACCATAAAATATTGAAAATGCTGAATTTCTACCAAAAAAAGACATATCAGTCATTTAGCATAAAAATGCTTTTTCCATGAGGAATTGAAAAAGCAAATAAAACAAATTATTTTGAAACCATTTCGAGAATTGTTACTATAGGTTCTATAGCCTTTACAGGCTATTATTTTCCAAAGAAAGTAGATGAAAGCCATGAAGAGTTTAAGTGACATAAAATATTCTGTCCTTGACCTGTCACCGATTTTACAAGGTGGCACAGCAGCGGATTCTTTTAGAAATACATTGGATTTAGCGCGGCATACAGAAAAGTGGGGGTATAACCGATACTGGCTTGCTGAGCATCATAATATGCCCGGCATCGCAAGCTCAGCTACATCTGTCGTCATCGGTCATGTAGCGGCAGGCACTTCAACGATCAGGGTCGGTTCCGGAGGCATTATGCTCCCTAATCATGCCCCCCTCGTGATTGCAGAACAATTTGGTACCTTGGAGTCTTTATTCCCGGGAAGGATCGACCTCGGTCTTGGCCGAGCTCCTGGAACTGACCAGGTGACAGCATACGCATTGAGACGAGAACGGCGCAGTGATGGGCAGGATTTCCCGGAGCAACTGGAGGAGCTTCGGGCCTATTTCAATCCTGATCCGGATTCAAAATATCGCAGTGTCCGGGCAATTCCGGGAGAAGGTCTCGAAATTCCTATCTGGCTTCTCGGTTCGAGCGGCTACAGCGCACAACTGGCAGGACAGCTGGGGCTTCCTTTTTCATTCGCAAGCCACTTCTCTCCCGAGAATACTTTAGGAGCACTCAGGCTGTATCGTCAGTCCTTCAAACCTTCAGAAGTGCTGCAAGAACCCTATGCCATGGTGGGAATGAATATTATTGCTGCGGAGACCGACGAGGAGGCTTCCTTGCTTGCTACTTCCATGCAGCAGCAATTCCTCAATTTATTCAGGAATAACCCAAGTCCTTTGCTTCCACCTGTCGAGAATTTGGAGGAACGCCTCAGTGATTACGAACGTCAGCTACTAGACAGCAGGATTGGTTCCTCCATCGTGGGAAGCCCAGAAACAGTTAAAACACAGCTGCAGGAATTCCTTGATGACACTCAGGCAGACGAAATGATTATCAATGCCCAGATTTTTGATCACAAAGCCCGCTTAAAATCCTATGAAATTGTCTCAGACATCTTCAATGGAAAGTAAGAAAATGAAAAGGAGAAGCTGCCCCGGCTTCTCCTTTTCTATTAGGCTATTTACTGAACATAAAACGCAGCATCGCAAGGGCTCCAAGCCTGCTCGTCATGTCCCTGAAATCCTTCGATGGATCGATTTCCACAAGATCCATCGCAATTACTTTTTCATGTGCTGCTGCCAGCGAAATACTGGATAAGAGTTCCCTGCTCGTCATCCCTCCAGGACCGATAGCGGGACAGCCAGGTGCGTAGGCCTGGTCTACAACATCCATATCAACCGATAAATAGATGATGTCTACTAATCCCTCAAGCCTCGCCAATTCATTCTTGATAACCTTCAATATCCCCTCATTCTCTATATCGCCCATAGAATACACAGCAACGCCTTTTTCTTTAGCGTATTCATGGTATTCCCGTGCATTGGCAAAATCGCGGATCCCAACCTGGACAAGATGCTCTCCTTTTATATACCCGCCTTCAATAAGGCTCCTGAAAGGGGTGCCGTTCGTCCGGCCGCCGTCGTCTAGATTCCTGACATCATGGTGTGCATCCCATTGGATGACCCCAACTGTCCCGAAATGTTCTTTGAAAGCACGGATTGACGGATAGCTGACCCCGTGGTCGCCGCCGAGAATAATATATCTCTCACTGGCGTTTTTTTGGAGCATTTCTTTTACACTTATATATAGCCTTTCAATTGTCCCTTCGATATCGGTTGGGTGAGTGTCCACATCACCGAAGTCCAATAGTTTCAAGTCCAAATAATCCGTATTCTGTTCCCCGGAAAAGGTGGAGAATCCCCCAAGAATCGACCGGATTATTGCAGGTGCAGCAGATGCCTGGGAGGGGGAAATGGACGTTTTCGAAAAAGGAAGACCGACTAGTCCGATATCCCCTTTCCTTCCGTCTGAATATGGAAGGAGACATTCATTTACTTTTGTTACATATTGGTCTTTGAAAATAGCTGGCTTACCTGGCTGAAGATAACTGAAATTCCCCATTTGGCTTTCTCTCCCAAAGTTTTTTTCCCGCTTGGTAAACACTTTGCGCATGGTTCACTCCAAAATGATAAGGTATATATTGATAGTTCGGAATATCCCAGAGGACGAAGCTGGCATTTTGTCCAATCTCCAGTGTTCCGGCTTCCGTTCCTTTCCCAATTGCATGCGCTGCGTTGACAGTGACTGCATTCCATATTTCCTCAGCCGTCATCTTCAGCTTCAAAGCAGCAAGCGACATGATCATCTGAAGATTTTCCGTAACGCAGCTGCCCGGATTGAAATCTGTTGCAAGGGCTACAGCAACCCCACTATCAATCATTTCTCTCGCTCGTGCATACTGGTCCTTCCCTAAATAAAAGGTTGTTCCAGGAAGAAGCACTGCCACTGTGTTACTTTCGGCCAAACGATCGATGCCCTCATCGGAGGCAGCTACCAGGTGATCAGCGCTTGCAGCATCCAGAGATGCAGCAAGTTCGGCGCCGCCAAGCGGGTCGATTTCGTCAGCATGGATTTTCAATCCGAATCCTTTCGATTTTGCGCTTTGAAGGAACTCCCTCGATTGTTCAATTGAAAACACGCCTGTTTCGCAGAAAATATCAGCAAAATCAGCTAGCCCCTCTTCCCTGATCTCATCCAGCAAGCCTGCCATTTCATCAAGGAAGTGATTCTCTCTGCCCTTGTAGGAAGGCGGGATTGCGTGTGGTCCTAGAAATGTCGAAACTATTGTTACAGGGTATTGTTCTTTAAGCCTCATCGCAACCCTTAGCTGCTTCATCTCTGTTAACCGATCGAGGCCATACCCGCTCTTAGCCTCTACGGTTGTCACGCCATGGGAAATCATTCTTTCAAGGTGAAAAGATGCTTTTTTGAATAGCTCATCCTCCGAAGCGTCCTTAGTTGCTTTGACGGTCGATAATATCCCGCCGCCGCCGGCAAGAATTTCAAGGTATGGTACGCCCGCTTGCTTCATGGCCAGTTCATTTTCCCGTGAACCGCCAAAAACAAGATGTGTATGAGGGTCAACTAGTCCCGGGGAGACTACCCTTCCCTTTGCGTCGACGCGTTGGACTGCTTCCAATGAATTTGCTTCTTCATTACTGCCAATCCATTCGACGGAACCATGAGAAACCCCGATCGCTGCGTTTTTGAGTATCGACAGCTTCTTCATATCATCGCCTTTCAAAGGTTTTTGCGTTTTTTTAGGTAAAATTAATTCGCCGATATTGAAAACAAGCAAATCAAATTTCAATCTTCTCCACTCCTTGTTGTGTTTTAAGGAAGCATCGGTATATCGACACCCTTCTCCCTTGCCACCTCGATGGCTTTTTCATAGCCTGCATCCGCATGGCGGACAACACCCATGCCTGGGTCGGTTGTAAGTACCCTTTTTAGCCTCTCTTCCGCAAGGTCTGTTCCATCTGCGACAACAACCATTCCCGCGTGCAGGGAATAGCCCATTCCGACCCCGCCGCCATGATGGATAGAAATCCACGATCCTCCCGCAGCCACGTTCACAAGGGCATTAAGAATCGCCCAGTCGCCAACAGCATCGCTTCCATCCTTCATCGCTTCCGTTTCACGGTTTGGCGATGCAACAGATCCGCAGTCCAGGTGATCCCGCCCAATGACAATCGGAGCCTTCAACTCGCCTTTCCTGACCAAGTCGTTTATTGCCAGACCCATCTTGACCCTTTCTCCATAACCAAGCCAGCAAATCCTGGCTGGAAGCCCCTGGAATGCGACTTTCTCCTGTGCCATGTCAATCCATCGCTGCAATGGTTCGTTATCTGGAAACAACTCTTTGATAAGCGCATCAGTACGATGGATATCAGCAGGATCGCCTGACAGTGCTGCCCAGCGGAAAGGTCCCTTTCCTTCGCAGAACAGGGGGCGGATATAAGCAGGCACAAAACCGGGAAAATCAAACGCATTCTCTATGCCATTGTCACTGGCAACCTGTCGGATATTGTTGCCATAATCGAAAGTGACCGCCCCTTTTGTCTGGAATTCCAGCATTGCCGCTACATGCTTTGCCATTGAAGCCTGTGACCGCCTGGTATATTCATTCGGATTTTCTTTCCTGAGTCTTGCGGCATCCTCCAAAGAAAGTCCGGAAGGTATATAGCCATTCAAAGGGTCATGGGCGGAGGTCTGGTCTGTCACGATATCTATCTTCACATTCCTTTGCAGCAGTTCATAATGGATTTCTGCGGCGTTTCCGATCAGTCCAATGGATAATGGACTGCCTTTTTGCTTTGCTTCCTGTGCCCATCCGATTGCTTCGTCAATTGAACTAGTCATCCGGTCACAATAGCGTGTATCGATCCTCTTCTGGATCCGCTCGGGATCAATCTCAACAGCGATGCAGACACCACCGTTCATGGTAACCGCCAGCGGCTGGGCGCCACCCATCCCACCCAATCCTGCAGTCAGGGTAATCGTATGCTTCAAGGTACCCTCAAAGTGCTGCCTTGCCACTTCGGCAAAGGTTTCATATGTTCCCTGTAGAATCCCCTGGGTTCCGATATAGATCCAGCTTCCAGCCGTCATTTGTCCGTACATCATCAAACCTTTTTGATCAAGCTCATGGAAATGTTCCCAGTTTGCCCATTTAGGGACGATGACGGAATTGGATAGCAACACCCGGGGAGCAGCTCTATGCGTCTTAAAGACAGCCACTGGCTTCCCGGACTGGATCAGCATCGTTTCATCGTTTTCAAGTCTGCGGAGGGTATTGACGATTGCATCGAATGCTTCCCAATTACGCGCTGCTTTGCCGATTCCCCCATACACCACGAGTTCTTCCGGTTTTTCTGCTACTTCAGGATCGAGATTGTTATAAAGCATCCTCAATGCAGCTTCCTGCTCCCAGCCTTTACATTCAAGTTCAAATCCTTTTTTTGCTTTGACGCTTCTTTTTGCTTCAATTGTCATCTTTTCCACTCCCTTATTTTTGAATCTGTTCTTCAAATCTATGAATCCAGAATCCTTCATGGTTCTGTGGCCAGTCTTGCATCTGCAATGGTCATATGCCGAAAAGGACTCCAAACATTCTCTAAATGGATTGTCTACACTAAACCCGTCTTGCTCTTAAATTCCTATCGCCATCATCATTTACGCTGATGTTCATTTAAGCCATTTAGTTGAAAAGCAAGGCTGTCATCTATGAAACTAGGTTCGCTTCGTTTTTGAAGGAAGCTGTCCACTGCCTGTCATTTTTTTTAAGCCACACTGCAAGCTTCTCAATATCTTCGGAAAACACGCGGTCTTCAGTTATGGAAGGGACGATCTTCCTGGCTTCCTCGTAAAATGCTCTCGTCTGTGGGGACATCCTGTCTACTCCGCGATGCTGTACCGCCTGCAGGGCGCATATGCATTCAATCGCAAGCACCCGCCTGGCATTCTGGATAATCAGATGGGCATGCCTTGAAGCGATCGTACCCATGCTGACATGGTCCTCCTGATTGGCTGATGACGGTATGGAATCAACGCTTGCTGGATGGGCGAGCGTTTTGTTTTCAGATACAAGCGATGCGGCGCTGTACTGCATGATCATCGCGCCGGATTGCAAGCCAGGTTGGGCACTTAAAAATGGAGGCAAATCATTCAATTGGGGATTAACCAATCTTTCAATCCTTCTTTCTGATATACTGGCGAATTCGGCAATGGCAATTTTCATGAAATCCATGGCGATTGCTATTGGCTGTCCATGGAAATTCCCCCCTGAAATAACTGTATGTCCCCCATCGAAAATCAAAGGATTGTCTGTTGCTGCGTTCATTTCGATCTCCAGCTTTTCTTTCACATAGTCCAGCGCCTGCCATGATGCCCCATGCACCTGGGGAATGCACCTTAGCGAGTAGGCATCCTGAACTCTTTTCTCGCCCTGTTTTGTTGTCAGCCTGCTACCAGCAAGAATATTGCTCATCCTTTCCGCAACATCCATTTGCTGTTTATATCCCCGTGCTTCATGGATGGCAGGGTGAAATGCATCCATGATTCCTTCAAGTCCTTCCATTGTCAGCGCAGAAATCCATTCTGACTGATATGCCAGGTCACTGGCTTCAATCCAATTGACAACACCCATAGCTGTCATCGCCTGGGTACCGTTGATTAAGGCCAGGCCTTCCTTTGCCTGCAGTACAACCGGCTTGATCCCTAACTCCTTGAAGGCTTTTTCAGTCGGGCAAATTTCACCCTTATAAAATACCTTTCCTTCACCAAGCAATACAAGGGCAAGATGGGACAACGGCGCAAGATCCCCAGAAGCTCCAAGTGAACCCTGCTGCGGGACCACCGGATGGATTCCCAGGTTCAATAGATCCAGCAAACGCTCGGCGATAACGGGCCTGATTCCGGAAAAACCCTTTATCAAGGCGTTGAGCCTAAGCAGCACCATGGCCCGCGAAACCTCCTCAGGGAAAGGGTCACCAACCCCGCAGGCATGCGAGCGTATCAAATTAAGCTGAAGAGCATTGACATCATCCTCATTGATGATGACATCGCTGAACTTCCCAAAACCCGTGTTGATACCATAAATAGTTCTTTTCTCGGATACAATCTTTTCTACAGCAGCCCTGCTTTCCGCCACTTTTCGCATGCTTTCAGGGCTGATCGCAACTGCTTCTTCCTGGTAGCAGATCCTTTTGATCTGTTCCAGCGTCAATGTTTCACCTGTCAATACAACCATGCCGTTTACCTCCCGATAATATAATAAAAAGGAGCCGACAATGGCATCAAGATACCATCATCGCCTCCTTCTGACTATGGACTATAGGCAATGTCATAAACTATATATGATTAATTCCTAAACCAACCGTTTCATGTTCAGACCCTTTTATCGGGGCTCCGATTGTTCCATAAAAAGCGACGGCAATCCATTCCCCTTCGCCGTTTTCAAGAAATGGCATGCCCCTTACAACAGAAAACCGCAGACCCACAGTCCTGCTCATATCGCCAATGGCCAAGTGGCCTCTTGTCACTCCCTCCATTCCCTCCATGATCGCATGGTATAAGGCATGGGTTTCGCGGTATAAATTTTGATGGATGAGCCCATTCCGCTTTGCGGCTGTTTCCACAGCCGAAATCACTTTTTGCATGTTCATCGATCCAACCTTGCCGAGACAATACTTCACATCAGATAAAGTCGGCTGAAATGCAGCCATTTCATCTTCTGTCAAAGCTGCCAGCAGGATCGCAGTTTTTCCAATCGCTAATTTATTGCTCATGACTAACTCCGATTTCAGAATTTTAACTATTGACTAATAACTCATCTTGATTGTATGTGTTAAAACATCCTTCTGTCAATGGATTTTGGTAAATTTTAGTATTCTAATATAGCAGTATATTAAAGGATTACCATACAGGAGAATCAGCAAATTTCCTCTATTCCCCACTTGCCTGTTTCCTGGCGGGTATGGTGAACAGGTCATAGCATGCCAAGCTGATTCGCCTCCGCAACGCATAAAAAAAACGCCAAAAGGCGTTTTTTCATTTCTGTTTATTGGTTGCTTTCCACCCATTCAGCAAGTCCGAACAGATAACTGTAGATGACCTCGTAGGCTTTCCCAATCATCATTCCATCTTCGAATCCCTTTATTTCATTAAGCGAAAAGTTCAGGCTCCAAATGCCTTCATTGGAATCGAACATCAGATCATTGGCCATCGGGTTTCCGTCCGGATTTTCTGATAAATAGGATTTGATGGCATTCCCGTATTTCTTCTGCAACCTAATGCCAAGCATGACATCATAATTGCCAAAAACATCATCGATTTCAAGGCTGACTGCATCGACACCGACGAGGTCCCACCAGTCAGATTCCAAATACATGAATTCATTTTTGTGATCCTTGAAGTAGGTGATCGGGTTATCCAAAAAATCGGGTCCTTTTACCGCTACCAAATTTTCAGTTTCTTTGTCTCCCACCTCGATATAGGCTTCTTTGAATCTTGTGCAGTCTCCTGCTTCTGCAATATCCGATTCATCTTTCAGAAGGCCGGTCCGCAGGGCATATTCCCTTTCTTCTTTAAATAGTTCAGCCTTGTCTGCCAGCAATCGGCCAATTTTCGTTCTTAACATGTTCAACCTCCAAATATTCATGACTGCAAATGGTTTGATTCCATCATGAATGCTATTATCCAAAATTGCAACTATTAGTCTGGCCCATTAATTCTGTTTATCAATGATTTTGGAGATGATCGATAAAAGTTTAGGGAAGTATTTTTCGAAGAATTGACGGTCTGTGGTAACTGCTTTTTTGTTGTAAAACTGGATGATCTGGATAGCGACCTCCTGTTTGTGTTCAGAGGGGATATGGAAAAAATCAATGATCGGCGAATATGTGCCATCTCCATCAGGGAGGATGTAGCCAAATACCATTTGCCTTTCGGAAGGCGGATGATAAACTTCATTAAAAACCCCAACAAGCTTCTCTTTCATTTGAAAGATATCAATCAATACGAGGGCCCGGTCACCTAAGATTTCTTCAACATAATAGAAACTGGGAAGGACATATTTCCATTGGCTTACGTTCTTATGCAAATATGGTTTTCGCCTGCTTTTATATTCTGGAGACTCAAGATAGTGCTGAAAGATCGTTTTCCTGTTTTTGGGGGAACGGTATGTGAGGATGGCCCACCAGAGGAAATGAGGAATCATCTTGGCAGCAATAGGTTCGGGGATTTGTTCTTTTTCGATAAACTCATCAAGCAATCCGAGTAAATAATCCGCAAAATAATCATTCGCATAAATGAAAAGCTCATCGATTTCTTCAAATAAGGCATCTTTAAGTCTTGAATGCATCGAAGTAACCTTGTTCTCCAATATCCTTCAAACTCCTTTCCATCATTTGGTTTTATCGCGATTCTATCGTAACATAGGATGGATATACTCCTCCTGGTAATTTTTGTCCGAATCTTTACAATTTTTCGTCCGGCCTAAAACATGCTCATGGCGTAGTGTGCTGACATCATCTCCAATAATTTGATCCCGCCGATACTGTTCCCCTTCTCGTCTAAGGACGGGCCAAATATCCCGATGCCAAAACGGTTCGGTACTGCTCCCATGATGCCCCCGGACACTCCGCTTTTAGCTGGTATCCCCACTCTGACTGCGAATTCTCCTGAGGCGTTGTACATTCCGCATGTAACCATGAATGTCTTGCATAATCTTGCAACATGTCCAGGGATCAGCCTTTCACCGGTAATAGGGTCGACACCATCCATCGCAAATACGCAGCCAATCCTCGCCAGATCGAGGCAATCCATTTCAATCGCACATTGCTTTGTATAAATCAACAGCAGTTCCTCAACATCTTCTTCAATGACACCATGCTGTTTCATGAAATAGCATAGCGACCTGTTGAGGTCAGCTGTTCTATATTCTGATTCTGCTGCTTCAGCGCAATAGTTTATCGATGGGTTCCCGCCAAGCCTCTGGATAAAAGAAAGGATCCTTCCAAATCGCTTGCCAGAGTCCTCTCCTTTGATCATATGTGTCACCGCCAAAGCACCGGCATTAATCATAGGGTTCAAAGGCTTGGAAGGGTTATTTTCCAGCTTGACAATCGAATTGAATGGATCTCCCGTCGGCTCATACCCAACTTTGCTAAAAACAGCTTCTTCCCCGTAATCCATCAGTGCCAAGGCCAGGGTCAAAACTTTTGATACACTCTGAAGTGTAATTTTTTGCTGCACGTCTCCTGCAGATATGCATAGCCCATCATGATGGAAAATGGCAACGGATAGTTCCTTGGGATTTGCTTTTGCCAAAGCAGGAATATAATCAGCCACCTTCCCTTGTTTCGTATGTTTCTTCGCTTCCCTGACAAGTTTATTCAATTCAGATGTCGTCCTGCAAGGCATTTGTGCTTCCTCCATTCCCAATTGATTGGTTACCGCTATTATCCATTGTTCCCGGAAAAAGATAGTCAATGCATTCAAGGACATCAGAACAGAAACGAAAAAAAGCCGTGCTGATTCTTATCAAGAATGAGCACGGTATTCCGATTCCACGCTTTCAGAAAAAAGCCGGCGAATATTAAGTGGCGTAAATGCATAGACATCATTTTTCCTCGCTGCTGTGCTGGTGCTGGCGATTTCCATTACCATACCAGGCTTCACCTGGCTCTATGAACCGGCTAAGTGCACAGAAGTTCTGCAAATGGGAACAAAGCCTACCATTTTGAATGATTAAATCCTCTTGGTCGCTTTGAATGATTAAAATCTTCCTGATCGCATGATGGAGTAAATAATCAGCAAAAACATCCCGAAGGCAATGACAAATCCGATTTCAATAGCAGGAACGCTAGTCAGGATCGTATTGTTGCCAAACGTGGAGCCTACAATCAGTCCGAGCACAACGATGCTGAAAGCAAGCAGCGTAAGGCTGAAGGAAACCTGATTGCTGATCCGATCAAACTTATTAAGGATACGATTGATTTCAGACAGGCTGATTTCAAATTTCAAGTCACCTTTTGATGCCTGGTCAAGGACATCCTCGACTTGCGACGGAATATTCGTTAAGGTATCACTTAAATTTTCCGCCTGACTCCAAAGCCTTTTACCTATTTTCGCAGGATCATATCTTTCGCGCATCAATTGTTCCCCATATGGGCGAGCCAGTGAAATCATATCCAATTCAGGATCGATATCTGAAATGATTCCATCAATCGTGATCAATGCCTTGCCCATCATTGTCATTTCCTTCGGCAGGATGATCCTGTGCTCCTGTGCCGCGGCAAACAAATCTTTAACAACCAGCCCAAGGTTTATGTTCCCTCCATTTGAACGGGACAGCTGTTTGCTGATCCATTCAACCTCATCGTGGAAATGCTTTTCATCGACATCTGAGGGGACGTAAGCCATCCGGAAGATGGATTTGACGATTTTTTCAGGCTCATCCTGCATAATCCCCATCATCATATCCGCAGAATCATAGCGCATACCTGCAGAAAGCCGGCCAACCTGCCCGAAGTCGATGAATACAAGTTGTTTTTTTTCAGGGACATACAGGATATTCCCGGGATGGGGGTCTCCGTGGAAAAAACCTTCCTTTAAGATTTGAGTGATGAATGAGCTGACGAGAAGTTCAGCAATTTGCCGTTTTTCCTCCCTGCTTGCGACCATATTATGAAGTTCATTCACCTTCACGCCATCTATCTTTTCCATTGTCAGGATGTGGGAAGTGGTATAATCATCATAAATTTCAGGCACTTTAATTTGTTCACAATCAGCAAATTGCATTTGGACAGTCTCAGTGTTACGTGCCTCTTCAAGATAATCGAGCTCCCTGCGAATAGACTCGGATAACTCATCGACGATCTCGGTGACATTATAATATTGGGCCCACTCATACCTTTGTTCGATCGCGCGTGAGAGATCCTTTAAAATCGCGAGATCTGTATCGACAATTTCCTTGATTCCCGGCCGCTGAACCTTGACCATGACAGATTCTCCTGTCAGCAGGACAGCTTCGTAAACTTGGCCGATTGAAGCAGCTGCAACACATTGCTCATTGAAGTAATCGAACACTTCTTCCGCCGGCCTTCCGAAATCCTGCTCGATTTTCGCCTTAATTTCTTTGACTGGAACCTGGGGAACTTGATCCTGCAAAAGTTCAAGCTCCTTGATGATTTCATCAGGCAGCAAATCGCTTCTTATGCTGAGCAGCTGCCCAAGCTTGATGAACGCAGGACCTAATTCCTCCAGCATGCACCTGATTCGGTAGCCAGCTTCTTTGGTATTGCCATTTTTTATTTCTGCTGCTACCTTATCCTTCAATGATAAAACATGAAACAGACCTATTTCATCAAAAACATAGCCGAATCCATACCTCACAAAGACCGAGCCGATTTCTTTATATCTATTCAAACGTCTCATCTGTTTAGTCACCATTTTTCACCTGCTATTAATCTACATCTTTCGAAAAGCCTGGTGGAATATTTTCCATCCCCTGCTCTTGGTCCGCTTTATCCTTTCCCTGATCGTTCAAATTGTTCCTTAACTGGATAAGCTCCTCCTGCAGGAGCACAAGCTGTGCCTGTACATGATCAAGTTCTTCACGGCTGACGAATCCTAGCTCCCTTAATTGGTTCTTCGCCAGCTCCCTGAATTCCGTATTCCATTCTTCGTTCTTTGTCTCTCCTTTTTTCATCCACTCATCGAACAAGGAATCAGCTTCAGATTGTGTCATGCTTCCCTTTTCCACAAGCTTCGTAATGGTTTCATCAAATTTTTCTTTACCGGCCACAGCAGCTCCCAGCCCTAATAAAAAGCCACTTTTCAGGAAACTGTTCATTTCGTCCTCCTCCTTTTACATACATGTTTCCTTATCAATACCCCAATATCGGTAAAAATTATCCACTTTGGGAAAAAAACAGGCCATCAACCATGCGGCCGAACCCTGTTAACCAGTGTTATTCACAAGTATTTTTATACCTTATCCCACTGTTCCTGTATCTTGATGGATGGCGGTCATCACAAATGTTGCTATTGTTCTTTGGCACTGTGTATTATTTGATCTAATGGATGTTTAAAGTTTTCAGCATTTCCTTCTTTATCAATTCCCTGTCTCTTTTTCTCTTCCGTTAAAAAAGTTCAACATTCAGGATTGCCTCCAACTGCCTATCTTCTTTTAAGCGTCTCGGTACATACTTGAGCCATATGTAATTAACTTCAGCTTTTCCTTGAGCCAAGAACAAAAGAGCGCGGCTTAATCAGCCTACGCTCTTTTGTGTTTATTTTGCTGTTACTGCTGACTTTTCAGATGTTTTCTCCTTGCGGATCGTTGCCTGTGCAGCTGCAAGGCGGGCGAGAGGTACACGATACGGTGAACAGCTCACATAATCAAGTCCTGCATTATAACAGAATTCGATTGAGCTTTTCTCCCCTCCGTGTTCTCCGCATATACCAGTCTTCAGGCCAGGTTTCGTCTGCCTTCCAAGCGTTACACCGGTTTCAACAAGCTTGCCGACGCCTTCACGGTCGAGAACAGCGAATGGGTTCTCCGGCAATACCTTCTGTTCGATGTAATTCTGGAGGAATTTACCTTCCGCATCATCACGGCTGTAGCCAAAGGTGGTCTGCGTCAAATCATTTGTTCCAAATGAGAAGAAATCCGCTTCTTCAGCGATTTGGTCTGCAGTCAAAGCAGCACGCGGAATTTCAATCATTGTTCCCACCGTATAATCGAATTCCTTGCCTGTTTCTTCTTTGACACTCTGTGCTGCTGAATTCACCAGTTGCCTCATCTCTTTCAATTCATTGACATGTCCCACAAGCGGAATCATGATTTCCGGCTGGACATGAATTCCTTTGTCCGCAAGGCTGGCAACTGCGTAGAAAATAGCTCTTGCCTGCATTTCATAGATTTCCGGATGGATCATGCCAAGCCGGCAGCCGCGGTGTCCCAGCATTGGATTGAATTCATCAAGCTGACGTACCTTTTTAAGCAATAATTCCTTTTCTTTTAGTTCTTTGGATTCCGGCTCAAGAATTTGCAATCTGGTGATATCAACCAAGAGCTCTTCTTTATCAGGCAGGAACTCATGGAGCGGAGGGTCTAGCAAACGGATGGTAACTGGGAGTCCCTCCATTACTTCAAGAATCCCTTCGAAATCTCCCTGCTGCATCGGCAATAATTCATTTAATGCCTCGCTGCGTTCTTCTGAAGTTTCAGCGAGAATCATTTTTTGAACGATCGGCACTCTTGCAGCGTCCATGAACATGTGCTCTGTACGGCATAAACCAATGCCCCCTGCACCGAATTCAAGTGCTTTCCGGGAATCTTCAGGATTATCGGCATTAGCGCGGACACCGATTTTCCTTTCCTCATCAGCCCAGGAAAGCAACAGCTGGAATTCTGCTGAAAGTTCTGGTTCAATCATCGGGATTTCCCCTAGCATGATTTCACCAGTACCTCCGTCGATGGTAATGATATCACCATGATTCACCGCTATTTCCCCGACTTGGAACTTCTTTTCGTGCAAATCGATTTTCATCGCTTCGCACCCGCAAATACACGCCTTGCCCATTCCCCTGGCTACGACGGCAGCATGGCTTGTCATCCCGCCACGGCTGGTGACGACTGCCTGGGCAGCAATAATTCCATGGATGTCATCAGGGGTTGTTTCTGGACGGACAAGAATGACTTTTTGTCCTTCGTTTGCCAGCTGTTCCGCTTCATCTGCGTCGAAAACAACCTTGCCTGTTGCAGCACCAGGTGAGGCAGGGAGTCCTTTTGCAAGCTGCTGGCGTTCATGATTTTCATCAATCCTTCGATGCAGCAGCTGATCCAGTTGTTCAGGATCAACACGAAGCAAAGCTGTCTTTTTATCAATAATTCCTTCCTGAACGAGTTCTGCCGCAATCCTGATCGCAGCCTGAGCGGTACGCTTTCCGGTTCGGGTTTGCAGGAAGAATAGCTTTCCGCGCTCCACTGTGAATTCGATATCCTGCATATCTTTATAATGCTGTTCAAGGATCTGGCATGTATCAACAAATTGCTGATAAACAGCAGGCATTTCATCCTTCAATGTTTGGATTGGCTGCGGAGTGCGAATACCTGCCACAACATCCTCACCCTGGGCATTGATCAAATACTCACCGTAAAGGATGTGTTCACCGGTTGAAGGGTCGCGGGTAAAGGCTACGCCTGTTCCCGAATCGTCGCCCATGTTTCCGAATACCATGCTTTGAATATTGACCGCTGTTCCAAGGTGCGAAGGAATTTTGTTCAAACGGCGATACACAATCGCACGCTGGTTGTTCCATGAGTCAAACACTGCGTTGATTGACAAGAAAAGCTGCTCTGCAGGATCCTGCGGAAATGGCTTTCTTGTATGCTTCGTGACAATGTTTTTATAGCCCTCAATGACTTCCTTCCAATCTTCAGCTGTCATTTCGGGGTCGGAAGAATATCCTTTTGCCTCCCTTGTTTCTTCAAGCAGTCGCTCGAAAAAGAAGACATCGACATCAAGGACAACATCACTGAACATTTGGATGAAGCGGCGGTAAGAGTCGTAGGCAAAACGCGGGTTGTTTGTCAGTCTAGCCACCCCTTCGACAGTCTCATCGTTCATACCGAGGTTCAAGATGGTATCCATCATACCAGGCATCGAGAAAACAGCGCCTGAACGTACAGATACCAGGAGAGGGTTTTCAGGATTCCCCAGTTTCTTTCCGGTGTTCTTTTCCAGTTCTGCGAGTGCGTCAAGCACCTGGGTTTTGACTTTTTCAGGAATGTTCTTGCCTGCATCATAGTATGCGTTGCATGCCTCAGTGGAAATGGTGAATCCAAATGGGACAGGGAGGCCGATCTTTGTCATTTCCGCAAGGTTCGCACCTTTCCCTCCGAGAATTTCTTTCATGCTGCTATTTCCCTCATTGAACAGGTAAACGAATTTGGACATCACTTAAAACTCCTCTCACTTTTTAAAATATCCAGTATTAAACCGGCTGTTTCTTCTATCGCCTTGTTTGAGACATTGATGACCGGGCAGCCAACCCGCTTCATGATTTTTTCTGCATAATCCAGCTCCTCGAGGATACGCTCATAGCTTGCATAGTTTGCCCTTGCACCCAAACCCAGGGCTTTTAGTCTTTCTGTCCTGATTTCATTCAATTTCTCAGGGGAAATGATAAGTCCGACGCATTTTGTCCTGGGAACTTGGAAAAGTTCTTCAGGTGGTTTCACCTCTGGAACGATCGGAACATTTGCTACTTTGTACCTTTTATGCGCCAGATACATCGATAAAGGGGTTTTTGACGTCCTTGAGACACCTACCAAAACGATATCGGCTCTTAAAATTCCTCGCGGATCGCGTCCATCATCATATTTAACGGCAAACTCAATTGCTTCAATCTTCCGGAAATAGTCATCGTCAAGTTTCCTCATCATTCCCGGCTGATGGTTAGGTTCTTTGTTGAATTTTTGTTCAAATGCATTCATTAACGGATTCAATAGGTCGACTGCGTGAATCCCTTCCTCTTGCGACCTCTTGTCAAGATACGCCTTCAATTTCGGCACGACGATTGTATAGGCTATAATCGACCGCCCCTGTCTGGCTACCGCGATGATATCCTCGATATCCTCTTCGTCTTCCACATAAGAGCTTCGCCTGATATCGACTTGCCCTCCATTGAATTGAGTGGCCACAGCTTTCACAACAAACTCCGCTGTTTCTCCGACTGAATCGGAAACCACATAGACGACTTCCTTCATCTCCAATATAACTCACTTCCTAGACAGATTTTTGCTCAGTAATTTCAAGGTAAGCTTTTGTTATTGTTGTTTTGGTAATACGTCCGATTACCTCATATGCTTCCGGATCTTTTCCCTTCTGGCGGACGACAGGCAATGAGTCAATGCGGTTCACCGCAAGTTTCCTGGCCGCCTGCAGCATGGTTTCCTCTGGCGCGACTGTTATAATATTTGGCATCCTGGTCATGATGACGCTTACAGGAAGATCCTCAAGGTTTTTATTCCCAATCGCTGCCCTTAAAAGGTCCTTCCGGGATATGACACCTGCCAAACAGCCTTCCTTGTCGATTGCGTAAAGTGTGCCTACATCTTCAAGGAACATTTGGACAATGGCGTCATAGACAGAGGCAGACTTTTGCAAAACAATTGGATGTCCTTTATAGTCATTGACTTTTTGCTCAAGAAAAGCAGCTGCATCGAACTGTTTTTCTTTATCCTTGTTAAAAAAATACCCGACTCTCGGCCTTGCTTCAAGTCTGCCTGCCATCGTCAGGATGGCGAGGTCTGGTCGGAGGGTCGCGCGTGTCAGCTTTAATTTTTCGGCAATCCGTTCTCCAGTAATGGGACCGTCTTCCTTAACAATCTGGACGATTTCTTCCTGCCTTTTCGTTAGTTTAATAGAACTCACCACCAGCTTACCCCCAATAAATTATGTAACATTATCAAGGATCCGTTAAATGTGTTATCCTTATTGATTTATAGTATATAACATTTAACTGCAAATCGAAAGAAAAGGTTTTAATTTTTTGTGAAATTCTTTTCTAATCAGCTGTTACCCAGATAAAAAAGCTATACTTTTTGTAAACACTTGTTTGTTATGCCCTAAAGTCCTCCGTTATTCCCGAAAGTGGCTGTCCCTAAGATGAGCAACAAAATACCTCCTCGGATTTCTCCGAAGAGGCCATAATTTAAAGATTGAGTTCTAAAGTAACCGGGCAGTGGTCGCTGCCCATAACCATACATTCAGCCCCAGCCTCAAGAATCGCAGGAGACAGCGTTTCGGAAACGATGAAGTAATCGATCCGCCAGCCAATATTCCGTTCCCTGACTTTATTCATGTAAGACCACCACGTGTAGACCCCTTCCTTGTCAGGGTGAAGATAACGAAATGAGTCAATGAATCCGCTAGACAAAAGCCTGGACATTTTTCCGCGTTCCTCATCTGTAAAACCGGAGTTTCCCCGGTTTGGCTTTGGGTTTTTCAAATCAATTTCATGATGAGCTACATTTAGGTCCCCGCACAGGACAACCGGCTTCTTTCTGTCCAGCTGCATAAGGTAGTCCCTTAGCCTATCCTCCCATTCAAGCCGAAATCCAAGCCTCGCTAGGTCCCTCTGTGAGTTGGGAGTATATACATTCACGATATAAAACGATTCAAATTCAAGGGTTATCGCCCTTCCTTCACAATCATATTCATCTGAACCGATTCCATATTGGACCGAAATCGGCTGTTCTTTTGAGAAGATTGCAGTGCCCGAATAACCCTTTCTTTCCGCATAATTCCAAAACTGCTTATAGCCTTCGAGTTCAAGATTGATTTGCCCTTCCTGCAGCTTAGTTTCCTGTATGCAGAAAAGGTCAGCGTCCGCTTTTCTGAAGTAATCAAGGAAACCCTTGCCAGCACACGCCCTTATTCCATTGACATTCCATGATACAAATTTCATGTTGTTTTTTTCTCCTTGAAAAATATGCTTCTCTCATTCTACCAGTCTTTGATGATCGTTTCTAATATCACGATTCCTTTAATAAGCTCATCAACAGGTGCATTCGCATATGAAAGCCTCAAGTACTGAAGTTTATTCGAGCTATACATGCGCCCCGGATTCAACAGGACACCTTTGGCCATTGCTTTAGAGTGCAGTACAGCGACGGGGATATCACGATTGATTTTTACCCAGATAAAAAAACCACCTGCGGGGGATTCCCATTCCGCAACATCCCCAAGATGGGTTTCCAGCGCGGATAAAAGAACTTCTCTCCGTCTCCTTAACTCTCCGCGTATCTTATTGAGATGTTCCTGGTAAAAACCATTCACAAGCCATTTGGACGCAACCCTTTGCGATAAAGAACTTGAACCATAGTCTGTCTGCATTTTCAGATCAGCAAGCCGGTCGATGACAGGTTCGGGGCCTACTAGCCATCCAATCCGCAGGCCAGGAGCAAGGCTTTTTGAGAGACTGCCGAGATAGAGGACATTCCCTTCCCTGTCAAACGACTTTATCGGAGGAGGCGACGGGGCATCCAGCCAGAGATCTCCATATACATCATCTTCAATAATTGGCAGCCTCATTCTTTCTGCCAGCTTCAGCAATTCCTTCCTCCGTTCGCTCCCCATTAAAGCGCCAGTCGGGTTATGGAAGGTTGGATGACAATAGAGTACAGAATTTCCGCTTACTGCCTCTTCTTTGATCATTTTTGGCTGAATACCCTCATCATCCGTAAAGATACCTTTAAGCTTCATCCCGGCAGACTGGAAGGTCGATAACGTATACAGATAGGAGGGATTCTCAAGAAAAACAGTCGAACCCCGCTTCAGCAGACCGATGGAAATCAGATGGAGTGCCTGAAGGGCACCAGAAACAATCAGGATCGATGTTGGCGGTGCCTGGATTCCCTTTTTCCTTAAATATAGGCTTACCTCCTCTCGAAGAGCAGGATAACCCTTTGGGTCCTCATATCCGAAAGGTGAAAGTTCCTCGCCTGCTTGCTGGATGACCGTTTTCATTTCCCTAAGTGGAAAAAGCTCCTGGGAAAGTTCTCCCTTGCTGAGCTGGATCAACCGCTGGTCAGATTCTGCTTTATTAATCGCCTGGACAATAGAAAGGCTCGCCAGATGTGTTCCCATCCGGACCTGTTCATTCCAATTAATTAGAGGGCCTGACCGCATCAATGACCATGTATTGTTCAACACAATCGTGCCTGCGCCACTCTTTCCCTGGACAAGGCCTTCAGCCGCTAATTCTTCAAGCGCAGTAATCACCGTACTTCTGTTCACAGCAAATCGCTTTGCAAGTTCCCGCTGGCTAGGCAGCCTGCTTCCGACAGGCCAAGTTCCATTCCCGATTTGCTCCTTTATAAAATCGATAATCAACTGATATTTCCGCGGTCTTTTCATTATCAGGCTCCATTCTATCTATTGGCAATTGGTTGGTTTAAAAATCGGCTGATTGGTTGGTTACATATTAACAAGTCCTTGATATATTGGGAAGATAAAAAATTTCCTTCCTGAATTGGCTGGCTATATGGGGTGAGTTCATTTGAATTATAGAATTATCGTTGCCAACGCTACTATTATCCTTCTTTGGGGTTCGGCATTCGCCGGAATACGCTATGGACTTTCAGGATATTCGCCAGAGCATTTGTCCTTCCTCCGCCTTTTGATCGGTGCGGTCGGCCTGATGGTTTATGCAGCAGCCACTCGAATGAGATTGCCTGAGCTGAAGGATCTTCCTGTCATTTTCGTATTCGGATTGCTCGGCTTCGCCGTCTATCAAACTTGGCTGAGTTATGGAGAACAAACTGTTGATGCAGGTACAGCAAGCCTGCTTGTCTCAACTTCACCGATCATGATCGGTATCCTCGGAAAATTATTTCTAAAGGAAAAGACGGGGAAGTGGTACTGGATTGGCGCAGCAATATGTTCAGGGGGTGTCTTCCTGATTTCTGCCGGAAGCAGCAGACCGCTCGAAGCTGGGATGGGGATTATCTGGATTCTGGGAGCATCACTATCAGAATCAATATATTTCGTATTCCAGAAGCGCTATTTGGATAAATACGGCGCTCTCCCGTTCACAGCTTATACCATTTGGGCTGCCACAATCATCATGGCGTTCTTTTCGCCCGGAATTGGAATGGCTTTGAATCAAGCTTCAGTTGGAGCCACCCTCAGCGCCGTTTACCTGGGAGTGTTCCCGACTGTCATCGCGTATTTCGCCCTGGCTTATATCACAAAAAAGACCGGAGCCTCCGAAGCTGCAAGTTCTCTCTACTTGACACCTGCTGCCTCTTTCCTGATTGCCTGGGTGTGGCTTGGGGAAACTCCAACCACTATGACAATCATCGGAGGATTCATTACCCTTGCAGGAGTTTCATTTACTTTCTTGGAAGATCGAAACAGAGGAAAACACCTGAACTAGGCTTCGTAAAGGTTCACAAATCGAAGGATAGCTGTTCTGCTCCATCCTTTTTCATTTGCCTTTTTGTAAGGCAGTCCGCTGGATTTAGGCGGGCGAATTCTATTTTGGCAATTTTGTTCGCCTTTTTCACATCGATTATCGGTGGTTCATAGCGAAGTTGATAAAATCCTGGGTAGCGCCATGGTTCATGGATGTATTCTGCTGGCACCCCTCTAAGTTCCTGGACATACCTGCGAATAAATACGCCATCAGGGTCCAGTCTTTTCCCAAGGCGGATCGGATCAATGATCCTGAGCTTTTTATCCCCCTGGAAGCCTGTCATCTTTTTTACGTTATATGCGTATATTTCCGGATGATAGTCCAGGAGGAGGCCAGCCATCCCATGCATAGGCTTTTCGATATCCATCATCAATGTATTGCAGATAAAGGAAATCACCATTTCCCGTAGCGTGAAATTCAACCATCCAGTTTTATCGAGACATCTCATCGCAGCATCAATAAATGGAATCCCCGTTTTTCCGGCAAGCCATCGTCCGTACCATCCCTCGTCCCAGCATCTTTTTATTTGATTGACATCCGATTCTTTAATGAAGCGGATTGATTTATCATGTAAAAACAATTTTGCGAGAAATGGATCAAATTGACGCCGCTCATCCACCCTGATATTTCCCGCCTTTTCTATTGTCTGCTGGAAAATTGTCCGTACAGACAGATTGCCCCATGCGATATATGCTGATAGTCTGCTGGACGACATGGAAGAAGCAATAGGCATTTGATGGTTCTCGGCATATTTCAAATAGCGATGATGAATAAAAGTGTCGAGTGTCTCCTTTGCCTTCTCTTCTCCGCCTTGCTGTCCGTAACGGATTTTACTTCCTCTGGCCTTGATCCCCATTACTCGATTCGGATTGGTAAAAAGAACTTCCGGAACGTTCGCTGGAACTTGCAGACGCGCAGGAGCTTCAATAACCCGACTGTTTACATATTCCCTCCATCGTGCCTTAAAGGTCATTTCGGATTCCCCGTCATTCTTTAAACCATAGCCAGAATATCTTTGATTGTTCTTCTTCACCCACTGCATAATTGGATCTTTCTTCAAAGTATCAATTGCGGTGAAGATGGCAAGGGATCCATAGGCTTTCAGGAGTTCGGCTAAAATCGCTTCGATTTCCCCAATCGCCAAAAACAGTTTGCCTCCGCGCTGCTGTATTTGTGATGAAAGTTCCTCCAGGCTTTCCAGTACAAACTGGAAGTGACGGTGCGATAGCTCTGTTTCTTCCCATTCAGATGGATCAAAGATATACAGGGGCAGCAACTCCCCAGGTTTCGACGCTTCCGCAAAAGGTTCGTTGTCACACAGCCTTAAATCCCTGTTGAATAACATAACATTCATCGAAGTCACCCCATTTTCCAGTGTTCATCTATACATTTACCCAAAGAAAATGAAAATGGCGCACCAATGTGGCCGCCATTTTATCAAACCAATATTTCCCTCAGCAAAATGCCGAAAGCCAATCCGAGGAACATGGAGGTCAATGTCCCAAGCAGGAAGTATTCAGCCCAATCCCGGTCATCCAACTGTTTGAAACGAGCAATCGATTTAGCTGTTACAATGAAAGCAATCGCAGGATAAGCATGATAGAAAGTCAGGAGGATGACGAGCAGCCTTTCAATGTAACCGATCAGCTTGCCTCTTGAAAGGTCATGCTTATTGAAGATCATATAGCTGTATTCCTCCGAAAGCCCCCTGTCACCGTAACCTTCTTCCGGATAAATATCCTCCTTCAGATTGTTCTGGAATGTGTACTTTCCTTCAAAGCTCAACAGCTGTCCCGGCAATGAACCTAGCAAGATCCTGATGATATGGCCGCTGACCGTAGTGCCGAAAATTAAAATGACAAAAATAGATAAAAGTTCACTCATTGTGTCCATGGTTGCGCCTTCGACGGTAACCAGTTCCATGAGCCGATTGAATACAGACCTTGCTTTAATGCCATAAAACAATTGGCAAGTAATAACAATCGTCGCCAGGTGCAAAATCTGATCGATAATGAAATAGGAAAGCTTGTATAAATTCCCAACCTTTGAGAATGTATCCACAAGCTTGATCTTCATGTAATCGATGATAAAATGCGTACCCGTTAAGAACAAGGCAGGCCAAAGCCAAGTTTCCAAAACACCTTTTCCTGGACTGCCATAGAACCAAAATAGCCCAAGAACGGCGAAATACAAGGTAAAATGATGAAGGACATGTTTTTTTAGGTGTTTTTGCTTTTCACGGACCATTTCATCGGTCTGTAAATAAAAATCCGCAAGAAGGTGGGCAATGATTAGAAGTAATAACAGCATGCCTGCTCCTTTCACATTAAATAGTAAGATAGATTCCTGGCTGCTTTCTTATGATTTTCCGGATTTCGGCTTCAAGGAGACCGCTGTCGACGATATCATTGCTTGGCAATTCTTTGGCTTGATAGGAATCAAGCACGATCCTGACCTCTTTGTAACTGTCAAGGATCAGTTCACAGTGACCTTTTTTGAAATGGCTATAAATCGTCGGTGCCGATTTGCCAAGAAGCCTGGCAATCAAATTTTGTTTTTGGAAAATCAAGTACATGGAACAAACAAGTCGCTGGACTTCAGTTTGCTGCGTTTCCAATGCATGCTGGAGCCTTACTACTCGATTCAGCAGCATCTCTGTTTCCTTATTCTCTGCCTCCAGCCGAAAGAGGAATGTTTCCCTTCCTTTTTGCTCCATTTTCAAACTGTCACTCGCCATCCTTGCCTGTTTCACTATTGGATGAATCCACTTCTCAACATCAAGATTCTTTACTTTGTCATCAATTTTCCCATAGGCGAGACCGAAATATGGCATATGGCGTTCATATTTCCAGAGCCTGCTGATGAAAAACGCTGTTATGTATGCTGTCGGATAACCCTGTGCAATAAAAATGATTTCATCGCCGGCCCGATGTTTTACTTTTATGTCGATCATTCCCGTATACCATTCCTTTATCCGCTGCTCCACTTCCAGCAGATAACTGCTTATTTCCGCTCCAGCGGCAGAAGACTTGGACACATCCATAATAAACACCGACACAGGCTCCATTAAACCACCCAACCTCTTAAATTAGATTATATGATTTAATTTTAATTAAATTAGATTGATTAGTCAAACCTTATACTCCAGCGTAAAATCACTTTCATTCATTTTAACAAGAGCGTACGTTCGCTTCAATGGGTCGATGGTAGAGTAAGAAACTGATTTCAAAGAGGGAGCCTTCCTGGCTTCCTCTTTTACTTTCAGTCCCTCCTCATCAAACC
>NZ_JAERSD010000016.1 GCF_017912555.1 Bacillus sp. REN3 | reverse complement strand
TGCATTAGCATTTTCGAGGAGTCAGTCCCTTCCGTTCCAATCAACTCTTTAAAAAACAACATTCAGCTTTAACACAGTCTTTCTTTTTAAAAAACAACCGTTTGGGTTTTTGCAAATAAAGTAGCGCCTGGATCCAATTCCACTAAGTGGAACTTTGTCGGAATCAACAATCAACTGTTGAAATCACCTATGATTTGTACCAGTTCCCACCGATAAAAAATGGCCCTCCGCCGCAGCCTGTCCAACTCTTTCATATATAGTCAGGCAATTATAAAACGTTCTTTTTGCTTTTCCGTTTTTCAGCAGATAACAGAGAATCGGATACAAAAAGATCAAAGAGGCACGGATGTGCTCCCCTGTTGAAAAAATTCGCTTCAGAATGTTGGGCTCCGTAAAATAAAAATACCACAGCACAAAATGCTGTGGAGAACAAAATTTTATAATTTCTTTTCCTTTGAAAAAAAACCATGCAAGGCATGGTTTTAAAAGTATGTATCAGAGAGTCCCAATCGTGCCGTCGCTTTAGATGCCTTCGTCTTGAACCCGCTCTCAGCAGGTGGGTGCCCTGTTCCAGGTTTCTGTAAGTCCTCAAGCCAGAGGCATTTACGCTGCCAGGAAACTCAGGCTCCCGAACGAAAAATGTTAGGTCAAAACTTCAGGTTTAACAACGAACACATCAGGACTCTTTATCTTTTGTTAGTATAATATCACACACAGAAACGAAGTTCAAGTAATTGAGAAATGGATATCACGAGTCTTTCTTGACATTTAATGACAGATGAAGCTCATCGAGCTGGGCACTGCTCACTTCCCCTGGAGCATCTGTCAGCAAGTCGCTCGCGCTTGCCGTTTTAGGAAATGCAATCGTGTCACGCAGGTTGGACCTGCCAGCCAGCAGCATCACCATCCTGTCAAGGCCAAGAGCGATTCCGCCATGCGGCGGCGTACCGTATTCGAACGCCTCAAGCAGGAAACCGAATTGCTCATTTGCCTGTTCTTTCGTGAATCCAAGCACAGAAAACATCTTTTCCTGAACGTCCCGTTCGAAAATCCTCAGCGAGCCGCCCCCCAGCTCATAGCCATTCAGGACAAGGTCATAAGCCTGTGCCTTTACATTTGATGGGTCACTTTCAAGCAATGGCAAATCCTCGCGTACAGGCATCGTGAAAGGATGGTGCGCAGCGAAGAAGCGGCCCGCTTCCTCGTCGAACTCCAGCAGCGGCCAGTCAGTAATCCAGAGGAAATTGAACTTGCTCTGGTCAATCAGGCCGATTTCTTTTCCGAGCTTCAGGCGGAGAGCGCCAAGCGCGTCGGCGACAACATTCTTTCTGTCAGCCACGAACAGCAGCAAATCGCCAGTTTCGGCATCAAGTTTGGAAATAAGGGCTTCCTGGTCCTCCTGGGCGAAGAACTTCGAAATCGGCCCCTTTAGGCCGCCTTCCTCCGCCTTTAGCCATGCAAGCCCTTTTGCTCCGTAAACAGCAACGAACTCTGTCAACCCATCAATGTCCTTCCGCGAGTACCTTGATGCAGCTCCTTTGACATTGATTGCCTTTACCTGGCCGCCACCGGCCACTGCTGAAGCGAAAACCTTGAATCCTGAGTCCTTGACTGTATCGGATAGGTCAATCAGTTCCATGTCAAATCGGGTATCAGGCTTGTCTGAGCCAAAACGATCCATGGCCTCTTCAAAGGTCATGCGCGGAAATGGTATAGGAATGTCCAATCCTTTAACATCCTTCATGACTTTTTGCATCATGCGTTCGGTCAATCCCAGGATATCTTCCTGGCTCATGAAGCTTGCCTCAATGTCCACCTGAGTGAATTCAGGTTGTCGGTCAGCGCGCAAGTCCTCATCGCGGAAGCAGCGGGCAATCTGGTAATAACGCTCGAAACCTCCGACCATCATCAGCTGCTTAAAAAGCTGCGGAGATTGAGGAAGCGCATAGAATTCACCGGGATGCACCCTGCTTGGCACCAGATAATCCCTTGCTCCTTCTGGGGTGCTTTTCGTTAAGATCGGCGTCTCGACATCCATGAATCCCTCGCTGTCAAGGAAATCCCTGATCGCTTTCGTGACCTGATGCCTCATTTTGAACGTTTCAAACATCACTGGTCGGCGAAGGTCAAGATACCTGTACTTCAAACGGACATCTTCGGAAACATCGGTCTTATCAGCGATCACGAAAGGTGTGGTTTTCGCTTCATTGATGATGGTCAGTTCTTCCGCCTGGACTTCGACTTTCCCTGTCTTGAGGTTTTCGTTGACGGTTCCTTCCCCGCGGCCGACAACGGTTCCTTTCACATCAAGTACATATTCTGTCCTTACTTTATCGGCAATCGCCAGTGCTTCAGGTGAGACATCCGGGTTGAAAACAATCTGCACGATACCTGTCCGGTCGCGCAAATCGATGAAGATCAGTCCCCCCAGGTCCCGGCGCTTTTGCACCCAGCCTTTTAGCGTCACTTTTTCTCCGATAGCTGTTTCGGTAACTTCACCACAAAAATACGTTCTTCCAAACATTACATACTCCCCCTTGTTCCGGAAATCTCATGGAACTTATCAATGAAATCTTCAAGCGGCAATTCGGTCTGTTCACCGGTTTCCATCGTTTTGAGATTGATCTTGTTTTCGTTCAGCTCATCATCACCCAATACAGCAACATATCTTGCGTTCATCCTGTCGGCTGCCTTGAATTGAGCTTTTATTTTTCGGTCAAGGTAATCTCGTTCAGCAGAAAATCCTGCAACCCTCAGCTTGTGCAGCAGGGCGACTGTGTAATCTTTAGCCTTGTCACCAAGTGAGACGAGATAACAGTCGATTTCTTCTTTTAAAGGAAGTTCAACCCCTTCAGCATCAAGGGCGGATAACAGCCTTTCAATGCTGAGAGCAAAACCGATTCCCGGAGTTTCGGGTCCGCCGATTTCTTCGACAAGACCGTTGTAGCGCCCACCGCCGCAAAGCGTGGTAATCGCACCGAACCCTTCTGCATTGCTCATGATTTCAAATGCAGTGTGATTGTAATAATCAAGTCCGCGGACAAGGTTAGGATCGACTTCAAATTCGATGCCAAGATCTGTAAGGTACTGTTTCACTTTTGAGAAGTATTGAGAGGAACCCTCATTTAGATACTCAAGGATTGATGGAGCGGATTTCATCAGCTCGTGATCCCGATCCGCCTTGCAATCCAGGATCCTCATAGGGTTCTTTTCCAGGCGGTTCTGGCAGTCGCTGCAAAATTCCCCGATCCGCGGCTCGAAATGATTAACAAGGGCATCCCTGTGCGCCTTGCGGCTTTCTTTGTCTCCAAGGCTATTGATGACAAGCTTCAGTTTTTTCAAGCCCAACTCCTGATACATCGCCATGGCGAGTGAAATCACTTCCGCATCAATCGCAGGATCAGCGCTGCCCATTGCTTCGATCCCGAATTGGACGAACTGACGGAATCTCCCGGCCTGTGGGCGTTCATACCTGAACATCGGACCCATATAATAAAGCTTTACCGGCTGGTTCGGATTTCCGAACATCTTATTCTCGACAAAAGAGCGGACGGCAGCTGCAGTCCCTTCAGGGCGCAATGTCAGGCTCCTGTTCCCCCGGTCTGCGAAAGTGTACATTTCTTTTTGGACAATATCCGTCGTATCGCCGACACTGCGCAGGAACAATTCAGTCTGTTCGAAGATCGGTGTCCTGATTTCACGGTACTGATACCTTTCGCAAAGCTCCCTCGCTTTCTCTTCGATAAACTGCCATTTTTCAGCCTGGCCCGGCAATATGTCCTGTGTTCCCCGCGGAATATTGATTTTAATAGCCACGGTGCATCCTCCTCCATCGTCATCAAGATTCTATCTTATGTAAAAGCTGTTTTCGTAAAATTTGCTGTTTTTTAATAAATGATTGATTTACACTTCAGGCTGCTCTCTTTCCGCGGGGGGTGAGCTGAGTCTCTTCGTCGGAAAAGCGCCTGTGGGGGCTCAACTTACCCGCTGATCCGCAGGAGTCTCTCACCTTCCGTTGCAATCAATCGAAAACGATTTATTTTTCTTAAAATTGATTCAGAAAACAACAATCTTTTAGAAAACAGCCTATGTAAAAATAAAAAAAGCCCCCAATCCCTTGCTATTCTAACAAGGGACGAGAGCTTTGATTCCCGTGGTGCCACCCTAATTGAAGGCGCCCCTGAGCGCACTTCCTCTTTGACAGTTAACGCCTGAATACGTCCCCTCCTAATGATGGCTGATGCCACGTTCAAAGAGGATTCCTACGGAGTGTTCATTCACCAAGTCATCATGCAGGAATGCTTTCAGCCAGGGCATCCCCTCTCTTTTCATGTGTCTCTCGGCTACTGTGCTCCATCAACGGTACAGTTCCAATATGGCATTTTATTTATATTATAATACGGAGTGGATCTGCGATTGTCAAGGGCAAATCATGAACGCCCAAGCTGCTTTTTTAATTTTTTCACATCACGGAGAGACAGGCCGAATTCAGACGCCAGTTCAACAGCATGTGAACTTTGTTCTCTCTGGATAAAATCATGGAAGTCCACTCCAAAAAGCTGATTCTCGCCAAATGAAGAAAATTGTCCTTTCTCGCTATTACGCATGCAATCACCTTCCCTCTTCTATTCCTGCATATTCTGCCCAGAATAAAGAAAAAGTTACATTCGTCAACCAATCCATTAAAATTTTTCGCGGAAAATCCGATAAAAGTAAAAGGAATCGGGTGATTTCACCGGTAAATTCAGGTAATATAGGGTTTATAGAAAACAAGAAAGGGAGGGGTCATTAGCATTGTCCAAGAATAGCATGATTGCAGCCGTCCTTAGTTTGCTCCTGATCTTATCGAGCCTGCCAGCGGGCCATGATCGCGCAGAAGCGGCCAATGGAAAGCTAAAGATTACAGCAACCAGCCTGAACGTAAGACAGGGCCCCGGCTTAAGCTATCCTATTGCCGGTTCTGTCAGGAAGGGAGAACAGTATCCGATTCTTAAAGAATCAGGTGACTGGATCAAGATCAGCCTTGGCAGGGGAAAAGAAGGCTGGGTAGCGGAATGGTTTACTGAAAAGCTTGGAAATGACCCTTCCCCTGGCTCAGCAATCTCCAACAGCGACACCGGCAAAGTAACAGCAAATGGTCTCAGGGTCCGCAAAGGTCCCGGTACGAACTTTAGCATCATTGGCTCCCTCAATAATGGCCAATCTGTTAAAATCCTAAGTACCAGTGGGCAGTGGATACAAATCAGCAGCGGATCACTACAAGGCTGGGTTTCAGGTGAATATTTACGAACAAGCAGCACTGAAATTCCGGGGAAATCTTCAAGCACTACCAAAACAAAGAACACTGCCACAATCTCTGCAGACTCATTGAATGTCCGTGATCACCCTTCATTGAATGCCAGGACAATCGGAAGTTTGAAGAAAGGGACAATAGTTGAAATATTCGAACAGTCCAATGGCTGGACAAGCATTACCTATTCTGGCAGGAAAGCGTGGGTAAGCAGCCAATTCCTGAATCAGGCAGGAACAGGCACAAAGGATAAAGTATCATCGGGACAGTATACAGGAATGGTGACAGCTTCCACCTTGAATGTCCGTGAGCGAAATTCACTCAACAGCAAAATTGTTGGTTCGGTTTCCAAGGGTCAAAGCTTCCAAATCCTCGATGAACAAAATAATTGGATGAAAATTGAATACCGGCCGGGGAAAACTGGCTGGGCAGCAGCCTGGTTTTTTGACAAGAAACAAAGCGGGCCCGCTATTCCTCCAAAACAGACAACCCAAAAGAGCATTGTCAAAATCCTTGAGAACGGTACAAATATCCGAAAAGGACCAAGCACCGCAACGGCAGTCATTCGGAGGGCAAATCAGGGCGAACTCTACCCGGTCAGGAGCCTGAAGAAAGATTGGTATGAAATTTCATTGCCTGACGGTAAGATTGGCTATGTCGCCGGCTGGATCGTCACAGTCGCTGGAAATGCCCAACAGGTTGAAAAGCCAGGTGCTGAAAAACATATAAAAAATAAGACGGTCATCATCGATCCCGGCCATGGAGGCAGGGATAATGGTACGACAGGCGTCAGGGGAACGCTTGAGAAAACATTGACTTTAAAGACTGCCCAGTCCCTTTATGACAAGCTTAAAGCTTCGGGCACGAACGTCATCCTTACCAGGAACCATGACTCCTACCTATCGCTTGGCTCCCGGGTCAGCACGGCCCACTATCATAACGCAGATGCGTTCATCAGCCTGCATTATGACAGCATCAATGACCGGAGCATAAGGGGAATGACGACTTATTACTATCATTCCAGCCAAAAGCCCCTCGGTAAGGAAATCCATTCGGCTGTGATCAACAGGACCATGCTGAAGGACCGGGGTACACGGTTTGGCGATTACCACGTCATAAGGGAAAACAGGCAAAAAAGCGTGCTGATCGAGCTAGGATACTTGAGCAATCCGGCAGAGGAAATGCTCGTCAATAGCCCTCAATATCAGGAAAAAGTGGCGAGTGGCATCTCTGAGGGGTTGGCGAGATATTTCAAAAACAATTAAGGCGGTTTTATGGATCGCTTGCAATAAAAGAAGGCATTCCCTGAATATCTGGAATGCCTTCTTTTTTTATTATCAACTTTCGATGATCAAAGTCACCGGCCCGTCATTTGTGAGCTGGACATCCATCATTGCTCCGAATACCCCGGTTTCCACCTTCACACCTTTTTCTTCAAGAAATCGGTTGAAGGCATCGTAAATGGCGCTCGCATGGCCAGGCTTTGCCGCTTCCATGAAATTCGGCCTCCGGCCTTTCCTGCAATCGCCATACAGGGTAAATTGGGATACTGAAAGGACTTCTCCGCCCACGTCCATCAGGGATAAATTCATCTTCCCTGCATCGTCTTCGAAGACTCTGAGGTTCGCGACCTTCCCTGCGAGAAAGGCAGCATCCTCTTCACGGTCTTCATGAGTGACGCCGACAAGAACTACAAACCCTTTTGTAATCGAGCCGGTAATCTTCCCATCCACCGTTACGTTTGCCTCTTTGCTTCGCTGTACAACTAATCGCATTCTCAAATCTCCTTAACTCATCATCCTTCTGACTGCGTAGATGTCAGGAATCTGTTTGATCCGGTCAACGACCTTCTGCAAATGGCTGACATTATGGATCGCGATTGACATATTGATCGTTGCGACCTTGTTGCGGTCCGATTTGCCGGACACTGCGGTAATATTTGTCTTTGTTTCATTCACTGCCTGCAGCACTTCGTTCAGGAGCCCTCTTCGGTCATATCCGCTGATTTCAATATCGACATTGTATTCCTTCCGGTCATTCAATCCTGTTTCCCACTCAACGGGGATCAGCCGGGCCTGTGCATCCTCTGAATGGATGTTCACACAATCGGACCGATGGACAGAAACGCCTCTTCCTTTTGTAATGAATCCCACGATATCGTCTCCAGGGATTGGATTGCAGCAGCGCGACAAACGGATCAGCAGATTGTCGATTCCCGCAACCCTGACGCCTGATTCCCGTCTTTTTGCAGGGGCAAAGGCCTTCATTTCTGAAACAGCGTTTGCGATATCCTTCTCCTGCTCCAAGTCACGCTGTTTCCGCAGCTTTTCTGTCAGCCTGTTCGCCACCTGGAGTGCTGTTATGCCGTTATAGCCGATCGAGGCGAATAAATCTTCCTCATTGGAAAAGTTGAATTTCTCGGCTACCTTCTTCAGGTTCTCACCAGTAAGGATTTCTTTGACATCAAAATCCATATTCCTGATTTCTTTCTCAAGCAGTTCCCGGCCTTTTTCAACGTTTTCATCCTTTTGCTGCTTTTTGAAAAATTGGCGGATTTTGTTTTTCGCCTGGGACGTCTGGGCAAGTTTCAGCCAATCCTTGCTTGGTCCATAGGAGTGCTTGGATGTCAGGATTTCGACGATGTCTCCGGTCTTCAATTGATAATCAAGCGTGACCATCTTCCCGTTCACCTTCGCGCCAATCGTCTTGTTGCCGATCTCCGAGTGGATACGGTAGGCAAAGTCGATCGGGACTGATCCGGACGGCAATTCAATGACATCTCCCTTTGGCGTGAACACGAATACCATGTCAGAAAACAAGTCAATCTTGAGCGATTCCATGAATTCTTCAGCGTTAGCTGTATTATTTTGGAACTCAAGGATTTCCCGGAACCAGGACAGCTTCGTCTCAAAATTGGATCCCTCAGCTGATTTTCCTTCCTTGTAAGCCCAGTGAGCAGCAACCCCGAACTCAGCGATCCGGTGCATTTCCTCTGTCCTGATTTGGACTTCCAGCGGATCTCCTTTTGGGCCGATCACTGTAGTATGGAGCGACTGGTACATATTTGGTTTTGGCATGGCGATATAATCCTTGAACCTGCCAGGCATTGGCTTCCAGCATGTGTGGATGATGCCAAGGATCGCATAGCAATCCTTAATGCTTTTGACGACGATCCTTACGGCAAGCAAGTCATAGATTTCGTTGAATTGCTTGTTTTGAAGGACCATTTTTCGATAGATGCTATAGATATGCTTAGGCCTGCCGGATATTTCAGCCTTGATTGAAACTTCTTTGAGCCGTTCCCGAACCTCTTCGATGACTTCATCCAGATATTGCTCCCGTTCAGCGCGCTTCCTTTTCATCAAATTCACAATCCTGTAGTATTGCTGCGGGTTTAAATACCTTAACGCTGTATCCTCGAGCTCCCATTTGATCTTCGAGATACCGAGCCTATGGGCAAGCGGAGCGAATATCTCAAGCGTCTCATTCGAAATCCTCCGTTGTTTTTCAAGCGGCAGGTGCTTCAATGTCCTCATATTATGGAGTCGGTCAGCAAGCTTGATGAGAATCACCCGGATATCCTGGGCCATCGCCACGAACATCTTCCGATGGTTTTCCGCCTGCTGTTCCTCATGGGATTTGTATTTGATTTTCCCAAGCTTCGTTACCCCGTCGACAAGCATGGCTACTTCATCATTGAATGTTTCCCTTATATCATCAAGCGTCACATCTGTATCTTCCACGACATCGTGAAGAAAGCCTGCTGCAACAGTCGCTGGATCCATCTCGAGGTCCGCAAGGATGGCTGCCACCTGGATTGGATGGATGATGTACGGTTCCCCGGATTTCCTGAATTGATCATGATGAGCCTGTCTGGCGAATTCATATGCCTTCCTTACCAATTCCACATTCTCATCATTTAAATATGCTTTTGTACAGTCAATGACCTGTTCTGCTGTCATTACCTGATCATTCGCCATAGGATCACCTTATTTATATTATAAGAATCCGCATTTTCCTGCGGGATTTATCGAAAAATGAATGATAGATACATCATTCCTCTATAAGTACTAGAATTATTCTTATAAAGTATTGTTACTATTATCAAAGAAAAATGCAAAGATGTAAAGGGATAGGAATATATTTAAACAGCAAAAATAAGAAAAATGTCGAAAAATATTTTTGAAGGCTGTCTTAAAGCCCAATGTTTACTAGTCCTGAAGTCGTGAGCCACACGTCAGTACATGAGCATTTCCTTCGCTAATGTTTAAGAAGGGAATGCTGGTTCTTTGTCCGCAAGGCATCCGCTGACAGAGGCCCTCGCTCGCTGTTCCCCAGCGTAAAAACGGCTGCAGTAGATGAAGTAATTAGCCATATCTGAATGTAAGGTGATTTCCGCTTATATAGGCTATGCCGAATGACCTGGATTGTGGACCGTGATTCCTTACCTTCAGGATAGGACACCCTGTCATATGAATGCAGCTGTATTGCGGCTGGTCCAAAATTCCCATAGCATTTCCAATGTAAAAGGGCACTTCTTAATGAAGCGCCCTGCTATTTTAATATTGCATCAAAGTCAGAAGGTCATAACCTTCAAGCTTTTCGCGTCCATCCAAATATGTCAATTCGATCAGGAAAGCAATTCCTGCGACAACGCCTCCAAGCTCTTCTACCAGCTTGATCGTAGCTTCGATTGTTCCCCCTGTAGCGAGCAAGTCATCCGTAATCAATACTCTCTGCCCTGGTTTGATGGCATCCTTATGGATTGTCAGGACATCCTTGCCGTATTCAAGGCCGTAGTTCACCTTGATTGTCTCGCGGGGCAGCTTGCCTTCTTTCCTGACAGGAGCGAACCCTACTCCGAGGGAATAAGCCACCGGGCAGCCGATGATGAAGCCGCGTGCTTCGGGTCCGACTACAATCTCGATTTCTTTTTCACGTGCATAAGCGACGATTTGGTCCGTCGCATATCTATATGCATCGCCATTGTCCATTAAAGTGGTGATATCTTTAAACTTAATTCCCGGCTTTGGCCAATCGGGAACGATGGTGATATATTGTTTCAAATCCATTCTATAATTGCCTCCTCATTTCTCACCGACCCTTGAATCACCTGGTCGAACCAGCCCTTCAATTGCTCATATGACGAATAGAGCAACTCATTTTCAAGAGTGAATGCTTGCACTTTGTGCTGGTATGTTTTCGATTCGGATAAATCCCTTTTCGGTACATTTCGTTCGAGTGAAATAAATCCATTGTTTATTTTAACAAAATTCAGTTCAAAAAACACCTGTGACATGAAATCGACAGTTTCTTTTGTCCACCCTCGATACCTTGCTAGCTCGTCCCCGTATTTTTTTAAATCAAATGGGCCTTTTTGGGCAAGGAACGCATAGAACCATTTGAAATGCTCTCGCGTGGGCATCGTCGTGAAGAAGTCGCTGTTCTCCTTGTAAAAATGGACATAGACCCTGCAAGGAGATTTACCGGCAAATAAAGCATGCAGGATTTCTTTGGTTGGCGGAAGATCAAGAAGGACAATGAAACTGGAATCAACCCCGATTTTCTCTGCTTCCTCCTTTGTTGCTGCCACTTCCAATGAATCATCCACAATAGAAGAAAATTTATCTTTCAATCCATGGTTGAAAAGAATCCATTTCCGATTTTCAGCCGGAATCATTCCCGGCATCTTTTCGATTTTCTTCAATCCCCTGAAGTCAAAAAGTTGCCACGATTTCACCGCTGCGTCTTTCAGGAAGATTTGCGGCTTCCTGATGTTATTCCATTCGTTGATTGCCAGTTCGCCAATGACAGACAGCTTCGAACTCGGCGAAATGTGGTCCTGCAAATATCCGAACCCGAAGCCAATCCCGTCAATGGCAGCACCATCTTCCTCAAGAGACAGCTTTAAATGTGATTTGTCTGACCCGATCTTCCTCAATGCCGCTATGCTTGCATCATCGATCAGTACCTTAGGTTTCGGATTGCTGATGCCATAGGGGGAAAGGAGACCAAGTTCCTTAATAGACTCGATATTGATTTCCTTTACATCAACTTCCGCATCAATGTACGAGACCGGGATCAAATCTTCATCTGTCAATTGTTCCCTTGCGAGGGCATTCAGCCTGTCCCTGAGCCCGTCGACATCCTCAAGTTTCAGTGTCATCCCTGCGGCCATAGGGTGCCCACCAAAATGAGGAAGGATGTCCCGGCATGCCGACAGGTTCCTGAATAAGTCGAATCCGGCTATACTCCTTGCCGAACCTTTTGCTACGCCTTTTTCTTCGTCAAAACTCAGCACAATGGCCGGACGATAATATTTTTCCACAAGCTTAGAGGCGACAATTCCGATCACCCCAGGATTCCAGCCTTCCCTGCCGACAACCAGAACCGGATTTTCATCAACTGGATAGCGGCTATCGACCTCCTGGATGGCTTCTTCAGCAATCTCGGCGACAAGCGCCTGCCGTTCCTTGTTCAAAGAATCGATTTCCTCCGCAAGCATCATCGCTTCCTCCGGATCAGAAGACATCATCAACTTGACGGCGGGATCCGCACTGCCAAGGCGACCTGCTGCATTCACCCGCGGTCCGATCAGGAACCCAATCGTTTCTTCATCTATTGCCGAACGTTTTGTTTTGGTTACCCTCAATAAAGCATGCAGTCCTGGAGTGCTGCTTGTTTTCAGCTGCTCGATGCCATTGAGGGCAATCAGGCGGTTTTCATCAAGCAAGGGCACAAGGTCGGCGATTGTGCCAATCGCGGCGAATTCGAGCAAATGCTCGGGAAGCTTTCCAAGCAGGGCATGGGCAACCTTGAAAGCCACTCCCACACCAGCCAGGTCCTTAAAAGGATAAACGCTTCCAGGCAGCTTCGGATGAATGATGGCAAAAGCATCCGGCAGCACAGGGCCTGGTTCATGGTGATCCGTAATGATCAGGTCGATGCCAAGTTCTTTCGCAACATCCGCTTCATGCAGTGCAGAAATACCCGTATCGACAGTAATGATCAGCCTGATTCTCTGTTCAGCTGCTTTTTTGAAGGCCGTTTCGTTAGGACCGTAACCTTCTGTGAAGCGATTTGGTATGTAATAAGTTGCATTCGCCCCCAATTCCTGAAGGGCTTTCATCATGACAGTCGTGCTGCTGACACCGTCTGCATCATAGTCTCCAAACACCAGCACAGGTTCTTGTGTTTCCACAGCGCGCTTGATGCGGTTTACTGCCTTATCCATATCCTTCAGCAAAAAAGGATCATGGAATTCATTTTTCCGGGCAAATAAAAAATACCGGGCATCTTCCACGGTATCCAATCCGCGATTGACGAGAAGAGAAGCTGTCAAACGACTGATATTGAGTTCCCTTACAAGCGACTCTGTTTTCGACTGGTCCGATTGTTTAACAATCCACCTTGTTTTTGGTTTTAACATACGTTCACCTCTCAGCCTTTCTATTATACAAAAGCCCAGTTTCCGTTTCAATCAACGAATTCGGTGTAATTCTTTGAAACTGCCGTCTCCAGGAAATGCAGAGAGGGACGATTGGTGCAATGGGTTCCTAAGAGAGATGGTATTTTCCCATTTTTTAAGCTTGCAATTCGCCATATTGGTTGTCCCAAAGTTTATTTTATCACTCTCAAAAATTTTATGCTTTCAAATTGGTTCCCCTCACACCGTTTTTTTTGATTGAATTTCACCGTAAGGATTGCTTTCCTCAAAATAACAAAGATAAATTTCTGGCATGCCGATTTTTCCCGGTAATTGAGATGAGGTTCCAAAAGAGAAGTAACCATTCAAAAAAAACAATCAAACAATGCTCCAATTTGGAGTTGGCTCCCCTCACATATTGGAGGCTGGCAACACTCCCCTACAGCAAGAAGCAGCATGCAATATGCTGCTCCTGATCAATGAATATCTTCAATTTGAGGGGGCGGCCCTTCCCTCGCTTCCTCCTCGCCAGCGAGCTTTTCTTCTAAAGCCCTGTTCTGCTTTTTCAATGCCCGGACCTCTCGCTTGAGCATGTACATCCTGAACAGCCCAACAGAACCGACAATGATGCCGCCCATCAGGACAGATCCAAGAATCACCAATATGAGCGGCCATTCTGCTTCGCCAAAAAGATAGTTGACCGCCACTGGCTCTACATTTATCACGGCAAAAACAGAGACAATGAGTGCAAATGCAATGCCCAGTAGCAGTGCCCACTGAAATTTCATGTTTCCCCACTCCTTCTACTACTCAATTTGCAAATTGTCTTCGTACCTTCTTTCTTCATGGTATGGATTGATATGGACGAAAACATTCTGTACATTTTTCATTTCCAACAGCCTCTTTTTCACGTTCTTTCCGATTGAATGTCCTTTTTCAACAGTAATATGGGGATCGACCGAAATTTTCAGATCGATGATGACATAATGCCCATGCTCCCTTGCGTGCAGCTCGTCCAGCTTTTTGACTTCTGGAATGGACTGTACCACCGTCCTGAATTCTTCTGTTTCATCTTCATGAAGGACATGGTCGATAGCATTGTGGATCGATTCCCTGCCAAGCTTCCAGGCCATCTTTATGACAAATAAGGCAACGAGCAGCCCTGTTACAGGATCGGCATAGACAAGCCAATCAAGGCCCAGCATACCTCCGGCTACGGCAGCGCTGATTCCGATAAGCGCGGCGATGGATGAATAGACATCGGATCTGTGCTCAAAGGCATTCACAATCAATGCGTCACTTTTCAGCTTCTTTCCGAGCCGATATTTATATCTGAACATTCCCTCTTTTACAATGATTGAAACGATTACCGCAAGAATTGCGATAGTCTTCGGCGGTTCGATTGGTTCGAAAAAAGCTTTTATCGAGGATCTGCCTATCTCGATTCCAACCAGCAACAGCAGTACCCCAACGATAATTGCCGCTATCGATTCGGCCTTACCGTGTCCATAAGGGTGATCCTTATCAGGCGGCTGTTTCGCTGCTTTCAACCCGAAATAGACCGCGAGTGAGCCCGCGACATCGGATGCTGAGTGCACAGCGTCCGCAACCAGCGCCTTACTGTTGGCATAAATGCCTATTCCCCACTTCATTGCTGCTAAGGCTATATTGCCGACTACGCCAACCATGGCGGCAAATTCTGCTCTTTTAAATCGTATATCCTTCTCCAATCGCAATATCCTCCTGCTTCAGTATCATGTATTCAAGAAATGCTTATCTTTTATTTTGTCCTGAAGAGGGGATCTCTTAACCGCATCAAGAAAAATACCACGGATTCCACCGTGGTATTCCGCAAAAAAACCTATACTTGAGGTTCGTCCGAATAAACCTTCTTTTCTTTGTATGTCTTGATTGTTCCCTTTTTCTTAAGTTCCTTATTCTTCCACACATACCACAGCTGTGCTGCGATGAAGACGGAAGAATAAGTTCCGGAAATCAAACCGACAAGCAGCGCGAAAGAAAAGTTCCAAATCGAATCGCTGCCAAAAACAAGAAGTGCGGCTACCGTGATAATAACTGTTAGTACGGTATTCACTGAACGTCCCAGCGTTTGGCGAAGGGATGAATTCACGACGTCAGCAATATCCGCAGAAGTCTTCAGACGGCGCTTCTTCGCCATGTTTTCACGCATCCTATCGAAGGTAACGATTGTATCGTTGATGGAATAACCAACAATCGTCAAAATCGCCGCAATGAAGGTGATGTCCACCTCAAGCCTCGTAATACTGAAAAGAACGATAATGAAAAAAGCGTCATGCAGAAGCGAAATGATCGCTGCCAATGCCATGTATATTTCAAAACGGATCGTGACATAGATGATGATTCCGATCGAAGCAATCAGCAATGCAATCATCGCGTTCTTTGCCAGTTCTTTTCCGATTGTTGGTGAAACGGTACCTACGTTCGGTTCGGCACCGAATTCCTCTTTGAAGTGGGATTTGAGTTCTGAAATCTCATTCTTGCTTAGAACACCCTTGAATCTAGCCACGCCGATTTCGCCATTTTCCCCAGAGATGACGATATCATCGGTGTCCAAGTTGACTGCTTTAAGTTCTTCTTTTATTTGCTCGGCTTTTAGCGTCTTATCCGACATGATTTCCACCCTGGTACCGCTCGAGAAATCAATGCCAAGATTCAGACGGAAAATGAGGAGGACGATCAGTCCAGCTCCAATAAGTATACCTGAAGCAACAAAAAACTTGTTCCGATGCTTAATGAAATCGAAACGATCGAACTTCGTAGCAAGATCCAATGGATCAAGCCCTTCGGCAATATTGTGGACATCTTCCTTTTTAACGCCGAACCATCCTGGCTTGTTCTTGAACAGGCCGCTGTTCACCCATAAGCCAAGGAAAAAGCGTGAGCCAAAGACAGCAGTGATGAAGCTGGCGAGGATACTGATGATCAGCATGGTCGCGAAGCCTTTCACTGAGCTTGTGCCATATAAAAATAGTACGATTGCCGCTAGTATGGTCGTTAAGTTCGCGTCAAGGATGGTCGATAGCGATCCTTTGCTGCCGGCGTCGAAAGCAGCCTTGATATTCCTTCCAACCTTCAGCTCCTCTTTGATCCGCTCGTACGTGATGATATTGGCATCGACCGCCATGCCGACACCAAGGATGAGCGCTGCGATGCCAGGGAGTGTCAATACCCCATTCATCCAATCAAAAATCAGCAGGATGAGATAAATATAAATCGATAGGGTAACCGTTGCAATGATTCCAGGCAAGCGATAATAGAAAATCATGAAGGCGAATACGGCCAACACGCCAACAATCCCGGCAAAAATCGTTTCATCGAGCGCCTGTTCACCGAACTTGGCTCCTACGGATGTGGAATAAGCTTCGTCCAACTTGACCGGAAGCGACCCGGCATTCAAAAGTGATGCAAGCTGCTGGGCTTCTTCAATCGTGAAGTTTCCCGTAATCTGGACATTCTTCTGGTTGAGAATCTGGTCAACATTCGGGTTGGAAATAAACTTCGGATCTTCCTTCATCCGTTCCTCTTTGTAGGAATCCTTCCCTTCCTCGAAATCCAGCCAGATGACAAGCTGGTTATCCGGGGCCATGCTCAGGATTTCCTTGGTCACTTCCCCGAATTTATCTCCATCCTTCAATGTGATTGATACATTCGGCTTGTTATTCTGGTCGAAGCTCTGCTTCGCGCCATTTTCCGCAAGGTCACTGCCATCCATCATCACGCGGTCATTGACATCACGGAAGGTAAGGTTCGCTTCAGTGGACAGGATTTCCCTGGCCTTGTTCTGGTCCTTTACCCCGGCAAGCTGTACCCTGATCCGATTGTCACCTTCTATCTGGATGTTCGGTTCACTGACACCAAGGACATTAACCCTTCGCTCGAGTGCCTCGGCGGTACTTTTCAATGTTTTTTTGTCAATCTTCTGGTCTTTCTTCAAGGGGCTGACTTCATACAGGACCTCGAATCCCCCCTGCAGGTCAAGACCAAGTTTGATATTGTTCAGGATATTCTGGGTCGTTGCACCCATGGCGCTTCCGATCAGCAAGATCAGCAAAAAGAAGGCCACGATGCGGCTGCGTTTTACCATTATGTACAAATCCTCCTTAAATAGGGCACGAAAAAATCATGCTGCCAGGCATAAAAACTATGAATTCGATAGCATTATCATTATGTAACAGAATGAAATAACTGTCAATTTCACTTATTTGAGCAATTTTTGTCTTTCTTCTTCATCTTCTAACGAAAAATCTCCCAATTTGAAAGCTTCAACCGTTGCATGATTCATCAATTCCCCAGCCTGGACCGAGAGAACATCGGCGACAACTTCATATAGATGGATGTCTTCTTTTACTTTCTTCCACTTTTTCTTTGTCAGGTAATCCCAAAGCTCCTTCTCCGTCACCCGTTCGTACCCAAATAGCCTGAATTCCTCCAGCTTGCTCTTTAAAGCCGGTTTGATTTCCTCATAAAAGCGTCCATACTGATGGCTTCTCTCCATTTGCTATCCCCCCTGTCCATTTTTCATGCCGGATAAAATTGCTTAACCTGTCATGCTTTGTCCACTTTCAAGCATATAGTTAATTGTATATGAAATAAGCTTTTTTGAGAAGGCAGGGAGACGAATGTCGAAGTTTTTAAAAGGTACATTTATTTTGCTGTTAGCCGGTCTTGTCACCAGGATACTGGGTTTCATAAACCGGATTGTCATTGCCCGTTTCATTGGTGAAGAGGGTGTCGGTTTATATATGATGGCGTTTCCTACCCTGATTCTCGTCGTGACAATCACTCAATTGGGGCTGCCGGTGGCGATTTCAAAAAATATCGCCGAAGCTGAAGCGAAGGGTGATTTTGCTAAAATCAAGAAAATCCTTGTCGTATCTCTGGCAACGACTATTTCTTTATCCATTATTTTCACTCCAGCCCTTCTGCTGCTTGCTCCTTATCTGTCAAAGACATTATTCACAGACCCAAGGACTCACTTGCCACTTCTCGCTATTGCGCCAATCGTTCCAATCGTCGCCGTTTCTTCCGTTTTGCGCGGCTATTTCCAAGGGCGGCAGAACATGAAGCCCTCAGCTATATCACAGGTTATTGAGCAGCTTGCAAGAATCACGCTTATCGCTATCCTTACGAAAACATTCCTGCCATATGGGATTGAATACGCAGCAGCCGGAGCGATGGTTGCATCCGTGATTGGCGAACTCGTTTCACTGGCGTATTTAATCGCAACCTTCAAGCTTAAGAAAAAATTCAGGCTGCGGAAAAATTTTTTCCAATACGTCCATTCAGGCAAGTCAACCTTCAATGAGCTGATGGGCATTGCCCTGCCAACAACAGGTTCCAGGCTGATTGGATCGGTATCATGGTTTTTCGAACCGATTGTCGTCGCCCACAGCCTTGCGCTCGCTGGCGTGGCTGCCGTTGCTGCAACAAAGCAATATGGTGCCCTTACCGGGTTTGCGATGCCGTTGCTGATGCTGCCTTCCTTTATCACATACTCCCTATCTACTTCGCTTGTCCCGGCGATAAGTGAAGCAAATTCAATAAAAAATGGAAAAGTGATCGAGCACCTTTTGCAGCAATCACTCCGATTCTCCCTGTTGACAGGCGGCCTTTCAGTCGTTATCTTGTATGTCCTGGCAGAGCCATTGATGAGCCTGATGTACGGCACCTCCAACGGAGCATATTTCTTGAAGCTGATGGCTCCCTTCTTCCTGTTTTATTATTTCCAGGGCCCGCTGCAGGCAGTACTCCAGGCACTTGACCTCGCAAGGGCAGCCATGGTAAACAGCCTGATTGGAAATATTGCGAAAATCACCGTCATCTTCCTGTTGGCGAGCCAGCCGGCCTTTGGAATAAACGGAGCTGCCCTTGGAATTGTCACAGGTATTGTCCTTGTCACGATGCTGCATTTTGCCACGATGCTGAAAGCCATTTCCTTTACTTTTTATGTTAAAGACTATCTTAAAACCTTCGCAGTCATCGTCCTGTCCGGCTCGTTCGGCTTCCTTTTTTGGGACAGGGTCGGCAATGACCAATCCTTGGCTTTTAAGGTCCTGATTTCCATTGCGGCAATATCCACAGTCTATTTATTGCTGTCCCTAGTAACCGGCCTGGTCAGGAAGCAAGAATTCCTAAGGATATCCGCCATCCTTAAATCAGTTTTCAGGAAACCAATCATGTAAAAAAACGTGGAGCATTCCACGTTTTTTACTGATCTTTCATGTCTATGAAAAATTCCCCATTATCATAGCTGCAAAAAGAAATTCTGTTAATATCGGGATATCCTTTTGATTTTAGTTCTTTTTGTATCCATGGGATTGTCTTATTGATCCGCTTCAAGTTTTCCTCCTGGATGTTCCCGTCAATAATAAGCGGAAGCGCCAGGATACCTTCATCCTGCCGGCCACTCTTGTTTTTTTGGAAAATGGACAGTTTTCCTGAAGGCTCCAGGATCGCAAACTCGACATCCGCAATATTCCCCACATCCTTTTCCCTTAACTGAAGGAGTAAATCATCAAAATTATAACGCTGCGCTTTCATTGCCCTTTCATCGATCTTTCCGTTATTGATGATCACTGTCGGCTGTCCATCCACAAGGTCACGGAACTTTTTGCTTTTCAATGACAGCATTGCCAGCGAAATTTGCACGATTGCCAGGAC
The DNA here is from genome assembly GCF_017912555.1 of Bacillus sp. REN3. Classification (GTDB taxonomy): domain Bacteria; phylum Bacillota; class Bacilli; order Bacillales; family Cytobacillaceae; genus Mesobacillus. The sequence continues at coordinate 87,707 of NZ_JAERSD010000016.1, read as the reverse complement.
AACGATTGGAAGAAGTGTATTGATGAACGGTGCTTTCGTATTTTCGATGGCCAAAGCGGCAATCTCGGCAATCATGATGTACACGACCAAATCAAGGATGCTTAGCTCGCCAATCTCCCTTTTTCCCATCAACCTGAAAATCACCAGGATGACAACATACAACAACAATGTCCTTGACAAAATCACCAGATAATCTTCCAAGAAAACCCACGCCCTTCTGTACTCAATCTCTCATAGTCTTCAACCATGGAAGAAAAAAATACACCGTTTTTTTTCCAATTTATTTAATCAGCCAAAAATGGATTCTATTTTAAAAAGGGCATGAATATGCTTGTACTAGGGATTTCCCGGCGAAGGGATCATTTAGTGAGAGGGGAGAAGGGTTAATGGAATCACGTAATTTGGGAAAGTCCATTCTTTATGGTGTCATGGCAATATTTGCGTTGGCGATCGTCAGCAGTTTGATATTTTCTCTTCTATTGAGGTTCACATCATTACAGGAATCCTCACTGCAGTATGTCATGAGTACCATTTCATTCTTATCCATTTTTGTCGGGGGGTTCATCACTGGGGGGAAAGGAAAGCAAAAAGGCTGGCTAATTGGAGGGGCAACAGGACTTTTCTATACTCTGATTATTTTCCTGTTCCAGTTCCTCGGCTATGACCATACATTCTCTATCGAGCAGGTCATCTACCATGTATGTTATATCCTAACAGCGATGATGGGAGGAATCCTTGGAGTGAATATTGCCGGCGGCACAAAAAACGCATAAGGAAAATTCGCGACTGGCAGTCCTTACGGCAAAAACAGAGGCACAGTTGCACTTACAGTTCATTCCTACAATCCCAATTGGGGTGAGTTACTTTTACAGACAATTTATGCTTTCTTAAAGCATAAAAAAGAAGCGGAAAATATCCCGCTTCTTTTTCTGTTACTTCATGAGTGAGTCGCCTGCAGATTCGACTACATCGCGGATAGCAGCGCGATCATATGTAAGCCGGCTTCCATCGCCGCATTTGATGACAACTGTCCCTTCGTCAAGCGCATCGACGATTCCATGGAGACCGCCGATTGTCACTACCTTATCGCCCTTTTGCAAGTCGCTTTGCATTTGCTGGACCGCTTTTTGCCTCTTTTGTTGAGGGCGGATCAGCAAAAAGTAAAACAATACAAACATCAGCAGCAGCGGAAACACTGTACCTATTAAACCTTCCATCCTTTTCCCCTCCTTTCACGTTTTGATAGCAAGATTATCAGAAGTTTTTCGCATTTGGCTTATTGAAACCATACTGCTCAAAAAATTCTTCCCTGAAGTCACCAAGGCGATCTTCGCGGATAGCCTGTCTGACCTGCTCCATTAAGTTTATCAGAAAATATAAGTTATGGTAAGAAGTTAACCTGATTCCAAAGGTTTCATCTGTTTTTATCAAATGGCGGATATACGCTCGGCTGTAATTCCGGCAAGTATAGCAATCACAGTTCGGATCTAGCGGCCCAAAGTCACGGGCAAATTGGGCATTCTTCACAACGAGACGGCCCTGGCTAGTCATCAATGTACCGTTTCGGGCAATTCTCGTTGGCAGGACGCAGTCGAACATGTCGATACCCCGGATTGCGCCATCAATCAAGGAGTCAGGTGAACCAACCCCCATCAAATATCTTGGCTTATCCGCAGGCAGCCAAGGTGTCGTAAATTCAAGCACCCTGTTCATGACGTCCTTCGGTTCACCGACCGACAATCCTCCAACCGCATAACCAGGGAAATCCATTGATACAAGGTCCTTCGCACTTTGCTTTCTAAGGTCCTCGTACTCACCCCCCTGGACGATTCCAAACAGTCCCTGGTCCCCCGGCCGGGCATGAGCGGCAAGGCAGCGTTCGGCCCAGCGCGAAGTACGCTCCACAGACTTTTTCATATAGTCATATTCAGCTGGATATGGAGGGCACTCATCGAATGCCATCATGATATCCGAACCGAGGGCATTCTGGATTTCCATCGCTTTTTCAGGTGAAAGGAACAGCTTATCCCCGTTCAGGTGGTTACGGAAGTGGACACCTTCTTCTTCGATTTTCCGGAATTCACTTAAGGAAAATACCTGGAAGCCTCCCGAATCAGTGAGAATTGCGCGATTCCAATTCATGAACTTATGGAGTCCCCCGGCTTCCCTGACGATTTCATGGCCAGGACGCAACCATAGGTGATAAGTATTGCTCAGGATGATTCCTGCCCCCATCTCGACCAGTTCCTCCGGGGACATCGTTTTTACAGTTGCAAGTGTCCCTACTGGCATGAAAACTGGTGTTTCAAACGATCCATGAGGCGTATGCACCCTACCCAGCCTGGCTCCTGTCTGCTTGCAGGTCTTGATTAATTCATAACGGATTGCTGACAATTGTCATTAGCTCCCTTCCATCGTTAAAATCTCTGCTGTCAAAGGATCAGCATCGCATCCCCAAAGCTGAAGAAGCGATACTTCTGTGCTACCGCTTCATTATAAGCGTTCAGGACAATTTCCCTTCCTGCCAGGGCGCTTACCAGCATGATCAATGTTGATTTCGGCAGGTGGAAATTCGTGATCATCCCGTCTATTGCCTTGAATTCATATCCTGGATAGATGAATATATCTGTCCATCCACTTTCCGCGGCAAATAGGCCATCATTGGCAGATGCAATGGTTTCGAGCGTCCTTGTGGAAGTAGTCCCGACTGTAATGATCCTTCCTCCCTGTCCTCGGATGGAATTCAGGAGCAGAGCGGTTCCTTCGGTGACCTGATAGAATTCCGAATGCATTTCATGTTCATCGACCGATTCAACATTGACAGGCCTGAACGTGCCAAGCCCCACATGGAGCGTGATGAAGGCCAGGTGGACACCCATATCCTTGATCTCCCCAAGCAATTCTTCCGTGAAGTGCAAGCCTGCTGTCGGGGCTGCGGCAGAGCCCCGCTCTCTGGCAAAAACAGTCTGGTAGCGGTCTTTATCCTCCAGCTGCTCCTTGATATATGGAGGGAGCGGCATTTCACCAAGCTGGTCAAGCACTTCGTAAAAGATACCCTCGTACGAGAATGTCAGATTCCTTCCTCCATGATCCGCTTCGCCTGTACAGACCGCTGTCAGGAGGCCGCCTCCGAAAGTGATTTTTGTACCCGTTTTTACACGTTTGGCGGGTTTGACGAGTGTTTCCCATTCATCGCCCTCCAATTGTTTCAAAAGGAGGACTTCGATTTTTGCCCCTGTGTCTTCCTTAAGCCCAAACAGCCTGGCGGGAAGAACTCTTGTATCATTCAAGACAAGGCAGTCTCCGGGATTCAGATACTCCTTTATATTCTTAAAAACAGTATGCTCGACCCTTCCGGATTGCTTATCGAGCACCATCAACCTGCTTTCGGACCGATTCTCGAGCGGAGTCTGGGCAATCAGCTCCTCCGGCAGATGGAAATCAAATAATTCTACTTTCATGATGTCACCCTTAAAAAATCAAATTTTTATTTATCACCGAAGCCGTCCAATAAAATAAAAGATTGCCGACAGGACAATGCTGATAACAATGGACGTGACAATCGGAAAATAAAACGTAGTGTTTCCTTTTTTGATGATCACATCACCGGGGAGCCTTCCCAAGTTGACAAATTGCATGATAAATCCGATTACAAAAATGATGACCCCCGCGATCATCACGAACTTTGCCGCACCTGTCATTCTGCAGGCACCTCCATTTTGAAATGCTTATAAACGGCCGGAGTCGCCACCCTTCCCCTCGGAGTCCTCTGAAGGAATCCAATCTGAAGTAAGTAAGGCTCATAAACATCTTCGATCGTCTGCGATTCTTCCCCGATCGTTGCTGCGATCGTATCTAGGCCAACTGGACCGCCCCGGAATTTTTCAATAATGGCCTTCAATAATTTATGGTCAATATGATCCAGGCCTAAACGGTCGACCTGCATCAATTCCAAGGCTTCCTTTGCCATGGATTCCTCTACTGCCCCATTGCCGCGCACCTGGGCAAAATCCCGGACACGCTTGAGCAGGCGATTGGCGATCCTTGGCGTCCCCCTTGACCTTCTTGCAAGTTCCTGGGCCGCAAGCCAATCAATCTCTGTTTCAAGCAAATCAGCTGTCCTTGCGATGATTTCGGTCAACTGGCTTTCATTATAGTATTCCAATCTGCTCAGGACTCCAAACCTGTCCCTTAACGGAGCAGACAGTGAACCCGCCCGTGTCGTTGCCCCCACCAGCGTGAATGGCGGCAAATCCAGCCGGACTGAACGAGCGCTCGGCCCCTTCCCGATGACAATATCTAGGCAAAAATCCTCCATCGCAGGATAAAGGACTTCCTCGATTGTTCTAGGGAGCCGGTGGATTTCATCAATGAACAGCACGTCGCCAGGCTCAAGTGCCGTAAGGATGGCTGCCAAATCCCCCGGCCTTTCAATTGCCGGCCCTGAAGTCGTCCGCATATGGACGCCCATTTCATTTGCGATGATGGCTGCCAGCGTCGTTTTCCCTAAACCAGGCGGACCATAAAGCAGCACATGGTCAAGCGTTTCCCGCCTCATCCTCGCTGCCTCGATGAACACTTCCAGATTGGCTTTCACCTTATCCTGGCCAATATATTGCTTGAGCGTCCGGGGACGCAGGCTTTGTTCAAATGAAAGATCCTGATCGCCCGCTTCACTGGAAATGATGCGTTCTTCCATCTGTATATCACCCTTTATCCATCTTGTTATTCTAACTCCATCAGTCAGGTACGATTTCCCCTAGATATCTGCATATGCCTGTTTATTTCCTCTTCGGGCATCAGTTCTCCCATGCAGCCCGGCTTTAACCAGATGTTATTCGCGCCTTCTGGTCCCCCTAGAGCGGCACTTGCGCCAGGAGTGTGGAGGAATCTCGAATTTAAAAGTATCGACCTTACTATTTTAAAAGCTTTTGAAGCGCCTTTTTTATATACTGCTCGGTGGAGAGCTTTTCTTTCCTCAGCTCCGGGGTAATCTTGCGGATTTCTTTTTCTGAATAGCCAAGCGCCTGAAGAGCCTGAAGCGCTTCATCGAAATCCACGGAATCAGCTGCAGCTGATTCATTCGCATTGAACAAATCCGGGAAAAAATCAGGCACAAGATCGTGCAGTTTCCCTTTTAAATCTAGAATCATTTGCCTTGCTGTCTTTTTACCGACACCAGGAAACTTAACAAGGAATGCTTCGTCTTCATTTTCGATTGCCTGGACGACCTGCTCCGGCTCACCTGAGGCCAGAATCGCCAAAGCGCCTTTCGGGCCGATTCCCGAAACATTCAGCAGCCTCGTGAAGAGAGCTTTTTCCTCCCTTGTCATGAAACCATAAAGGGAAATGATATCTTCTCGTACATAATGGTATGTATAGACACGTATTACTTTTCCTGTTTCCTTTGAGAATAGAAACGGATTCGGCGTCAATATCTTATATCCTATCCCATTATTTTCTATGACGACATATTCAGGACCAACAAAGTCGACCGTGCCTTTAATAAATTCAAACAATGATCTTCTCGCTCCTCTGCTTTGCTGTACCTCATTTTAACATACAATTTTTACTGGCACGAAGAAAATGTTGCAAAAAAGCGAACGTATGATCATTTTTTGGCAAAAACAAGAGCCGGAGTTCCCGGCTCTCGTTCATTGCTCCTGCAAAGTATATGGTTTAAACGTTTCAAGAACTTGTTCGTAACGTTTTTTATCTTTAATCTTGATTCCCTTTTCCAGCTGGTCGCGTTTGATGCTCTCCAGCCTTCCGAGATCGATTTGGAAGAATGACTGAATGATATTCGAACGATCCGGCCTTCCGTTGAAAATCGTCAAAACTCCTTCTTGCGACAGCCCAAAATAGCCATTACCCTTGAGCAGTGGGGAAATATCATCAATCTCCATCCTGAATACTGCTTTCCCGTTATCCAGATCAACAAGCTGCCAATCGTCATATTTTGCCCAAAAATCTTCCATCGACCAAATCTTTTCTTTGACTTTTTCCTCACTCATTTCACCATCGAGGTACGCCCTTTGTAAAGTGATGGTGATCTCAAGAGGTTCATTGATTTCCTGGACGTTCCCTTCAGGCTTCTCAGCAAAAGCAGGTTCTGTGTTCCTTGCCAGCCAAAAGCTAAAAACACTTATAAGCAACAGTGCTGCCATGCTGATTGAAAACGATCGTTGCATTGAACCCATCGCTGTCCACCTCTCCTTTTCAAACACGGCTAACCCTTGCCAGCCATGTCTTATACATTCATAGTTTAGCCAAAATAATCTTATTTATCCTTCGATTTATGATGGCGCAAATAAGCCTGATACAGTGGAAAATTAGAAACTGTTTAAGTATGATGACAGTACCGGCTACAGTCTGTATGAAAAGCTGCTCTTTGGCCCTCAGATTGATTGGCTGATCATGGTGGGTTTGCACGGAGCGGACACGCAACTCCTTGTCCGTGCTTCCTTCAGCACATGAAAAAATAAAGGCAAAGCCGGTGCTTTGCCTTTATTTCCCGTTTAGATTGATGCTTTCTCGCGGATTGCCATTCTTCCTGTTATAATCAATATCCCTTGATCGGCTGAATGTGCCTTCATCAGTGGAAATTCGCAGTTCCCTGCCTTCAATCATCGGCGTAACCGCCTTTTCGATTTCCTTTTTGGTCTTTTTTTCAAGGGACTTATCTTTCAGGTCCACGGCAATTTCCACTTCCCGCCCGTACATGACTGAACGGACCTTATCGACATTATCGATTGCTTCTACTGCCTGTTCTACCCTTTTGGCGTCTTGCTTGTCTTCCTCTGTATTTTTGTAAATCCTGGGATTGTCCCTGTTCTCATTCAAATGGCCGTGATAATTGACATCTCCGCGGCTGTATCGATTATCACGCTGAAAAAAATTATGGTCATGATCTGACCTTGGTACTGTTGGATTTGGCGGGTTTCCATTTTCATCTCGTGACTGGAGCATCGCTCTCTTGCGCTCCTCGGAAACACGGGCTTCCTTCCCGAATGAGTGATCCATCATTTCGGTAACAGGGCCTTCCCGATCATCCATGACGTCCACTTCATTTCCTTTATCATTCGAATAATAACCCAAAGGCTGTTCCGCTCCCTGGTTGCCTGTGCAGCCGGCCATAGCAGCGACCAGGATAGAAGCAAAGGGAAGCATCAAAAATTTTTTATCCAATGCAAGACCCCCATCCGTAGCTGTTTGAGCATTTTGGATGCTCTTTAATAGCTTGCGGTTGGAGTTATTTTTTCATTCTGACAGATAAGCCCAATCTTCCGCACAGTTATTCGACGAATGACTTCACATTTTCAATGAATTGCTTTCTCTGCTGAAATTGGCCTACAGTCAGCTCGACAAGTCTTGTGATCGTATGTTCATCCAAATTCCTGTTCCCTCGAAGCGCCCTGTTCCATTCCCTGAATACATCGGAAGGATATAGAAGCCCATACAAAAAAGCATCATTCTCCAACCAATGCACAAAAGTCCCGAGTTCTTCCAGCGATTCCAGTTTCCAGCTGATGAACGGCAGAATTCGATTAGCATATTGTAGCAAATCATGAAAAGGTGAACCAATGCTGATCAAATCAAAATCAATTAGGTAAAGTTCCCCAGTAGTAGCCCGCAAAAAATTATGGTGCGCCACATCCCCATGCAGCACAGTCGTTTCTTTTTCATCAATCTTTCGTTCGTTATTCATTAATCCAGCCAGTGCTGAATCGCCCCATCTCTCGTATTCAGCGAAGATTTTCTTGCCGGCAAAACGTTGGATGGTTTCTTTGTTAGCGACAAATTCTTCTTTCCGTTCTTTCCATTTCCCTACTGTATCCGCCTTCGGCAGCAAAGAATCATAAGCCGGGGCAAGCCGTTTCGAGATGGCATGGAAATTATCCAACAGGTTTACCCCCTCAAGCCTGTCAGTTTCACATGAATAATGGAAGGAAATGATATCGGGTTCAATAAATTCTATACAGCCATAGTACATACCACGAAAATACAATATTTTCCCGATTGGATAGAAGCGATAAGTTTTCCTGAAGCCTGAATGATGAAGAGAAAAGGTAAAAGCTTCCTGTACCTTAAGCTTCCGCAAATCACGGAAGCCTTTCAAGACAAAGCGTGAACATCCGGCATGAATCAAGAAGACATTTTCTCTCAGTGGAACGATTTGATCAATTTTCCTGTCAAGTTCCTTTGATAAATAAACGAAGAGACGATTTTGGAACAAATCGTCTCCGCTTTTAATGAAGTTAATATTCATTGCTCTCATCATTGTAGCCTGGCAGATCTTCACCTGGAGGACCATACGGGTTCAAGAACTGCTGTTGATAACCAAAATTCAGAGAATTCTGGAATGCCGGATCCCTCCATCCGTATGGAACGCCCCAATGATGGCCCCACATCGGACCCATTGGTCCACCGCAGCCGCATCCTGTGCCCATACCCTGAACAGGTTGCATCGGCATGATCGGAGGCTGCTGCATACCTCCCACATATTGCATATGCGGCATATTTTCTGTCATGCCCCCGACATGCGGCATTTTCCCCATCATCCCACCGACATGGGGCATCTGCGGCATATTTCCTGCCATTGCCCCCATATGAGGCATCTGCGGCATGTTTTCCATCATCCCACCGACATGCGGCATTTGCGGCATATTTCCTGCCATGCCACCGACATGCGGCATCTGCGGCATGTTTTCCATCATGCCACCGACATGCGGCATTTGCGGCATATTTCCTGCCATGCCCCCGACATGCGGCATCTGCGGCATGTTTTCCATCATGCCACCGACATGCGGCATTTGCGGCATATTTCCTGCCATGCCCCCGACATGCGGCATCTGCGGCATATTTTCCATCATGCCCCCCACATGAGGCATCTGCGGCATATTTTCCATCATGCCCCCCACATGAGGCATCTGCGGCATCTGCGGCATCTGCGGCATCATTTCTGATGATTCATCCTCCATCATCCCGCCTACTTGCGGCATTTTATTGTCCATCATGCCGCCTGCCTGAGGCATATAACCCATTTGCTGCTGATGGTGGCTGTATGGCATATGCCCCATTGGAGGGCAATAGCCCGACCCTGGCAATACTGGAGAGATTGGAACTCCATAATAAGTGGGACCTGTCATTTCCGGCGAGACCTGTGGCTGGATATTCGCTGGCATGTTTTCACCCATTGCTGGACTTAATGGGGCATGCATTTGCTGGGCGTAGGATGAGGATTCCATTTCACTCATTCCGTGGATCATGCCCGGATATTGGCCTGGGAAATCCATTGCACCTTGTACTTGAGGGTATGGCATCATCTGCTGTCCGCCAGGATAAACCGATCCTGGCATGGCAGGAACACCTGGATAACAATTGTGAGGATAAGGTATCATGGGCTGATGGTAACCTCCTTGGATAAATGGAATCATGGATGGCGACTCTTCCATGAAATCATTTTTCTCGATTTTTATATCGGATTTGATTTCCGATTTAGGTTTTATTTCGGCTTTTGCCTGTGATTTTGTTTGCTGTTTGGCCTCGGGTTTCACTTCCGGCTTCACTGGTTTGATTTCCGGGAAGATATTGTCTGGTTTAGGCGGGAGCTTTGGCTTAGGCGGGGTTTGGGCTGGCTGCTGCATGTTCGCCATGTTCATCATATAATAATTATGGATGTCGATTTCTGGCATGATAGGTTTCGGCATTTTAGGAGTGTATGGCTTGACAGCCTCTTCCTTCTTAACCGGTTTTGGCATTTCTTGTTTTGGCATTGTTTTTTTAGGCTGCTCCTGTACAGGCACCGGTTTTGGCGCTTCCTGTTTAGGCGCTACTGCTTCCTTTTCAGGAAGAGGCTTAGGCTTCTCTTTGGCAAAAGGATGTTCAGTAATCGGCATTTCCTTTTTACCACCCAAATTGATTTTTCCCTGAGGGGCTTCTTTCTTTATGGTCCCTCCGCCAGTCGGAACTTTTATTTTCATACCGGGCATAATCAAATCAGGGTTGCTGAGCTGGGAATTCATCTTTTTCAGCTCTTCAAAGTTCACGCCGTACTTCTTGGCGATCTTCCAAAGAGTATCCCCTTTCTGTACGATATGGATTTTCACTCTGATTCCCTCCTACTATGGCATAAGTCCATATATTGTATGTGGGTGTGGGCAAATTGCCATCAATCTTCAAAAAAACTTATGCTTTTCTTTATATAATTATGTTCCAATAAGAAAGATTAAGCTTTTCCAATATAAAAAAATCCTCCTCTGATGGATAGAGGAGGATTCTTGAAGGTCACGTTTGGCCAAGCATCCTTTCAAGAGCAAGCCTGGCATTTTGGGCTGTTTGGCCGTCAACTGAAATAATATTGCGGTCATGGCCATCCATAATCGAATCAAGGCACCAGGCAAGGTGCTGGATATCGATCCTGTTCATGGTCAAACAGGGGCACATATGTGAGTTGAGTGAAATGATATGTTTGTCAGGATGCTGTGAAATCAAACGGTTCACAAGGTTCATTTCCGTTCCGACGGCCCATCCGGAACCTGGTGATGCAGCCTTGATGGCCTCAATAATGTAATTTGTGGAACCTGCTTCATCCGAAAGCTCCACAACCTCGTGCCTGCATTCAGGATGGACAATGATTTTCATCCCAGGGTATTTGCTTCGAACCTCTGAGACGTTTTCGACAGTGAAATTTTCATGGACAGAGCAGTGCCCCTTCCAGAGGATGACTTTCACTTTATCAAGTGGCCCATCGAACTCAAGCATATTGGTGACTGGATTGTAGACCGCCATTTCATCGAGGCTGATGCCTATATTGAAAGCTGTATTCCTTCCAAGATGCTGATCCGGTAAGAATAGCAGCCTGTCTTTTTTGGTAAAAGCCCATCTCACCAATTTCTCAGCGTTCGAGGAGGTGACTGTCGCTCCTCCATTTGCCCCGACAAAGGCTTTTATGGCTGCTGTCGAATTCACATAGGTCAATGGCATGATCGTATCGCCGAACTCCCGTTGAAGGAGTTCCCAGCATCGTTCTGTTTGCTGGATATCTGCCATGTCTGCCATCGAACAGCCCGCCCTCATATCCGGCAAATAGACTTTTTGATTTTCATCCGTTAGAATATCCGCCGTTTCCGCCATGAAGTGGACACCGCAGAATACGATGTGCTCGGCTTCACGGTTCTCGGCCGCTAACTGGGCAAGCTTAAGCGAATCACCTGTCGCATCCGCGAACTGGATGACTTCATTCTTTTGATAGTGATGCCCGGGAATGAAAAGTTTTCTGCCTAACTTTTTCTTTATGGCGCTGATCCGCTCCTCCAGCTCTTCGACCGGCATTTCCCGATATTTTCCCGGAAGGAGCATCGCTTTTGATTCAAGTGCTTCCAAAAGGTTCATTGTTTATCTCCTTTCTATTTTGCAAGGATTTTTGCGCTGATATCCAATGTTTTTACGGAATGGGTAAGAAAACCGAGGGAAATGAAATCGACACCGCAATCCCTGTAGCCTGCAAGGTTTTCAAGAGTGATTCCTCCCGAAGCCTCGGTCATGATACCTGAAGGTACAAAGGTAATCCAGTCTTTTATTTCTTCGGGTGTCCTGTTGTCGAACATGATGACATCCACTTTCGCTTCGATTGCTTCTGCCAACTGTTCTTTTGTTTCAATTTCCACCTCGATTTTCACCATATGGCCAAGCTGGGATTTCACCTTCTGGATAGCCTCCGCAATTGATCCCGCAAAAGAAATATGGTTGTCTTTGAGCATGACTGCATCATATAGTCCATAACGATGGTTATATCCGCCCCCACAGCGGACAGCGTATTTTTCCAGCATCCTCAATCCTGGTGTCGTTTTGCGCGTATCGCAAATTTTTGTTTTTCCGCCTCCTATGGCGATAATTGCTCTATTTGTCATTGTCGCGATTCCGCTCATTCGCTGGACAAGATTTAGAACAACCCTCTCTGCTTTCAGCAGGCCAGAAACCTTCCCCGAAACCAAGCCAAGTTCTTGGCCCATAGCCACTTTTTCTCCATCTCTCACTGCCATTTCCACATTGCTTTCTTCATCCATCAGCTTAAAGCCAGCAGCGATTACTTCTTCACCGCAAAAAATGCCCTCTTCCTTGGCAATCAGCGTGAGAATACCTTTATCATTTTCAGAGAAAATAAGATCACTCGTAACATCACGGTCTCCAAGATCTTCAAGAAAAAACTGTTCTAGTAACAAACGCAGTTTGATTGTATTCATTTGTCCCACCCTTTATTTTCTTCCTGTTGTGGATGATGTTTTTTACCGATTCCATTATCCAAGCAAAGCTGGCTGACGGTCGGAAAGCGGACACAGAAATTCCCTTATCGGTGAATATGAAGAAAGATTTGCTTTCTCAGCTTCAAATATTCTAAATCAATTTGAAAACAACGACGGAAACTCAACTTAGGGAAGATCCGCACTGCATGGTTCCCATTTCGCCTTTCCAAATCCCCGTTTGGGCATGATCCGGCTGTGTTCGCCCTGCAGCACCATCGCCGATAGATAATACTTCAGCCTGTTTCATGGCTTTGTCACCTCTCGGGTTAACAGGTGTCTTGACATATATGTTTACATAGTTCTACACTGTTGACAAGAACTTTTTAAACCGACAAATTTTAAAAAGAGGAGGCAGCCGATGAAGTATTTTGATTACGCAGCTACTACACCGCTCGATCAGGAGGCTGCTGAGGTGTATATCAAAACAGCTACTAAATACTATGGAAACAGCCATAGTCTCCATGATGCAGGAAGCATTGCAGCAAACATTTTGGAGAGCTGCCGGGAAGATTTCGCCAGGATGCTGGGGATAGAAAAGGCGGGAGTTTATTTTACAAGTGGAGGCTCTGAAGCGAACTTCCTTGGAATCATGGCTCTTCTTCCAGCCGCCAAAAAAGCGGGAAAACATATCATTACAAGTGCAGCCGAGCATTCGTCAATCCTGAATCTGATGAAAAAATTAGAAATGGAAGGCTGGGAGATCACTTACCTTCCTATGAACAGGAACGGGCAAATCGAACTTGTCAGCGTAATCGATGCCGTACGCATTGACACAATCCTCATCACCATCCAGCATGGGAATCCGGAAATCGGGACCATCCAGCCAATTGCGGAAATCAGTTCGTTTTGCCGCAGTGAGAATATCCTGCTCCATTCAGATTGCGTCCAGACCTTCGGAAAGGTTCCACTCGGCCAAATTGCCAGGTCTGTTGACGCGCTGTCGATTTCTGGCCATAAATTTTACGGGCCGAAAGGAACTGGAGTTGCTTATGTAAACCCAATGCTCGCTTGGAGTCCATTTTTACCAGGAACCGTCCATGAAAAAGGGTTTCGGCCTGGGACTGTCAATATACCAGGAATCGCTGCCATGACTGTCGCCGCGCAAAAATCCGTTCAGAACATGCATGAGGAAGCTAGGCGGATGGAAACAATGCGAAACTCACTCATTGAAACAATATCTGATGCAAGGGTAAATTTTTTCGGATCGGAAGGCAGCGGCCAGCTGCCAGGGATTGTCGGACTATCTCTCAAGGGAATCGAAGGCCAGTACATCCTCCTGGAATGTAACCGTAAGGGGTTCGCCATTTCTACGGGGACAGCCTGCCATACCGGGATGCATGAACCTTCTAATACGATGATGGCAATGGGAATCCAAGGAAAGGAGGCGAAAGAATTTATCAGGATTTCTTTCGGAAAAGAAACAAGCATGGAGGATGCCAGAAACCTTGCCATCACGCTTTCCGAACTTCGGTTGCCCCATCCTGCTGTTTAACTTTTATTCGTTTTTATGATAGAATTTGCGAATGAAGAGTTATAAGGAGAGGATCGGATTTATGAGCGAACCCACTAAAATTCTCGGGGATGAACGGAGATCCTATATCTTGAAGCGTCTCCGGGAGAGTAAAGAACCGATTACTGGCAGCGAGCTGGCTTCTGAAACAAATGTCAGCAGACAGGTGATTGTCGGTGATATTACGCTTTTGAAAGCGAGGAACGAACCGATCATCGCTACCAGTCAGGGGTACCTGTATATGTATTCGTCCAATCCTGCAGGAGCCCAGAGAACGATTGCGTGTGCCCATGCACCTGAAGAGACGGAAGAAGAATTGAATCTTCTAGTCGACCATGGAGCCACGGTCATGGACGTAAAGATCGAACATCCGGTTTATGGCGACCTGACTGCTTCGATCATGGTATCGAACCGCTATGAAGTAAAAAAGTTCATGGAAAAAATCCGCTCCACCAACGCTGCCTACCTATCAGAGCTTACTGATGGCATCCACCTGCACACCCTTTCAGCTTCATCGGAAAGAGTGCTGGATGAAGCGGAAGAAGCATTAAGGAAAGCAAACTTCCTCGTCGATAACGATAAATAAGGGAACCTGAAGGTTTTGCGAGTGGCACGCAAAAGGCAAGCGGTCAGTTCCGGAACGATCCTATCAAAAATTCCCGGCTCTTTATCCTTCTTCCCAGTCAGTATGGCGGAAACGTCCGCCCTTTACTTTCTCAGGTACGAATAAAACAGGATCCATCATGCGATGGATCCTGTTTTTAAATATGATATGTTGGGTAGCTGCCGAGAAGTGTTACGCTGCACCCTAGCGCCTCCAGTTCCGCAATAGCGCCTGGGATAAGTACCTCATCCAATTTGAAGTTAATATCGATGATGAAGAAATATTTACCCAGTCCAGTCTTCATCGGTCTTGATTCTATTTTGGAAAGATTAAGCTTTCTCCAGGAAAAAGCCGATAGTACCTGATGGAGCGCGCCAGCACGGTCTGAAGGAAGCGTGATCATCAACGTCGTTTTATATTCCTCGGAATTCCCAAAACTTAACTCCCTGCCCGGCCTTGTAAGGATGGCAAAAACGGTATGGTTATAACCGAAATCATGGATATCCTCGACTGCCTTTGCAAGCCCGTACTCATCAGCTGCCAGGCTGTTGGCGATCGCAGCCGCCTTCACGCCAGGATGATCCTTCACATATTTTGCTGCGGCTGCAGTTGAAGCCATACTTTCAACTGGTACCGTCTTAAAGTGTTTGTGCAAAAATTTATGGCATTGTGCGAGTGCGTGGGAATGACTGCATATCAGTTCAGCTTCCTGCCAGGAGTCCATATTTTCCGGATGGACAAGTAAGTGCTGCTTGATTGGGACAACTGCTTCACTTGCTATTTCCAGTACGGCTTCGTGGACTAAATAATCAATCGTAATGTTCACAGATCCTTCAATCGAATTCTCAAGCGGAACGATCGCCGCATCGATCTCACCCTCCGCTGCCGCGTCCATGCAAGCCGGTATGCTTACATAAGGAATCCTTTCTTCATCCTTGAACAGATGGCGGGCAGCCAGATCGGTAAAAGTCCCGTTTGGACCAAGAAATCCTATTTTCAAGCTAAATCCTCCCCTTCAGCCAACCGCATTTTTCTCTCTAATGATCACTGGAAAATCATCAGGCACCCGATCCAAGCACTTCCACCTTTTCAACGAATTCGAGCCTTCTTAGTTTTCCAAGCAATTCATCCATCTCCACTTTCATTTCCGTCACATTCAAGCTTAAGGTCACATTTGCCCTGCCCTGCAATGGGATTGTCTGGTGGATAGTAAGCACATTGCAGCCGGAATAGGCAACAGTGGCCAGCAGTTCCGATAATGTACCGGACCTGTCCTCAAGCTGGAAGAAAAGCGTGATGATCCGTTCCTTCACCACAGTATGGAATGGAAAGACAGTATCGCGGTATTTGTAAAATGCGCTTCTGCTGAGATCGACTCGCTGGACCGCGTCCCATACAGAATCCGCTTTCCCTCGTTCGATCATCTCTTTTGCTTCAAGCGTTTTCTTCATTGCTTCCGGCAAGACATCTTCCCTCACAAGGAAAAATTTCTTATCCATTTGATTCTGCTTCATATCCACACCCCATATGAAAAGCGCAAGCGCCTTATGAAAATGAAAATGATCGTCGAACAGGATTGACACGTCTCAAGCAGCCGTTTTTCGGCCGCATGGTGCCTCCGATGCCGGGCTTTCCCTGTCTGCTGCAACGGTCAGGGAAAGCTGCTCCTGACGTTCCGACTGGTGCAGACAGTCGACTGAGAAGCAACTCCCTTGCCGCTTTAAGTAGGTCAGCTTATGGACATTTAGTCCAGGCGCCGGAGCTAGACAGTAATCTTAGTAAAAAAATTATTTACGCAAAAAATCGAAAACACCTTGACTGGCTTATTCAACAAACTCAAACTCATAGTCAAGAATTTTGACGGTAGCGCCGTCTGTCGCTCCTTTTTCGCGGAGGGCTTCATCGACCCCCATGCCTCGCATCTGGCGGGCAAACCTTCTGACAGATTCTTCTCTTGAAAAATCCGTCATTTTGAACAGCCTTTCAATACTGTCACCAGAAATGACAAACGAGCCGTCAGGATCACGTGAGATGGCAAAGCCTTTTTCCTCCGCTTCATGCTTGTACATCACACGATTCACATCCGATTCTTCCTCCACTTCCTCGATCAGCGGGAATTCCGGAGTTTGTTCCAGGAGATCGGCAATCACGAAGACCAGTTCACGAAGGCCTTCCCTTGTCAATGCCGAAATCGGGAAGATTGGATAATCATCCTCCAGTTTTTCTTTGAAATCCTTGAGGTTCCCTTCAGCATCCGGCATGTCCATTTTATTGGCAACAATAATTTGCGGCCTTTCGGTCAACCGGAGATTATATTCCTTCAACTCGTTATTGATGGTGACATAATCCTCATATGGGTCCCGCCCCTCTGTTGCAGCCATATCAATGACATGGACGATGACACGGGTCCGTTCAATATGGCGCAAGAACTGATGTCCAAGGCCGACCCCTGAATGAGCGCCTTCTATCAGGCCTGGGAGGTCAGCGAGCACGAAGCTCCTTCCATCTTCTGTCTCAACCATTCCTAAATTTGGAACGATCGTCGTAAAGTGGTATTCCGCAATTTTGGGCCGCGCCGCCGAAACAACCGATAGCAGCGTGGATTTTCCCACGCTTGGGAAACCGACAAGCCCGACGTCGGCAAGGAGCTTCAATTCCATGGTGATTTCCCTTTCCTGCCCTGGCTCCCCTTTTTCAGAAAGCTCCGGCGCAGGGTTCGCCGGGGTCGCAAAGCGCGAATTTCCGCGTCCGCCCCGTCCTCCTTTTGCGATGACGGCCTGCTGTCCATTCTCTGTCAAATCAGCGATGACCTGACCGGTATCTGCATCAGTAACGACCGTGCCTGGAGGAACTTTTACAATCATATCCTTGGCGTTCTTCCCATGCTGGTTCTTCGACATCCCGTGTTCCCCGCGGAGCGCCTTGAAATGACGCTGGTACCTGAAATCCATCAGGGTACGGAGCCCTTCATCCACCTGGAAGACAACATTCGCGCCGTTCCCTCCGTCACCGCCGGCCGGACCGCCTTTTGGCACGTATTTTTCACGGCGGAAAGCGACCATCCCATCGCCTCCATCGCCGCCTTTCACATAAATTTTCACCTGATCGACAAACATTATGTCACTCCCACCTGTCAAATTGTTGTTAAGTATTTTGGTCTGGAATATCGGGAAGCTTCAGTCATACTTCCAAGCATATTCCCATGATTCCCTAGAGAGGAACCACGGAAACTTCTATTGTCAGCTCTCCATCGATTATCCCATCGGAACGGATCTCCATGCCCTTTCCGTAAGGTTCCGCTAAAAAGCTTTCTATCCGATTTTTATCGTTTATTATACCGCTAAAATCAAAAAAGAACACGATTCCTTTTTCATGTGGATCAATCGTGACTGAAAGATGATTTTCTTGGAATGGCTCGATTGAAGCATCCAGTGTTTCAAACAAGAGCCTTGTCCAGCGCACGAGCTGCTGATCATCCAATCGGTGGAAGGTCTGGGAGTCCATGACTTCATATTCCAGCTGAAAAAAATGATTCTCCCAATTGCAGGTTAAAAGCGTAGAGGCGAATTGAGGAAGATGTAAGTTGGATAGCTTTGCTTCCTGCCTGGCTTCCATGATGATTTCTTCAATGACATCTTTAGCCCGATCCACTTTATCCAGAGATAAATTGCCTTTAATTAATTGAAGCTTATTCATCCAATCATGGCGTGCATGGCGCAAAACTTCGATTGTATCCCACTCTTTTTTCATAACCAAACTCCTACTCGTAAGACTGCTTGCTTCAAGTATAACAAAAAGCCTTACAAACGTGTGCATTTAATATGGAAGACTAAGTTTCCGCTGACAAAGACAAGAAAGCCCTAACCGCAGTGGTTAGGGCTTCTCTTAAGGCTTACGCTTCTTGAGCTGCAGGATAAACACTTACTTGCTTACGGTCGCGGCCTAAGCGTTCGAACTTAACTACGCCGTCCACCTTAGCGAAAAGAGTGTCGTCTCCACCTTTACCCACGTTTACACCTGGGTAGATTTTAGTTCCGCGCTGACGGTAAAGGATAGAACCACCAGTTACGAATTGACCGTCCGCACGCTTTGCGCCAAGACGCTTAGCGATTGAGTCACGTCCGTTCTTAGTAGAACCTACTCCCTTTTTGGATGCGAAAAACTGAAGATCCAATCTTAACATTTGTTCCACCTCCTACTGTTTGAAGGTTAATTTTATGTGCTTTCCGTAATCTCTCTCCATCGTTTGCAATGAAACGACCATGCCTTCAAGAAGCAATTGGACTTTCTCGTGTGTTTCCTCAGGCAGATTGTCCGGTATGACACAGCGGAGAAAACCGTCTGCTCCCTGCTCAATTTCAGGAGTGATTCCTGTCAATGAAATGATCGAGTTCACTGCCCCAAACGATACAGCTGATGCTCCTGCACAGACAATATCGCTCCCATGGGCGGCGAATCCAGCGTGGCCGCTGATTGTAAACGAACGGATGCTGCCGGATTTTGTACGGTTGATCGTTGCTCGAATCATAGCGATCCGCCTTATTAAGCGTTGATCTTTTCGATCACAACTTTAGTGTAAGGCTGACGATGACCTTGCTTTTTACGATTGTTTTTCTTCGCTTTGTACTTGAAAACGATGATTTTCTTCTGACGGCCATTCTTTTCGACTTTAGCTGTTACAGTGGCGCCTTCAACTACAGGGCTGCCCACCTTCACGTTATCGCCACCTACAAAAAGAACCTTATCAAAAGTTACAGTTTCGCCTTCGGCAGCGTTCAGCTTTTCGATGTAGATCGCTTGTCCCTCTTCTACCTTCACTTGCTTGCCGCCAGTTTCGATAATTGCGTACATTCCATTGCACCTCCTCTAAAGACTCAGACTCGCCATCAGCAGGCGGCTGCCGAAGCAACACTTACTACCTGTCGTGAGCGGTTGTAGCACGGGTGCTACAAACAATAACATTAAAATACTACCACACGCCGACCAAAGGTGTCAACCGAATTATCGACGTTTCTTTCCCTCAGCATGAGCCTTCCGGCATTTCACTGAAAGCGCCGAATTTCAGGATTTCATAGCTGGGCTTCACCGTCTCTGTCACCCTGAAGCAAATCTTGAAACCAAGTACGTCTTCAAGCCGGGTTTTATGGATGCCGCCTTCTCCTGAAAAATGGCCGATCACGTCTTTCGATGCTGCGACCAAAACAGCTTCGTAATCCGAATTCCTGTATTCCCATAAGCTCCGCTCAAGCCGGTATGCCATGGTTTCAGCGCCAAGAACGCGTCCCGTACCGCCGCACGTTCCGCACCTTTCGGTCAGCGCTTCCGAAATCGACAGCTTCGTTTTCTTTCTTGTCAGCTGAAGGATACCCAGGTCGGTAAAACCTACAATTCTCGTCCTGCGCCCGTCACTTTGAAGTTCTTTACGCAATGCATCCAATACATTGTTACGGCTTTTACTGGCCTTCATATCGATAAAATCGATGAGGATGATGCCAGCTAGATCCCTTAGCCTTATTTGGCGCGCAGCTTCGGCTGCAGCGCTGATATTCGTCTTCAGGACCGTTTCTTCCAGGCTGTTCTTTCCCGAGAATTTTCCGGTATTCACATCAATGACTGTCAGGGCTTCGGCTTCGTCTATGACAAGGTAAGCGCCTTTATCGAGCCAGACAATCCGTTTGCCAAGTTTATCAATCTCATGTTCGATCTGATAGGCAGAGAAGATATTTTCCTTTCCGTTGTATACACTTGCCACAAGGTCTGCATCCATGCTTCCTGCAAAGGTATCAATTTTTTTCTTGGAGTCCAGGCTGTCCGTGACGATTGTTCCTTGGTCAAGAGTTGCAATGACAGCCAACGCCTCTTCAAAAAAGGCATCTCTCCTGTAAAGGACCCCTGGTTTTTTCATGGAGCTGCTGTTCTGCTGCAGGTGCTTGTAAGTTTCGCGGTGCTGCTCAAGTTCCGCTTTGATCTTTTCTTCAGTTTGACTCAGGCTTTCCGTCCTGAAAATCAGGCCTTCCTCTGCTGTTTTCAGTGTTTTTGCAAACTGCCTCCACTTATCCCTAACTTCATGCGATTCAGCTTTCTTCGAAACTGCGATGTATTTTCCATTGGGCATGTAAACCAGATTATGGCCTTGTATTTCAATAACCGCTGTAAGCCTTGCCCCTTTCGTGCCGGCTGCGTCCTTCTCGACTTGGACAAGCACCCTTTCTCCTTGATGAAGGAAGGATGAAATCGATCCAGATCCTTTTTGCCCGTCTCTGGACAGCACAAATCCCGGCAGCTTGTCTATTGAAAGAAATCCGCTCATTTCTTCGCCAATGTCGACGAATGCAGCGTTCATCCCAGGGATTACCCGTTCCACAACCCCAAGGTAAATATTCCCTACAAGTGATTGATGCCCTGGCTGTTCAATATAAATCCGTTCGAGAAGCCCATCCTTCAAAAGGGCGAATCGCCGTTCGCGCGATACCGTATTGATGATTAACTGTTCCATACTCTTCTCCTTGCTAGTGTTGAAATCGGAAATGCTTCATCTAACAATAATTGCTGTTTTCTTTATGGCGTCTGCACTTTAAACAATCGATTATTTCCCATCCCATGCTCTTTTAAAGCCTATGTAAAAAATGAAAAACCAAAGCAAATAAAAAAGACGGTGCGGGTGAATTCGATACCCCGCTCCCGTTATTATCCTACGGAGAATAGGTGTAAAGCAAATCTCCTATTCTGGCTGACATCATTTTCTCTGTAAAGAAAGCATGGAGCAATTCGTTCTCATCCATGACCGTTTCATGGCCATTGTCCTTCCTGACGATGACCGGGTGCTTGTATCCCCGCTGGAATTTCTCCAGCACCTTCCCGACGGTTTCGTTCTCGTCGACGTTCAATGGCTTGAGCTGGCGGAAGTCTGCTTGCTTTCCGTAATGCCTTTCCATCAAGAAGCGCATGAAAATGAATCGGCGCTGTCTCCATTCGTAATAGAGTGAGATGGCAAGGAAGATGATGATGATCCAGGCATTCAAGGTCAATGGGGCCAAATAGAGGAGGATGGCAGAAAAAATAGCCAGAGCGCCGGCCGAAAAATAAATGGTACGCAGATGGGCTGCCGGGAATGGCTCATTCATCGATAAGAGGATAAAAACGAGCTTTCCGCCATCGAGCGGCCAGATTGGAAGCAGATTAAAAAAAAGGACCATCAGATTATATTCAATGAACAGAGTAGCCCATTTTTCCGGAAAACTGCCGGCAAGCATCAAAATATAAGCCGCAGCTATCATCCAGAGGTGCTGAAGCGGGCCCGATAATACGACAACAAGTTCCTCCTTGACCGGCCTGTTTCCATGCTCATCCATTTCAGCCACCCCGCCAAAAGGAAGGAGGGCGATGTTCTTTATTCGCCAGGAAAAAAAAGAAGCCGCTGCACCATGCCCCAGCTCATGGACAAAAATAATCAGCAGCATCATCAATAGTTCAATAAAATGCGCCGTAGCGACAGCAAGGGCGATGGCAACCCATAGTAAAGGATGGATTTGTATTTTCCGTAAAAGCCCGGCTGCCTTATTCAAATTTGATCACCTGTACCGGGTCAATGAAGTCATTTCCTTTTTTAATCGCAAAATAGAAGGAACCTTTCGTTCCATCCGCGCGATCCATTGCCGTCCCAACTTTTGCGCCCTTCGCAATATATTCATACAGGCTCACTTCTACGCCGTCAAGGTTCCCGTACCATGTCTCGCTTTTGTCAGCATGCTGGACAATGACAGTCTTCCCGAAACCTTCTTTCTTGCCGACGAAATGGACTAGACCTTCATCCATTGCCTCGACAGAAGCGCCCTTCCCGGTTTCAATCATGATACGCTGACCATTATCGCCAAAGTCCTCAAGGATTTTCCCGGAGGCAGGCAGAGCGTATTGATTATCATCTTCCACTTGATGTTTATCCTCAGAAGCGTCCTTTTTGGCCGGCAGCAGGGCGAGCGGTTTGCCGAATTGTTTTTCGTACCAGTCTGATACTGCCGCAAACTGGAATTCCTGCCCCATTGCCTGTTTGATATGGCCCTGGATTGTTACAGCTTTTTCGGCAGGGCTGCGGAACAAAATCGCAACAATCAAAACAAGGCAGGCTGAAGCCAGTATCTTGAAAAGAAAAATTTCCTTCTGGAATAGTGGATGCCCCCCGTCTCCTGGCCCTGAATCATAGGACGGCAGCCGTTCAAAGCCGTGGCGCTCTTCCTCGGAAAAGAGAAAACGCCGATCGTTCAACTTCTCCATCCGCTCTCTTTCTTTCTTCCTCTTCAACATCCTTTTCCGCATTTCCTCAGTTCTCGAGTTCATCGCATCCCCCACCAATCCCCTTGTACTCTCAGTTAGTACAAGTGTATGACCTGTCCATTGCGAATATGCTGAAATAAGGGAAGCAAAAGGCAACTGTCTCCAAGGGCAAACAAAAAAATGCCTGCCCCGATGCGTTCAGGGGCAGGCGCGGTTATTATCTGACTCCAAAGAATTTCTTTATCCTGGAGAATACACTTTTGCTTTCATTTTCAAGCTGCTGCAGCGGAACTGACTCGCCAAGGATTCTCCTTGCAATGTTCCGATAGGCAATCGCTGCTTTGCTGTTTGGATTGAGGGCAATTGGTTCGCCATGGTTTGATGCCCTGATGACTTCGTCGTCATCGGCAACGATCCCGATCAAATCGATTGAAAGATGGGTTGTGATTTCATCGACATCAAGCATATCGCCATTTTTCATCATATGGCTGCGGATCCGATTGATGACAAGCTTAGGGGACTCTACGTTTTCTTCCTTCTCCAGCAATCCGATGATCCTGTCAGCATCCCTGACAGCTGAAACTTCAGGAGTCGTCACCACGATTGCCTTATCCGCCCCTGCCACCGCATTTTTATATCCCTGTTCGATTCCGGCCGGGCAGTCGATGATGATATAGTCATAATCCTGCTTCAGCTGATTGACCAAATCCTTCATTTGTTCCGGCTGCACAGCGGTCTTGTCGCTTGTCTGTGCGGCAGGCAGCAGATACAAGTGATCATCAAAGCGTTTATCTTTCACCAGCGCCTGATGGATCTTGCACCTGCCTTCGATGACATCCACTAAATCATATATAATACGGTTTTCAAGCCCCATGACGACGTCCAGGTTGCGCAAGCCAATGTCAGTATCGACGAGGCAGACCCTTTTTCCTTGGAGTGCCAAAGCCGTACCTATATTGGCAGAAGTTGTCGTTTTTCCAACTCCGCCTTTTCCGGATGTAATGACGATCGCTTCTCCCATGTTAGCGGCCTCCTTCAAATCTCGTTAAATTAGGTCTTTTCTTCATCAAAACTTGCAATCTATCAACAACAATCTGCTGGTTATCCGATATGTACGCACACTCCATGATCCTGTTCTCATCATCCTGCGGCTGATCTGGCGCACGATTGATACAGTCGTTGATCCGGAGCTGGGATGGTTTCATCATGGATGCCGCAATCACTGCATCCGCATTTCCCTCGCATCCAGCATGGGCAATCCCTTTCAACGCACCCATAATGAAGATATTCCCTGTCGCCTTGACTGTTCCTCCGGGATTCACATCGCCGATAAGAAGTAAATCCCCGACAATTTCAAGTACCTGTCCCGAACGGATGACGCGTGCTACTGTGACGATTTCCGACTCCTGTATCATCCGCTCGGCTTCAGCCTTGGTCATCACGTTCGTTTCAAGATCCTCGACAATCAAGTTGCGCTTTTGCCGGATCAGTTCCTTCAGTTCTTCCTGCTGCTCATCACTAAGGTAGCGATTCCCCGCCTTCACTTTGACGGACAGTAGCTGCTGATCGTCGTTCACCCGTGTTGAATTGGAAAGCTTTCTGTCCAGCTCTTTTTTCAAATCTTCATAGGAACAAGTATCGTCCAAATGGAGCGTCAAACCATCCTTTGTCCCTTTAATTGTCACATTTTGTATTTTCTTCATACTGGATGTTCACCTCGTAAGAAAAGTGCAGGCACCTGTTAAAGCCAGACGCCTTCTCGGTGGAAAACGGCATCCTCCCTTCTAAAAACAACGAAAGGTCCGTCTTGCCCGGTCCATAACCGAAAGGCTGAAAGGAACCTACGGAAGCCATTCGCCCTTTCCTTCCGAAGGCATGGCTATCCATGTGGGCCCAGGAACTGCAACTTGACAATATTCTGCATAGAGAAGCTGGTCCATGATCCCCGCTAAAAGAAATTCGACAAGCATGTATCAGATTCCTTTAATTAGATTGGTGAGGACCAAGAAATTTCTTGGTCATTGCGCATTGCGCAATCTTTCGGCAGCATTCTCGAACTGCCTTTTGAATGGATAGGCAGCCAGGATGATGAAGGCAAGATTTAAAATCAAGGTCGGATACATCCTGATTTTTAAAAACACTGCAAACTCCAGATCCGTCACTTTGATCAAGTGCATAAACTGATAAGCGCTGATTTCAAGCAATGCAATGCCGATCAGGGAGAGTAAAGAGACAATCAGAATGTTCGTTTGGAGCATCTTCATCATATAAGCGAATAGATAAGCGATCAAAGGAAACAGGACAAGATAGATCCCGATTATTTCTGTATAGACAAGATCAAAGAGCAGACCAAAGATAAGTCCATAAAGAATTCCCTGCTTTTGCCCCACATATGCTGTCAGAAAAAGTATTCCAGCCATCAGGAAGTGGGGGACCAGAATACGATCACTATTGAAAAGCTCTGCAGGGAGAAATTCCACAAAAAGGCTCTCGAGGATAAACAGGAACACGAATAGAGCAGGGAGGAGGAAACGGGTCATTTCCCTTCCTCCTCTCCATCCGACTCATCAGGGAATTCAACAGAATCCATGACCTTTTTCACAACCATTACATGCTCCAGATCATACAGGTCCGCTTCAGGTTTCACATAGGCTGTCTGGTTCAGGCCGAATTCATCCGGAACAACCTTCACAACCTTCCCGATTGGCAAATCTTTAGGGAAAACACCGCCCATTCCTGAAGTCACGACATTTTCCCCTTTTTTAACCTTGGCGTCATAAGGAAGTCCTTTCATCAATAACAGTTCTTTCTCCTTATCGTAGCCCTCAATCGTCCCATGAAGTTTTTTCTCACCCTGGAGGATGGCAGAAATCCTGTTTGCCGGATCCAGGGCGCTTACAAGCTGAACAGTGGAAGAAAACGGGGTCGTGCTTTTGACTTTTCCAATCAGTCCCCGCGACGTGACGACGGCCATATTCTTCTCAATGCCATTCGCTTTTCCTTTGTTGATGACAATCAGTTCATTCCATCGCTCCGGGTTGCGGGCAACGACGATTGCCTGCTTTGGTTCATATTTTGAAAGGGACTCTTTCTTATCCAGGATTTCCTGAAGCTCCTCGTTGTCTCTTTCAAGGGAATATACTTTCGCTTCAAGTCGGGCCATATCATCCAACCGTTTTTTCAGTTCTTTATTTTCTTGATATGTATTTTGCAAGTCTTGAAGATTCTCAAACCAGCCGGCCACGTAGTGTGCTGGCCTGGATACAAGGGATTGCACCCAGCTTGTAGAGTCTTTGACAAACTGCTCTGGCCAGGTCAATTCTTCCCTTTCCCTTAAAGAAAAACCAATCAATGCCACGAGGACTATAATGCTTACGAGCAGCATTAACAGGCGTTTATTCAAAAAAAACTGTGGCATGATCTACACCTCTCCGTATTAGTAACGAGAAGAAGGGAAATGGGCGCGCCATTCCCTACTCCTTTTATCTTGATTCTTTTGCCTTATTTTTGAATAGATCGATGTGATCCAATGCCTTTCCTGTTCCGATAGCGACACAATCAAGCGGATCGTCTGCGATCAATACGGGCATTTTTGTCTCTTCACTGATTACCTTGTCCAGGTTGCGCAGCAAAGCTCCCCCTCCAGTTAGGACGATGCCGCGGTCCATGATATCTGAAGCGAGTTCGGGTGGTGTTTTCTCAAGCGTCAATTTGACAGCATCGATAATGGCATACACTGTATCATGCAGGGCTTTCGCGATTTCCGCAGCCGTGATTTCAATCGTTTTCGGAAGTCCGGTCAGCAGGTCGCGGCCGCGGATTTCCATATTTTCGATTCCCTCTGCAGCGCCAGCAGAACCGACTTCAACCTTGATTGTTTCCGCGGTCCTTTCTCCGATCATAAGGTTGTATGTCTTGCGGATATAATTGGTGATCGCGTCATCCATGTCGTCACCCGCGACGCGTACCGATTGGGAAGTCACGATGCCTCCAAGCGAGATGATCGCAACCTCTGTCGTCCCTCCGCCAATATCTACAACCATGCTGCCTGTCGGCTCCCATACAGGCAGGTTTGCCCCTATGGCGGCCGCAAATGGTTCCTCGATCGTGAAGGCATCCTTTGCCCCCGCCTGGCGAGTCGCGTCGATAACCGCACGCTCTTCGACAGCCGTGATTCCTGAAGGCACGCAAATCATGACATAAGGCTTGCCCGCAAACAAGCCTTTGCTTTTGGTCGCCTGCTTAATATAATATTTCATCATTGTCGCTGTTGTTTCATAATCGGCAATGACCCCATCCTTCATTGGCCTTAAAGCAACGACATTGCCTGGTGTCCGTCCGATCATGTTTTTCGCGTCATTTCCGACAGCAACGATACTTTTAGTATCAGTCTGAAGAGCCACGACCGACGGCTCCCTTAGAACGATTCCTTTTCCTTTTACATATACAAGTGTATTAGCTGTCCCCAGATCGATTCCGAGGTCTCTAGTCCCAATTCCAAACATTGTTGTATCTCCCTTTCTCAGCATAAATCAATTAAAGAACAAGCAATCTATTTAAGAAAATAAGAATGATTGTCATACCAGATTTTTTTGACATTTCTTCAAAAAGCCAGCAAAAACCATAAAATATATTATATCTTAAGGTTCAACAAAATCCTAGTATCATACATACCCTTTTTCCTTCAAACTAACATATTTGTTTTCGCCGATGATTAAGTGGTCGAGCAGTTCAATGCCGACTATCTTTCCTGACTCTGCCAGGCGTTTGGTGACCTCGATATCCTCCCTGCTTGGAGACGGGTCTCCTGAAGGATGGTTATGGACGCAGATGAGCGAAGCTGCCGAACGGCGAACAGCTTCCTTGTATACCTCGCGCGGGTGGACAATCGAAGCATTGAGGCTGCCGATAAAAATCGTCTGCTTATGGAGGATTTGGTTTTTCGTGTTTAAATAAAGACAGACGAAATGCTCCTGTGTCAGGAAACGCATATCGTTCATCAAATATTTCGCTCCATCTTCAGGGGAACGGATCACATAGCGTTCTTCAAGTGTATGGCTGGCAATGCGCCTGCCGATTTCCACTGCTGCGAGGACATGGATTGCCTTCGCTTTGCCCACACCTTTAATTTGGGTCAGTTCTTCAAGTGTAGCATCCTTTAACAGCCGCAGTCCCTCGAACTGGGAAAGCATCCGGTTGGCCAGCTGCAGGACGGATTCTTCACGTGTGCCTGTCCCAAGCAGCAGGGCAAGCAACTCATGATTTGACAGGCTCTGGGGGCCATTTTGGATAAAACGTTCCCTTGGCCGCTCATTTTGTGGATAATCTTTTATCATCAATGGATTTGAAACCAAATGAATTCCTCCCGGTCATATATTTATGACGAGGGAAGTGTAGAAGAAGTTTCTGTGGCAATCTAAATCAATAAGGAAGGATGAAACCCATTTTCTTGAGCTCCCTGATAAGTCTTGATACAGGAAGTCCAACAACTGTGAAGTAATCACCACTGATATGCTTGACAAGCATGCTTCCAAAACCCTGGATTCCGTAGCCGCCTGCTTTATCAAATGGTTCACCGCTCTTTATATAGGTGTCGATTTCTTCATCTGACAATTCCCAGAACGTCACATCTGTTTTTTCGTAAAACCGTTCTTCCTTCCAGGGGGAGTGGATGGAAACCCCAGTATAGACAGCGTGTGTGTTCCCGGACAGCTTTCTTAGCATGGAAGCTGCTTCCTGTTCATCTGAAGGTTTCCCAAGAATCGTGCCGCCGTGGACGACAACTGTATCCGAACCGATGATGAAACAATCAGGATAGTTTCCAGCTACCGCCCTGGCTTTCCTTGAAGCAAGCTCCATCACTGCTTCAGCTGGCGTAAGCTCATCGCTGAAACTTTCGTCTGCATCGCTGCTGGAAATTTCAAATGGTAAGCGGAGTGTTTCCAGAAGTTCTTTTCGCCGTGGAGAAGAAGAGGCTAAAATGAGGCGCTGCATATGATCACCTTTCTAAATCGATTTGCATCTTAGGGAGATACAAGCTAATCGTAACAGACTTCCTCCCCGCAAACAATGATTT
This sequence comes from Bacillus sp. REN3, assembly GCF_017912555.1. Lineage (GTDB taxonomy): Bacteria > Bacillota > Bacilli > Bacillales > Cytobacillaceae > Mesobacillus. Next base: position 58,941 of record NZ_JAERSD010000016.1, on the reverse strand, counting down.
GTCGACAAAAAACATGGTCCGCCTCACGATTGGCAGACCATCCTAATTTGTACAATTTCCCGGAAAATATTTTTACATTCAAAGGGTCAATTCCCGATTGCCTGATAGGCAGAAAGAAATGACAACAGCCCGTTCCTTGATTCAGAAAGTAGCTTTTCATCCTTGGTTGACTGATATGCAATGAATGCCTTGCTTGCATTTTCAATGCCGGCTTTTGCCTTCCGGATATTTTTATCCTTGATATCTTTATCGGCAATGGCGGCAACCATCGAATGATAGTCCTTTACCTTTTTCAGATCCTCCGCTGTCCCAACAATCCCGGCTGTTAAGATTGAATAGATTTCAGGCGCCTTCCGGAGGAAATCCGCTTCACTTTCATTAAGACTGGAAACTTTCCCTCCTGCAACCTCAACAGGCTTCGCGAATACTTCAATCCCTTTCGCTTGGATTTCCTCGCTGTTTTTTTTGGCTTCCTCAATCGATCCGGCTATCCCCATATAAATCGCATATTGGCCCCCAAATGTAAAAATTTGCGCGCCCACGCCTTTCTCCCTTAGCAAGTCAAGCCTTGCTTTGGCCGCACCCTCTGTTGTGAACACACCATTCTGGACAATAAAGGCTTTTAGGCTGGCTAAATCTAGCGATTCACTTCCAGCTGGAGGATTTTCGGTGTTTTTTTCTGCAGGTTCAAAAGCTCCCTGCAGGGCACTCGGTTCCTCGGAGGTGACCAGCTTGAGGATCGTGACCCCAAAAGCGGAGCCCAGCAAAATCGCAAAAAAGACGGTAAGGAATATCCTTGTATAGAAATGCTTGCTTTGGCTGCCTTTCTTATTCCAGACAGATATCGCAACTTTTCCCTTCAGTTTCTTGGCCGGCTTTGGGGCAATTTTATATTCCTTCGGAGGTTCCCCTGCAACTGGATCCGGCAGAATCCAATCAAAGCTGTCCTCTGCTGTTTCCTTTGCAGCTGCCGTTTCCAGCAATGTTTCATCTCTGTTTCCTAATAGTTCCCCGCCGTTCTTCTCCTTTTCGACATGCCTATCTGTTTTTAACAGGCGGTCCTTGCCATTTATTTTGATGGTGATCGTCTTTCCCTGCTTGTCCAACGTACATCCCTCCTCCTGCCGATCTAGTCTTGCTTCATCCTATCACATGGCCAAAAAAAAATAACAAGACTTTTGTCGTCTTGTTATAGAATGATTTCGTCAATTTTTTCACTTGAAGATTACTCATCTTCCTCTTCATCGAAAGACCGTTCTATTTCAGCGGGACTACCCTCGGAAAGATCACTGAGCGCCGGGAACGGGTTCCGCTTGCCTGCTGGTTCAGGAACCTGGATTTTAGGAGTTGAACCTTCCTGGTCTTCTGGCTCTTCCAGAAAAAATGCATTCACAGTCAATGTCATTTCGATCGATTCATTAGAATCGGAAAGGGCAGCTACTTCCTCAGGTCCCTTAAAGGAAATCGAATCGACCACTACGGCCCTGTCCAGGGATTCCAGTGTTTCAATGAATTGTTCAAGTTCAAAGTAGCTTTCTGAAGCAACAATGATTGTCACCTGCGAGTTTGATATTCCCTCTGGCATTACGACATCCCAAAGCGATCCGCCCGCCTGGCCATCCTTTTGCCTTTCCGGACCAGAAGCCGATTTCGCTTCCTTTTCCTTCTCACGGACAGTTGTCTGATCACGGCCGCCTGCTGTGGATCCTTTGTCGAACTCCATTGATGTGATCAGGCTGTTGGAAACGATTTCTGCTTTTTCAAAATCTAACATCAGCTGTTCGATCATCGGTTCTGCCGGTACCTGTTTTTGCAGTTCAGCGATGATATTGGCATCATCCTCATTTTTTGGAGCTAGCCTTTTCTCAAGCGCAACGTTCAGCTTCTGGATGGAATCGAGCTGCCGTTCCTTCGCTGCAAGGGTGTCTTCAAGCGGCGAAAGGTATAGGAAGGAAACTCCCAAATAATACAACACAACGATCAGGAATGCGGTCAGCGAGAAAATGGCCGTCTTTTTTTCCAGGTGGCCTTTCATTTGCCCTCGCCTCCTTCCACGTCGGCTCCCCAATTCTTTTTGAAATAATCCTGTTTGAAGCGGATTTCATATTCGGCGGTATAGCGAGGCAGGAAGGATCCTTCATCTCTTTCCGGCTCCAAAGCCATTTCTTCCGTTCCTTCGGCTGTGACACTCAGGATGCTTGCCTCCTTGACCCATTCTGCCTGATTCAAGGAACCCAAGTAAAAAGCCGCATCCCTTGAAGAATCGAATTGGAACACAGCCATGACCGAACCAGTCCCACTGTATTCGAATTCCTTGATGAACCCCCGCTCGGGCAGCAGGACGATGACATTTCGAAGCAACGGAACGGTCTCAACAGAGTATTGCCCAACCCAGTTTACAGCTGCCTTTAGCTTCTTGGCAGAGTTTTTCTCTGCGCTCCCGGCCAGTTGATCCTGCTGGAGCGCATTCAATTTTTGAATCGTTTCGATTTCCTTGTCAACAGTCCTCATTTCCATTTCCATACTTCTGCCCTGAAAGAAAAGGATTGCTGAAAGGATTCCCAGCAGCACAACTGTCAACACGACAATGAGGAGAAACGCAGACTTCTTCGCTTCCTTTTTGGGTAAAAGGTTAATCTCAACAAGCATCATGGCACCTCTTTCAATCCAAGACCGATTGCCAGATGATAAGCTCGCGGCAAAGCTTCGGCAGCACCTTCCTTGGCGCCGACTTTCAGCGTATGTACCGGAATCCCCCAGCGGTCCTGCAGGTCATGGACCACTCGATCAAGTTCCGGGTGGTCGCCATTCAGCAAAATCCGCGAGACTTCCCTGTTTCCCCGTGTCAGAGAGTATCGGTAAAAATCCATCAGCCTGGCGATTTCCCTATAGATTTCCTCAAACTGGATGGCTATTTCTGTAATTTCTCCATCATAAACGAATTCATAGCCTCCACTTGAAAGCTTCAATCTCCAATTATTATTCCCGTCAACAGGTAGATGGCGCAAGAACACAGGGATTGGCCCTTCAAAAATACACATGCTGACAAAATCGAGATCAAACTGGATGGACATCAATACCTCATCTTCAGAAGCAAGCCCATTTTGATGATAAAGCCTGTAATTGGCGAGCGCTGAGACATCCGCGGCGACAGGCTTAAGCTTCACGCTTCTAAAAAGGCTGGCATATTCATTCACGTACGCTTCTGGAGCCGCAAAGACAAGGACCTCCTGCTTCCTGCTTCCTTTATCGAGTACCAAGGTATCAAAGACAGGATCCTCGAACGGCAAATGGATCGTCGAGCCCAACTCCAGATACAGGTAGCCATGGATTTCATCTTCCTTAACATCTGCAGGGATCGACACCTTCCTGATGATAACCAGAGAGTCCGGAACGATGAAACGGATATCCCTCCTGGCAATCTTCCATTCATCAATGCATTCATCGAAGATATTAGCAAGTGTATCGAAATCCTGGACTTTGCCGTCTACAATGATTCCCGGCTGCAAAAGTCGCTCACCGTAACGAAGCGGGGTGACAGGATTCTTCTGTTTCAATTCCGCAAAGCGGATGGAATGGTCATTAAGGACAAGATTGACGGTTTTTCTTCTGCCAGAAAAAAAGGAAATGGCCATGTTTCATGAACTCCTTCAATTAAGAACCCGATGTTAATAGATTAAGATACATGCCGGCAAGCTGCTCGCCATAAAAGTAGGCAATGACCGTGCCAAGCGCAATGAATGGCCCAAAAGGAATTTGCTGCTTCCTTTTCAATATTCCAAGAAGCATGCCAATGATACCGAAAATAGCGCCAAAGAAGGTCGCAAAAAAGAAGGAGAGCAGCATTGCCTTGACTCCGATGGCATACCCGACCACCGCGAAAAGCTTGATATCACCGCCCCCCATCCCTCCCCTGCTCACGATCGCAATCGATAGGAGGAGCATGAAGCCTGCGGCTGCACCAGCAAGGGAATCCCACCACGGCAAAAGAGGTACAAAAGCACGTTCAATGACAAGGATGGCAGCGAAGACAATCAGCACCTTATCTGGAATGAGCATATACGCAAGATCAGAAACCGTGATGATGGTCAGCAAGGAAATAAGCGTTAGGGCGACCAGCAGTTCGGCACTCCAGCCTACAGCCATAGGGGCGAGCGCAAACAGGCCGCCTGTCAACAGTTCAATTAAAGGATAAACGGGCGAAATGCCGGCCTTGCAATGGCGGCATTTCCCCCTTTGAAATACATACGAAAGCACAGGTATCAGCTCGATCGGCATCAGTTTATGCCCGCATTTCGGGCATGACGACCCCGGCGCCACGATCGATTTCCCCTCAGGAACCCTGAGGCCGGCAACATTGAAGAACGAGCCGAGGATGAGGCCGAACAAGGCTAAAACAATGTAGTTTATCATCATTTATTCAAGCAGTTTTCCTTTTATTAATTCGGATTCTGTTATTTTCCTATTTTTGCTTGCCCCAAGGACTTTTACAGCCTTTTCATGCCCTCTGATCGTGAACACGCCATCTGAATACTCCACTACGAAGGTTTCATCATCGGCATTCGTAAGGTAATCTTTAAGCCCCTCTTTATTAGTCCATGTTGATATTGCTGGATCGGCTGTATGGGCCAGCTTCGCGGCGTTTATAATTTGGATTGCATCTTGCAAAGCAGCGTCATCCTTTGAATTATCAATTATCTTGCCAATGCTTGGCACCGCGATTGCCGCAATGATCCCCAGAATCACAATGACTGCCAGCAATTCTACCAGCGTGAATCCTCTTTGGTTGTCCCATTTCTTCTTCAATGCTTGTATCATTTCTTCCTCTCCTTTTTTAGTTCTTTTTAACTAGTTCTTTAGATTTAGTTTCTCGACACTATTATAGATGATAGACTATTAAATTTATATGAAAAACACATAAAATTTCCCTTATTTTGTATTTTTTTCATTTGACATGGTTGAAGATGTCGAACATTGGCACCATGATGGAGGTGACGATGGTGCCGACGAGAGCGGCAAGCACAATGATCATTGCCGGTTCAATCAGTGATTTGAGCTGATCGGTGCTTGTTTCCACTTCTTTTTCATAGAAGTCTGCGACCTTCCCTAGCATGCCATCAAGCGACCCGGTTTCTTCTCCGATGGCAATCATTTGGGTGACCAGTGGCGGGAATGCCCAGTGTTTGCGCATTGGGCCAGCCATCGATTGTCCGACCTCGAGCGCATCCCGGGATTGGCGGACCACTCTGGAAATCACTTCATTCTCTACGACGTTTTCGACAATCGCCAATGCCTGGAGGATCGGGACAGAGCTTGTGAACAGGGAGCTCAGGGTCCGAGCCATCCTGGCAAGCACTGCCTTCTGCAGCAGCTTCCCGAAAACCGGCATTCTCAGCAATGCATAATCGAGATAATACTTCGAGTTCCTATTCTTCCGCATCGCAATGATAGCAGCCATGAATGCAGCGAACATCAGCAAGATCACCCACCAGAACGATTGCATGGATTCACTCGCCGCAAGCACGAATCGGGTGATGGCCGGCAGCTCGCCGCCGAAGTCCGCGAACATTCCTACGAACGTCGGGACGACAGAGACAAGCAAAAAAATGACGACCCCGATAGCGAGCACTCCAATCACAGCGGGATAAGTCAAAGCCGTCTTCACTTTTTGCCTCGTGCTGTGCTGCTTTTCATAATGCTCAGCGAGCCGTTCAAGCGTCTCATCCATGTTTCCGCCCGCTTCACCTGCCTTGATCATATTGATATACATCGATGAAAAGATTTTATCATGATGTGAAGATGCCTGGGATAGCTGGGTCCCTTCGCGGAGTTCGGCCTCAATGTCAAGCAACGCTTTTCGCAATGCCTTGCTTTCGGTTTGGGACGCAAGGATCCTTGTTGATTCGACGACTGAAACGCCTGCCTTCAAAAGTGTCGCGAATTGCCTTAAGTAAATGACAAGATGCTGAAGCTTGACGGGATTGCCGATCGAGATTTCCTTTGTCAGCAGTGTTTCTGCAATTTCAACCATCTCGGTTGTCCTGATCCCTTGATCCCGAAGCTTTTCAAGTGCCTCCCGTTTCGAACCTGCTGTGATCGTTCCTGAACGTTTTTTTGTCCGGTCGCGGCCGGAGTATTTGAATCTGGCCATCCTACACCAGCGCTTCCTGCAAATAAGGCTCTGCTGATTCTTTTGAAATGACGCCTTTCAGGACAAGTTCTTTTATGCTCATCTCCAGTGTATGCATCCCGTGGATTTTGGAAGTTTGCATCACGCTGATGATTTGATGGATCTTTTCGTTCCTGATCAGGTTTGCCACAGCGGCATTATTGATCAGGATTTCAGTCGCGCCCCGGCGCCCTTTTTTGTCCGCCGTCGGGAACAGCCGCTGGGAGACGACCGAGACAAGTACGGAAGCGAGCTGGATGCGTATTTGCGCCTGCTGCCCTGGCGGGAAAACATCAATGATCCGATTGATTGTCGCCGGCGCACTTGAGGTATGGAGTGTCCCGAGGACAAGATGACCAGTTTCAGCAGCGGTAATCGCTGTCTGGATCGTATCAAGGTCGCGCATTTCGCCGACAAGGATGACATCCGGATCCTGCCGGAGGGCAGCCCTCAACCCATTGGAAAAATTATTTGTATCAAAGCCGATCTCCCGCTGGTCGATGATGCAGTTGCCATGCTTATGCAAGTATTCGATCGGGTCCTCGAGCGTCACGACATGCCTGCTCATCGATATATTCATGTATTGGATCAATGAGGCGAGCGTCGTCGACTTCCCGCTTCCGGTAGGGCCTGTCACAAGCACGAGACCCTGGGGCTTTTCGGCCACCTTCTTCAGGATATCCGGAAGCTTCAGCTCCTCGAGCGTCGGAATCCTTGTAGGAACAACCCGGATCGCGAGCGAAATACAGCCACGCTGGTGGTATGCATTAACCCTGAACCGTGATATTCCAGGAATTCCGTATGAAAAATCGAGTTCTCCCTTGTCCATGAACAGTTCCCACAGTTTTTCCGGGATGATGGCCTTTGCCATTCCTTCTGTATCACCAGGCAGCATGGACTCTCTCCCATATCGCCTCAGTTCCCCATTGATCCTCATAACAGGAGGGACTCCGACAGTTATATGTATATCCGATGCCTTCAGCTCGAAGCCTGAACGAAGCATATGATCGATTCTTTCTTTCATGTTTTCTCCCCGCTTATTCTGTTATTGCTACCCTTAAAACTTCCTCTGTTGTCGTCAGCCCTTGCCTGATTTTCAGCAATCCATCGTCAATCAGGAAGGTTGTCTCGTTCTGGATGGCTATTTCCCTTAGTTTCTGCACAGGTTCTTCGTTCATGATGGCCCTTCGCAGCACTTCATCGACTGTCAGCACCTCATGGATGGCAATCCTGCCCCGGTAACCTGTCATATTGCATGAAGAGCAGCCCCGGCCTTTCCAGACGGTCTCGATACGGATTCCCCTTTTGGTGAAAATATCAATCTCTCGTTTGGTTGGTGCCATCTCTTCAGCACAGTCCCGGCATACTTTCCGGACAAGCCGCTGGGCTACTACTCCGCTGAGCGAGGAAGCGACAAGGAAGGGTTCGATTCCCATATCGATCAGCCTTGTTATGGAACTGAGCGCATCATTCGTATGGACTGTACTGAGCACAAGATGGCCTGTCAGCGATGCCCTTACTGCGACCTCGGCGGTTTCCCTGTCACGGATTTCCCCGACCATGATGATGTTTGGGTCTTGGCGCAGGATAGACCGGAGTCCGGCAGCAAAAGTCATCCCGACGTTTGGATTGACTTGGATCTGGCTTATTCCTTCTAGCTGGTATTCCACTGGATCCTCGATCGTGATGATGTTGACTTCTTCACTATTAAGCTTATTAAGGGCTGCATACAGGGTCGAGGACTTTCCTGAACCTGTAGGCCCTGTGATCAGCACGATCCCATTCGGCCTGGAAATCATCTTCATGAAACGGGATAGATTGTGGCTGTTGAAGCCGAGTTTCCCGACATCATTCAGGGTGCTGCCCATGTCGAGGATCCGCAACACCACCTTCTCCCCATATACGGTCGGCAGGGTTGAAACGCGAAGGTCCACTGGATGGAAGTCCAAAGTTGCCTTGATTCTTCCATCTTGGGGGATGCGATTTTCTGTTATATCGAGATTGGCCATGATCTTGATCCGGGCAATCAGCACGTTTTGCATGTGCTTCGGGAAGACTCTCTCAATCCTGAGAATACCATCCACACGGTAACGGATGACCAACTTTGTCTCATGGGGATCGATATGGATGTCGCTTGCTTTGCTGGTCACCGCATTGGACAGCAGCTGGTTCACAAGCTTGATGACAGGGGAATCAGCTTCGTCCAGCTTATCTTCCTTCAATGTTTCCATGATGGTGTTTTCAATCCCAAGCAGCTCTTCAAATCCGTCATCACTATCATAATATTTATTGATTGCCCGGATGATATCATCCTTCGCAGCAATCGCTGTCTCGATCTGGAACCCAGTCGAAAGCCTGAGGTCATCAATCGTGAAAAAATCCATCGGGTCCGCCATCGCCACAAATAGCCGATGGCCTTCTTTTTTCAGCGGGATGACCAACTTCCTGATTGCTGTGTCTTTAGGAATCATTGAAAAAAGCTTTGTATCAAAAGGATAGCGGTAAAGGCTGATGTGCGGGATGCCAAGCTGGAATTCCAGGACTTCTATCAATTGCTGTTCAGTGATGAGACCTTTTTGCAGCAAGGCATCGCCGAGCTTCTGGCCGTCTGCTTTTTCAGCCAAGGCTTCTTGAAGCTGTTCGGCTGTTATCATCCCTGTTTCGACCAATAGATCACCAAGCCGCTTTCTCGTTTGTTTCATTTTTCATCTCCCCGCCTTCCATCCTACTTTGGCTCCTCATCCGGCTTCCCCCATAAGCCGCCATCATCGCCATTTGTCCCGCAAGCCGAAATTCCTTCGCCTTTATCATCTGGTTGATTGGAATGATCCGGCAGGCTGGCATCCCTGTTTACCCCGGTGCCCACCTGTTCCTTTCCCGCTGTTTGGGTCCCTGTCCGGTTCAATGTTTTGGGGCTGTCTCCCGGCCCTGATGCTGATGGCTTCCCGGCCGGGGAAAGAGGATGGATTTCGATTCGGTGGACTGGTGGATAAAAATCTTCCGCTATCGTTTCAGTCTTGAGCCATTCTCCGGTTTTCGCGTATACATCCCTGGATACCTTCACAAGGATGCCCGCTTTCCCCTTTTGCTCGACTCGCTTTTGTCCTTGCTGGAGAAGCGCTGAATATTGCTTTATAGTCCTTGGCGTGAATTCCTGCTGTTCACCTGCATGAACCTTATAATTATATAATAGGGGCACCCCTGTTACCGATACCTTAAGCCTGGAATCATCCATTTCCAATTGTATCTTGATGGGTTGCCCATTCGGATTGTACAGCATGAAGTCCAGATTTTTTTCAAAGTCCACCCTTGCCTCATATCCTGGCTCCATCGCTTCAAGGACGGAGCTGCTGATATGCCGCTCGGAAATCAGTATGTTCGTCGGAAGGACTGCCTTGTAGATTGCTGAAGATATCAGGCTGATGGCAGAGGCAGAGATGTTATCGGCATTGTTTTCCGCAAGCCATTCCTTCATGGAAAAGTTCGATTTGGCTGCCATTTCAATGGTCGGGAATGCATCAGCCAAATCAGCGGCCACCCGATTTGTACCGGACAGTTCCACGGTCGAAGAAGAGATCAAAACTGGCTTTTTCTCGGGAAGATAATCTTCCAAGTTGATTCGCACGTCCTCTGCAAATTCCATTCCAGCCTTGATGAGAGCCTTTTCCAGACTTGGTTTATCAAGGTCTTCCTCCATCCCCTTGATAGCCTCGAAACCATTGAACACATCACCCTTCAGTTCAATCAGCAGTGGATTCTGTTTGCCGTCAGCTGCCGAGGAGATTGATTCATCCAGCAGAAAAACGAAATCTGCAGGCTCAACCCTAAGTTCCTGTTCTTTATAGACGATTTCGAATTTGGAGCTTCCATGCCAACGTTTTATTTTCTTCTCAAGGAATCGCCTGGCTTCTTCTTGCGATTTCCCGGTAACATCCAACATGCCAATATATGTATTTTTTGGGTATACTGTGTTCTTAGAAGAACGGGAATCGAAAGCAGACACTCCGGAATAAGTCAGACTGAAGATGGAAAGTGAACAAACAAAAAGAAGCAGCAAGAATTTTAATATTTTTTGCTTTCCCACAAATGCCGTCCTCCCGAATGAATTAGTCCTGTTTCAGTGAAATGTGCAGCTAACCTGTTCCACCTGATCCATGGGTACATATCCAGCTCCATGATTTCTTCCGGCTCATCTATCTTAAAAAACCGATGCCTGTTGCCGCCATCAAAATCTAGCCCATTGCTTCCGCCTCTGTTCCTTTCTTCAGGCGATGAGGCATGTTCCTCAAGTGGCGGTTTCAAGTCAGACAGCTGAAGCTTTTGGATCCAAAGTCCAGCCAAGAACCCAAGCTGGTGGAGGCGAGCGCTTCCTTGTCTGTCTCCATGAAACCCTTATCCTTTTGTTCAGATGATGAACTGCATTGGTTAAGGGCAAATAGACTGTTGGCTGAACAATGGAGCGGCCGGAAAGGATCGCTCCGGCAGAGAAAGAGAGCAGCAGGATAATGAGAATGGACTGCCAGAGCGGGACAATCGATACTCCGAGCAGCCCAATCATCCCGTTCGCAAAGGATAGAATGGTGAAGATGTTCTTCTCTCTTATTGACAGGCCAATGGAAGAACGTGGATCATCCCTGCTGTGATTATCCCTGCCAAAAGCAAAATCAATCCTTTTTCCATGCTCCTCTCCACTTGAAGAATCATTTTTTCAAAAAAGTTTCCCTTTGTGATCATCTGCACTTTTTCACAATTTTTCCTTTATTTTATACTAATTATACTAGATATTAAAGAGAAAAAGATATTTTTATAGGTCTAAAGTTTCATAACACCTTCGCTTTTCGGCTCTGAAAGGGGTATGTCATTAGGGCGGTTTCAAAATTTTCGTTGCGTTTTAAGCAATCAATCGCTTTCCATGGAACCCGATTGTAAGTCTCCCTCAGCGGTAACGCCCATCCCGACGCTCCAGCTGACGTCTGTCCACTCTCTCTCCTGCATTCTGTCTGCTTTCAAACCAACGATCCTAACAACTTTTAGAAATGAACATCCCCCAAAAAAGCGATCCCTGGTCTGCTGGTATGACGAAGGCTAACCAGTTAAGGTTAGCCCCATTGATATATTCTGTTACAGACTTCTGTTTTGTTCCAGCATACAACGCCCGTTTGGTTTAAATGATTCCAGATTTCATCCAGCGATTGCAGCATGGTAAACCGCTTGTGGAAATAGGGATGTCAGGAAGGCCGCAGCATATTTATCTGTGCCAGAAGCTGTTTTACCTCCGCGATGAAATACAGTGAGCCCGTTATCACAAAAATATCATCCGCCGTTAATCTCTCAATGATGTAAGGAAGAGTTTCCACAAGGTCGGCTGCAACGGATTTATCTTCGTGATGGCAAAGATCCGCAAGAACAGCGGCCTTTGCTGCCCTTGGAAACTCGAAATCTGCGAACGCGATTTCTTCTGCAAGAGGTTCCAGCAAGCCGATCATCTCTCCCGCTTCCTTATCCCTCAAAGCTCCAAACAAGAACTTGACCTTCCTGCCCGGAAAATCTGTTCTCAATGTATCTGCCAGGCTGGAAACCGCATCGGGATTATGGGCGCCATCAAGAATGATTGTGGGGTTTTTCGAAAAAATTTCATACCTCCCCGGCCAATGTGTTTTCTTTAAGCCGTTCCTGATGTGAGACACCTCGATACCAAAACCATAGTGATTTTTCAGCACCTCTGCGGCCATGACCGCAAGTGCTGCATTGTCGGTTTGATGCCCCCCCTTCAGCCCGGCAACCAGCCTCCTGTATTGTGCGGCACTCGTTTTGACTGTAAAGCTGTTTCCTTCTTCCGCGAGGATGAAAAAATCTTCATCTACAATATGGATCGCGGACTGCTGCTGATTCGCATAACCTTTGATGGCTGCCAGCGCTTCCATACCCCGGACACCGATGACGCTCGGCCTATCCTTCTTGATGATGCCTGCCTTTTGGAGGGCAATCTTTCCTACCGTATCTCCAAGAAATGCGGTATGCTCCAAACTGATATTCGTAATTATCGAAATGAGTGATTGCAGGACATTGGTCGAGTCGGTCAGCCCACCCATTCCCGCTTCGAAAAGAACTATATCTTGCTTATTCGACCAAGAAAAATATACGATGGCCAGCACGGTCAGCAGTTCGAAATCGGTCAACTGACTGATTTCTTCTTTTTTTGCTGACAGCAGCAATTCCTGGATCGCTATTTCAAGCCCTTCCCCGCCAATCGGCCCATCTACAGTTGAAATCTGGTCAGTGACATCCTTTATATAAGGCGATGTGAAGGTACCGACCGAATAGCCAGCTTCTGCAAGAATCATTTTTAAAAACTGGAGGGTCGAACCTTTTCCATTTGTCCCGGCGATATGCACCGCTTTTAAATCATATTGTGGATTTCCGATGCTTTCCAGGAAGCCCTCAATCCGCCCCAGTCCTAAATGGATTTCGCTGCTCGTCCGCAGCCCGAATTTATTTTTGTAAAAGTCGAAGCCCTTAATCATGCCAATTGCCCTCTCTCTTATTGTCACAACAATTTATTATCGCTAAAATAATATTATAAACGAACGATCCGCAGGTGGGAACAACCTTACCTGCCAGAGTTGCGAAGGAGTAAAGAATGGACAATCAAAAGCTTTCATGCTGGGTGATTTACAATGGCAGCCTTACATCCCCAAAGTTCATCGACCAGGCAGAAATGATCAGGCAAAGCGCAACAACGAGGAACATAGATTGCAGGACTGTAAAGAATTATCAACTGACGATGGAAATCGCAGAGGGAGACCTGGCCCTCGGGGGATCCTTAGCGGATAGCAAGCCGGATTTTGTCGTTTTTTTGGACAAGGACATCCTGCTTGGCAGACAACTCGAGAAACTGGGCATCCCGGTTTACAATCCGATTGAATCCATCGAGCGGTGCGACAATAAAGCAATCATGTACCAGACACTCGCAAACAATAGCATCCCGATCCCGGACACAATCATTGCCCCGAAGGTTTACAAAGGATTCGAAATCAATGATAAGCAGTATTACGAATACGTCATAAGCCGGCTCGGATTTCCGTTGGTCATCAAGGAAGTCCATGGGTCCTTCGGTATGAAGGTATACTTGATCCACAATGAAAAAGAGTTTTATGGAAAAATCAATGAACTGTCAGGCATCTCATTTCTGTTCCAGAAATTCATCGCTTCGAGCTACGGGCGCGATCTTCGTATCAACGTTGTCGGCGACCGCGCAGTCGCGGCGATGTACAGGCATTCCGAGACGGATTTCCGGGCGAATGTGACGAATGGAGGCAAAATGAAAGCCTATGAGCCGACAAAGGAACAAATCGAATTAGCAGTCAAATGCACCAAAATCATGGGCACTTATTTTACCGGCATAGATATCCTGTTTGGCGAAAACGATGAACCGGTCATCTGCGAGGTCAATTCAAATGCCCACCTTCGGAATATTTACGATTGTACCGGCGTCTGGGTGGCGGATGATATGATCGATTTCATCATCGCGGATTTGGAGGAGCAGAGGCATGGCTGAACTGCATGGCTGGCTCGTCTATAAACAGAAAGATGCGGAGGTAAACAGGGGCTTCATCATGATGCTGACGGAAGCGGCGGCAGCAATCAATCTTTCCCTCCAGCTTATTTATGAAGAAGATTTGAGTATCGGAATTTCTGGCGGCCTGGCGGCTATCCAGCATCCCATCTACGATAGCAGGAACCTGGATTTCGTGCTCATGCGTACCATCAATCAGCTGTTGACAAAACAGTTTGAAGCGGCGGGGATCCGATGCTTCAACAGCTCAAGCGTCGCCTCCCTCTGCAATGACAAAGCACAGTCCTACCAGTATGTATCACGCCTTGGAATAGAGATGCTCGATTCGTGGTTCATAACCAGCCGAACCTTCAATCCGGAAAAGATTCCCTTCTGCCGCTTCCCGATGGTATTGAAACAAAGCGATGGACGCGGGGGCAAGGAAGTGTATCTCGTTCATTCTACCGAGGAGATTGAAGAGATCCTGATGCAGTATCCTCACAAACAATTCGTCCTCCAGCAATTTGCCGAACAGCCTGGAAAAGATTTGAGAGTATTTGTGCTCGGCGGGGAGATCATTGGTGCTGTGATGAGGACATCGGCAACCTCATTCAAAGCAAATTACACATTAGGAGGCAAGGTAGCGCCCTATGTCCTTTTTCCGGAAGAAGCGGAGATTGTTCATCGGATTTCGGCTCCGCTGAAAGCAGATTTCATAGGCATTGATTTCCTGCTGAACAGCAGCGGCCAATTGGTTTTCAATGAAATCGAAGATGTAGTGGGCTGCCGGTCTCTCTATTCGACTACTGATGTCGATGCGGCTGCTTTGTATATGGGACATATAAAAAAGACATTGAAAAAGGGGTAGCACCTTCCAGGTGCCACCCCTTTATTCTATCCTCTTAACTCCCGGATCCGCGCTTCGACAGCCGAGCGTTTTTCCGTATAATCCTTTTCCTTTGCCCGCTCCTCTTCAATGACTTTCTCCGGTGCTTTCTTGACAAAGCCTTCATTCGCGAGTTTCTTCTGGACACGTTCTACTTCTTTATCGAGCTTCTCTTTTTCTTTTTGAAGGCGGGCGACCTCTTCTTCGATATTGATCAAGCCTTCAAGTGGCATAATGATTTCAACCCCTGTAGCCACTGCGGTCATCGCTTTTTCTGGAGCATTTACATCATTCCCGATCGTCAACTCGTCTGGATTGCAGAAGCGGACAATGAAGCCGCGGTTCTTTTCCAGCATGCGAAGTGTCTTTTCATCCTTGGCCTTCAGGAACATATCAACCTTCTTGCTGAGAGGAGTATTGACTTCTGAGCGGATGTTCCTTACTGAACGGATGATTTCGACCAGCAGCTTCATGTCTTCCGCTGCCTGGTTGTCGGATAGCTCAGGATCGACCTTCGGCCAGTTGGCATTGGTGATCGACTCGCCTTCATGAGGGAGGTTCTGCCAAATTTCCTCAGTGATGAATGGCATGAATGGATGGAGCAGGCGCATCGTGTTATCAAGGACGTATGCCAGGATCGACCTTGTCGTCTTCTTCGCCGCCTCATCTTCCCCATATAGCGGAAGTTTCGCCATTTCAATATACCAATCGCAGAATTCATCCCAGATGAAGTTATACAGCACCCTGCCGACTTCACCGAATTCATAACGGTCTGACAGCCTTGTCACGGTTTCGATCGTTTCATTCAACCTCGTCAGGATCCATTTGTCAGCTACGGACTTTTCGCCGCTCAAGTCGATTTCTTCATACTTCAATCCATTCATATTCATAAGGGCGAAACGTGATGCATTCCAGATTTTATTGGCAAAGTTCCATGTCGCTTCCACCTTTTCCGTACTGTAACGGAGGTCCTGGCCGGGCGAGCTCCCTGTTGTCAGGAAAAAGCGGAGCGAGTCTGCTCCATATTGACTGATAACATCCATCGGATCGACTCCGTTGCCCAGTGATTTACTCATCTTCCTTCCATCCTCGGCACGTACAAGTCCGTGGATCAGGACATCCTTGAATGGGCGCTTTCCAGTGAATTCAAGACCCTGGAAAATCATCCGGGAAACCCAGAAAAAGATAATGTCATAGCCTGTCACGAGAGCATCGGTTGGATAATGCCTCTTATAATCCGCAGCGCCTTCATCTGGCCAGCCCATTGTCGAGAATGGCCAAAGAGCCGAGCTGAACCATGTATCAAGAACATCTTTGTCCTGCTCCCAATTCTCGATGTCTTCAGGCGGCTCATGGTCAACATACACTTCGCCGGTTTCCTTATGGTACCATGCAGGGATCCTGTGTCCCCACCAAAGCTGGCGGGAGATGCACCAGTCCCGGATATTTTCCATCCAGCGGAGATACGTGTTCTCGAACCTCTCAGGAACAAAGTTAACCTTCTCTTCAGAGTTTTGGAGAGCGATTGCCTGGTCAGCCAGCGGCTGCATCCTGACGAACCACTGAGTTGACAAGTATGGCTCAACGACAGCGCCGCTCCGCTCAGAATGGCCGACAGAGTGCATATGCTCTTCGATTTTGAACAATATCCCCTGCTCCTGCAGGTCCTTGATGATCTGCTTCCGGCAGTCAAATCGGTCCATATCCTGATATTTGCCGGCATTCTGATTCATCGTGCCGTCCTCATTCATGACAAGCACTCTTTCAAGGTTGTGGCGATTGCCGATTTCAAAGTCATTCGGATCATGGGCTGGAGTGATTTTGACAGCGCCGGACCCAAATTCCATATCAACATAATCATCACCGACAATCGGGATTTCCCGGCCGACGATTGGCAGGATGACAGTTTTGCCGATTAGGTGTTTGTAGCGCCCATCTTCTGGATGGACAGCGACTGCGGTATCGCCAAGCATCGTTTCCGGACGGGTTGTCGCAATTTCGATGTGCCCTGAACCGTCCGCAAGCGGGTACCTCATGTGATAAAATGCGCCCTGGACATCTTTATGGATAACCTCGATGTCCGACAACGCCGTTTTCGTCGCAGGATCCCAGTTGATGATGTACTCACCGCGATATATCAGGCCTTTACGGTATAAAGTGACGAATACTTCCCTGACAGCCTTTGAAAGTCCATCATCGAGCGTGAATCGCTCACGGCTGTAATCTAGACCGAGTCCAAGCTTTGCCCATTGGTCGCGGATATGCTGCGCATATTCTCCCTTCCACTTCCAGGTTTCTTCCATGAACTTCTCCCTGCCAAGATCATACCGGCTCTTCCCTTCGTTGCGGAGCTTTTCCTCAACCTTCGCCTGTGTCGCAATTCCCGCATGGTCCATTCCTGGAAGCCAGAGAACATCGTATCCCTGCATCCGCTTCATACGCGTGAGGATGTCCTGAAGCGATGTATCCCAGGCGTGGCCAAGATGGAGCTTCCCTGTCACGTTTGGCGGGGGAATGACAATGGTATATGGCTGTTTCTGCTCTTCACCCTTCGCCTCGAAAAACTTCCCCTTAATCCACCAATCATAGCGGCCTTGTTCAATCGAAGACGGATCGTATTTCGTTGGCATAGACAAATTCTCTTCCATCGTGTTTCCTCCTGTCAGAAATTAAAATAAAAAACTCCACTCGCCATAAAAGGACGAATGGAGTTTGTTCGCGGTACCACCTTTTTTTCCAGCATGCACTTGATTGGATGTACTGTGCTGGCTCTTAATGGATAACGGCTCTGCGCCGTCCCCTGTTAAAAGGAATGATCATTCCGTTAGCAGGAGAAGCTCAAGGGCGACCTTCCATTGTCCAGCCTGGAAAACCTCGCAGCAAATGGTTCCCCTCTCTTGAAGCCGGATGATAATGTACTCTTCCCTTTCAATGCTTTTGGATATCATGTTCATATATATTAGTTATACTACCGAATAAAGGTGATTGTCGTCAATCATGTTATCCTATTTTTCATGATTTTATACTTTTTGCCGTATGGATGTCATTTTATCGCACGTTTTGGGCATTTCACTCATAGGATAAAACAAGGGAATACTTGATTGTTCGGAGGGATGGCAATGAAGCGGCGGTATAATCGGTATACACTCCCAAGGTGGGCACGGAGCGTTAAGGGAATCTGTGAGCAATTGATCATTCCTTTTGCCGTATTCCAGGGACTGCGCACGTTATTTTTTCCGACGACGTTTGATGTTTTTTTATTGACGGTCTTTATCCTGATTGCCTTGGCAATCCATTTTGAAGTCATTTAAGGAGCCCCGGGCATACGTTCAGCTCTGGGCTCCTTCTTGCTGTTCCTTTGCCTGCTGCCTCTGTCTTTCCGTTTCATCTATCTTCGTTACGACATACGCTGTGTTGCTTGAGAGCCAATATTGACGCTGAAGCTTTTGGACAAACTTCCTTTCATCCACTCCCTTCCTGCGCTGATGGTAGGTTTTCGCAACCCGGATCAGCCCTGAAGGAAAGGCAAGGTAGCCCAGGAATAATTCCATCTCATCCGGCCTGAATGGGAAGTATTTGAAATACGTATAAACCCAGTCGACACAATCATCCGCTTTCTTCGGCATCGTTTTTAAAGACCTTGCCAGGAATGGCAGTAAATCCTGGATTGGCGAACCCTGTCTTGCATCCTCGAAATTGATGAAATACCCATAGCCTCTTTCATCATATATGAAATGCTCATTGGACAACTTGCCATGCAGGATGACAGTCCTGGATTTTTTTTGGTCCTTCGTCTTTTCATACCAGCTTTCAAGCTTCTGGCGGGCGAAAAACATCGCCTGGCGGATTTGGCTGTAATACAGACAGAAGGTCAGCTCAAATGGGGACATATACACCTTGTCTTCGCAGCTTTCAATGAACCCCTGCAAAAATTCCTCTTCTTTTTCCCACTCCTTTACCGTCTGTTCATAGTGTTCCTTCTTCATGGCTGGATCAACCTCAAGCTCTTTTGCCGATAAAGTATGCATCCTTGCCAATTCACGGAATAACTGTTTATGCCTTTCTGATTGTTCTTCTTTTATCTCATTTGGCAGCCACGGCATTAAATAAAAAAGAGATCGATCATGAAGGACTGCATACCTGCCATCATTGGTCGGGTATACAGGTACGATCCGGTTGTATCCTTTTTGGTACAGATATTGGATTTGCTTGATGAATTCCGTTCCTTCATAGGGATGGATTTTCTTTAATGCAAATATTCCTGATTTTGTGTAAATCTTTTTGATTTTCCCATAATCCTCCGCAAAGTAGGGTTCAATCGGGTAATGTTTCAGAACAGGAGAAGCATCCTTCAATAACTTGCGGTCCCCCACGGTCTATCACCTACATTCAAAAAGTCTCCGAAAAATGAAGTGGAGCAGGCGATGGACACCTGCCCTGATAAAAACGGCTACCGCCAGGCATTCGTTATGTTTCCTTTTTGTCACTTTACCTGTACGGCAGTTCCAGGTACATATAGGACCTGCCCTTCACTTACTTCATGATCAAGGCTTAAGTTATTTACTTTTAGCAGCTGTTGGACAGACACATCATAACGTTCGGAGATTAGCTGGATTGTATCGCCCTGCTGGACGATGCAGACCCTGATTTTGGCCACATCGGCTGCCTCATCTTTTCTTGCCAAAAACTCTGCAATCGAAATGCCTTTTTTCATATTCGGCTTTTTCTTTTTCATCACTTCATCCGAGGATGAAGAGCTTTCCTCAGCCACTTCCTGGATTTCCGCATCAGGACTCCCTTCCTCTTGCTCCTGAGGCTTTTCCTTGCCGGCTCCGCCTGCTGGTCCCTGTTCCTCCACTTTTTCCGGAGATTCCATCTCACTCCGGAAATCACTGGATGCATATTCTGGAACACTCTGCAGTTCTTCTTCTGGCTGGATCAAAGATTCATGTTTCTTTTCCTCTGCTCCCGTTTTCTTAGCTTCAGCCCTGAACGGCACATAAAGATCGGATTCGTTTTTCTCTTCCTCTTCTTCATGCTCCATTGACTCTTTTTGGGTCACAAAAGAAAATGCAGGAGCTTCGGGAAAATCAAAAACCTGCTCCGTTTCTTCAGCTGGTTCATCTACAAGACCATCCGCTTCATCACGATAGGTGATATGCAAATCTTCCTCAGTGCCGTCAATGCGATCCACTGTATCCTTATGGTTGCCTTCCGCGGAGTCCTCCTCCTGCTCCGCTTCATGCTGCTGTTCACCATACAGGCCGGTAATCGCTAGGTCGGCGGTCAGCTTCAGCCGGACCTTTTCCGGGAAGTCATAATCAAATGCTTCAACATTGATATCGATGTCATAAATGCTCTCGATCCTGTTTCTTGGAATGGTAATATCGATGGGAAAGCGATGGACGAATTCGCAGACTCCGTCTTCCCTCTCCATGACCGAATGGACATATTTAAGAGCAGTGATCCCGTCTTCCTCTCCTTCCTGCTGCTGGGCAGAGCATGTATATTCCCCGGTTAATTCAAGCGAGCCAAGAAGGGACACATACTGCTCGTTTTCCTGAATGGTTATATTGGGATCAAGTGAAATCGACACAAGTTCAGCGACTTCCTGTCCTCTTTGAAACCATACCGATTCTTCCAATGAAAATCGCAGGCACGATTGATTTCCCTGAGACAAAGCGACTCCTCCTTTCATTCCTTACACGTAAAATCACTATGTCATTAAACTCTATGACATGGGATTGGCTTTTATGATAATTTACATCGGCTCCTCAATGAAATTACTTTTAATGAAAATCCATTCCAGGCAGCGTTCGCGCCTGTACCGGAGTGTTCCTGACCATCCCGTAAAAAAGGCACTTTCCGCAAGGAAAATGCCTTAGGTTTACACTATTATTTTCGCAGTTTCGAGAAAGCTCTTTCAGCCGCTTCGACCGTCTTTTGCAAATCTTCATCCGTATGGGCAGTGGAGAGGAACAATCCTTCGAACTGGGAAGGTGGAAGGAATACTCCTTCGCTTGCCATTTCACGGTAATATTCAGCAAAGAATTCAAGATTCGATGTTTTTGCAGCCTCATAGTTGATGACATTTTCATTTGTGAAGAAAATACCGATCATGGAGCCTGCGCGGTTGATAGTATGCGGGATTCCATATTTTTCGGCAGCTGCTTTCAGCCCCGCTTCAAGAATATCCGCTTTCCTCTCGAATTCCTTGTACGTGTCAGGAGTCAGCTGCTTCAATGTCTCAAGGCCGGCAGTCATCGCCAGGGGATTTCCTGATAGTGTCCCAGCCTGGTAGATCGGTCCGCTTGGAGCGATTTGCTCCATGATTTCCCTCTTGCCGCCATAAGCGCCGACTGGAAGCCCTCCGCCAATGACTTTGCCAAGGCAGGTAAGGTCCGGTGTAACATTGAAATATCCCTGGGCACATTCATAGCCTACGCGGAATCCTGTCATGACCTCATCAAAAATCAGGACAGTGCCGTATTCGCTTGTGATTTCACGCAAGCCCTCGAGGAAGCCTTCAACAGGAGGGACTACGCCCATATTGCCGGCAACCGGTTCAACGATTACACCAGCGATGTCATTCCCATATTGTTTAAACGCGTGCTTGACGCTCTCAAGGTCATTGTAAGGAACTGTAATCGTGTTTTTGGCAACCCCTTCTGGAACGCCTGGACTATCCGGCAAACCGAGTGTGGCGACCCCGGACCCTGCCTTGATCAGCAGCGAGTCACCGTGGCCATGGTAGCAGCCTTCGAACTTGAGAATCTTGTTCCTTCCAGTATAGCCCCTCGCCAGTCGCAACGCACTCATCGTCGCCTCTGTCCCTGAAGAGACCATCCTTACCATCTCGATTGATGGTACACGCTCGATGACAATCCTGGCAAGCTCGTTTTCCACAGTTGTCGGAGCGCCGAAGCTTGTTCCCAGTTCAGCCACTTTCTTGATGCTTTCCACTACTCTGTCGTTTGTATGGCCGAGGATTAGCGGTCCCCATGACAGAACATAATCAATATATTCATTGCCGTCAATATCATAGATTTTGGATCCCTTCCCTCTTTCCATGAAGATCGGGTCCATGTTGACAGATTTAAAAGCTCGGACAGGACTGTTGACGCCCCCAGGCAAAAGCTCCTTCGCTTCCTTGAAAGCTTCAATCGATTTATTGTAAGAACGCATGTAAATCCCTCATTTCTGCTTGATTAAAGGGTGAAGACGGCCATATTGGAATGGCCTTGATGGATTTGCCAGTTGATTCCATCATGGATTCCGCTATCCGCGGGTTGATCAGCGGACAGCCTGGCGTATGATGTACCATCGCTGGCTGTCTTGATATCCTTTTCACCAGAATGCGTGCACTTTCGTTCCTATCAATGCCACTGGCAAAATGAAAAATGATTTTATTCCTGAATTATTGATCCTTCAGCCAGCGAGCTGCGTCTTTTGCATGATAAGTGATGATCAAGTCAGCCCCGGCACGTTTCATTCCTGTGAGCATTTCCATCACAATGCCCTTTTCATCGATCCAGCCATTCTGGGCTGCTGCCTTGACCATTGAGTACTCGCCGCTGACATTATAGGTGACGACAGGCAGGTTGAAATAATTTTTAACATCACGGACGATGTCAAGGTATGGCATACCTGGTTTGATAATGAGGAAATCCGCTCCCTCCGTTACATCTGATTCAGCTTCGCGCATAGCTTCAATCCGATTCGCAGGGTCCATCTGGTATGACTTTCGGTCACCGAATTGCGGGGTGCTTTCTGCTGCTTCACGAAATGGGCCGTAGAAGGCGGAAGAATATTTCACGGCATAAGACATGATCGGTACATCGTGGAAACCTGCTTCATCCAATGCCGTGCGGATTGCAGCAACGAATCCATCCATCATGTTCGATGGAGCGATGATATCGGCCCCGGCCTTTGCCTGGCTAACTGCTGTTTTACCAAGCAATTCGAGCGACTCATCGTTCAGGATCTTTCCATCCTGGATGACGCCGCAATGTCCATGGCTTGTATACTCGCATAGGCAGGTATCAGCGATAACGATCAGTTCTGGGAAATTCTTTTTGATCTGGCGCGTTGCTTCCTGGACGATTCCATGATCATGATAAGCCTGGCAGCCGACCTCGTCTTTTTCATTCGGAACGCCAAATAGAAGCACAGATTTGATGCCAAGCGATTGTACTTCTGCAATTTCATCGTCCAGCAAATCAAGCGAAAGATTGTAGACTCCTGGCATGGAAGTGACTTCTTTTTTAACATTTTCCCCTTCAACAATGAATAAAGGATAGATCAAATCCTCGGTGCGTAAGTAGTTTTCTCGGACAAGCGCACGCATATTCGCAGACTGGCGAAGGCGTCGGTGCCGTTTGAATTCAAGGTGTTTCATTTATTTCCCCTCCTAATTCAGGAAACTTTTCTTAAGTACTCGATGATGCTCTTTAACATATCTTCCACTGTATATTTTTCGGGAACGGCATGGACAGTCAATCCCCATTCCTCTGCCTTTTGCTTCGACACAGGGCCGATACAGGCGACAATGGAATCCTCGATCCGTGGCTGCAGCCCATTCTGCTGCACGATTCCCATGAAATGGTCAATCGTTGAAGGGCTTGTAAAAGTAAGTATATCAAGACTTCGGTTTGTGAGCATCTGAATCAGCTTGGCACGGCTTTCCTCAGGCAAGTAGGTTTCATAGATCACAAGCTCATCGACCGCAGCGCCGATTTTCTTCAATGAAGCAGCAATGTATTCCCTGGCAAGGTTCCCTTTCGGAATCAGGATGCGTTCCCCTTCCTTTACCAGCGGAGCAAAGTCTTCGATAAAGCCCTCTGCAACATAGCAGCCAGGGGTAAAACGGACCTTTTCTCCTTTCTTTTCCAGCACCTGTCTTGTTTTTTCTCCAATCACCGCGATTTTCGGCAGGTTGACGGGCTCGCTGAAAAAAGAATAAAAGGTTTCAACAGTTACATTGCTTGTAAAGATAATCCAATCATAGGTATGTAAACGTTTTAAAATATTCTGCAGTTCTTCAGTTGCTGCAACTGGCTTAAAGGCAATTAGAGGAATTTCCACCGGAATCCCTCCATACTTGACTACAAGGTCGGAAAAGGACTTTGCATGTCCTTTTCCTCTTGGCACCATCACAAGTTTATTTTGCAGCGGGAGATCCGGGGTCATTCTGCTTCAAGCTCCTGCTTGACCCTGTCGATCAAGTCTTTCGCACCTTTGCTGATCAGCTTTTCAGCGGCATGGATGCCGAGCTGTTCAGGGTCAGTTCCCTTGACTTGTTCCTTTAAAATGGTCTTGCCATCGGGCGAGCCGACAAGCGCAGTTAAGATGATCTCTTCCTGGCCATTCAAATAGGCATAGCCAGCTATCGGGACCTGGCAGCCTCCTTCCATCTTATGGAGGAAAGCGCGTTCCGCCCGGACAGCGTTACTTGTTTCTTTTGAAGTGAACTTTTCAAGCAGCTCTAGAAGCTCATTATCATCTCCGCGGCATTCAATGGCAAGCGCTCCTTGCCCCACAGCAGGTACACAAATTTCCGGGTCGATGAATTCTGTTACTGTATCGCTTGCCCAGCCCATCCGTTTTAATCCTGCGGCAGCAAGGATGATAGCATCGTATCCCTCTGTTTCAAGCTTTGAAATCCTCGTATCGATGTTGCCGCGAATCCATTTCATCTCAAGGTCCGGCCGCTTGGCCAGAAGCTGTGAGCTCCTGCGGAGGCTGCTCGTACCAACAACGGCTCCCTCCTTCAGCTCACTGAACGGGATATTGCCATTTGATATCAGGACATCTCGATGGTCTTCCCTTGCCGGGATCGAACCAATCACAAGTCCTTCGGGCAGCTCTGCCGGCATGTCCTTCATGCTGTGGACAGCCATATCGATTTCCTTGTTGAACATTGCCTGCTCGATTTCTTTTACAAACAACCCTTTTCCGCCTACCTTTGAGAGGGTTACGTCTAATATCTTGTCGCCCTTCGTGACGATTTCCTTCACTTCGAATTCAAAAGGAGCGCCCAGTTTCTTTAACTGGTCGATCACCCAGTTTGTTTGTGTCAATGCTAATTTGCTCCGTCTGGAACCTACGATAATCTTTCTCATGACAGCCTCCTTCTACTTATACCAAAAATGGAATGATGATAGTTTGCCGAATAGGAAAAAGTTAATTAATACAATCAGAAATGAAGCGATGTTCCATAGTGCGAGAGACTTTCCGTATTGTCCTTTTCCGACCTTCAAGTACAAATAAATGCTATAGGATGCAAGGACGACGAAAGACCCGATCAATTTTGCATCATACCATTCAAGGTCCGGAACCTTGATCCACGCCCATTGCAGTCCAAGAATCAGGCTGAGGATGAGCATTGGCACGCCAATGACATTCAATATGTATGATAGATAATCGAGTCTTGTCAGGTCTGGAATCCTCCATAACTGCTTCCTCCACTTTTTCCGCTTCAAAAGATCATATTGAATCAAATACAGTAAGGAAAGCACAAAGGAAATCGAGAAAGCACCGTAGGACAGAATCGCCATCGTGATATGGATCAGCAGCAATTCGGAAATCAGCTGCTCTGACATTACATGTGAATCAAACTGAACGGGTGCGAAAGTATGGATTGCCATGATGATAAAACCCAGCACATTCGTAAAAAAGACAATGAAATCTACTTTTAATAATTTGTTGATCGCGAGTGAAAGGCTCACCAGCACCCAGGCATAAAAGTAAAGCCCTTCAAAAAGGGTCAGGACTGGGAAACGGCCGATATCAAGCATATAATAAAGCAAAAACAACGACTGGATGCCCCATACAAATGCAAGTAACCAGAAGGCAATTTGATTCGCCTTCCGGTTACTGTTAAGGAAGTCAATAAAATATAAAAGTACGCTAGCTGCATAAACAACAATCGTCAACTCATGGATACGGGTGATGTATAAATCAGCCATGGCCGAATCCTCGCTTAAGGCTGAAAGGAAGCCTGAGGTGAAGGGACTCTGACCTGCTCGGTTTCAGCTGTTTTCGATTCCTGCTGTTCAGCAACTTGCTGTTCGATATTGAAGATCTTGATGAAAAGGTCAAGTGCTTCCTCAGCATCCGGCCTTGCAGCAAGTTCCTTTGCCTGGAGGATCGGATCCTTGAGAAGCTGGTTTATGATGCTCTTTGTGTGTTTGTTAAGGACCTTGATGTCCCGTTCTGATAAATGGGTAAGTTTCCGTTCGATGCTGTTCATCGTCTCTGCCTGGATTTCCAGGGCCTTTACCCTCAATGCTGAGATGACTGGGACGACTCCAAGCGTATTCAGCCAATGCTTGAACTGGACAATCTCGCTTTCAATCATGAGCAGGATTCTCTCAGCTGCTTTCTTGCGTTCCTGCAGGTTCGCCTCGACGATTCCTTCAAGGTCATCAATGTCATAAAGGAATACATTCTCAATCGAAGCGATTTCCGGATCCAGATCGCGGGGCACAGCAATGTCCACCATGAATATCGGCTTTCCTTTTCGCTGGTGCTCAACCTTCGCCATCATGTCCTTTGTCACGACGAACTCTTTGGCGCCAGTCGAACTGATCAGGATATCGGCATCTGCCAGTGCAGCCTGCAGCTCTTCCAGTGTCTTGGCCTTTCCCGAGAAGCGCGATGCCAGGTCTTCTGCCTTTTTATACGTACGGTTGATAACGGTTACCTTCTTCGCACCATTGGCGTGGAGATTTTGGATCGCCAGTTCGCCCATCTTCCCGGCCCCAAGGATCAGTACATGCTTTTGATCGAGCGAACCAAAAATCTTCTTGGCCAGTTCAACAGCGGCATAGCTTACGGAAACGGCGTTCGCGCCGATTTCTGTTTCAGAGTGGCCTCGCTTAGCCAAGGTAATCGCCTGTTTGAAAAGATGGTTGAAGACCGTTCCTGTTGTTTTCCAATCCTGTCCAAGCAAAAAGCTTGAACGAACCTGGCCGAGGATCTGGGTTTCGCCAAGCACCATTGAGTCCAATCCGCAGGATACCTTGAATAAATGCTCAATTGCTCCCTCTTGTTCATAAATGAACAGGAATGGCGTGAATTCAGCCTGTGGAATTCCAAACCACTCAGATAGGAATTCTTTTATATAATATCTGCCAGTATGGAGCTGATCGACGACAGCATAAATTTCTGTGCGGTTGCAGGTTGATACGATCACATTCTCGAGTATGCTCTTTTTATCCTTAAGCGCACTCATTGCTCCCCCGAGGGCTGCCTCAGGAAATGTCAAATTTTCGCGGATTTCGACAGGGGCAGTTTTATAGTTTAGGCCAACAACGATAATATGCATTATTAATTGACACCCCCACAGAGAAATTGCATAATTGGCTAAGGCAATTATAACATGATGGTTTTTTTCTTATTGCTAGAAATGTGAACAACTAAGGAAAACTGTTTTATATGAATTTTCAATTTAAAATTGAAAATCGGCACAGTTTCGAAATATTTCTATATCATTTATACTGTATGATGGGAAATAAACATACTCCCTATGTACCTTATCAAAGTTTGTCTGCTAATTCAAGTGAGCCTTATTGGAAGTGGTGAAGAATGAAAAATCAGAAAATAGTACCTGGAATAATCTTATTGGGATTTGGCATCTATTTTTACCTCGAGCAAGCAAAAGTATCCCTGTTCCAAGAATTCTATGACTGGCCGACCTTACTGATGATCGTCGGCATTGCCTTCCTTGTCCAGGGATATCGCGGCCGGGACTATGAATCGATATTCCCGGGAGTGATCCTAGTCGGATTCGGCATCCATTTCCATATAGTCAATCGGTTTGAACTATGGCCGGACCATCTTGGGGCATTCATTTTGATCATTGCGCTCGGTTTTTTGCTGCGCTATCAGAAGACAGGGAACGGCCTTTTCTACGGGGTCCTTTTTCTTATCATTGCAGGGATGCTATTGTTCTATGATCGTGTCACCCGCTGGTTTGGGCTGATGGGTACTGATATTTCTACCGCATGGAGATTCTGGCCCGCTGCGCTCGTTATCATTGGCATCTACCTGTTGTTCTTCAAGAAAAAATGATGAAAGCCCGCACCAATATATCTGGCGCGGGCTTTTTTGTGGCCTCAAAAGACCCAGCCTCTTGTCACATGAAACTTCCAAGGACAGACCAGGCTTTATCCTTGCCCTCCCCTGTTTCAGAGGAAAACAGGATAATAGTATCATCGGGATCGAGATTCAGTGTTTCCTTTGATATTTTTAGATGTTTTTGCCATTTCGATTTTGGTATCTTATCGGCTTTTGTGGCAATGATGACCACAGGGATTTCATAATGCTTCAGAAAGTCGTACATCATGACATCGTCATTTGTCGGCGGATGCCTTAAATCGACGATCAGCAGCACTGCTTTTAATTGTTCCCTTGCCGTGATATAGGTCTCAATCATCTTCCCCCATGCTTCCCGCTCGGATTTGGATACTTTGGCATAGCCATAGCCCGGGACATCGACAAAATGAAGCAATTCGTTAATCAGGTAGAAGTTCAATGTCTGTGTCTTTCCCGGTTTAGAAGAGGTACGGGCCAGACTTTTCCGGTTCAGCATTTTGTTGATGAAGGACGATTTCCCTACATTTGATCGTCCTGCGAGCGCGAACTCCGGAAGATTGCCTTCCGGATATTGATTCGGCTTAACAGCACTGATCACGATTTCCGCACTTGTTATTTTCATTGGGAACCACCGCTGGCAAGGGCGTGCTTCAGCACTTCATCCACATGCGATACCAACACGAATTCAAGCTCCTTACGCACACTTTCAGGTATATCATCGATGTCCTTTTCGTTTTCTTTCGGCAGAATGATTTTCGTCAAACCGGCCCTGTGCGCGCTCAGTGTTTTTTCCTTCACGCCGCCAATTGGCAAGACACGGCCTCTTAGCGTGATTTCTCCCGTCATCCCGACTTCCCTGCGAATCGATTTTCCTGATAGTGCCGATACGAGGGCTGTGGCGATTGTAATACCCGCGGAAGGTCCGTCTTTAGGGACAGCCCCTTCAGGGACGTGGATATGGATATCATTCTTCTCATGGAAATCCGGATCGATGCCCAGCTCCTTTGCCCTTGAACGGACATAGCTGAAGGCAGCCTGTGCCGATTCCTTCATGACATCTCCCAGTTTTCCAGTCAGGACGAGCTTCCCTTTCCCTGGAGACAATGACACTTCAATCTGTAGCGTGTCGCCCCCTACTGTTGTGTAAGCCAATCCGGTCGCAACGCCAACCTGGTCCTCGAGCTCTGCCTGGCCATACCTGAACTTTGGCTTGCCCAGGAATTCTTCGATATTTTTTTCATTGACGATGACACGTTTTTTGGCCCCGGAAACGACGATTTTTGCCGTCTTACGGCAAATAGCAGCAAGCTGCCTTTCAAGCGAGCGAACGCCGGACTCCCGTGTATAATATCGGATGATTTTCTGGATGCCATCATCCCTTATTTGAAGCTGCGCCTTTGACAGCCCATGGTCCTTGATCTGCCTAGGCAGCAAATGATCTTTGGCGATATGGAGTTTTTCGAGCTCCGTGTATCCCGCGATATTGATGATTTCCATCCTGTCAAGCAATGGTCCGGGAACGGTTGCCAGGTTATTTGCTGTCGCAATGAACATGACCTTTGAAAGATCATACGGTTCCTCGATATAATGGTCGCTGAAGTTGTGGTTTTGTTCAGGATCAAGTACTTCGAGCATTGCAGCTGAAGGGTCTCCCCTGAAATCGCTCGACATTTTATCAATTTCATCAAGCAGGAAGACTGGATTGACCGTACCGGATTTCTTCATTCCTTGTATGATCCTTCCAGGCATTGCCCCGACATATGTGCGCCTGTGCCCGCGGATTTCCGATTCATCCCTTACCCCGCCCAATGAAACACGGACAAAATTCCGGTTCATAGATTTCGCGATCGAACGCGCAAGGCTGGTTTTGCCGACACCCGGGGGGCCGGCAAGACAAAGGATCGGGCCCCTCAGCGAGTTTGTCAGCTGCTGGACAGCAAGATACTCTAGGACCCTCTCTTTAACCTTCTCAAGCCCATAGTGGTCCTGGTTCAGGATTTTTTCAGCTTTATTGATATCAAGGTCATCTTCCGTCGCCTTTGACCACGGAAGGGAAACGAGCCACTCGATGTAATTGCGGATGACTGCACTTTCTGCTGAAGTGGATGGAACCTTTTCATATCTGTCCAATTCCTTCAACGCCGTTTCTTTTACATGTTCCGGCATCCCGGCTAGTTCGATTTTCTCGGAAAGCTCAGCGACTTCCCCTGTCTTGCCCTCTTTTTCACCGAGTTCCTTCTGGATCGCTTTCAGCTGTTCGCGTAAGTAGTATTCCTTTTGTGTCCGCTCCATTGATCGTTTGACACGCTGGCCGATTTTCTTTTCAAGCCCAAGTACTTCTTTTTCATTATGGATGATTTCAATCACCTTGTTCATCCGTTCCTTGATATCGACGGTCTCAAGGATTTCCTGCTTTTCCTTCAGCTTGAGAGGCAAATGTGACGCGATGATATCCGCCATTCTTCCTGGTTCTTCAATATCAGATACCGAGGCATATGTTTCTGCGGATATTTTCTTGGACATCTTTATGTACTGTTCAAAGTACTCCAGCATCGTCCTCATCAATGCTTCATCTTCAACATCTTTCGTTTCCCTGTCCTCAAATGTTTTCAGCGAACAGGAGAAATGGTCTTTCCCATCAAAAAACTCGATGATTTCTGCTCTAGACAAGCCTTCAACGAGCACACGGATCGTCCCGTTAGGAAGCTTCAGCATCTGCTTCACCTTGGTGAGCGTACCCATCTGGTATACATCCTCTTCACCCGGGTCATCTATGGAAATATCTTTTTGTGTTGTTAGATAGATCAAATGGTCATCTACCATAGCCTTTTCAAGAGCCTGTACCGATTTTTCCCTTCCCACATCCAGATGGAGGACCATCGTCGGATAGACGAGAAGTCCACGAAGCGGAAGCAAAGGGACAGTGAGCTCTTTTTCCTTCGCCATGAAATTGCACCTCCAACATGCTTGAAATCAATCTATAAGCATAATTATACTTTGTTGTTCAATTCTATCGTATTTATTTTACAGTGTCTAATATTCAGGAGCATTAATATGCCCATTCACTCCTTTCTATTTTATTATCCTGTATTCGGCGTTTAAATATGTCTTTTGGACACATTCGCGGGCCGTATTTCTTTTCTGGATGTGTCCATTTATGCGGAAGTGACTTCCCTGCGGAAAGGTAATTACCATGCCGCTTTTGGACTGGTAAAACGGGATCTTATCAAGGCTGCTGAGGAACATGTGGAGGCGCGGAATATGCAATCCTGAAAATGTTTCGGGACAGATAGGGATCCAGTGGATGTCCGAACTAGTAAAACGAGAACGATCAGGCACCGATAATGCCCAATTGACTTCCCAGATAAGCATAACGGGAACTATCCGGGACTGTTAGGGGCGATATCGCTTTTCAAAAAAGCAAAATGGGAACGATTCAGGTGGGTTAAGGTTCTTATGCTTTCGATTCTAAAACCAGCCCTCAATCAGTTCCTTTTCATTGGTGGCCTCTCATTACATTCCCTTTCAAGGAAATCCGACCGCAAAAAAAGAACGCTTGGTCGGCGTTCTTTTCAGCTCGTTTCTTTTTTAGCCAAATCTGGTGCGGCTGAAAGCATTTGCTCCCTTGCATGCCCCTTGACCAGCGCGATATCGAATACTTCATCAAGGTGGGTCACCGGGATGATTTCAATATCTGTAATTTCATTCAGGATGGTCTGCATGTTTTCTTTTGGGATGATTACTTTCTTGGCGCCAGCTTTTTTCGCTGCCTTTACCTTCGGATAGACGCCCCCGATCGGTTTAACATAGCCATGGATGCTGATTTCGCCAGTCATCGCAACTGTGTTGTCCATTGGGATTTTGTAGATCGCTGAGTAGATCCCTGTTGCCATCGCGATACCAGCGGAGGGTCCGTCAATCGGCGTGCCGCCAGGGAAATTCACATGAATGTCGAATTCATCCGCCGGAACACCCATTGACCTAAGGACGGTAATGACATTTTCAATCGAACTTCTCGCCATGCTCTTCCTTCTAATCGATTTGCCCTGCCCGCCAATGCTTTCCTCATCAACAATCCCGGTAATATTTATTAATCCTTTTTCCTTTGCTTTAATGACCGTCACTTCGATTTCAAGAAGCGCTCCTGTATTCGGTCCGTATACCGCCAGCCCGTTAACAAGCCCGACAGCTGATTTTTCATTGATCCTCCGTTCCATTCTCGGTGTAAGCTGGCTTGAATGTACGACCCACTCAATTTCCTCTTCCTTTATATAGGAACGGTCATCCGTGATGGCAAGCCCAGCCGCGATTTGCACCATATTAACAGCTTCTCTTCCATTGCGGGCATAGTTCGAAAGAATTTCAATCGCAGCGTCGCTCACTGTCAAATTCACTTTCTCCGCTGCATTCCTTGCCACCTCGGCGATTTCCTCCTGGGTCAGCTCCCGGAAAAACACTTCCATACACCGCGACCTGATTGCCGGGGGAATCTCATTTGGCGTTCTTGTGGTCGCGCCGACGAGCCTGAAATCAGCGGGTAGCCCGTTTTTGAAAATATCGTGGATATGGCTTGGGATTTGGGCATTTTCTTCACTATAATAGGCGCTTTCGAGGAACACTTTTCGGTCTTCAAGTACTTTCAACAGTTTATTCATCTGGATAGGGTGCAGCTCGCCGATTTCATCAATGAAGAGAACTCCGCCGTGTGCGTTGGTCACAGCTCCCTGCTTTGGCTGTGGGATCCCGGCTTGTCCCATTGCGCCTGCCCCCTGGTAAATCGGATCATGGACTGACCCAATCAACGGATCAGCAATTCCTCTTTCATCAAACCTTGCAGTTGTTGCATCCAGCTCGACAAACACCGAGGTATCCTTGAAAGGTGTTTTCGCATTTTGCTTCGCTTCCTCAAGCACCAGTCTTGCAGCCGCTGTCTTGCCTACTCCCGGCGGTCCATAAATGATGACGTGCTGGGGATTAGGTCCGCAAAGTGCCGCTCTCAATGCTTTGATTCCATCCTCCTGGCCGACTATATCTTTGAAGCTTGATGGCCTGACTTTTTCAGCAAGGGGCTCACTAAGCGAAATCGATCTCATCTTTTTCAGCTGCTCCATTTCTTTCCTGGATTCTCGGTCGATCGACACTTTTTGAGTCCTTTGATTCCTAAGCAAATTCCAGAAATACAGCCCGATGACAATCCCAAAAAACAGCTGTATGAATAAGGCGATACCGGTCCAACTCAAAATAGATTCCCTCCCAAAATTGATGACTGTCCGCTTTACCCTAGTTTCCCCTTCGGCTGGCCAAAATAAACAATATATCCAATGAAATTTCCAACAGGATATTTACTGAAAAAATCATCGGAAAAGAATAAAGTTATGCTGCGACATAGAGAAGAATGGCGATTTTCCTGTGCCACATTCTTTTTAAGAGGCGTTCTTTTTCCGGTTGCGCTAAAAAGCTAATAGTGCTTTCGGTGCTTCCCCAGGTAATGGCCTAAATCATATAATGCTCCGGCTGAATGTGGTCGGACTGAACTGGTTTTAACCCCGAATCGATGGTACTTTAAGCTAAAAATTGTTCGATGTTCCAGTTAAACTTCTGATTTTCACAACAAAAAACCCGATGACAGATCATCGGGTTTTCGAATCATGACTATTATGCAGAGTCCCTTTCATCCTCGATGACAGTTCCGTCTTCAAGGATAAGCTTTGGAGCCACATTTTTCTCGATTGTTTCTTTTGTGATGATGCACTTGACAATGTCGTCACGAGATGGCAAATCAAACATGACATCGAGCATGACGCTTTCGATGATTGAACGAAGGCCACGCGCACCGGTCTTCCTTTCGATTGCCCTTTTTGCGATTTCAATCAGGGCATCATCCTCGAACTCAAGCTCCACATTATCCAGCTCAAGCATCTTTTGATATTGCTTCACCAATGCATTTTTTGGCTTCGTCAGGATTTCAACAAGAGCGTCTTCATCAAGAGGAGTCAGGCTGGCGATGACTGGCAGACGGCCGATGAATTCTGGAATCAATCCGAATTTCAACAAGTCTTCTGGAAGTACCTTTGATAGGAGTTCTTTCTTGTCCAGCTCTTCCTGTTTCGTATCGGCACCGAAGCCGATCACTTTTTGTCCCAGGCGGCGTTTGATGATGGACTCGATGCCATCGAATGCTCCGCCGCAAATGAACAGGATATTCGTCGTATCAATCTGGATGAATTCCTGATGCGGATGTTTCCTTCCTCCTTGTGGCGGCACACTGGCGACTGTGCCTTCAAGGATTTTAAGCAAGGCTTGCTGAACGCCTTCACCAGATACATCCCTTGTTATCGAAGGATTCTCTGATTTCCTGGCGATTTTATCGATTTCGTCGATATAGATGATCCCTTTTTCAGCTTTTTCCACATCGTAATCAGCTGACTGGATCAGCTTCAATAAGATGTTCTCAACATCTTCCCCAACATAGCCTGCTTCTGTAAGGGAGGTAGCGTCAGCAATCGCGAACGGAACATTCAAGATGCGAGCCAGGGTTTGGGCAAGCAATGTTTTTCCGCTCCCAGTCGGTCCAATCATCGCAATATTGCTTTTTGAAAGCTCGACCTCATCAATCTTGCTATTCGAATTGATCCGTTTATAATGGTTGTAAACAGCAACAGACAGGTTCTTCTTTGCCTGGTCCTGCCCGATTACATACTCATCCAGAATATCGCGGATTTCCTTTGGCTTTGGTACATCTTTGAATTCAACTTCTTCCTCTGTGCCCAGCTCTTCTTCCACGATTTCAGTGCATAACTCGATACACTCGTCACAAATATAGACGCCAGGCCCCGCAACCAGCTTGCGGACTTGTTCCTGGGTCTTGCCGCAGAAAGAACACTTAAGCTGTCCTTTTTCATCATTAAATTTGAACAATGCCTTCACCCCTTGAATACTTCTAAACAATATATAAAGCTGCGATTCATAAGCAAACGAAATGTTACTTAACGGTTTTTCTGCTGGAGTGCCAGCAGTTATGTATTGCATTGTATCATATATTCCCAGCATACAGGAAATGATAACACTCGATATGGACAACTTTCGCGCTTATGAATCCTTCCAAAAAATATGTACTAAAACATCTTATCCAGAAACATGCCTGTTAAGTCGGCAGAATGGAAATTACTGAAAATTTTATGTATGTATATGCCACAAAACCGTTAAAATAACCATTTTTATTGTAGAAAACAAGGCACGAGCAACTCGCGCCTTGTTTCCTATTTGTCCTGATTCTATTATGCAACAGTTTTGCTGTTTTCTACAAGGAAATCAACTGCTTTTTTCAATTGAAGATCGCCCTTCAAGCCTTCAATGCTGCCAAGTGCTGCTTTGATGTTATCAACAGTCATATTGTACATTTCAGCCATCTTTTCAAGTTCAGCATTGACTTCTTCATCTGTAACTTCAATGTTCTCAGCTTTTGCGATTGCCTCAAGCGTCAGGTTCGCGCGTACACGGGAAGCTGCATCTTCCTTCATCTGTCCGCGAAGGGCTCCTTCATCTTGCCCTGAGAACTGATAATAAAGCTCAAGGTTCATGCCTTGCATCTGAAGGCGCTGTTCGAATTCATTCACCATGCGGTCGATCTCAGTCTCAACCATCGCATCAGGAATTTCGATTTCAGCATTTTCGGCTGCCTTTTCGACTACAGTATCACGTACGTGGTGTTCTTTCTGATGCTCCTTGTCGTGAGCCAGGCGATCCTTGATCTTTGTTTTCAGTTCTTCGAGAGTCTCAACTTCTTCATCTGCATCTTTCGCGAACTCATCATCCAGTTGAGGAAGCTCTTTCCCTTTGATTTCATGTACCTTCACTTTGAATACCGCGGGCTTCCCTGCTAGGTCAGCAGCATGGTATTCTTCCGGGAAAGTTACTTCTACGTCTTTTTCTTCGCCGGTGCCAGTTCCAACCAGCTGGTCTTCAAAACCAGGGATGAAAGAACCTGTTCCGAGCTCAAGAGAGTAGTTTTCCGCTTTGCCGCCTTCGAATGCTTCTCCATCGACGAAACCTTCGAAATCGATAACGACAGTATCGCCTTCAGAAGCTGTTCCCTCTTCTTTGACAACCAGTTCTGCCTGTCGTTCCTGCATCTGTTTCAATTCATTTTCAACTTCTTCATCTGTTACATTTGTATCAAATGCTTCTACTTCAATTCCTTTATATTCGCCAAGCTTCACTTCAGGCTTCACTGTTACTGTCGCCTTGAAGATGAGGCTTTTGCCTTTTTCAATTTGCTCTACATCGATTTCAGGGCGGTCAACAGGCTCGATTCCTGTTTCAGCGATGGCATTCGCATATGCTTCCGGAAGAAGGATATCGATGGCATCCTGATACAATGATTCTACGCCAAAGCGCTTCTCGAACATTTGGCGCGGCATTTTTCCTTTGCGGAATCCCGGCACATTAATTTGCTTAACGACTTTTTTGAATGCAGCGTCAAGCCCCTGGCCGACTTTTTCCGCTTCAACTTCAATTGTCAGAACCGCTTGGTTCCTCTCTACTTTTTCCACTTTTGCAGACATACTATTTCCCTCCAACAATCTATTATCATTTTCATTCGACGATGAATATCTCTTGTCATCCAAGCAATATTCCAGATTTAAATGTAAAATAGAATGATTTTTACATAATACAACCACTACATTATAACACAGGTTTCTTCTGTTTCAACAGCCATGATTATATTATCGGGTAAGAAATTTCTTCTAGCATTCTGATAAAAGATAGGGCCTCCTCCGCTACTTCCACGCTGCAATTGTAAATCTCGGCGAATGATTCCAACTGGTCCTCAAAGCCATAATATTCATTGGCAATGAAATGATAGGCTGAAGCCCACGCTTCAGCTTGTTTTTCCGGCAACATAAAAGGATAGACGAGGAAGAAATTCCTTTCAATCAGGCTGAGAATATTTTCATACAAGACAGGATCATCATTTTCAATTTGATCGCTTAACAGCTTTGTGACTTCATTCATCGCGATATAATCCTTTATGTCAGGGAGCTTCGCGGGGATGAATGAACTTTTCCAGCCAAATTTGCGAACATCCAATTCTTCTGCATATTCTTGTTCTCTTAATATATTCAACAACATGGTTTTTTGAAAAGGATGACCTTCTTCAGAAGCAACGTACTTCCTTATTTCTTCTATATATGGACGAATATTTTCTTTTGCCAGCCTGGCAGCGACCATCACCTGTTCCTTTGGATCTTCATAATCGAATAAACTGAACCCAAGCTCTTCCGACTCTTTCTCAAGTGACAGGGAAGCTTCCTTACCCCCCGACCCATTCTGCATCTTCTTTCCGAATTCAAGCATCCTGGTGAAATGCTCAAGCTTATCCGCCGGAACCTCCCGTTCCTCAAGGAGCGCTTCAATCGTGGAAACTACCTCATCATATTGATTCATTTGGACAAGAATCATTAAATAGAGGTCAATGACCTGGATGTAATCACCTAATCCGCCCTGGAGCATTTCAACAGCAACCTCTTTCGCCTGCTCTGCATTACCTGATTCATAGTTTGCAAGGACAAGTCCAACGTAGATATCACTATTATCCGGGTTATGTTCAAGGGCCTGCTCTAAATATTGGATTGCATCCCTGTACTTCCTTTGCTTCAAATAATCAAGGCCCTTTTCCAACAGACGTTTTTCAAGTCCCGGGAACAGGATGACATTATCATTTTTAGCGTCCCGTTTATTCATAAACATACCGCCTTATTCTCATTTTTTATTGAGGTTAGTTTAGCATGAATCAGGAAAAAAACAAAAAGATTCACAGGCAGCGCCTGTGAATCCAGCAATCCTTAAGTTTTTTTCTAAGCAAGACAATGTTCTTTCTCGAAATTTTCAATCTGCTGCTCCAATTGGAGCGTCAATTCGATTTCATCCCAGCCATTCAGCAGCATGTTATACCAGTAGGGGTGAATTTCAAAGCTTGATTCAAATCCCCTTTCATCCTTGACTGACTTTTGTTCCAATGAGACGGTCATTTCATAAGGCTGGGTTTTCGTCTGTTCCAATAAATAGTCCACTTTTTCCTCACTCAAAACAATCGGAAGCACTCCATTCTTCAGGCAGTTCTGCCGGAAGATATCAGCAAACGACGGGGCAATGATAACTTTAAATCCGTAGTCCTGCAATGCCCATGGCGCATGCTCCCTTGAAGAACCGCAGCCAAAGTTGTGCTTTGCTATCAAAATCGAAGCATTTTCATTCCCTGGCAGATTGAGTTCGAACTTTTCGTCAGGCTGGCCGTCTGGACGGAATCGCCAATCGTAAAATAAGAATTGTCCAAATCCTGTCTTTTCTATCCTTTTCAGGAATTGTTTAGGGATAATCTGATCTGTATCGACGTTTGACCGGTCCATGCCGATCGCTTTCCCGGTGAATTTTCTAAAGCTCATGAAACGCTCCTTCCTGCTAGACTGCAGCGCCAGCGAGTGTTCTGACATCTACAAAGCGGCCATGGATTGCAGCCGCGGCAGCCATTGCCGGGCTGACAAGGTGGGTACGCGCTCCTGCACCCTGCCTGCCTTCGAAGTTCCGATTTGAAGTCGAGGCGCAATGTTCCTGCGGAAGCACGACATCGGCGTTCATGCTCAGACACATGCTGCACCCCGATTCTCTCCATTCAAACCCCGCCTCGATGAAAATCCTGTCAAGTCCCTCTGCTTCAGCGAGCAGTTTGACATTCTGCGACCCTGGCACAACGATTGCCTGCACACCAGGGGCAGTTCTTTTCCCATGTACGATCTCTGCTGCGGCCCGTAAATCCTCCAGCCTTGAGTTAGTACACGAACCAATAAATACCTTGGTCACCTGGATGTCCGTGATCGCCTGCCCTTCTTCTAGCCCCATATATTCAAGGGCACGGCAGACTGAATTTTTCTCTGCCTCACTATGGCATTCGTGCAAAAAAGGAACTCTGCCTGAGGCAGGCGCAGTCATCGAGGGATTTGTGCCCCAGCTAACCATTGGTTCAACTTCACCGCCATCAATCTCGATTTCCGCATCATAGAAAGCGTCAGGATCCGAAGCAAGCTGAGCCCATTCCCTGGTAAGGGAATCAAACGCGGCACCCTCTGGAACATACTTCCTTCCCCTTAAATAAGCAAATGTCTTTTCATCAGGCGCTACGACAGATGCTTTCGCGCCGCCTTCGATCGACATATTGCAGATCGTCATTCTCTCCTCCATCGACATGCGCCTGATGGCCTCTCCGCAAAATTCGATTACATATCCAGTTCCAAAGTCCACTCCATACCTGCTCAAAATATACAGGATAACATCTTTGGCGCTAACGCCTTGCCCGAGCCTGCCGCTTACTTCGACCTTCATCGTCCTTGGCTTTGTCTGCCACAATGTTTGTGTAGCAAGAACATGCTCGACTTCGCTTGTTCCAATTCCAAAAGCAAGCGAACCAAAAGCACCATGTGTCGATGTATGGCTGTCACCGCAGACAATAGTCATTCCCGGTTTCGTCAACCCGAGTTCAGGGCCGATCACGTGTACGATTCCTTGATCAGGGCTATTCAAATCCGCAAGCTGGATCCCGTATTCCTGGCAATTCTTGCGCAATGTATCCATTTGGTTCTTTGCGACAGGGTCAAGAATCCGGGTCCGGTCCACCGTGGGAACATTGTGGTCCATTGTGGCGAATGTCAAATCCGGTCTCCTGACAGCTCGATTTTTCATCCTGAGCCCTGAAAAAGCTTGAGGGGAAGTTACTTCATGGACTAAATGCAAATCTATATAAATAAGGTCTGGCTTTCCTTCTTCCTTGTGGACAACATGCCTTTCCCAGATTTTATCAATCATTGTTTTCCCCAATACCGGACGCCTCCTTTCCTTCTTTTTTAAAAGTCATGCATATACACCCATGATATTCATGATTGCTTCATTATCCAGCAAAGCCGCCTTGATTTCATCAGTCATCTCCTGAGTTGTCAGCGGCACCGCTCCATCCCTCGCGATATCGCGTGTCCTGCTCCCCGAATCGAGCACCTGGGAAACAGCATGCTCAACCGCATCAGCTTCCTCTTTTAGCCCGAATGAAAGCCTCAACATCATCGCCACCGACAAGATCATCGCAATTGGATTTGCGGCATTCTGACCGGCAATATCCGGCGCGGATCCATGAATTGGCTCATAAAGATATGGTCCATTTGCCGAAATGCTTGCAGAAGGAAGCATTCCAAGCGAGCCTGTCAGTACGGAAGCTTCATCGCTCAGGATGTCGCCAAACATGTTCTCAGTGACCATAACATCGAACTGGCGAGGGTTTTTGATTAACTGCATAGCTGCGTTATCCACGAGCATATGGTCAAGCTCGATACCAGGAAAATCCTTAGCAATTTCTTCAGCAGTCTCACGCCACATCCTGCTTGATTCAAGAACATTGGCCTTGTCGACAGAAGTTACCTTGCCTCTTCGTCCAGATGCCAATTTGAAGGCATAGCGCAGAACTCTTTCCATTTCTTTCTTCTTGTAAAATAATGTATCGACCGCGGAGGCTTCCCCTTTCTCTACAGTCCTCTCACTTGGTTTCCCGAAGTAAAGGCCGCCTGTGAGTTCACGGACAACCACCATATCAGCACCTTCGATCACTTCCCTACGCAATGGTGAAATATCGGAAATGCTGGAGTAGTAATGGACTGGGCGGATATTGGCATACAGCCCAAGATCCTTCCTGATCTTCAATAGGCCTTTTTCAGGCCTGATATGTCCTGGCAGCCGATCCCATTTTGGTCCTCCGACCGCTCCCAGAAGGACAGCATCACTTGATTTGCACAGGTCGATCGTTTGCTGCGGAAGGGGTGTGCCATGTTCATCGATCGCGTTCCCGCCGATTTCACCATAAGTAAACTGGAACTTATGGCCAAACAGCTCCCCCGCTGCCTGTAGGACGCTGACTGCCCCCTTTGTTACTTCTTTGCCTACGCCATCTCCTGGCAGGACTGCGATCCTTTTATGCATTACACTCGCCTCCAATTTTTCATTTTTTTATCCAGTTACTGCCACTTTTTTGTTTTCCTCCAAATATAAAACTCTGTTCACAGCATTCAAGTACGCTTTTGCCGATGCTTCAAGTACATCCTGCGCTAGCCCTCTGCCGCTCGTTTCCACATCGCCGAACCTAAGCTTTACATACACCTGGGCAAGAGCGTCCCTACCGGCACCGACTGATTGAATCCTATAGTCAAGCAAGTTCGTCCTTTCATCCATGCATTTTTCAAGGGTGTTGTATAAAGCTTCGATGCTCCCCGAACCTGTCGCCGCCTCCTGGATCTGCTCGTTTTGACAGCCTGAAAGCGTGACCGTCGCAGTAGGGACCTGGTTTGTTCCGTATTGCACCTGGATGGAGTCTAGCCGATAATACTGCTTCTCTTTGGCAAGTTTCTCTTCCAGGATGATTGCAGCCAGGTCTTCGTCCGTCATTTCTTTTTTCCGGTCTGCGAGTTCTTTAAAAACTGAGAATAAATGATTTATTTCCTGCTCCGGAACCGTAAGCCCCATTTCAATCAGGCGGTTGCGGAATGCATGCCTGCCTGAGTGCTTTCCGAGTACCATTGAATTATTCTGGAGACCGACGAGTTCAGGTGATATGATTTCATAGGTCGTTTTCTCCTTCAAAACGCCATCCTGATGGATCCCGGATTCATGGGCAAAAGCATTCCTGCCGACAACAGCCTTATTAGCCGGTACAGCCATCCCCGTCAATTTGCTGACAAGACTGCTCGTTCGGCTGATTTCCTTGAGGTTCATCCTCGTTTCCGCCTGATAAAAATCTTTCCGGATATGGAGGGCTACCGCGAATTCTTCAAGTGCAGCATTCCCGGCCCGTTCCCCGATTCCATTGATCGTGCCTTCTACTTGGGTTGCCCCTGCGGAAACGCCAGCAAGTGTGTTCGCAATTGCCATCCCGAGATCATCATGGCAATGGGTGGACAATTCAATATTATTAATAGAAGGAACATGATCCTGCAGGTATCTGAAAATATTGCCGTATTCCTGGGGTGAAATGTATCCGACTGTGTCGGGGATGTTGATCACATGTGCCCCGGCCTTGATTACTTCCTCAACGATTTCCGCCAGAAAATCAAGCTCTGTCCGACATGCATCCTCAGCTGACCATTGAATGACAGGAAACTTCGCCGCCGCATACTTCACGCTCCTGACTGCAGTCTCGATGACTTCTTCCTTTGTTTGCTTCAGCTTATGCACCCTGTGGA
This sequence comes from Bacillus sp. REN3, assembly GCF_017912555.1. GTDB lineage: Bacteria > Bacillota > Bacilli > Bacillales > Cytobacillaceae > Mesobacillus. Next base: position 16,960 of record NZ_JAERSD010000016.1, on the reverse strand, counting down.
TCGGGGAGGTGGCGATGAATACATGGAGCCTGGGCTCTGCACCATGCCTTAACGCTTCCCATGCCGCATCAATATCCGTCATTACCGATCGCGCCAAGCCTGTTACCGAACAGCCTGTCACCGTACGGGCAATTTCCGAGACGGATGCAAAATCCCCTTTCGAAGCTGCTGGAAATCCCGCTTCGATAATGTCGACATTCAACCGTTCCAGTTGTCTGGCAATTTCAAGCTTCTCTGAAAGATTTAAGTTGACACCGGCTGACTGTTCGCCATCCCGCAATGTTGTATCAAAAATTTTAATTTTTTGCACTAGTAGCCACTTCTCTCTGTTTTTCTTTATTGACGAAAGGCATCATCTTCCTGAGTTCCCTTCCTACCACCTCAATTTGATGGCGATTTTCTTTTTCATTGATCGCGTTGAACACCGGTCGGCCTGCTTCATTCTCGGATATCCAGCCTTTAGCGAAGTTGCCCTCCTGGATATCTTCCAGTACCTTTTTCATTTCGTCCTTCACTTGTTCATTCACGACTCTCGGGCCGCTGACAAAATCTCCCCATTGGGCGGTGTCTGAGATAGAGTAACGCATTCCTTCAAGTCCGCCTTCGTACATAAGGTCGACAATCAGCTTCAGCTCGTGCATCGTTTCGAAATAGGCCAGTTCTGGCTGGTAGCCTGCTTCAACAAGAGTTTCAAACCCAGCTTTGACGAGCGATGTCAGCCCCCCGCAAAGGACTGCCTGTTCCCCGAACAAGTCGGTTTCTGTCTCCTCTTGGAATGACGTTTCCAACGCTCCCGCACGCAACGCCCCGATTGCTCTGGCGTAGGCAAGCGCGAGTTCCCTGGCTTCCCCTGTTACATCCTGATGGACCGCAAATAGTGCTGGCACTCCCGCGCCTTCCTGGTACGTCCTCCTTACCAGGTGTCCTGGCCCCTTTGGAGCAACAAGCAGGACATCACAAGATTCCGGTGGGACAATTTGCTTGAAATGGACATTGAAGCCATGCGCGAACATGAGCGATTGATTATTCAGCTGCGGCTCGATTTCATTTTTATAAACAGCTGGCTGAAGTTCGTCAGGCAAAAGGATCATAACCGCATTGGATTCAGCAACTGCCTCAGCTACCGTTTTGACATCGAACCCATCCTTGGCAGCTTTCTCCCATGACTTTCCCTGCCTGAGACCGACGACCACATCGACTCCACTATCGCGAAGGTTTTGTGCATGTGCATGCCCCTGTGAACCGTAACCGATTACGGCCACCTTCTTCCCGTTGAAATATGCTTCATTTGCATCTCCGTTATAATACATCTTTGCCATTTTCCCTCTCCCCTTCTTCTGATTAGTTTTTTAAGATTGGCTATTTGTACATTTCTTCAAAAATCCGCTTAGACAAGCGAGTACGTCATCTTCTGCTGGCTTGAACGCTGGTTCCCGCGCGGGAAGGCTGTTGTCCCTGTCCGGGCCAGTTCCCTGATTCCGTATGGCTTGATCAAATCAATGAACGCCTCGATTTTATCGGCCTCGCCTGTCAGCTGGATAATGATGCTGTCCTTGCTCACATCGATCACTGATGCCCGGAACGGTTCAATCAACGAGTAAAGTTCCGAGCGGTTGTGCGGAAGTACCGGAACTTTGACGAGAGCAAGTTCCCTTGCAACAATCGCCTGGTCGCTGATATCTGCCACTTTAATGACGTCAATCTGTTTGTTAAGCTGTTTTGTGATTTGCTCGGCCATCCTCTCGTCTTCGACATGGATGACACAAGTCATGCGTGAGATGCCCTCCTGTTCTGCCGGGCCGACAGAGATGCTCTCGATGTTATAGTTTCGCTTAGTGAACAAATTCGTGATCCTGTTCAGCACCCCTGGCCTGTTCAAAACTGTCAGCGTGATGATTCTTTTCATTTCTTCACACCCACCATTTCATGGATTCCTTTTCCTGGCGCTATCATCGGATAGACATTTTCGCCGCCATCGATCTTAAAGTCGAATAGAACAGGCTCTCTGTCATTGATGACTTGCTCGAGGATTTCATTTGCCTCCTCAAAGGAATTGATTTCATAAGCTTTTATGCCATAGGCGTCAGCGAGCTTGACGAAGGATGGCTGGACTGGGATTTTGCTGTGGGAATACCGTTCGTCGTAAAAAATTTCCTGCCACTGCCTTACCATTCCGAGAGATTTGTTATTAAAGATCGCGATTTTTATCGGCAGCTGATATTCAGCAATGACCGCCAGTTCCTGTGTCGACATCTGGAACCCTCCGTCGCCGAGTACCGCTATGACATTTGCTTGCGGATTGGCGAACTGGGCGCCAATGCTTGCCGGAAGGCCAAATCCCATCGTCCCTAGGCCACCGGAGGTAACCCAGCAGTCAGCCTTCTGGAATGGGTAATATTGCGCCGCCCACATTTGATGCTGGCCGACATCGGTAACAATGATTGCTTCTCCGCCTGTTTTCTTATGCAGCAGCTCCATGACCTGCTGTGGCTTCAATATGCCGTTCTCTTCATAATAATAGGGATATTGTTCTTTCCAGGATGCGATCGTCTCCTTCCATTCTGACTGCTGCGGCGGCTTTCCATCCTGCCTGATCAGCTGTTCCAGCGCTGCTCTAGCATCCCCGACAACTGGAATATGAGTTGGAACATTCTTGCCAATTTCCGCCGGGTCTATATCGATATGGGCTACTGTTGCCTTTGGCGCGAAATGCTTAAGGTTTCCTGTAAGCCGGTCATCGAACCTGGCACCAATGTTGATCAGCAGGTCGCAATGGTATAGTGCCATGTTTGCCGTATAACAGCCATGCATGCCTGCCATCCCAAGGAACAGTTCGTGACCTGCAGGAAATCCTCCAAGCCCCAAAAGCGTGTGGACGACAGGAAGACCTTGCTGTTCAGCATATTCTTTCAGTTGATCCGAAGCTTTTGCGTGCAGGACGCCTGCGCCAGCCAGGATGACTGGCCTTTTCGCACGGCTTACCGCATCTGCAAGTTTCCTTACCTGAAGGTAATTTGGCTCCACGGTTGGCTGATACCCAGGAAGGGAAACCTCTTGTTCTTCAGGCTCCTCTGCCAGCGAGACTGCCATATCCTTTGGAAAATCGATGACAACAGGTCCCGGCCGCCCGCTTGTGGCAATATAGAATGCTTCTTTGATAATCCGCGGGATGTCTTTTGGATCACGTACCTGGTAGTTGTATTTGGTGATTGGGGTTGTAATCCCAATGATGTCTGCCTCCTGGAAGGCATCTGTCCCTATGACCCCCGTTGCCACCTGGCCAGTGAAAACGATGAGCGGCAATGAATCCATCATCGCGTCCGCAAGGCCAGTGATGATATTAGTTGCCCCTGGACCGGATGTAGCAATAACCACTCCTGGTTTCCCGCTGATCCTTGCGTACCCTTCAGCAGCATGGATTCCGCCCTGTTCATGCCTGGGCAGTACATGCAGGATTTTCGAATCGTATAATTTGTCATAAATCGGGAGAACCGCTCCTCCTGGATAGCCAAATATGACCTCAACGTTTTCCCTCTCCAGTGCTTTCAGCAACAAATCCGCTCCACTAAGGCTTGCCTGTGACTGTGTTTCCTCCAAGGCAGCTTCCTGCAACATTGAATGATCCTCCTTTTAACTTCATGATAAAAAGCCCCTTCCATCCCCAAATGCCTGGCTCTGCCAGGCAAAGGGATGAAAGAGGCTATTAACACCTATTCCACGGTACCACCCTTCTTCACGCTTAACGCGTGCGCTCACGGCAGCTGCTGCTGCCTTTTAGATAACGAGTGCAATGGCACCCGGCCGGTTTTACTTGGCGGACCCTTTCAAACCTGCGCTCGAGGGTGAGTTCATCTTTCGCAGCATTACCGGTTCTCAGCTCTCCCGGCTCTCTGTCCATGCTTCAAACGAAAAATTACTTGTCCCTGTCTTCGCTTTCCCGTTATTTTATTAGCTTACTTGATGTGCGGTCTTTCCCGGATAAACCTTGACTCCCTCTGCTACTACTCTTGCGCGGAATTCACGGAGGATATTCTGGGTATGGCTTCCAGGAACTCCGTTTCCAATGACCCTTCCATCAACTTTGACAACTGCAATGACTTCCGCAGCAGTCCCGGTAAGGAAAACTTCATCTGCAGTGTAGACATCATGCCGGGTAAATGGCTCCTCCTTCACTTCGTAGCCCAATTCCCTTCCGATTTCAAGCACCGCATTCCTTGTGATGCCTTCAAGTGCGCCAATATAGCCTGGCGGGGTAAGGAGAGTGTTGCCCCTGACAATGAAAACATTGTCAGCGGATCCTTCAGCGACATATCCCTGGTCGTTGAGCATAAGTGCTTCACTGACATTCGCCAGATGAGCCTCAATCCTTACTAGGACATTATTCAAATAGTTCAGCGATTTAACTTTCGGGCTCAGGACATCTGGCCTATTCCTTCTCGTTGCGACCGTGACGATTTCCAGCCCGCGTTCATAAAGTTCCTTCGGAAAGATGGATAGCGGTTCGACGATGATGACGACATTGGCTTTTGGGCAATTATATGGATCCAGCCCGAGATCCCCAATACCTCTTGATACTACAACCCTGATGTAAGCATCTTCCAGGTCATTCCGATGCACGGTTTCCACTACAAGATCTGTGAACTCCTCCTTAGAGTATGGTATGTTCAGCATGATCGATTTCGCCGAGCGGTAAAGCCGGTCCATATGTTCATCCATCCTGAAAATGTTGCCGCTGTATACCCGAATTCCTTCAAAAATACCGTCCCCATACAAAAATCCATGGTCGTAAACGGAAACTTTAGCATTTTCCTTGGTGACAAATTCACCGTTCAAGTAAATCCATTGATCGGGCACAATCAACACTCCTTTAATGAATAGACGCTTTAAATTAATAAAATGAAAGATTAAAAAAATACACCCTATACATCCCGGCATCCCGCAATATTTAAGGTTTTTTTCTTTAGTTGATGATGCCAACTTGTTTTTATATTTGAGGATTATCTTACGCTCATTTGTCGCTGGCGTCAACAGGTTTTATCTAAATTATTTGATAATTTAGACTAGTTAATGAACTTGAATCCGCTTACATTGTTGATATATTCACATTTGTTAAAAAATAAAATTTTTTAATAAATCCAGTTAAAGTTAGGAAATCCTGCATAATAAAAAGCGGAGGGCAAATTTCTATTAAAAATATTCTTGGAAAAATCGGAGGAAAATCGCTTGTTATCAACAAGTTATTCAAAAAAAACTCACCCTCAAAAGGTGAGTTAAGGTATGTAGTGAAAAGTGGCGTCCCAGGAGAGATTCGAACTCCCGACCGTACGCTTAGAAGGCGTATGCTCTATCCAACTGAGCTACTGGGACAGGAACCATTTTTGAAAGACATGATTTATTATATTAGGCAAATAACTAAATGTCAATATCTAAATCAGCTTTTACGAGAGGAGCTAAAAACTCCTCTCAAAAAAACATTATAGCCGTTTTACACAGTTTTGTGAAGTATGAACTCCTGCCTAAGTTCCTTCAATTCTCCATGTCCAATATCATGGACCCTCAGTGCTGCTTTTCCCTGATTCAGCTCGAGTATAACGTAGGTACGTTCCTGGCGTCCCCGAGGCAGCCTGATGCTTCCAGGGTTGATGAAAAGGATGTCATCGACCAGCTCAGCTCCGAGTTCATGTGAATGGCCAAAGCAAACAACGCTTGCATTAAGTTCTTTTGCTTTATAATACAAATTCATAAGCGTCGACTTAACTGAATAGAGATGACCGTGAGTGACAAAAATCTTCACCCCATCGATGACATGCGTATCATATTCCGGATAATCCCCCAAAAAGTCGCAGTTTCCCTTTACCGACCTGAAACCATCCATCGCTGGATCCGTTTCTGCAAGTTCGGAATCACCGCAATGGAGCATTAAGTCGGCATTGTTTCCGTGGCGCATTTTTAGTTCTTCCAGCAGACCCGTTGACCCATGGCTGTCACTTACAACCACAATCCTACTCATTGGCAGCACTCTGTCTTCGCAGGATTTTTTCAAGCTTTGCTATCGCCCGGGCACGGTGGCTGATCTTGTTTTTATGTTCTGATGGCAACTCTGCCATCGTCTTTCCTTCTTCTGGTACATAAAAAATTGGGTCATAACCGAAGCCATTGGTTCCTCTTCGCTCATGAAGAATCCTGCCTTCACACGTCCCAAACACCATTACTGTTTCCCTGGCTGGCTCTGCCATCGCCAGAGCACAGCAAAACCTTGCAGTCCTTTCACTTTCCTGTACATTTTCAAGTTCCTGCAAAACCTTGTCGATATTCGCTTCGTCATTCTTTTCGATTCCAGCGTACCTTGCCGAAAAAATGCCAGGCCGTCCTCCAAGCGCATCGATTTCAAGCCCTGAATCATCCGCGATCACCCTGACGCCTAGCTGTTTTGCAATCGTTTCTGCTTTCAGCCTAGCATTTTCTTCGAATGTTGTCCCTGTCTCTTCAACTTCTTCTAGTTCTGGAAAATCCTGCAGTGTCTTTACTGTCATCCCAAGCGGCTGGAACAGCTTTTCGAATTCCTTTGCTTTTCCCTTGTTCCCTGTTGCGATAATGACTGTGTTCATTGCTCGGTCTCTCCTATCCCTGTTTTGTTCTGGAAATCTTTCCTGCCAATTCTTCACCGAGTACATCCTTTTGTAGTTCAAATAATTCCTTGAGCCCTTCCTGAGCAGCTTTCAGCAGGTCCTGAAGCTGCATGTATGAAAAGGTCGCCTCTTCTCCTGTACCCTGAATCTCGACAAAATCACCATTTCCGGTCATCACAACATTCATATCAACCATCGCAGCAGAATCCTCCACATAATTCAAATCAACGACAGCCTGGCCATCTTCCAGGATCCCGACACTTGTGGCTGACAGGAAATCGGTAACAGGAAAAGATGCAAGTTTTTTCTCCCTATTAAGCTTGTCAAGTGCCATTGCCATTGCCACGAAAGATCCTGTGATAGAAGCGGTCCTTGTTCCCCCATCCGCCTGGATCACATCGCAATCGATCCAGACCGTTCTTTCCCCGATCACTTCAAGATTCACCACAGCCCTCAATGCCCTGCCAATCAAACGCTGGATTTCCATCGTCCTTCCGGAAACCTTGCCTTTTGCGGCTTCTCTGATATTCCGCTGGTCGGTTGCCCTCGGCAGCATTGAATATTCTGCCGTGATCCAGCCCTTTCCTTCCCCTCGCATAAAAGGGGGAACCCTGTCTTCAATGCTTGCAGTGCAAATCACCTTTGTATCTCCAACAGAAATCAGGACGGAGCCTTCAGGATGCTTTAAATAGTCTGTTTCAATATGTATTGGCCTCAACTGTAAAGGTTCTCTGCCATCAAATCGCATTTTTGTTGACCTCCTTGGGTTTCTTCACAGATTTTCTTATCCAAATGCCGTTGTAAATCAGGATGGAAAGAAAGAAGAGGCAGCATAGTGACTGCCCCTTCATTTCGTCTTTACTAGTATACCAAAATCCTCGCATTAAAAACTAACGGTGTTTACTTTTTCTGGTCTAGTTACTGGCTCTGAAAGCTTTTCGCCTTTTTCAGTCAAAACATTCGCCTCTCCCTTGACCATCAAGGCCACACTTTCGATCCCCTCCTGTTCTGTCAGTGACAAGACAAGGGAATTAAGGGCATGTTCGGATACCATCTTTTCTTCAAAGCTTCCGTAAATCGATTCGTTGAAATTAAGAGTCAATTTCCCGCCCTCAAGCTTGGGATCATCAAGCAGCTTGACATCAGCCTGGAAGTCGCTCAACAGGTTCGAAGCATATGCAGGCCCCTCTATAAGCTCATTGACGATAGCAGCTGCGTTATTCCTGATTTTATTGCTGACGCGACGGGTAACCGGAACATAATAATACGAACCTTCTTCACCGCCAAGGTAGTAGACGGTCACCGCCTTAGTGTTCGTTATATCGACAACATCAGAGTGATCGAAGTTGATGCCGTCATCCCTGCTTAATTCTTCCCCAATCGGCGTACCATTGACTGGCATCTCTTCAAGCGGCTCTCCATTCATCTGCAGCTTGACCTTTTTGACCGAATCGAACTGAGTCAGCGTCCAGGTAATAGCCTGGAGAATCCTTTTCTCATCTTCTTTCTTGTAAGTGGCAAACTCCTTCGAGAAATCGACGGTGGCTGTTCCACCCTCTATGTTCACCGTCATTTGGGTATCGGCTGGGAGGACTGCCCGGAAACCATTTGGAAGCATTTCTTCCACTGGTCCGTTTGCGACCAGGTATTCAAGTGCCTGCTTGGCCACGCTCTCAGTTTTTGGAAGATTCATCGATTGTGATACGACATAGCCATTTTTGTCGATTAAATATAGCTCTGTCTGGACAGTCGTCTCCACGGCTTCTTTTCCATCCTGCTTTGTTTCGGCCGCATCATTATCCTTTACAGCTTCGCCATCTTCCGTCAATGTCACATCCTGGGGCGGGTCAATCTTCTTTTTTTCCTCTCCTCCGAACAAACCGCAGCCTGACAGGAAAACAGAGCTGGCCACCGTCGCTGCAATCACAATGGCCGCTTTTTTATTTTTTGGCATGTAAATCCCTCCAAAGACAGTTTGTACTATCATGTATACGAGCCTCAGGATATTTTAGACCGTCTTTGGAAAAAGATTTTAATGTGATGATTGCTACTATCGCCTAAGTCTATGCGTTTGAATGCCGAAAGTGACAGAAAGCTTTTTGCGTGCCTGGAGCATTTAACCTTGTTGATATCCTTCCAATCAGGGGAGAGGCAAACCATCCGATCGGTACCTCAGCAAACTCGTTTTCCTGCTTTTCCAGTCCCTTACTCATGACAGATTTCTCAGGGAGCTTAAAGCATGGAGCGAAGGATCTGGGCCTGCCTTCCCTCGGACTGCGCAGCAACCGGAGGATTAAGGAACCACGGATTATATAGCAGGAATTTTGGCGGTTTCCCGGTTATCTAGCACTTTTGTCTTCTAATTTAGTGAGAACGAGCCAAAATTCGTAAAGACTTTCTCCAGCGTTAGCATTAGAGTGGGTTGCACGGAGACTCCTCGAAAATGCTAACCCAATTCCGTCGAACGTGGGCAAACTTGAGGAAGCCCATTCAGTGTCCTGCGGGAGTACAGGGCAGGGGAGACCCCGCAGGAGCAGGACGACGAGGAGAAAGAAAAGCGGAAGCCCATTGGCCAGCCCCGACAAGCGCTGGCCGACTAAAACCGCCGCGTCCTCGGGCAAAGTTGGCACTAGGACTTCCTATCCGTCGAAGGGCCTGGAGCGCAAAACAACAGGTTGTCTAACAAGAAAAAGTAAAAAGGCTGTCCCAAAAGTTATGCGTTTGGGACAGCCTCCTCAGCCTAATTTGATTTTTTCCACTTGATCAATCGGGCGTTCTAGCCATTGGGAGGCGATGTTCGAGAAAATCGTCCTGGATCCGGTCGTGTAAAATGAATGCACCGGCAGCTCATCTCTATCCGCGAACATATCATTATGGTCGAGGATTGTGCTGACTTCCCTTGCAGTTTCCTCACCTGAGCTGATCACTTGAATGCCCTCGCCCATGACATCCTTGATCAGCGGTTCCAGCAAGGGATAGTGAGTGCATCCTAATATCAATGTATCCAGCCCTTTCCCAATCAAGGGCTCCAATGTTTCTGTGACGACTTTTTTGGCAACCGGACCATCATATTCACCGCTCTCGACAAGCGGAACGAATTTGGGACATGCCAGGCTTTCCACGAAGGCGCTGCGATTGATTGCTTTCAGCGCATGCTCGTATGCCCGGCTTTTTACGGTGCCTATAGTTCCGATGATTCCGATTCTATAATTGTCGGTCACCTTGATCGCTGTCCTTGCCCCAGGATTGATAACCCCCAGAACAGGTATGGATAGCTTTTCCCTGATTTCTTCGAGGACGACAGCCGTTGCCGTATTGCAGGCAATCACTAGCATTTTAATATTTTTCCCCAGCAGGAACCGGGTCATTTCCCAGGTGAACTTCTTCACTTCTTCAACCGGTCTCGGTCCATAAGGGCATCTTGCTGTATCGCCCAGATAAATAATTTCCTCATATGGCAGCTGGCGCATCACTTCTTTTGCGACAGTCAATCCGCCAACTCCTGAATCAATGATGCCGATTGGTTTGTTCAAAAAAATTCGCCTCATTCTCTACGCATTTCATGATGTAATTTCGATAAATTGCTTTTCAGGGATAAAATTTCATTCCCCGAAAAGTCCCTGAGGATTTCCATAAGGTAAAGCTGGCGTTTCTTGATTACCTCATCGATGATCCTTTCTCCTTCTTCGAGCAGATGGATCCTGACAACCCTCCTATCACTCGGATCCTTCACCCTTACAACAAGTTCGTTTTTCTCCATCCTGTCTACAAGGTCCGTCGTCGTGCTGCACGCAAGGAACATTTTGTTCGACAATTCCCCGATCGTCATATCCCCATCTTCAAACAACCATTGCAAAGCAACGAATTGAGGCGGTGTAATAGTATAATTGCTTAAGAGTTCACGGCCTTTTTGCTTAATGAGCCCCGCTATGTAACGCAAGTCTTTTTCTATGCCTGCAACTGTTTCCAGATCCATTTCATTTTGGACATCTTCTGTATTCATACCCACACCTCCTAGATGACAGCATCCACTATTTTATCTGAGAAAACCTTGAAGGGATCAAGCTTTTCAATATAGCGCCCTATTGCCCTTATTTTCTACTTTTTTCACACAAATTTCAAGGAAGAATTCATAATAGACCACCCTGGCTGATGAAAACAACTCTAAAAAACAACTTAACCGGCCCCTGTCACGGTGGCCGGCCTTAATGATGGAATTCTGATCCATTCCTTGCTGAATGGAAGTTATTCGAAGAATTTTATTTTTATACAAATGGCTTTTTGCTTTCGCAATTCTTTATTAGGAAAGCACTCTCTCAGGAAGAGCCGCTCCCCCTGGCGTTATTCATCAATCGATGGAGCATGTGTTGCGATCAATAAAACATCCATTGCTTACGTTTTGGAGCTTTCCCCCGTTATCAAAGGATATTGCTGTTACTGCCTCCCATTTTAAGTCCTTCATATTCGCTCTATCCAAACTAAGTGCGGCTGAACTCTTAATCCAACAATTTTTTAATAGTAGGAAAGGCTTTTGTGTTTATCGCTTGGTTCAATCATATCTTTTACCGCAATGTACAGGTTCTCCGGATATTCAGCGATTCGATGGCATAAATACAGATACCACTCTTGCCCATAAGTTAAGTAAACTTTGCAATTGTACCCTTTTGATCTCAAGGTCTTGGATAAATCCGGTCGTATTCCGTAGAGCATTTCAATTTCCGTAATCGATTGGTCCAATATCTGGCGGCGCTCTATTTCCTGAATAAGGTATTCATCATGTGTTGCTATGGATACCGGGTGCCCGGCTTCAGTTAACCGTTCGACAAACTCCAGATAGCGATTATCTAATTCCTTTGACCTTGTCATTGCAATGCTGGAAGGTTCCTGGTAAGCTCCTTTGACAACCCGGATTTTTCCTGGATAGTGAATGAGTTCCTGAAGATCGTCAAAAGACCGATTTAAGTGTGCCTGAATTGTTATCCCTACATTTTGATACTGTTCCGAAGCTTTTTTGTAAAGATTCAAAATGGCATCTGTTTTAGCTGATTCTTCCATACTGATCATAACTGTTATTCCATACCGGGCTGCTTTTTGGGCTATTTGATGCAAATGGCTGTAAGCTTTCTCTCGACTTGCCAATAATCCAATATGGGAAAGATCCAGTGATACAGTTTGCTTTATGGCCATTGAACCCATTTCTTCAATCAGATGCAAAAATTCGTCTTTAGCCTTAATGCATTCTTCACTCTCGCCTGTATTTTCTCCTATATATTCCAGTGAGATCGAGTATCCTCTGGAAATCAATTCATTTGCGATCTCGATTCCATCTTTTTTCTTTTCACCGGCAACAAACCGGTTGGCCGCCTTTAATAATAAAGGGTACAGTTCCTCGGATTGCTGGATATAGGATTTAATATGCAGATTTCGCGCAATCGACTTTAGGGCTTGAGCAACTTGGACTTCAGGGCTCTTCAAGATCGTATCTCTCCTCTTTTATTATATTTTAGTCCACTTTATCATGATAAAATGGTTTGGATTAGTACCACTTATCATGTTTTTTGATGGTACCACTTTTACAAAGGAGAAAATGAAAACGATGCTTTGGATTCCCATTGACCGATCACTCGATATTCCGTTAATCAGGCAGATTCATCAGCATATCCGCGAAAGAATCTTATCTGGCCATTTAAAATCCGGTGATAAGCTCCCCTCTACGCGAGAGCTTTCAGCTGAATTGAAAGTTTCCCGGAACATCGTAATTGAAGCGTATGATCAACTTGCCGCCGAAGGTTTCATTAACTCGCGGACGGGTGCAGGGACCTATGTTGCTTCAGGAACTTTTCTGGAACAGTATAGAAACGCGTCTCCGTTCCGTTTGTCCGGCGAGGATGAAAAGAACAATACTGCCCATAACATCATTGATTTTCGTTCCGGTATACCTGCATTGGATTTATTCCCGCGAAAAATATGGGCCAGATTATCCTCTGCCATCTGGAATGATACGCCGCCTTATACGTTCGGGTATGATATTCCGGAAGGGCGCATGGAATTAAGGCGGGCTTTGTCGCTCTATTTACTGAAAACGAGAGGTGTCGAATGCCACCCTGATCAAATTGTAATTACATCCGGCGCCACCCAGGCTATGGCACTTGTCTCTAAATTGCTATTATCACCAGGTGAAACGGTTATGATGGAGGATCCAATCACTCAAGATATTCAAGCAATATTTGAATCAACTGGCGCACAGCTTTACCCAATTCCGGTTGATAAAGATGGGATGATGACCTCGATGCTGCCTTTGGAGCTGAGCCCTAGGCTCGTCTATGTGACTCCCTCCCACCAGTTTCCACTGGGAGGCACACTTCCGATTCAGCGAAGAATTCAATTGATCCATTATTCAAGAAAAAGAAATTGTTATATCATTGAGGACGACTATGACAGTGAGTTCCGGTATGATGGCCCCCCTGTAAGTTCATTGCAGGGAGTAGAGCCTGCTCGTGTCCTCTATATTGGTTCATTCAGCAAAATTTTGTCACCGGCACTCAGGATGGGCTATTTAATCCTGCCGTCACAGCTGATTGAGGAAGGCCGCAGGCTAAAATGGTTCTCAGATCTCCATACGCCTTCAATAGACCAGCTTGTTCTTGCCTATTTTATACAAGAAGGCTATCTAGAAAAACATATCGCAAAAATGAAAAAAATTTACAAAAGCAGAAGGGATATCCTTATCCAGTGTTTAGAAAGTTCTTTTTCAAATAAGGTTGAAATTCTGGGCCATTCCACAGGCCTGCACCTCATTGCTGAGTTTGAGGAAATGCCGTTTTCAGAAGAAATGCTTGGAAAAATTGAACAATTTGGAGTAAAGGTCTATTCTGTACAGGAACATGCCATTGAAAAAGGAAAAAATCTTAACCAGCTTATTCTGGGGTATGGGCATCTAAACAACGAAGAAATAGAAGAAGGCGTTGCCAGACTCAAGCAGGCCCTGTCAATTCATCATTCCTAGAAAAAAGGCACAATGCAATCCATAATATAAGGAACATCTGCCAAGTGATTTGGATGCATTCAGGCGGAAAAAGGTTAGGCTCTTCTCTTGCGATTTTCCATCGCCTTTTATTCCAGGCGATGTTAAATCTGATAGAGTGGGCTTAAGCAGCCCACTGGAAAAGAGGAAACCAAGGAGGTTCGTATGTTCCGTACATTAGACCATTTCTTGAATGAAATCTTGGAGTATGAAGCAGAGGTTACCCAGAGGCAAAATTAACCCTTACCTCGAAATTAAAGTGTGGATATCTCATCTGCATATCGGAAATCCAAAACCGGCCTCCTGAAGGAAAGCCGGTTTTGTTATTATAGCTTTAGCTCTCCCATTCGCAGGAGCTCTACAACAGCTTGGGAACGCCCCTTTACACCAAGCTTTTGCATGGCGTTTGAAATGTGTTTTGAATAAATAAAATCAATCTAGTCAGATAAAAAACCGACCGGGAAGAAAACTTCTGAATTCCCATCTTTGTCAACTAATATTTCATAAATCACGCCTCGTAAAACCTCTTGAAGTTTTCCAGTATCTTTGAAGTCCATATTCGTTAAATTAATCAATGCTTTCTTTACTTCGAGTTGAAATACCTCTTGTTTGATGTGTGTATCAACATTATTTGTTAGGTTTGCCAATTTAAATTTACATTCTTCCAGTTCTTTCTCAAACTCTTTTTTGTCAAATTCATATTGTTCCTGGTCAATCTCTCCTAATTTATAATCCCTTCTTGCCTCAAACAACAATTTGCGGGTTTGGTTAATTTTATTTTCGATTTCTTTTTTCTTTTTTTCATTAATATGACTATATTTGGGTTCTTCAATTATTTCTAAAGAATTACTTCTTTTATTAGAATCAATGACTTTAGATAACTTTTGTATGATGTTCTTTAAAACATCATTTCGGAAATCAGTGAGTGGAAGCCAGGTTTTATTTTCACACCCCTTTGATCCTTTCCTTCTTCGGGTAGAACAAATGAGATATCTATATTCATTTCCTTTGTTTCCTGATTTCATAGAAACAAAATTACTTCCACAGTGAGCACATTTTAAAATACCTGCAAATGGATTCACTTTATTATTTCTAATTCCTCCACGTTTCCCTCCACCTCGTTTTAATCTCAATATTTGAGCTTTGTTAAAAACTTCATCATCAACTATTGGCTCCCAATTTTTCCCCTCATTTCTTTCCCATTTTTCTTTTTCCCTTTGTACCAATTTTTTCGAACGGTCTTGTAAATTATTTATATCATTGTAGACATTCTTTATCTCATATTTATTATAAACATTCCGACCAGTATAAGCTTCGTTTTGCAAAATCCTCTGGATGGTTGTAACTCCCCATATTTCCCCTTTGGGTGAAGGGATATCTTTTTCATTTAAAAAAATAGTAATTGCTTTTTCCCCCATATTATTATTACAGTAAAGGTCGAAGATTAGTTTTACAATGTTAGCGTCTTTTTCTACTATCTTTAAAGTTTTTATTTTTTCGTTATTCTCCTTTCGATACCCATATGGTGCATGGGAACCTGTAAAATTCCCTTTTTTTGCAGATTGCCGAATCCCTCGCCTGCTTGAAATAGATATCTGCTCAGATAGTTTTTGATTTACAGCAGAAAGAATTTGAAATTTTAATTCATCTTTGTCAAATTTCGAATCATATCCTTCTTCAATTGAAATTAAACGAACATTTAATTTATCAACAAGAATTCTTTTTAAACTCAAGGAATCTAAAGTATCCCTTGAAAACCTTGATAATGATGAGAATATTATTGTTTTAAAAAAACCCTTTTCGGCATCTTTAATCATATTTTGTATATCATCTCGGTTGATAATTGAAGTTCCTGAACTTCTATCCTCATACTCATAATCCAGCTGTAATCCTTCAACCATTGCCTTTTCTTTACATAACATTCTTTGATGCTCAGGAGAATCCTTTTGCGAAGCTTTTAAAGTTGACACCCTTGTGTAACTTGCTGTTATATAATCGTTTGACATAATTACCTTCAACTCCTATAAAAAGTCCCCACATCTCAGCTATGAGGAATGTTTCTTTTGTTGTTATTTTTCAGAAAATGATTTAATTCAAACTTTGTTCTTACTTCCTTTATTGTTTTTTCAATCAGATCCTCAATAACTTCATCTGCGGTTTTACCTGAAGAAACCTCTTTTAATATCAAAGTATATTTTTTTTTCTTCATTTCTCCGCCTCCTCACCACAAAATATGTAAGCGTCGGATTGTCCTATTCCTTATCGCTCATATAGGGTAGAGAAGGGAGAAAAAATGGATGTATTAAATTAAAATGTATTAACTTTGTTAAACTTACACAATTTTAATGAATTGAAGATGTGATTTCTGCAATCCCTTATTTTTTTTCATGGATAACTAAAAACTTAAAATTTGTATCTAAGGGAGTCACAGTAAATTCCTCAGGCAACCAATCACCTTCATAATATTCAGGTTCGATATAATAAACAAATGAGCGAAAATCCGTCCCCACTATTTTATAAATTTTATCCTTCTTAAAAACGATTACATCATCTATAAAAACATCTTTTAAACACTTTACGTGCGTGTATTTATTCATCATAAACACTCGTTCCTCTCATTTAGTTTGGAGTATTTTTACCTTTAAATATTTATTGGAGATTCTTGATTTGGTTCGTTACATTCACCTAATCCATTCCATTAAACAACGTAGCAAAATTTGCACTCGTTAATTAAATCAATAAAATAATTATTTATTTTATTAAAAAAAGAGGGTCACTTCCTTATCGGAACTGACCCTCTTTTTACTACATCTATTAATGTAACTTCCCATTCGAGAATCTGGATGATCTGCGATACACTCCGGCTAGGAACTTCCTTGCGAAGGATGATCGCCTGTTCCAACAAATGATGGGGAACGGCTTCTGTATTCCGGGTACCTGTCCTAGCTTGTGGCTTTAAGCCCTCAAATCCCTCTTTTCGGTATTGGGCCAAATATCTCCTGATGGTCCTCTCCGATAGGCCGCTGGCCTTCGTTATTTGATCTTTTAACTCCTTTGCTTTCCCTGCATCGAGCCCCTCTGCCAAGAGGGGGGCTATCAGCTGATAACGCTGAACTGCCAATTCCTCTGATCTCTTACCATAACCCATGATATACACTCCTCTCTGTGTCTATCATGAGTGTAAATCAGAGGTTATTGGACAGTGAATGCAGAACGGGTATGTATCCATAAATTAATATTTACAATGGGCCGGACAATTCTAGCCAGCCATCCATTGGCATCCCCAACCAAGCGTCCTATCCTTTGA
>NZ_JAERSD010000015.1 GCF_017912555.1 Bacillus sp. REN3 | reverse complement strand
CTGCGGCAACGTCGGCACTAGGACGTCCTGTCCGTCGAAGGGCCTGACAGTGAAGTCGTTCTTTGACTTCATTGGCAAGAGCGAAGCGACTCGAGGGGCTAAGCGCTGACACTGGACCAGCTCCACTGACACTGACGCCCCGCGGAAAGCGAAATCAACACCCAGGTTTAACAGAGCCTTTACAAAAAGCTCGAAAGTTCCCCTTTCACCCCTTTCCATCTTCTGTTCCCAGCCTGAAATAGAAATCCCCTGCCAATTTATATACTTAAACTCATTGTAACAATCCTGTTCTTTTCCTGAAAAATTTCAATGCTATGATGTTATCGTCTCCATCTGTGCAAATGACCAATTTAATCAAAGAGAGTGGAACGAATGCTGAATTTAAAAGAAGCTGTTGAACAATTATCTGGATATGGCATTTCGGCCAGCGAAAAGGATGTCATTCGCTGGATAGAGGATGGCCATATGAATGCCGAAATAAATAAACAGAGAAGAAATACTACCTACAAATTAAATATTAAAGACCTGACAGATTTCGTGATCAAAAAATATGCAGATGACTTTTCTAAAAGAATGGAAGCCTCAAATCGGGAAAAGCGGGAGCTAGAAGAGAAAATAGATTTAATCCATACCCGTTTGCAGATTGAACAGTCCAAAGTCCGTACGTTGAAAAAACTTCTGAATAGCCAAATTGAGTCATCAGGACCGGACATTATCCACTTTAGTGAACTGCTTGGTTTAAAGCAAGATTCAAACAGCCAGTCAATAAAAAAAGAATTCAAAAAGCTGCTGAAAGCCCTCCATCCTGACAGAGGCGGTGATGAAAGGCTGTTCAAAGTATTCCATGAACATTACGAGAACCTGAAATCGTGATAGATGTTTGGTTTTATCCCGATTGGGCTTTTAAAAAAGCGAAATAATCCTAGGTGGAGTCATTATAATTCTAGTTGGGGTTATTTTAATGCTAGTTGGAGTCAATATTATGCTTGTTGAACTCAATATAATGCTAGTTGAACTCAATATAATACTAGTTGAACTCAATTAATGCTAGTTGGAGTCATTATAATCCCAGTTGAACTCAATATATTCCTTGTTGAGGTCCTTATAATCCCAGTTGAACTCAATATAATCCTTGTTGGACTCATTATAATCCCAGTTGAACTCAATATAATCCTTGTTGAGGTCATTATAATCCTTGTTGGACTCAATTTAATGCGTTGGAGCCAATTTAATGCTAGTTGAACTCAATTAATGCTAGTTGGAGTCATTATAATCCCAGTTGAACTCAATATAATCCTTGTTGGAGTGATTATAATCCTCGTTGAACTCAATATAATCCCAGTTGAACTCAATATAATCCTTGTTGGACTCAATTTAATGCGTTGGAGCCAATTTAATGCTAGTTGAACTCAATTAATGCTAGTTGGAGTCATTATAATCCCAGTTGAACTCAATATAATCCTTGTTGGAGTGATTATAATCCTCGTTGAACTCAATATAATCCCAGTTGAACTCAATATAATCCTTGTTGGACTCAATATAATGCTAGTTGAGGGTAAACAAACCAATTCGGAAAACTTAACCCTGTTTGTGCACAATAAAAATAACTTTATTGATGGTTGGGGTAAAATATTGACGGTTGCCCTATTTTAAAAACAAAGAATCAGCGGAAAACCCGCTGATTCTTTATTTTTTGCTATAAAATCTGTCCCTCACCCTCTTCAGCCTTGCATGATAATTTAGAATATCAAGCCGGGCCTTTTCTGCTTCGGGTGCGATAGGACGTAGGTTTTCGATGTCCCAATAATCGATGATGACATCAAGAACCTGATCGAAATACTCAAGCGGACCATAGTTCGCTTCCTTTGCAATGATTGACATCCGGTCTTCGAAATCGGGCATAACAGCGCCTGGCATCTGGAAATTCATGATGACCTTCCCTAGATAGTAACAATAATTCGGTTCAAGCTGCAGGTGGTACCTGATCACTTCACGGTAAAAAGCATAGTGCAGGGTTTCATCCTTCGCAAGCCTGCGCAGCAATGTCGAGAGATCCCGATCATAAGGGCCTGCCACCTTTGCAACGTTATTATAGAAGACCATTGTCGCCAGCTCTTGCATCGATGTGTACACCATCGTCTCAAAAGGCGTATGGAAGTCAGGGTCCCAGCCGTTTTCAAGTGTCTGCTTATGGAGCTGATGCAATCGCTTCGGGTCGACATTCCTTGTCAGCAATAAATACGTTTCCAGCAGGTTTGAATGCTGGTCTTCCTCGGCCGTCCATGTATGTACAAAATCCTTGATGACAGTCAAAGAACCTTTGAAAGTTTGATCAAGGTAAGAAGTGAACCACGGCAAATTGACCTCTGTCAGCAAAGCTGTCTCGATTGCGGTAACCACCGATGGCGGCAGCGTTACCTGGCTCTTATCCCATGGAACGCGGCGGAAATCGATTCCCTTATCCCATGGCAAAAATTCATGATAACCCCAATCGATTTTTTCAGACCGTTTCTTGTGCTCTTCATATAACTCAATAATCCTCGGCTCCAGTCGAAAATCCAAATGATTCGTTAACATCCAGTGTCCCCTCTCCTTTTTAGATACTGATTTCAACCGAAATATAACTTGGTATTATGACCTGTTCCTAATTACTATTCTAGCATTTTTCCCACTATCTATCGCCTCTAAACACTCAAGTAAACAGAATTGGTCCCTTTGTCATAATCGAATCGCTACAAATTCTCCATAAATAAAACAGGAAATTAAACATTTTACACTATATACTTAGGAGTATAAGAAGGAGGGACGTCATGAAGAAACTCATTTTCCTAATCATGTTCATCATGATTGGCGCATTCGTCAGCGGCTGCGGCAATGAAAAAACAGAATCCGCCGGATTATCTCTGCCTGATACCCAGGGTAAGGATATCGCTTTTGAAAAAATGGAGCAACCAGCCCTTGTATTTTTCTTTACAGGCATTGAATGAGACTACTGTAAATCGCAGCTGGTCGAGCTGCAAAACCACAAAGATTCATTCAGCAAGTTCCCGGGGAACATATACGCCTTGAGCGTTTCATCTGTAAAAGAACATAAGGATCTGAAAGAGAAATTAGGCTTAGATTATCCAGTGGTATCGGATGAGGATTTAGAGCTGATCAGAAAAGCGAAGCTAGTGGATCCACAGGCTCCTAAATCTGTACGCGGTTTCGCTGTCCTTGATAAAGATGGCAAAGTGCTGCACTCCCAACAGCTGGATCCATTCGGTGAAGAAGCCGCGGGTATCATCCCTTATGCTGCTGATATCGTAAATGGAAAAACAGAACAAAAATAAAACCACCCGATTGGGTGGTTTTCACGTTAATAAGGCTTTTCCTGATAAAAATAATTGGGAAAAACGGTCTTATTGTTATAGGACTGATGAAAAATATGGGTGGCAGCAGGTGAAACTGGAGGGATCAGCCATGTCCAATCACCGGTAGTCTCCCGGCCGGCTCCTTTTTCTTTTTCCTCAAATACCTTGAATTGATTCGCGGCAGTATGATGGTCCACGATCGTCACTTTTTCCTCATTGAAGGAATGCAGGACGCTCGTGTTCAATTCAACCAGCGCACGGTCTTTCCATAAAGAGGAGTTCTTTTTCATGTTGAGACCCATTCTGTCAGCAATCAGTGGCAGCATATTGTATCTGTTATCATCTGCCAGGTTCCTCGCGCCAATTTCTGTTCCCATATACCAGCCATTGAAAGGTGCTGCCGTGTACTCTATCCCTCCGATTTCAAGCTTCATATCAGAAATGAATGGAACTGCATACCACTTTAAACCAAGAGACTGGAACCATTCATACTCCGGGTGCCTGAGCGAGACTTCAAGGAGAATACCATCCGGAATGTCAAACAGGCTGGGAGTACCTCCATCAATTTGGATCACTAGGGGCAGGACATCGAAGTTTGTCCCCTCCCCTTTCCATCCCATTCTTTCACAGACTCTGGTAAATTCCAGGGAATGAGGATCACCCAAGGATCCATGTTCTGTTTTGTACCCAGCATACCTGACTAATTGATGATTCCAGATCCGCACCGAATGCCCGTTCATTTTTTGCCGAAAGATCGTAATCGTCGGGCGGATTTTCCCTTTGTTGGAAGCATAATCGATATGATGGAACAATGCATCCCTCATATCTTCAGCAGTCTCCAGCTCCCTCGCGTCAAAAACTTCAAGACTATCCCAGAACAAGCGCCCGATACAGCGATTGCTGTTCCGCCACGCCATTTTCGCGCCGTGTTTCAGTTCTTCATAAGTATGTATGTAATAACCCTCTTCTTTTATTTCTTCTTTAATTTCGTGAATCCTTTTCTCTATCTCAGTTTCAGGTTTATTCAATTCTGTATAACATGCCCGAATAAACCGTTCAGCCTCAGAAATTAAGCCATTTTCCATTCCGTTACCTCCCGGGGGACTTCATCAGGACAATTGTACCACAAAAAAATACTTAACTTCAGTCCATGGACTAGCCAACCTGCAGTGGCAACTTACAAAAATCGCGATTTTGGATTTTGTCAGCTACTTTTTCACCATCCAAACACGTGGCGCTTCTCTGATTTGGCCGGATTATACAACCTTCGAAGCAATTTGATCATTCTAAAACTGTTCAAAAAGGAGACCACACTCGATTTGGAATGAAACTTTTCGTATGCGGCAAAGAACTTTAAACAGATACAAGCTTGGCAAAAAAGCAAAAGCACTGATGGCCCCAGTGCTTTTGCTTCGTTTCATTTCTCATGAATGCTGGTATTATTTTTCAACAACATTCACTGCAAACAACTGTTTATTCCTATAGACGATGACAGTTATCAAGCCTAGCAGCAGGCCTGAAAGGACAAAGATGCCCCTGACTCCTGACAAGTCTGCCAGTATGCCCATAAGCAAAGATCCAACACCAAAAATTCCTGTCCCAATGGCTCCTAAAGAAGAATAAACCTTAGGAAGCTGTTCTTTGTAAACACTGGATTGGATTACTGTTTGCTGGGGAATGCCTTTTATTTGGCTGAATATCCCCACACTGAAAGATAAAAGCAAGGCAATGAAAGGATCATGGACGAGACCGAATAGTAATGTGACGATGAAACCTGCGAATGAACCTGCTAATATAAATGCTGCCAACCTTCTCTCGACAAACGCAGAATATCTCCAACAAAAGACACTTCCTGCAATCATTCCAAAAAAGAAAGCCCCGTTGATAAATCCCCACCACTTTTCATCTGCATGCAAAGCTTCATTGACAAAGACTAAGAGGATGGCGGAAATCCACACCGTCGTAGCAATGGTTTCGAAAAAGTCAATCCAGGCAATCCTTTTTAACACCGGTGTTCTGAATAATACTTGCCAGCCCTCCATGATCTGTGCCCACTTTCCTTTTGGCGCATGAGAACGACACCTGACATTTTCAAGCAAACATACCAGGAAACTGGATAGTACGAACAAGCTGCACGCTAGCCATATGATTTGCTGAGGATGTAACACGATTAAGAGCAAACTCCCTACAAACCACATCAATGCCTGGATCATTTGCAGAACGGTTTCAGTAACAGCATTCGCTTTCAATAAATGTTCTGGTTCTACATAAAAAGGAACCAAAGCCTTCATGACCGGATTTGCACACCCATCGAGAAGAGCGATCAATCCTATGAAGAAAAAAATCAAGTAATAATTTGTTTCCGTTAGATGGGTGAACATCAACCCCATTATGATTAGCAATAGAGTTTTACCAATCTGAGACCCTGCCATCATCCATTTCAAGCTTAGTTTTTCCATTAAAAGCGGTGTCAGCAAACTGGAAATAAACATAGCAGTAGTTATGGTGAACGGTACCATTGAGGATGAAGCTGCAGATCCTGTCAGCTCAAAGATCGTCTTAATCACACTGACAATATAAAGCACATCGCCGATGTTAGCGAGAGACTGCCCTACCACCAATAAAGCAAAATTCCTATTCAATTTTATATTATCCCCCTATCAATTCAATTGATGATTGATTGAATAGGAAGATATCAGATTGGATTATTCATACAAAGATTCCCCTTCCATCACGCTGATCAATCCGGGGGATATGGATTCATCACAAATTTCCCAGGAAGCATGCTTTTCCGGATTCATGCTTCTTTAACATAGTTTTTTAAATTATACCATCATAAGCCAGGCGGACCGAGTAATAGCGGACTATAGAACATCTGATCGTGATCGATTGAATATTCTTTGCGTCGAGAAGCACAGCCAGTCTCTTCCACCAGGTTTTCATCTCGCTGAAAGCTGGTTCCAGCTGCGGGGAAAGGACGCACCTAAGATTTATGGCTGCTCCTGACACCCTCACCTGGTGCCTTAATATCCAGCTGCCCGAAGATCAATATGAGAGAGGAAGTCATCCTCTCTTTGCCAACTTGTTTTCATCGAGTTTCAACCGTACGTGTCCAGATAAGCTTTCAAGTATTTTCCGGTGATGGAGTCCTCACAACTCAAAAGATTCCTCGGGACTCCCTCAAATATAATCTTGCCCCCATCTTTTCCGGCACCGGGTCCCATATCTATGATCCAATCGGCTTGACACATGACATCCAAATTATGTTCTATGACAATCAATGTGCTTCCATTCGCCAATAGCTTGTCGAACACATCCAGCAGCCTGTCAACATCTGATAAATGCAACCCTGTGGTTGGTTCATCCAAAATGTATACTTTGCTGGGGGCATCCAATTCAACCGCTAATTTGAGCCTTTGGAGTTCACCGCCTGATAGAGTGGATAAAGGCTGGCCCAGCGAAAGATATCCCAATCCAACATCCTGTAATTTTTTCAAAACAGAAACGATCGGCTGGCCAGAAAAAAAATCGAGTGCCTCATCAACGCTTGATGATAAAATATCACTAATATTTTCCCCTTGATAAAAGTAACCCAGAACTTTTTGTGTAAAGCGTTTTCCGTTACAAACTTCACATACACTCGTTATTGGGTCCATGAAAGCGAGATCCAGCTCTACTGCACCCAACCCCTTGCAATTCGGGCAAGCTCCCTTTGAATTAAAACTGAAAAGTGATTCCTCGCAATTATTTTCCTTCGAGAAAATTTTGCGTATCTCATCAAAAATACCGGAAAAGGTTGCGATGTTCGAACGTTTAGATGCAGTTATGGCCTTTTGGTCAATTACAACGCAATCAGGGTAATGTTTAGGCAAAATGCGATTGATAAGTGTACTTTTCCCTGATCCCGCGACACCTGTAACAACAGTCATCACATTATGGGGTATCTTGACGCTGATATCAACAAGATTGTGCAGCGAAGCGTTTTTTATGGTAAGCCAGTCTCTTGGGCTCCTAATATGGTCTTTTAAAGTATGTCTGCGCTGTAAATATCTCGCTGTCAGGGTATTGGAACAAAGTAATTGTTCTAAATTGCCTTTAAACATGACTTGTCCGCCATTCTGTCCAGACTCAGGTCCAATTTCAATCACCCAGTCAGCATTTTTAATAATATCTGGGTCATGTTCGACAATGAGGATTGTGTTTCCTTTTTCTTTAAGGGTTTCGATGATTTTATTTATCCTGTTAATGTCATGCGGATGAAGGCCAATGCTTGGTTCATCGAATATGTAGATTAATCCTGTAAGGCTGCTTCCCAACTGGCGTACCATTTTAATCCGCTGTGACTCACCACCGGAGAGACTGGAAGTTGCACGGTCCAGTGTCAGATACCCTAATCCAATGCTGACCATGTACGATAATTGAAGTGAAATGGAGTTTTTAACCGTCTGTACCTCTGATTGATTTACGTTTTTTATGAAATCGATTAAGTCCGTTATAGGCATTTTCGCGCATTCCGAAATGTTCTTGCCATTTATCCTGCAGCTCAACGTTTTCGGATTCAGGCGACTGCCTGAACAGGCTGGACATTCATCCTCAAAAATAACCCGTCCGAGATCATTTTGGTATCGTTTGGAATCACGTGAAACCTTTGAAGAGAACGTTCTCTTAATTCGTGGTATCACTCCTTCATAAAGAGACGTAGGCGGCCAATCTTTTGTCGGATTTGATGGTTTGAATCCAGATTCATAAAGCAAAGTATCCAGTTCATCCTGTGTGTAATGCTTCAATTTCTTATCATTATCAAAAAGTCCAGTATGGACATAACGTTTCCAGCGAACACCTCCAGGATAAAAAGTAGGAAACAGTATAGCTCCCTCATTTAAAGACTTTTCCATATCCAATAATTGATCGATCCTGAAGTTTTGTACCTTACCTAACCCCTGGCACCTTTCACACATCCCTTTTGGATTGTTGAAAGAGAAAACATCAGAATACCCGACAAACGGGATACCTGCTCTCGAAAATAACAGCCTCAGCAAGGCATACAAGTCTGTAACAGTGCCAACAGTTGATCGAATATGTTCCCCTAGCCTTTTTTGGTTGATAACGATGGAGACAGACAAATTTTCAATCGAGTCAACATCAGGCTGGCCATAGTGAGGGAGGCGATTCCGGATGAAACTCGAGTACGTTTCATTCAACTGTCTTTGTGATTCTGCTGCTACAGTGTCAATTGCCAGTGCTGATTTACCAGAGCCAGATACACCAACAACTGCAGTGATTTTGTTCTTGGGTATTTTAATGTTTACATTTTTTAAATTTTTCTCTCTTGCTCCGATGATTTTGATTTCCTCTTGATCTTGTGGCATATCTTTTCCTCCTTGTATCCGCCTTAACTTAAGTATATAGTGAAATCATGACAGAATTTGTCAAGGTTTATGGGAAGGGATATGAAATGAAAAAGACGAGGATCCTATTTAATTTACTCTTTTATGTAAATGAAAAACGACGATTTACAGCAAAGGATGTTGCACAAGAATTTGGCATTTCGATCAGGACAGCCCATCGATATTTATTGGAACTTGAAGAGATGGGAGTGCCGCTATATACAGAGCCAGGCAGGTATGGCGGCTATCGTGTGCTGCCTGAGAGAACGCTCCCACCCGTATTTTTGAATGAAAATGAAGTCCTATCCATATTTTTTGCATTTCAATCACTTAAATTCTATCAATCACTTCCATTTGAAGTCGATATAGAATCCGCTTCAAGAAAGCTTTTTTCCGGCCTTCCCGCTGACAGGAAAGAACAAATAAGACAAGTCGATTCCAGGTTGATTTTTTGGAACCGTAAACGGGATGCGGAAACTCCGTTGTTGAAAGATCTGATTGAACATACTATCCAGAAGTCGATCATAGAGATCGTCTACTCAATGACAAAGGGAACGACTTCCAGGAAAATCGCACCTCTTGGACTATATTCCTATGATGGCTTCTGGTATGTGCCGGCATATGATTATAAAAAAAGAGAAATTCGTCAATTTCGTGCAGACCGCATACTTGACATAGAGGATACTGTGGAACTTCACGATTTAAAATTCAACTTATATGACTGGCTTCACTCTTACGAATTGACCAACCCTGTCCATCTCTATGTAGAACTTACAGACGAAGGGGTCCGCCAAAGTAGGAACAATCCCTTTATGGAAACGGAAATCCGGGAAAATCAGGAAGGGAACGGAGGGTTTATCGATACGACCATTGATTACGCAGATATTGAATTTACCGGAAAATTCTTTCTCCAGTTAGGAACCCACGCCAAAGTAATCGAACCGGCTGAGATGAAAAAATATATTTGCCGGGAAGCCGAGAACATATTGAAACTATATAATCAGAAGTGATGTCTTGTGCCAAATCTCCCATCACACCCCCAGAGATTAAAATGAATAAAAGCCATGATAAAAACATGGGTGGATAACCTCTCAAGATTGCAGAGAATTCCCCTTCAAAACACACTCTTATCAACAGGATAATAAGGACCTTCGATCTTAAAGATACTGTCGGAATGGAACGGTTTGAGGAAAATTCTAATGAATCCTTCGTTGACAAGGATTCTTAATTTATGGCTGTTTTTTAAAGATTGTAGTTCTCTTCATCATTTTAAGAGAAGCAAATAATTCGAATAATTGATTGGAACGAAGGAGCGAGGTTCTTCGAAAATGGGAAAGCATTTTCTTCGTGAGTGGGTGAATGCACAGTAGCTCACTAAGTATATATCCGGATCAGCGGAAAAGTTGAGGGTCTTACAGGCGGATTTCGCAGTGGAAGCTTAACTCACGCCCAGCGGAAAGCAAAGCACCTGAAATGGAAATCAACGGCTCCGTTACACCTCCAGCCAATATAAAAAACTGTAAACAACCCGAGTTCCATCGTGGCTGTCTACAGTCTGAGGCATCAGCAGGTACTGATGCCATTGCAATCATTCAAAAAGTGGTTGAAGCCTCGTTCAATTGTTCGGCAGATAAAGTAACACGTTCAGTCGCTTGTCCTATTTCTTCAATAACGGCTACCAGATGTTTCATCTTCTGGTCGACCTCTGCTGTACCGGTGAGGTTCTCATCCATTGAGGCAACGATTTCAAGGAAGGCTCCCTTTGTTGAAGTGGATTCCTCCTTCCCCATCTGGACGGCGTCCTGGACATTCCTGAGCGATTTCACGACAACGTCCATGTATTGATTTGATGTGGTCACAATGGCGTCAATTTCGCTGATGGACGTTTTGGTCTGGTCTGCCAGTTTCCTTACCTCGTTTGCAACAACAGCAAATCCTTTGCCATGTTCACCGGCTCGGGCCGCCTCAATCGCAGAGTTCAATGATAATAGGTTCGTCTGGTCTGCAATTTTATGGACAAGTTTTACAAACTCGGTGATCTGCTTCAGGGATTGGTTGAGCATATTGATGCTTTCCTCTGCTTGCTTGGTCAAATGATCGATTTCGCCGATATGCCCCGACAAAGTAAACATCCTTTTCTCACCCTGGTCAGCCAGTTCTTTTGTTTCGATTGTTTTCCCATTGTTAACGGATACTGTCTTATTGACATCATGGCTGTCCCGTACAAGGACGTTGACGGAAGCGTTTGTCTGCTCACTCAGGGCAAGCAGCTCTTCACTGATGAGCAAAATTTTATCTTTTACTTCTTGTTTGACTCGTCCATATTGTGCCTCGCGTTCCCGGATGTTCTCGTTTTCATATGCCTCAAGGACTAGCTGGGTCTCAAAGCTAAGCACCCTTGTAATTGAACGCAGGAGCTGCTGCTGTTCATCCGGCTCCTCAATATTCTTGAATACAAGAGAAAACAAACTGTTCTGGAGGTTCTGGAATGCGGACAAATACCAGCGCGGCTGCAGCCCGATCATGAAATGTCTCTTTGCCACCTGCTTACGGATTGTGAGGAAGTCGTCATCAATCTTGCCTGCGAACAATTCTATCAGATGCTTCTCCAGGGTGCTCCTTAATCGATCGACCGTGCTGTGCGACTTGATGATCTTTCCAAGCTCCTCCACTTGCAAAATGGTGTCATAAAAAGCTGTGACAACGTCAGTGATGCTCTCTTTGACGACAGGCTGGAACTTTGCGATTGTCCTTAAATCTCTTTCCTGAAGGTCGATCATCTTCAATTGCTTTAGGGTGTCGGGTTCTGTTACTGTTATTCTGTCTTCAAGGCCAACGCCCGCTTCATCTGCTGTCGATGTCCCTTTTTTACTGAATACAAAAAATTTCAATGCTACTCCCCACTTCTTCTATAGTTAACAAACTGCCCTCTATCAAAATAGTACTTTTTCCCTATGTTTTTGTCGACTTATAATGTGCAGAACTTAAGTGATTTCACACTATTGTCGAATTTCACAAAAAAATAAAGAAGAAATGATGTGATCACTTCTCCTTAAGCTATTCCCTCTATATAATGGATTACCTCGAGTTTGCGTACTCAGTCCTTTTTGCTTCTACTTTATTGCCTCCGACAGACAGCCATGTCACGAAAATCAGCATGAGCACCACACCGAGCAGTTGGTAGATTTCCAGCATCCTTTCGAACCAGATGACGGATATAACCATCACAGTTAATGGCTCCATGCTTGAAAGGATACTTGTCTCAACAGCAGTGATGTATTTCATGCTGCTAAGGAACAGGACGAAAGCAATCGTGCTGAACAAAATCATCACCAAGAGGATAAAGCTCAGTTTTGGATCGCCAAGCATCTGCCATTCTGCCGACTTCCAGACCTGATTCATAATCCCAAGCATGACACCGCCTATGATCATGCTCCAGCCGACGATGATGAGAATGCTCCACTCCTTCATCAGTCTCGCAGGATATAAAGTATAGAAAGCAAAGGTTAGACCCACTGCCACTCCCCACATCAGCGCTTGCGGACTCACCAGCAAAGTTCCCAAAGAACCGTTCGTCAGCAATAAGAAAAGACCAGCCAGTGTACCAGCGATGCCGATGACCTGATAACGAGGCGGCATTTTTTTATTTACCAGCGAAACATAAAGGGCAACAAAGATCGGAGCTGAAAATTGCAGCAAGGTTGCTACAACTGCATTGCTCGTTTCAATCGCATAAAAGAAAGTGTATTGCAGGCCGACCATGCCGAAAATGCTGAACACTATCAGCTGATTGCGCCAATACGCCGTCTTCCACAGCGCAAAAATATCTTCTTTTTTATATGCCAGATAGACTAATAGGCCAATTCCGGCAATCACCAAACGAATCACCAGGATAAAAGGTACCGAGAATTCAGTATTCCCCAATATCCATTCAACGATTGAGCCAGTCATCCCCCATAGCATCGAACCAATGACAATCATCAGGATTCCCTTTAAACGCAGCATGACTCCGTCACCCTCCTTTTCTGCGATTCTCGTTGACTACTATCCTATCATATCAGTAAATCATAGTGCTTTCTATCAGAAAAATCCAATGATAATTCCGTTGAAATCCAACTTTAATTCGAAGCAGTATCCAATCAGTAGGTGATCCATGCGCCTTCTTGAATCCCTTGAAATTTCATGTCCATCCACCTGCCTCTCTATCGCTGAACCTAGCAAGATACATGACATCCCCTTCTCAATCCCCATTTATTCAGCTGGATGGTTTTTCAACCTGCCGTCAATTGGGTAATATAAAATCGACAAACACAAGAGGTGATAAAATGCTGAATAGCTATTATTCTGAAGTAGCAGTACCAATTGAGGCGCCTTATGGTTTCAGCCCAGTAAATGGAAAGGGACAGGATTTCACTTTCGACAGAGACGATCGATTTAAGGACTATCAGATAAAGAAAGATGGCAGGACCTATACCGTCACTCTCGATGATCAGGGACAATGGCATTTCATCACATCATTTGTTTGTGATTCGCTTGATGAATTAAAGCTTTCGCGACAAATACTCCGGCCGCGATATTTAAAAGAAGAGCAGCTTCCCTTAGTAGATTTGCTTAACGAATTGGATCTCACCCCGAACTATGAGGGACATGATAAAGCATATGGACATGTACTGGCACTTGCCGAAAAGCTGGATCTGATCCCGGCATACGAACAGGCAAGGATAGCCAACTATGATGGCAACGACGACCCGACAATCATCAAGAAAATCCATTTTATCGAAAATGACTTTAACGGAGAGAAAACAAGGTTCATATCCGGCTTTGAAACCCGCTCATTCGCGACGCTAACAGAAAACGAATACTATGCGAGGGAAATTCACCTGCCCGGCAACGCAAGGAATTACCTGAAGCTTTTCCTCTATTTTTCAAGGTACGGCAGTTTGCCTTCCCAGCAGATGATGCCCAGATTCCTTGCGAATCTGTGGGCATCTACGCAAAGCTTGAATACGGATGCCAATCCCGCCCTCTACAAAGAAGAATCAATCCACCTCCATAACGAAAATAATAGCAGCAACGAATGATAGGATTGGGATTTTTCAATATGAAAGAATAATGTTGTTTTAACAATAAAGCAGGGAACTCTGTTAGATTTGGAGTTCCCTTGTTTAAGAAAAGCTTTGACTGTTGAAGAAGGTTACATTGAGTTCTTGTAATGAACTAAATGGCCAGTCCTCTCTGGTTAAGAAAACCACCCCAACTCAAATAACTTGCTCTTTCATTTTTGAGTCAATTATAGAACTGACGGCATATTTTGCGAAGATTGCTTGTAAAAAAACCTTTAGGAAAGGATGTGTTAAATTTGATATTCCTCTCCCGGCATGCCGGGAATACCCTTTGCTCCCGCTAGAGTCTTCGTGCCCTCCTTTTCACACTCACAAAGAATCAAAATCGATATTCTTCTTTAACATAGCTTCAGGGAAAAGCAGATCGTGATTAACAATGGGGCTCCCTCGAATAAAAACCATTCAAAATGCGCACCTTATGTTTGTTCGATCATCAAACAAGGGGTGTTCATTATTGGAGTGGTTCGGCCGCAGCAACCAGTCTTTTGTTTTTGAGATGTTTTCAGCAAGCCATTTGATCGTATTAGCCATCTTCATCTTCGTTTCAGCAGTCCTCTTTCTCTATCGGAAAAAATTGAAGGGGAACAAATGGAGAAAAACAGAAGTGGCAGTTTGCTTCTCACTTATTTTGTTTGAAGTGATGAACCAGACATGGATGTATATGAATGGGGTGTGGAAACTGGGTCGCTCCTTGCCGCTTGAACTGTGCAACCTTGCCCTCATTCTATCAATCATCTTGCTATTGACTAGAAAAAAGCCGATTTTTGAATTATTATTTTTCATAGCCATTCTAGGCGCTACACAAGCAATCCTGACTCCGGCGCTCACATATGACTTTCCCCACTTCCGGTTTTTTCACTTTTTCTATGCGCATATGATGGTCGTGTGGGTGAGCTTGTATTTCACATGGGCAAAAGGCTTCTACCCTACATTCCAATCTGTATTGAAACTGCTTGTCTTCATAAATCTGCTTCTTCCTGTTATCTTGTTCATTAATAAAGCCGCAGATGGAAACTATTGGTTTTTGCGGCATAAACCGCAAAGTCCAAGTTTACTGGATTTACTTGGCCCCTATCCTTGGTACATCTTTTCTTTGGAAAGCCTGTTAGTGATTTTTACCATGGTCACATGGAGGGTTTTACGGAAATGGGAGAAATGGAACCGTGGCCGTTCGTATGCTGATTATTAAGCTGCCGGTTTTCCTGCCAACATAAAAAGAAAAAGCACCGGCTGGTGCTTTTTCTTTAACAGTTACTTCCTGTTTTCCAATGCTTTCACTAGTTCCACGCCCATCAGCTCTGAAGAAAACGGATCGCGTGCTGTGACGAGTTGCTCGTCTCCCCAGACAACATGCCCGGTTTTTTCAAGATCTCCTCGGTCGTATTTTGCAATCCTACTCAATTCCTGTTCAAGGCTGAAAGGAAGGTTCTCCAACAATCCTTCTGGTTCCATGGCATCAGGAAAGCCAGTTACCTTTTTGCCTGCGATCAGGTACTCGCCATTATCCCGCTTCAGGAATGCCAGCGGAGCAGGCCCATGGCATTCCGCTGCCACGATTCCACCGTTGTCATACAGAAAGTTGAGGATGCGATGAAGGTCCTCGTCTTCAGCAAGATCGTACATAGCCCCGTGGCCGCCAACAACGAGAACAACATCATAGTGTGCCGGATCGATATTGGAAAGCTTCATTGTATGATCTGCTTTTCCAGAATCATATATTTTTTTGTACTCGCCAGATGGATCGTATTGCTCACTGATGCTCACTTTATCCAGGACCGGCTTGCCTCCAAGCGGTGAAGCAAGGTCGACCTGATGCCCTGCCTCCTCCAGCGCAAGCATCGGGGCGAATAACTCCTCAGCCCACCAGCCGGTTTCATAGTGATCGTCTTTATAGCCGCTTGATAGAACAGCCAATACTTTTGCCATCTAAAAAACCTCCTTCTGTTTTTCACAATGAACTTTTCCCCTATAAAGCGGTTTTTACTCGTGACAATTTTTTTCAAATAATACATGATGAGACCTTGGCAGTAAGATTCTCCTTTTCATTCGTATTCACATTGCTTCGGGACTGTAAAACCTGGTAAAGTGCTGCTTATTCTTTCATATGTCGAGAAAGCCCATCCATATCGGCAGGAAATCTTCATCGCATCCTGGAAGATAAAATCCGTCCAATGTAAAAACATATGGAGCGGCACCATTGAATGCAAATGGGGCAAAACCTCCAGCATCAGGATTTGAGTCATAGTATCTTTTTGGCAACTATCCAACTTCTATATCCACTTTCCCTACCACCTTTATAAAAGGGCAGTAACAACTATCTGCACGATACCATCAAATACTTCAAAAAAGAGGCACCTGATGCTGATTCATGTAGTATATTGTTTGGATTCTTGCAACTTTACAAATTCCGATAAATTATGCGATTAATTAAAAAGAAAGTCAAATCCTGCGCTTTCCCGAGAAATAATTTATTTCATGTTCAACAAAATCAAGAAGTCAATAAAAAGAGCAAATCAATATAGATTTGCTCTTCGTCCATCATTTTCGGTGCTCAAGTGATGCTTCTGCAACAAGTTTTCTTTGGTCCTCCGAGATTTCCACGATGGTCAGGCTTGTGCCATCGATATACGGCGGATTCCAAATTTCCCGGATCGATGCCCCCCTGCAAAGAAGATACAGGGTTTTAATCACAACTCCATGGGTGACGATTAGCACGTTCCCATCCGGGATGTTTTTTTCAAGATCATCAAGGAATAATGCCAGCCTGTTTTTAACATCCGCGAACGTTTCCCCGAGCTTAGTTACATAAGCATCGGGCTGATTCCAATATAAATCGAACTCTTCTGGAAATTTTTCTTTGATTTCGCTTTCCGTCATCCCCTGCCATGGTCCAAGGTGGATTTCCATCAGCCGCTCGTCTGTCGACAAAGGAATCTGCCGCCCTCCTTTGATCAGTTTCGCCGTTTCCATTGTCCTCAGGCTTGGAGAGGAAATAATCTGGCTGAACTCGGTATCATCCAGCCACTCTCCCAGCAAAACCGCATCGTTGATTCCTTTTTCCGTGAGGCTGGAATCAAGGCGTCCCTGGCTTCTTTTTTCGACATTCCATTCTGTTTGACCGTGTCTTACCACATATAAATGAAGCATACCCTCACTCCAAACATCCTATTTCATGAAAAAAACTTCCGGCTATAGATTCCATCGTGGGTCTCATTCTGCGGGGATACAAGGCAATGAAGCATGTCGAGGGGCCGGAAGATTTACGAAGGTCGATCACCGGATTCAGTATGACGAAGTTTTTTTCCGAGAACAAATTGTTCAACTCCGAGAGAATCCCCTTGGAACCAACAGGAATAATGACCACATCTTCAAGGCGGCAAATCTGGTCAAAAAGTGATAACGGGGCAATGTCCCCTTCCCTTTCGATGAGCTCCTGTCCAACAAGCGGAGAGCCAATTACGGCAATATCTGTTTGCTCATGCATAGTGATCCTGCGTTTTCCCAAGCTGTTTTTCCTTTTGCCCAACACAGTGATTCCCAGCGCAGACTGGTCAAGGGGAAAATTGCTTTCCGTGCTCCCGGTTATCTTCAAATCCTTTCTTCCCAGTTCATCCATCCCAGTATGTATCCCTTTCAGAAGAAGCTTCCAGGCATCTTCGCCGTTAAAATTCTGTACAGTGACGGCAAATGGTTCAGCTCCCGCGGACAGGCATTCCATTGCCGCCACCCTGAAAGAATAATAGGCAACCGTTTCGTAAGGGACACGGACCGCATCCCTCTCCTTCTTCCCGATGGCACCGCTGTTGTCGCAAGCAACTACAATCGATTCATCTTCATTCATCTGGATTTCTATTATATCTCTCATTTGATCCTCACTTTTATTTAAATTTTACCAATATATCCCTTTTTTTCAGAAGTGTGTTTTCCACGATCCTTGCAATCTTTGGAATGACCACAAACGCCAGTACAGCATTCAAGGTTGATCCAAGCAAAAGCGAAGGAACAATTGCCAGATAAAAAGCTTCCCCCAGGATGAACATAAATGGAACGGGAGCGGCAATGCTGTTTCCAGCAATGAACAAAAGGCTAGCCAGCCAACGTCTCCCTTTACGATACAAATGGGAATACAGGAATGCCAGCAGTGCCATTTCCATTGCGACCAGGAAATGGAGCGGGCCAAGAGGCATCCCGCCAAACAAAGCAGACAGCAGGTGGCCTAGCCCCCCAGCTGCTGCTCCAGCCGGTCCGCCAAGGAGTGCAGCGGCAAGCAATGCCGGGAATGAATCGAGAGCCACGCTTCCAATGATGGCAGGAACCTTGATTGCGGCTCCGACAGCTGAGAGAGCGGTCAGCATCGCAATCCAGGCGATTTTCTTATTGCTCACCGGCTTTTTCCTCCTTGCGCTTTCCTTCCCTGAAAACCTTTGCGCTTCGAACGTATTCGACATCATTGACATTCAGGCGGAAGTTGATGACCCTCGCAAGAGCGAAGAAATAATCCGATAGGCGGTTCAGGTATTGAAGCGCAGTTTCAGATGCATCCGGATCCGCTTTCTTTAAAGAAACGACTAATCGTTCGGCTCTCCTTGTGACAGTGCGGGCAAGGTGAATGGACGCGGACGCAGGGGAGCCGCCTGGCAGGATGAACCGTTCAAGCTCCGGAGCCTCCGCGATCAACTCGTCAATTTTCCTTTCCAGGTATTCCACCGACTGCTTTTCAAGCTTCTTTTCCCGCTTTTTCGAGACATTCGCTAAATCCCCGCCACAGTCGAACAATTCATGCTGGATTTTTTCCAGGTCCTCCAGTACATCCTCAAAAAGCGAAGGGTCCAGCTGTGTGATGGCCTGGCCGACAAAACAGTTCACCTCGTCCACAGTCCCGTAAGCATCGACACGGACATCATCCTTATCAACCCTTCCGCCAATGATACTCGTTTTTCCTTTGTCTCCTGTCCTCGTATACAACCTCATTTCAAGCACCTCTTTATTTTAATTTTTGACGGATTCCATACCAGATGATATCCGCCTGTTCTGAAGCTGCCACCATATCCTGATAAATCCATCCCGCGAGATCGCGCCATTTACGATCACCAGCGGACACTGGGACAATCCCCTTTGACATATCCGTCCCGATCAAGACAACCCTCCGCCCGCTTAGCCCCCTTTCCCATTGGGACAATGCTTCCAGCCTGGCTTGCCACTCCTCCCTGATATGCTGCAGGCCGGCCTGGGTCGCCTGCTGCTCCAGCCAGGCTTCAACTCCTTCATAAACAACGATGGGTTCCGGTCCTGGTTCCTGGATGGAATCTCCCTTATAAGCCGAAATCCATCTATGTTTTTCCCTCTCTAGCTGATAGACTTCCCTGACCCATTTGGCTTTGCCGTTAAAGGCACCTCCCGTAACGAAATGCAACGCTCTCCCCTCCTTAGGCCATCTCTCTTCCAGATTAATTCATATCCATGCCCATGAGGGATGCTCCATTCCCAAAAAACTTTTTCTTCTGGAGCATACCGGACCAGCAAATGGCGGATCACTCCGCCATGTGTGACGACAGCAGACCGTTCCAAGCCAGCGGAGAGACAAATGGCAGCTACTTTTGAAAAGCCTTGATCCACCCTGTCAGAAAACTCGGTGAACGACTCACCACACGGGAGTCTGGTCTGGAATGGAGCATGCAGCCATTTTTGATAGGCCCGATCATCCTTCAATTCCTCATAGGTCTTTCCCTCCCAGTCGCCAAAATTCATTTCCCTCAGTTCCGTCAGAGCCTCAAGAGTACAACCGGGAAAAAGGATCTTTGCTGTTTCCAGGCACCTGCCCAGATCACTGGAAAAAACATGTTCATAGTACTCTGGGCACTCCCAAAGATTCCCTTCCGGACAAAGAGGGGAATCCGTCCAGCCAAGATATGCTTTTCGCTTATTTTGCACGGTCATCCCATGACGGAATAGTGCAATAGCCACAATGTCATCCAAAGCAACACCTCCGCTCCTTCTGTACTGGCGCCAAGAAGGTCCCCTGTCATGCCGCCAAACCAACTAACGATCTTTTTCCGTAAGAACAGCACAATAAGGACTATCGCAAGGATAAAAGATCCCGCAGGCACCAGCTGGCCGCCAGCCGCCGCGAACGCAAGATAGACAAGCAAATACGCAGGATATATGAGCAGCGTCCTTCCTGAAGCGGCATTCCTGAAAAGGACCCCGAGGCCCTCGTTTCTAGCAGGTTTTACGGTGACAAGTAGAAAACCCATCGCAAGCTTACCGAAAACAGGGATCATGGCGACAAGCAGGTAGCTTTCTGTTTGGATCTTAAGGACGATCTCATAAATGAAAAAGAACTTCATGCTCAGCAGAACAAGGACGGATAAGACCCCAAAAGCGCCGACCCTTGGATCCTTCATGATTTCAAGCCTTTTTTCATGGCTGCGGTAGGAAAAAAACGCATCGCTGGCATCCATCCATCCATCAAGATGGATCCCCCCTGTCAGGATGATGGCAGCAAGCCAAACTGCAAATGCGGCTGCAAGCGAAGTGAATGGAGTCCACTCCAGGACGGCATAAAGCAGGAAAGCATAAATACCGCCCTGCAGCAGGCCGAGCAGCGGGAAGGTCCTGATGCTTTTATCCAGATGTTCCTTGTCCATCGGCAAAGCAACGTTCACCGGGATGGATGAGAAAAACTGCAGATTGATCAGGAATCCATTAAGCCATTTCATGGTGCTTCCTCCAGCTGAAGACAATCTCTTTCAGCCTTTCCCAATCGAGATGGTTTTGTAAATGTTCCGCAAGCTCGTCGTACTTTAGCTCCTTCAAGCTCCTGATGTGGATCGTGTCCTGCAAAGGGAGCCCTTTTTCCTCACGAATCCAGTTCAGCCAGCAGTTCCTCCATTCATCATTATGAAAAAGATGATGAAGATAAGTGCCGATTACACGTCCGTCTTTTCCATAATACCCTTCCTCAGTTCCATCCTCTAAAAGGAGGAGGCTTTGCCCGCCATGAGGGTGGGTAGCGGCGGTCCTTCCCAAATGGATTTCATAGCCTTGCACGATTATGTCCCTGCCAATGGAAGGAACCAGCTTTGCCACAGTTCTGACCGTCTTTTTGTCTGCTGAAAAGGTTGTCTCCGCAGGGATGATCCCAATACCATCTTCCCGGCAATGAACGGACCCCGTATCGCTCCCGAGTGGATCGGCCAGCTGCTCGCCAAGCATTTGATAGCCGCCGCATATCCCGGCAATATAGCCGCCCCTCCTGGCAAAGGACCGCATCCAATTATCGAGTCCTTCCCGTTTGAAATACTGTAAATCCCGGATTGTGCTTTTCGTCCCTGGAATGATCACCGCATCCGGGCTTCCGATTTCAGATAGCCGGGCTGCCCAGCGGATGGAAACATCCGGCTCGAAATAAAAAGGCTCGATGTCACTGTAATTGGAGATATAAGGAGGCTTGAGCACAACGATCTCGAGTCCGTCCTTATAGGCGGATGGCGGAAGAGACAGGGAGTCTTCGCCGTCAATCATGTGATTTTCCAGGAAAGGAAGCACTCCCAGAACCGGGATTCCCGTCCTGTCTTCAAGCCATTCGACTCCCTCCTCGAATAAAGAAAGATCGCCCCTGAACTTATTGATGATCACTCCCTGCACTCTCTCCCTCTCTTCCGGTGGCAGCAGCTCCAATGTTCCGACAATGCTGGCGAAAACGCCGCCCCTGTCGATGTCAGCGACGAGGACTGCCGGAATATCCGCGAGTTCAGCGACTTTCATGTTCACAAGTTCGCGTTCCTTCAGATTAATCTCGACCGGGCTGCCCGCTCCCTCCATGACAACCACTTCGAACTCTTCGGCGAGCCGGCCAAGAGCCAACCGGATCGTTTCGATTCCCTTCTCGTAAAAAGAATCCCGATATCCCCTGCCAGACAAAATCTCTTGCGCTTTTCCAAGCAGGACCACTTCTGATTGCTGATCGGATTTCGGTTTCAATAGGATCGGGTTCATCCAGACGGTTGCTTCGATTCCCGCGGCCTCTGCCTGGATACCCTGGGCTCTCCCGATTTCCTTTCCGTCCATGGTCACATAGGAGTTATTGGACATATTCTGTGACTTGAAAGGGGCTGCCTTGATGCCTTCGTTGGCGAAGGCACGGCAAATCGCGGTAGCAATCAGGCTCTTGCCTGAATCCGAAGCCGTACCAAGTACCATGATTCCTTTCACGGGGTTTCCCTTCCTTTCTTTAAAATCGGAATCCCAGATTCAACGATATAGGCGAATTTCGATTTTCGGACGATCGTTTGATGGATCTGGCCAAGCAGCCTCATGTACGTGAACACCATTTCATGATCCGCCACCGTCCCATTGAGTACCTCGTTGCTGACAACAATAAGCGTATGAGTTCTGCCGGCTATTCCTTCGATTGCGCCGGCAATTCCATTATGGACCTGCAACTGGAAATCCTCGTGTCTCCACCGATCACCGCCATGGAAAAATTCATTATTCAACAAAGTTGTCAGGCAATCAAGAAGGACCACATCGCCACATGAAAAGGAGCTGGAGAGCTCAGCCAGGTTCCTTGGCTGTTCCCATGTCGTCCAGTTTCGCCCGCTGTCCCTGCGGTCCTGTTTATGACGGATGATCCGTTCCTCCATCTCACGGTCACTCGACTGGCCTGTTGCAACATAATGGAGCTGCACGCAGCACCGCTCCGCAATATCGATGGCAAGCTTTTCGGCGAAGCTGCTCTTGCCGCTGCGGACACCTCCGCTGATGAAAATCAAAGCCGACTGCCCAGCCATCCTTCCACCTCCTCCATCAGTCTTTTGTTATCTTCAGGACTTTTGACTGCAAACCTCAGCCAGGCACCATCAAGTCCCGGAAAGTTCATAGTATGCCGTGGAATGATCCCTTGCTGCAGCAGGAACTGAAAGAAAGGCAGCTGGTCTCCCAGTGCTGGATCCTTCAATAAATAAAAGTTCGCCTTGGATGGCGAGACCTTAAGCCCTCTTTTCCTGTAAAAGTCAAAAAGCCTCTGTTTTTCTGATTCAATCAATTGAATGGTCCTTGCTATATATTGTTCACTATCAAGGCACCATTCACCTGCCTTCAATGCTATTGAATTCATGCCCCACTGCGGCTGCCAGCGGGCTAGTTCCCTTATGACCTCCGGAGCGGCCAGCAGGTAGCCAAGCCTTAATCCAGGGATAGCGAACATCTTGGTCATCGACCGGATCACCAGCAGGTTCTCATATTCTTTTATGTATGGGACAATTGGTTCGTAGCCGGGAACGAAGTCGTAGAATGCTTCATCCACGATCAGCAGGCAATCATGCTTCCTGCATTCCTCCACTAGATGCAGGATTACTCGCCGCGGAAAATAAACGCCTGTCGGGTTATTCGGGTTGCATAGGAAGAGAGCATCTGAGTTTTGGAGTTTGCTCGATAGGACACTTTCCTCCAACTCCCAGCTGCCAAGGTCCAGCTGGTGATAATGGACCTCACAGCCATTGACACTGCATGCTTCTTCATATTCCGAAAAGGCTGGCTGGACGATTACCGCCCTTTTCCCAGCAAGCAGCCTGCCGACAAGCGAAATCAGCTCCGCACCGCCATTCCCGATCAATATCCAGCTTTCCTCCAATCCTTCCTTCACAGCAATCTTCTGCCTCAGTCCAGCTCCCTTTGGATCAGGATAATCTGAGATGCGATCGAATAGCCCGACCCAATTCTTCTTTAAAAGAGCCGGCGGTCCGAGCGGATTGATATTCGCGCTGAAATCCACGTATTCCTCAGGCATCCCAAGTTTCATTGCTGCATATAAGTATTGAGGATTAGAGCCATGAGACGGCCATTTCATACAACATCCCTCCCAGCCATAACAGACTTAAAAAGATTGGCACTGTGGCATCGACAATCTCATTCACTTTTAAAATATGTTGTTTATTCAATGGGACGATTTCGTCTCCCATCACAGCCCTGATCGAAACGATGCCTTTATAATAATTCACGCCTCCGAGCTGCACACCCAAGATCGCCGCAGCCGCTGCTTCCCCCCAGCCGCTGTTCGGGCTCAGGTGTTTCTTCGCGTCCCGCAGGACTATTGTCCATGCATCGTTTCGGCTAAAATATACTGGCCGTTTGCCAATCAGCATACAGACTGCGGTCATCCTCCCCGGAATCCAATTCACCGCATCATCAAGGCGGGCGGATGCCCAGCCAAATTCAAGGTATCTTTCATTTTTGTATCCTACCATCGAATCACAAGTATTAATCGCCCGGTAAATCAAGGCAAGCGGTGCCCCACCGAGAAGCGCCCAGAAAAGCGGCGCGGTAATCCCGTCACTCGTGTTCTCGGCAACAGTTTCCACTGTCGCACGGACAATTCCCTGTTCATCCAGCCGATCGGTATCCCTGCCAACGATATAGGAAAGGTTTTGCCTTGCGTTCTCCATCTCGCCTTTTTCCAGTGGCACATATACAGTGATGGCCGCATCCTTAAGGCTTTTTTGGGCAATCGCAGTCGATGTGAGGATGGCTTCCGCGAGGATTCCTGCAACAGGATGGATTTGGAAGAAGAAGGATACCAGCAGGAAAGTCAGTCCGCCAACCGTAAACAAAACAACTGCAAGCATCGCAATGCCCTTCGTTTTTTTATGCTTCCCTTTGTTCCACATCCCCTCGAGCCGATGGATCAATGAGCCCATCCATTTAACAGGATGAGGCCAGTCCGGTGGATCGCCAATGAAAAAATCAAGGATGACTGCAATCGTGAGGGCTGCCAGATGACTGAGGATCATTTCATTCGCCTCTTC
Source organism: Bacillus sp. REN3 (assembly GCF_017912555.1). Lineage (GTDB taxonomy): Bacteria > Bacillota > Bacilli > Bacillales > Cytobacillaceae > Mesobacillus. The sequence goes on along the minus strand of NZ_JAERSD010000015.1, from coordinate 86,915 downwards.
ATGCTTTTCCTGATGGATTCATGTGTGCACGTAAACACACCTCTTCCAATCACCCTGCCCAGCTCTGTGATCGTTCCGGCGTAAGGAAGTTCTTTGCCACTCTGTGTAGCGGCAATCAAGATGCTGTCGGTGGAAGTGCCGGTCGCCACAGTCCCGGTCACCCGGTCAATGACTTTTAGTTCAGCCAGAGCCTTTGTCTTTGCTTCCGTCGCCGTCATAATGCTCTGGACGAAAGCCTCATCAGCCAGGGTGCCATTCACGAACACCCAGGTATTGATCGTTCCCGGAGTGAGATGGAGCGGATGCGAGTCACTATTTGACGCATCGACCGCGTTGCCTACGCCTGCGGTCACAACGATCAATACTGAAAAACCATTTCCTTCATAGAATCGATAGCTTACATCCTTAGGGAAGACAGCCGTCATCATGCCCACCGTTTCCTCCGGTTCAAAGCCACGACTCCGTAAATACTCGGCCAGTTCGCGCTGGTGGTCACTGCAGCAGTAATTCTTATTCACATGCCTGTTCACGAAGGCACTGTACAAGCCGGTTCCCGAGCCGACTACCGCAGAGGATAGCGTTTTTAAAGGGATTGGTGACGTTAAGGCAATGAATTCCTCCGACTCCTGCAGGAAGGACTCATTAATTTCAAAATGTGGCAGGCCTCCGGACTGCGTGAAAGTTCCTTTTTTCATTTCAGGCATGTTTTTACCCTTCTTTCCCGGTGATGGACCCCATACTAGTGGATCCGAATCACCAAAGCTTTTACAAAAAGGCAGAAGATACCGATCTTCTGCCATGCGGAAAATTCCTGCACCTGTTTAATCCCAGTTTTAGTAGTCTTGAACCGTGTTGGGGCTGGTTCAATCCCAGTCGGGCCATCTTTATTCATTCAATCCAGCAAAACTCTATTTAAAGACGTCTGGGTAAACGGCCTTTGCCATCTCTTCAAGTCCTTCGACAAGTCTTGGCCCTGTGCGGGTTACCTTGTCAGAATGGACATCGATGACCCTGTTTTCCTTGACAGCCTTGATTCCCTGCCAGCCTTCACGGCTCGTCACGTTCTTCACGGGATCGTTCGTGTAATAGCCGTGTGTCGTCACAATGACGTCAGGGTTGCTTTTCACGACGGCTTCAGAGTCCAACTTTGGCCAGCCATCCTGGGTCACGCTATTTTCTGCGTGAATAATCTGCAGCATTTCGTCGATGAAGTTGTTTTTACCTGCAGCATAAATCTCAGGCGCGGGTGCGACTTCGACAAATACAGACTTTTTATCTTCTTCCTTGATTCCCTTTGCTTTCGATTCAATTTCAGCAACTTTTTCCTTCATGTCGGCAACAAGCTTTTCCGCCTTTTCTTTTTCACCTGTGGCTGTACCGATCATTTCGATTGATTCGTAGACTTCTTCAAAATTTTTCGCGTCGTTCACGACCAGCACCTTGATTCCAGCATCCTCAAGCTGCTTGAAACCATCCTTGGCACTATTCATGCCTGATGCATTGCCTAGAACAAGGTCTGGCTTCAAGGAAATGACTTTCTCTATATTAAACTCCAGTCCGCCGATTTTCTCTTTTTCTGCCACTTCTTCCGGGTAGTTATCGAAATCGGAGACACCGACGATTTCTTTCTCCAGACCCAATTCATACGCGATTTCTGTGTTGCTTGGGATGACCGAAACGATTTTTTCAGGCTTCGAATCAAGGGAGATTTCCTGGCCGCGGGCATCCGTGACCGTTACCGGGAATACGCTCTTTTCTTCTTGAGCTGTTTGTTTTTCCTTGTTATCCTTCGGTTCACCGGCAGTTGAATCCCCGCAGCCAGCGAGGGCAAAAACCGCCACCAATAAAGCAATTAATAATGCATTCAGCTTCTTCATCCGACATTCCTCCAACATTCTGTTTTCATCATTCCTTATGTAGTTCCATTCCTGAAAATTAAAAAAACACCTCCATCATTATGGAGATGTTTGAATCGGTTTCCTGGAAAAATGCCAGAATCCAGCCAAACACCTCCTATCCTCGTAGGTTTGATGGTGCGAAGAATCGGGCAGGTCTCCTGGCTCATGGTCATTGCTTTCAAGCGCCTTCCCATACATACGTACAGTGGCCGATGCTTAAAGCTCCCATTCACAGTGGCGGGACCGCGTTGGAATTTCACCAACTTCCCTATTAAGTCTTCAATCCAGCTAAAGATAGATTGATAGACACCAGATCCTTAATCTATGAAATTTTCCGCTGCTGTTTATTATACACGAATGAAAAACGAACGGTATATCTTTTTGCCAATTTTATAAATAATTCTTTTAAAACAAGCAGCTTCCCAGAATTGCATCGTGTCGGTCGGAATGCTGAAAATGCCGATCCGTACTTATTTGCTGCGACTGCATTCATCAATCCGGTGGGTTAGCAAGAGTCCCCTTTCATCTTGAAGGCTGGGGCCATTGATGGGTGCCAGAGGCACTCTGTTTTTTGCAGCGGAAAACGATATGATTGATTCTATCAGGCATTTGGGTAACCCTAAGTGAAAAGGCAATCACCTTTTTCGATAGGCAGCTCAGTCCTTTTTATCGGTCTGCCGGTAAGCCGCCGAAGGAAGGTTGGGATTCACTTTCTGTTCTTTATTTTATATAGGACTGTTGCAAATAGATTGGCTAAGATAAATAATGGATTGCCTTGTGCATTGTAATGCAACTGTTGTCTTTCAAAGGGCATTCTATCGTATAGTTCATTCTGGGTGATTCCTTGTTGCACTCTTTCCTCTTCCAATTTCCTTAACTCTTTAATGTACAAGTATTGCATAGGTATCAATAACAGGGATAACAAGACATAGCCACACAACACGATCACAGAGACAGATTGAAACATGCCTTTTTCCTCCCCTTCCTTTTTTTCGGTCGCTTTTTTTACAAATATTTGTAACTTTTAATACGGAAAAGGGAGAAAGATAGTTTCGTTTTTTAATTCATGTCACAGCTTTCTTTAAAAAAACTGGGAATACACTGAATTATTTTTCTGTGATCTACTTGCTTCCATAATAACTAACCAACGTCAGGATCGGATTGATGAATATCGGTGATGGCGAAAACAAACGCTCATGTCAAACAGCAGCACTGCTTTCAGCGAATGCTGCAACCTGCATGGTCGACCTTGCGCAAAAACCCACCCACTGCCGATAGATACTCCTCCGGCTCCTCGATATAGGCCATATGGGCGCTGTTCTCGAAGACATAGAAGCTGGAGCCCTGAGTAAGGCTGCTGTAATACTTCGTTGTTTCCGGCGTTGCCTCGTCATAGCGGCCGCATGCATAGAGCGTCGGACAGACAATCTCATTCAGACGGTCTGTGCAATCGAATGTTTTCAAATTTCCCTGCACGGTAAATTCAGATGGACCCCACATGGTCTCATAAACGACCGGATTCCGATAGCTCGCGCCCTCTTGCCTCCACTTAGGGTCCATTTCTCCGCGGAAGACAAATTCCTTGCTGAAAACCTTGATTGCCCGCTTGAATTCCTCTGAATCAGTTGTGCCCTCAGCTTCGCAGCGGAGGATGGTTTCCTGGATATCTTGCGGAAGCTTTTTGATATTCCGCTTCTGATCCTGTTCCCATAAAGGCGCACTCAGGCAGGGGCTGGAAAAAACGACGCTCTTGACGCCCTCTGGATTTTCCAGTACATAGGATGCTGCAAGAGTCGTTCCCCATGAATGACCGAGAAGATGGACATTTCCGAGTCCCAAAGCTGCCCTCACCTGACCAAGTTCCTCCACAAACCGTTCAAGCTGCCAGAGGGAAAGGTCGTCCGGCCTTTCCGATTTCCCACAGCCAAGCTGATCATAAAGGATTACCGGCCGATCGGCACTCAGCTCCTTCAATCCCTTCATCGAATAAGTTGACGATCCCGGACCGCCATGGAGAACGATTACCGGAATCCCTTCAGCACCTTTATTATAGTATTCATACCAGACTCTTCCGCCTTTGACATCGATGCAGCCTTCTTCATACATCAGTATTCCCCCTCAATATCCCTTGGTTTCTTCCACCATTTGCACTGACCTCTTTTTTGATAAAGAAGAAATGAAAAGCCCTGAAAATACAAGAAGTCCTCCAACCATCTGCGGAACTGTAATCACCTCTCCAAGCCAGAAAAAAGCAAACATTGCCCCAAAAACGGGAATCAAATTCAGGAAGATGGAGGACTTTGCGGGACCGATCAGGGCGACCGCGCGGTTCCAGAGCAAGAACGAACAGACTGAGGGAAAGACACCTATGTAGAACAATGCCAGCCACTCTCCCGTATCGATTCCCTTCACCGGAACGTAGGATAGCTCGATCGCAGCTGCCGGAATCATCAGGATGAAGCCAATCGTCAAGGTGAAACCAAAAATGGCAAAGGAAGACAGCTTCCCGGATATTTTTTTGATGAAGATTGAGTATAAAGCCCACGAAATAACCGCAAGCACCATAATCAAATCACCAGTATTGAATTGCAAGGACACTAGCCGCTCGACTGATCCTTCCGTGATAACAAACAGGACGCCGGTAAAAGAAATAGCCAGTGATGCAAAATCCTTCAGTTCCAACTTGTCACCAATCAATAAGAAGGATAGGAGGAAAATGAATAGAGGACTCGTGCTGTTCAGCAAAGCCGAATTAATGGCCGTCGTATAATTGAGGGCCCAGTACAGCAAGAGATTAAAGCCGATGACCCCTGTAATCGACAGGAACAAAAGCAGTTTGAAGTGTTTCCTGAAAGCAGGCATTTCCTCCTTGAATAGCCTGATCAAAAAAGGGGAAACTATGAGAACCGAAATGGCCAGCCTGATGAAGGAAATGGTCACTGGAGGGAGAGCACCGGAAAGGAACTTCCCGGCCACCGCATTCCCGCCCCAGAACAATGAAGCTCCAACCAAAAGCAGATATGGAAAATTGCTGAGTTTTTTCATTGGATTTGTACCTCCTTCCCTTCATGTTTTTTACCGCTTTTAAACAACCGGCATAAACGCTATGGACTAAACTTGCGGCAATAAGGATCCCAAGAACAACGGAATCCGATCCCGCTTAATGAAAATGAGCTTATGGAAAAAAGCGCGGAATGGCAGAAGTCCTAAATCAGCCTAATACGAACCAGAGCAAATCACGCTGTGCACGCGGTTACCCCATCCACGTTTCCGCCAATCCCAATACCCCTGCAGCGACAAGAATGAAACGGGACGACAGCAAATGGATTGCTGTTTAAAATGGCTTCGCCGATCCGAAACATCTATCCTGCCACAAGCCTTCCGACAAGCATTATAAACATTCTAGCATAAATATCCATACTTGCAGCACGGCAATAAAAAAAGAAGCCTTACCGCAAGGAAGGCTTCTTGGAAATCGAATTAATGAACGCGAATGGTCTCATGGATGTCCTGATCATGATGAACCCTGGTATGCTTAGACTCAATCCTTTCAAACTCATTCATCTCTTCTACAGGATACATGTCACCAAACAGCCAGTTCTTCACTTCAAAAATAAAATCGGTAAACATCATGATTCCTCCCACTAGGGTAATAACTTTCTACACTTTCATTATACATGTGAAACTCTTCACATGGAAGCGTTTGCTAAATAGGCGGAATAGCAAAAGTATACAGAATATAGAAACGTCTTAATTCGTTTATTCCCCCCTTTCCTTTTCAGTAAAAAATGCACCATGCCATCCACCAAAGGAGCATTTTCACTATAAGCTAAGCGGGTGAAACTTAGTCCCCACGACAATTATTTTAAAAGCTATTTTCGTAAACTTTGTTGCGGTAATTGCTGCTCCAGGCTGCCCCTTTCCTCGGGGCGGGTTGAGCCTCCCCTGCGTGGGATCTCAATTTCCCAGCCGATCATGCCGGATTACCGCACCTTCCATACCGATCAATCTTTTCGAACTGAATGGTTCCGAAAATAACAATCTTTTAGAAAACAACCCTTTCAAAAGAATCCATCGTCTAGGGAGAATGATCGCGAACACCTTTGGAGACGCGGTGAGTGGTGAAAGGTAAGGCAAGAGCAGGATGCGATCCCTTTGGGGGTGCTAGAAGCAGTAGAAGGTAACGCAAGCGCGGGATGCACTCCCTTTGGATGTGCTGTGAGTAGTGAAAGGTAACGAATGAGCAGGATGCACTCCCTTTGGAGACGCCGGGAGTGGTGAAAGGTAACGAATGAGCAGGATGCACTCCCTTTGGAGGTGCTGGAAGCAGTGAAAGGTAACGCAAGCGCTGGATGCACTCCCTTTGGAGGTGCTGTGAGTAGTGAAAGGTAACGAATGAGCGCGATGCACTCCCTTTGGAGGTGCTGTAAGTAGTGAAAGGTAACGAATGAGCAGGATGCACTCCCTTTGGAGGTGCTGGAAGCAGTGAAAGGTAACGCAAGAGCAGGATGCACTCCCTTTGGGGACGCGGTGAGTGGTGAAAGGTAACGCAAGAGCGCGACGCACTCCCTTTGGGGACGCGGTGAGTGGTGAAAGGTAACGAATGAGCCGTATGCACTCCCTTTGGAGGTGCTGGAAGCAGTGAAAGGTAACGCAAGCGCTGGATGCACTCCCTTTGGAGGTGCTGTGAGTAGTGAAAGGTAACGAATGAGCGCGATGCACTCCCTTTGGAGGTGCTGTAAGTAGTGAAAGGTAACGAATGAGCAGGATGCACTCCCTTTGGAGGTGCTGGAAGCAGTGAAAGGTAACGCAAGAGCAGGATGCACTCCCTTTGGAGGTGCTGTGAGTAGTGAAAGGTAACGAATGAGCGCGATGCACTCCCTTTGGAGGTGCTGTAAGTAGTGAAAGGTAACGAATGAGCAGGTTGCACTCCCTTTGGAGGTGCTGGAAGCAGTGAAAGGTAACGAATGAGCAGGATGCACTCCCTTTGGAGACGCTGGAAGCAGTGAAAGGTAACGCAAGAGCGCGATGCACTCCCTTTGGAGGTGCTGGAAGCAGTGAAAGGTAACGCAAGAGCCGTATGCACTCCCTTTGGAGGTGCTGGAAGCAGTGAAAGGTAACGCATGAGCGCGATGCACTCCCTTTGGAGGTGCTGGAAGCAGTGAAAGGTAACGCATGAGCAGGATGCACTCCCTTTGGAGCTGCTGGAAGCAGTGAAAGGTAACGAAAGCGCAGGATGCACTCCCTTTGGAGGTGCCGGGAGTGGTGAAAGGTAGCGAATGAGCAGGATGCACTCCCTTTGGAGCTGCTGGAAGCAGTGAAAGGTAACGCATGAGCGGGATGCACTCCCTTTGGAGCCGCCGGGAGTAGTGAAAGGTAACAGAAGAGCAGGATGCACTCCCTTTGGAGCCGCTGTAAGCAGTGAAAGGTAACGAATGAGCAGGTTGCACTCCCTTTGGAGGTGCTGGAAGCAGTGAAAGGTAACGAATGAGCGCGATGCACTCCCTTTGGAGACGCCGGGAGTGGTGAAAGGTAACGAATGAGCAGGATGCACTCCCTTTGGAGACGCTGTAAGTGGTGAAAGGTAACGCATGAGCCGTATGCACTCCCTTTGGAGACGCTGGAAGCAGTGAAAGGTAACGCAAGAGCGCGATGCACTCCCTTTGGAGACGCTGGAAGCAGTGGAAGGTAACGAATGAGCGCGATGCACTCCCTTTGGAGACGCTGGAAGCAGTGAAAGGTAACGCAAGCGCAGGATGCACTCCCTTTGGAGGTGTATACAATACATAACCCCACATAACCCTCTTTTAGTATTGATATTTCAACGACTATAAGAAATTCACTACAAACCGATCAGATGCATCATAGGAAATTTGTCTGGGTAACGCGTTATATTGAAAACGTTTTCATGGTATAACTAAGCAGATAAGCCTATAATGAAGGAAGGAACAAAAAATTCGGAAAGGATGAATAGTTGTGAAAGAAGCTCAGCAAACGGTTTATGTGAATGAATTTACAAATGGTATTCTTGATCCGGAACAGGAGATGCTTGGTCCTGTAAAAAATGGCGGCCACATTATTGCCAACACAACACCAGGGTGTTGGGGCCCGATGATCACACCTTGCATCCGAGGGGGACATGAGGTAACAAAGCCGGTGTTTGTCGAAGGAGCGGAAGTTGGGGATGCGGTCGCGATCAGGATAAAATCCATCCAGGTCACCTCCCTCGGCACTTCATCGGGAAATGATAAGCCGGTCGAAGGCAGGTTTGTTGGAGATCCATTTGTTGCCGTAAAATGTCCTGGCTGCGGAGAGCTTTACCCTGATACTAAAGTTGTCGGCACTGGCCCAGAATCAGTTCGCTGCAGCAAATGCGACACGGATGTCACTCCTTTTGTCTTTACAAATGGCTATACGATTGCGTTCGACTCCAACAGACAGGTAGGTGTGACCCTGCATAAGGAAGCGGCGGAAGAAGCCGCCATGCAAGGACGTTCCTTTATGAACACTCCGGAAAAATCGGTTCAGAATCCGATTGTAGCCTTCGCCCCTCATGATCTTGTCGGCACGGTCGCAAGGCTGCGTCCGTTTCTTGGCCAGCTGGGCACAACTCCTGGGAGGGCATTGCCAGATTCCCATAACGCGGGAGACTTTGGCCAATTCCTGATTGATGCTCCTCACGAATACGGCATTACAAAAGAGCAGCTTCAAGACCGCACCGATGGCCATATGGACATTAACAGAGTCCGGGAAGGAGCGATCCTGATTTGTCCTGTTAAAGTAAAAGGCGGCGGAGTCTATATCGGGGACATGCATGCGATGCAAGGGGACGGGGAGATCGCAGGCCATACAGCGGATGTTGCAGGCATTGTCACCCTGCAGACAATCGTCTTGAAAGGGCTGGACATTGAAGGTCCGATCCTGCTTCCTGTCGGCGAGGACCTTCCTTACCTGGCAAAACCAATTACGAAAAAAGAAAAGGAATCGGCACTGAATGTTGCCGGACAATGGGGTGTCCGCAAACTGGAAGAATCACTGCCGATCTCTTTCGTTGGCACCGGGGCAAACCTGAATGAAGCAACTGAAAATGGCTTGAAACGTGCTGCTGACCTTTTCGGGATATCCGTGCCAGAAGTCATGAACAGAGCCACCATTACAGGTTCCATCGAAATCGGGCGCCATCCAGGTGTGGTTACGGTTACCTTCCTCGCCCCAGTCAGCTACCTGGATCAATTGGGGTTAACGGATTTAGTCAGGAGCCAATATCTTGACCTTTTGGAAAAATAGAACTAAGAAAAACGGACAGGTGGGCTTTCATGCTCCCTGTCTGTTTTCTTAGTCATGAATTCCATTCCGTTTCATTTCTGCATGATCAGCCGTTCGCTTGAAATCCTACAATAACAGCTCGTACACTTTACGCGGCCTTCCACGCTGGCCAGGCTGTTCCTCTCCGACAACCTTCGCCAACCCGAGCCGCTCGAGTTCGGCAAGGATCCTTCTGGAATTGCGTTCGGTTCTTTTTAGCCATCTCGAAATTTCCTGAGCTGTCACGTTGTTTTTTTTGTAATGTCTTGCAAGGTATTCGATTTTGGCAACGACTGCAAGGCTAATCTTTGCATCTTTGAACCGTTCTTCCCATTCCTCACCCCATTTACGCTGCCCGAAGGATAGATTCAGATTTCCGCTTTCCTCGTTGTGTTCTTGAATCTGCTTTTTTTCATCGACACTGATCACCGTGGATGAATGATGATCTCTGGCATACTGAAGGGCAAGCCTGACATTTTGTTCTGCGTCGTATGCTGTCAGTCCGTATCCAATTCCAATCCGGACCTTCAGCTTGCTATTGATTTCCGCTTCATTTATGAGCGAGTACACGGAGGACTCCTGAAAATGGATATCCATTTCTCCTCTAGTCGTATAGATAAAAAACAATCCGTCCCCGATTTGGACAAATGATCCTTGCACTTTTTCAGCGTGATCAAGCATTACCTGCTTAATCTCCAATTCCTGCCGTTTCATTTCATAAGTGAAATACCGCTCTTCAAGGGAACTGGTTGAATGGATGACTTCAAGGCCCATGATGGCAATCTGTGATCTCTTATAAAAATCGGATTGGCCTCTTTCCCTTAAATAGCGTAAAACCAGCTTAATGGCAATTGGAGAGGGAATGACACGGTAACAAGGAATCCCCTTTTCCTTCAGCGACTCGCATACCTCCTGTAAACAGGTAAACGCGATCTCTGTCTTTCCTTCTTCATACAACTTTTGATGAAACCCGATGATTTCCTTTGCTGGTTTATATTCATCATAAGAATAAGAATAAATGTTCAAATCGCCTAAAAAATAGGTGTTTCTCAGTGCGTCCAGCTCTGACTGCTTAATGGTATCCAGGCTGGCATTTTTAAATCCGCCTGTCTTTATATATGCTTCAAGGAGGATGCCCAGCAAGCTTGAGCCGTACAGTGGGGGATACTGGGCATTTTCTTCACTGATCAATCCTCTAGAACGGGCATAATAGTATGGGGCTTGCCCTGAAAAAAACCACAAATCGGTATCTGCTTCATGTTCCCTAATGATCTCTTCTGTTTCTTTCGTCTCTTTGTAAATGTACGGGATCATTTCCAGCCCTTCATGTTCATGACCCTGTGCGAGTATATGCCCGACAGAGTCCTCTGGACCCACTACCCCTACGCGGATTTTCATTCTTTTTCACCTGCTTCTCTTTATATGCTTGCTTCATTTTCTATATATTGCGCGATCATTCCTGTCCCCATTTGTATGTCTTCAAGTATGACGTCTTTTCTTGGTGGTGGCTAATGCCATTGCGGCACGGAATGAATAATAGTTCTGCTGGCCATTTTACCGGCATGTTCATGACATCATGGCAGGACTGCATTTTTTAATAAAAGTGCTTTAAAACCCAAGGGCTCTCCCATATTCCGCAGCCTAATCCCTCACTTCATTCTCCAGGAAGAGGAATGGTTTATTGACAAGTGTCACCACTTCTATTTTAACACCAAAGGAACTTAAGAGCTGATTGCATTTTCCCCGATCCATTCTTTTGCAAGATTGAAAAATGAGGCAGATCTCTCTGCCTCATTCTTGATTCCCATTTAATTCCCTGATCGATTCAAAAAGGACATTAATGGCTGCCATCATGGCACTTTCGTTGAAATCAAATTTCTCATTGTGATGGCCGGCTGCAAGCTCTGTTCCAAACACACAGTAGGTTGCCTGCCCGCCGTTTTGCTGTACTCTTTCAATGAAGAAGGTTGCGTCCTCTGAACCTGCAGAAGAATGGTCTTCAAGGATGCTCTTTTTCAAATATGGGGATTCCTGTGCACAAGCATGCAGGACCTCCGCCAGTTCTGTCGACCCTTTGGCACTGATTGCCTCGCCTACAGTCTCGATCTCGTAATCTACCCCAAACATTTGAGCCGCCCCGGCGATTACGGCTTCCGCCTGGGACTTGACGTATTCGTTGATTTTCGTCGTTTCCCCGCGTGTTTCAACCTTTAAAAATGCTTTGTCAGCAATGATGTTACGGCCGGAACCAGCATGCATTTCCCCCACATTCATACGGGTCGCCCCTTCTGAGTGCCGTGGAATGGCATATATATTCAATGCAGCTGAAGCAGCTGCCAGCAGCGCATTTTTTCCTTCTTCCGGCTTTCCACCAGCATGTGAAGCAACTCCTCTAAAAGTAATGTCAAGTTTAGAAGTGGCTAAAAATCCATTCTTTGAAGCAACAAAATGCCCATCTGGTACTCCTATGCCAACATGAATTGCGATAAAATAATCGACATCGTCCACAACATTTGCCTCCACCATCGAACGCGCGCCACGGGTTCCCTCCTCTGCCGGCTGGAAGATCAATTTGATTTTACCCTTGAGGCTGTCCTTATTCCCAGCAATCAATTCTGCCAGTCCCAGCCCGATGCTTGTATGGGCATCATGGCCGCAGGCATGCATTTTAGATGGAATGATGGATCTGAATCCCTCCCTTTGCGGAACATGGCTGTCTTCGTTTGATTCATTTATATCCAAGGCATCCATATCCACACGCACTGCGGTGGTCGGCCCTTCCTTCCCCGTATCCATTGTGGCCACAATGCCGGTAAACCCTTCTGAAAAAGGTTGGATATATTCTTTTTTCGCTCCATTTTCAAGTGCCCACTGATAGTGCGCCACTATCTCTGCTTTTTCAGGCTTTCCCATGCAATGTGCCTCTGACATCACCTCTTTGCCCATGGCAAGCTCATAGCCAAGTTCATCAAGGATTGAAGCAACAATGGAAGCTGTCCTCATTTCCAGGAAGCCTCCTTCAGGATAGCGGTGAAAATCGCGGCGCCATTCGATTAATTTACTTTCAATGTTATCCATCTATTATCACATCCTGGCTGCTATTAGAGATAAGGACCGATTCCAGGCCCAAACGGAATATTAAAGAAGACAAAGATTAAAATCATGATGATCCAGGTCAGCAAGAAACTGATCGAATAAGGAAGCATCAAGGCAATGAATGTCCCGATTCCAGCTTTTTTGTCATACTTTTGCATGAATGACAGCGTGATCACCATATATGGCATCAGCGGAGTCACGATATTCGTGGATGAATCCGCCACACGGTAAGCCACCTGTGTAAAGGCAGGATGGTAGCCAAGTTGCATGAACATTGGCACGAAAACCGGCGCTTCAAGAGCCCATTTTGCCGAACCAGAGGTAATCAGGAAGTTGAGTGCTGCCGTGAAGACAATATAGGCAAGGATCAGCCCGATTCCGGTGAACTCTATATCTTTTAAGAATTCTGCACCGTTCACCGCAACCCATGTCGCAATATTGGACCAGCTGAAGTAAGCGATAAATTGTGAAATGGCGAAGATCAAGACAATATAAGATGATAGATCCTTCATCGATTCAGCCATGTAATGGGAAAGATCCCTGCTGCTCTTAATCTTTCCAACTGTAATTCCATACACGGTACCGACGGTGATAAAGAAGAACAGGATAATCGGGATAATGCCATCAAGGAATGGAGATGGAACAAGACCGCCATCCTCATTGGTAAGCGGGCTATCCGGAATCAGGATCGCCCCGATAATCACGGCAATGTATATGGCCCCTGCAATGGTGGCATTCAGGAAAGCCCTTCCAGCATTCGGCGGATTCTCGGATACAGCTTCCTCAACCTCTTCCCCTTTATACTCGCCCAGCCGCGGCTCAATGAATCTCGTTGTGATCAGTCCGCCAACGATGGTAAGGACAAAGACGGAAACGATATTAAAATACCAGTTATCGACCGGTGTTACGACAAGATCATCATTGATGATCTGCGCGGCCTCTGTCGAAATGCCTGCCAGCAAGGCGTCTGTGCCTGCAATCAGCAGGTTTGCCGTGAAGCCTGCACCCGCTGCTGCGTATCCTGCAGCCAAACCAGCAATTGGATTGCGGCCAACTTTATAAAAGACCATTGCGGCAAGCGGAGGAATAAGAACCATCGCTGCATCTGAAGCAATATTTCCCATGATACCGACAAATACAACAGAATAGGTGATTAAGGCCGGCGGTGATTTTAAAATGGTTTTCTTGATCGCATAATCCAGCATGCCGACTTTCTCCGCTAGGCCAATCCCAAGCATCATGGAAAGGACGAGACCCAGCGGCGCAAATCCAGTAAAGTTCTCGAGCATGGATGTCAAGATATACTGTAAACCTTCTCCCGATGCCAGGTTTTTGACTGGCATCTCCTTGCCTGTTCCCGGGTGTACAACGGTCGCATCAAACATGCTGAAAATAGCTGAAACAATGATAATCAGGACTGCAAGGGCTGCAAACAAAATAACTGGGTCCGGAAGCTTGTTTCCGACAGTTTCAATCCCATTGAGGAATCGCTCGGCGAATCCCCTTTTCTTTTTTTCTCCTGCCATATTCTCCCTCCTATTTTAAAGTTGATGGCTTCACATCTTCAGGTATCGGACATGTGTAAGGATTGGCCTTCCTAAATTCATTGAATTCATGTTTAACAGAATCCAGCACTACCTTGTCAGTCAGAAGTTTAATAGCTGTCAAAGCCATCGCTTCCGCTGCGCGAAGCATTCCTTTATGGGCGTAGCTGCTGATCCCCTGCGTGGTCATTTGCCAAGTGTGCAGTGGCGTTCCCAAGGCCGAAGTCGATGCGGTCAACTGAGCAGTCGGAACAACCCAGCTGACATCGGATACGTCTGTCGATCCGGCAAAAATTTCATCAGAAGGTTCATATGGCGAAATGGTTTCGGCCAGATATTTACCTTCAAATTCCTTTCCGTCGCCCTTGTATCCAAACCCTTTTAAAATCTCCAAATAGCTTTCTTTTTCACCCTCTGACAGCGAGGACCAAATTTTCTGGGCAAATTCACTTTCTTCAACGGCCGGTTTTTCGATGCCAGCTTCCAGGAAACTTTCATAGAGAACTTTTTCAAGGCTCCGATTCGGGATATAATTCGAACAGGCTTTATCGAACTCAATCGAAAGCTCTGTCTCCGTCATCAAAGCTGCACCTTCGGCAATCTTGCAAACCCGTCTGTAAATCTCATCCACTTGTTGGACCTTTGGCGCCCGAATGAGATACAGCACTTCAGCATTTGCCTGGACGACATTTGGCGAGTTGCCGCCTGTATTCGTGATCGCGTAGTGAATTCTTGCTTCCTGGATGATATGCTCCCGAAGATAGTTCACGCCAACGTTCATCAACTCAACTGCATCAAGGGCACTCCGTCCGAGGTGAGGCGAGTTTGCGGCATGTGAAGACAAGCCTTTGAACCTGAAATAAATTTGATAGTTTGCCAGACTTGTAAGGCTCATAATGCTGTTCCCAGGCGACGGATGCCAGGTTAACGCGGCATCCACCCCGGCAAACACCCCTGCCCGGACCATGAATGTCTTTCCGGAACCGCCTTCTTCTCCCGGACATCCAAAAAACTTAACAGTCCCAGGGAGCTTGTGCTCTTCAAGATACTTTTTTGCGGCACATGCAGCAGCAAAAGCGCCTGCTCCCAACAGATTATGGCCGCAGCCATGGCCCACATCCAGTTCTGTTGGTTCGAATGAGGTCTTGTTTGGCACCTGCCCCAAACCGGATAATGCATCAAACTCCCCCAGGAACCCGATTACCGGGTAAGCGCTTCCAAAAGTCGCTACAAAGGCTGTCTCCATATTCCCTGCGTTTCTTTCAACATGGAACCCCGCTTTTTCACACTCGGTAGCTAAAAACTCCGCACATGAATACTCTTCGAATCTAGTTTCCGGATGACCGTATACATACTCGCTAATACCTTCAAAAACCCCTTTGTTTTCTTCCAGGTATGCTTTCGCAAAGTTGTTTGGCATAGAGTCCTCCTTAAAAAATTCTGTTTCGCTCTGATACATGACCAATTATCAGTAACAACTCAGCACTGGCAATAACCAGATTTTCAGGTAAAACTTTATTTCGGAATTTTTCCGTTTATTTACCTTAAATATTATTATACAAATGTTATTAGAAAATTCAAACAAAATTTCATGCTACTAAACTCCTGTTTTAGGGAACTTTATGATATTAACGTAACCAGCAGAACTCAAAATGGAGAAAGTCGAGATGGATGGGTAGCTGAGGGGTAATGTGGGTAAGAAAGAGGAATGGAAATGGACTGGTTATCCCCCGACTTTTGCTCTAATTCTTCGTTGAATACAACAAGAACCTCAAAAGAGTTCTTTTTCCCATTCGTTTTATCTATTACCTTTCACCAGCTAACCTTCTCGCGAACTCCCTCTTCCTTCTTTCCGTTTCGTTATTTTTCCTCTCGTGATCATCGACAGACCGTGATAGACCAGCTCAGGCATATCTCCAAAAAATCAGCCAGTTCTTCACACTTTAAGTATTCATGCAGCACCTCAAAGAGTGTCATGCTTATCTTCCCGATACAAACTGTTTTGGCGGGATGTATATTAAATCTATATTTTAAAAATTTTATATTTGCATACTTGTATGACAGTCTTTCTTGAACTAATTGTTCAAAAAGGTTCAGCTGAAAAAGTTGAATGAATAACCACTCATTCCTGTGTTATAATCAATAGACAGAAAATTTAAAATACGGAGTGTTTTTGGATAAAAACTGGTGATGTTTACACATGGGAAAGAACTTTTACAAAAGATGAGGTAGTAGAGTTCGGGATAATTTCCGGAGATCAAGGCAGGCATCATATTGAACCCGATGAAAATGGACGGTTAATGGTTCAAGGGTTATTAACTGCAAGCATAGGAACGAAGATTGGCGGGGATTTAAACTATATTGACAGAGAGATGGTAAGTGAATTTATTCGACCGGTTATTACGGGAGATACTATTACATGTAAAATAATCCTTACAAAAGTTGAGCAATCTGAAGGGTTTAAAACTGTGGCTATGGAGACGGTATATCATAATCAAAATGGAAATGTTGTACTTAAGGGTTCAAGCCATGGAATCATCAGAGATTAAGAAAAATAATCATTTCAGACTTGATAACAAACAGTCTTTTTAACTACATGCTCACCCGCTGTTTTAAACCATCTCTGAGATCCGGTTGCGGGTGAGCTTATTATATTTTGTTGCCTGTTTGGTTATCAGTCACTTTCTCTCCCCTCCCCTTTTTGACTTCATCCCTCGAATTGTAATGAAAATTCTGTTAATATTTAAAAACTCAATTTTCCACACCCCCTTTCCAAATAATTGATATAATTATCCTAGAAAAAGAAAAAAAGGGGGAAAAGAAAATTAGGATTCTTAAATTCATCTTCCTGATCATTGGCCTTTTATTTCTGTTGTTATTGACCATCGTAACCCCGATCGGATTAATTGGCTTGGCGATTTACCTTATTGGCTTCTGGCTGTCCAGTCAAAAAAGCAAAGGGAAATCTTTTTCTGGAAAGCCATGGATGTTTATCACCGCTGGGATTGTCGCTACCCTTTCCCTTGTAATATTCTTTTCAGAACCTGAGGAAGATAAAACAAAGGCAGATACGAAATCTACACAGGTAGTAAAGAAGGACCAGGAACAAGTTGAAAGCGCGAAGATAGAAAAAGAGAAGGAAGTCAAAGAACTGGCTGAGAAGAAAGAAATGGAAGAGGCAGCTGCCAAAGCCAAGCAAGAAGCTGAAGCGAAAGAAAAAGCGGAAGCAGAAGCCAAGACTGGTGAAGAATCAAAAGCAAAAGCGGAAGCTGAGTCAAAGGCAAAGGAAGAAGCGCGAATTGCTGAACTCGGACTGGAGGCTGTTACAGTTGGCCGTGTCGTCGATGGCGATACAATTGTGACGACGGATGGCCGCAAAGTTAGATTAATTGGCGTCAATACGCCGGAGTCAACCACAAGGAATGAAACTTACGGGAAAGAAGCTAGCAACTACACGAAATCCAAGCTTTCCGGGAAGAAAATCTGGATGCAAAGGGATGTAAGTGAAACAGACAGATATGGGCGTTACCTGAGAATCATCTGGCTAGCAATCCCCGCCAACGATATGAACGAAAATGAAATCCGTGCAAAAATGTTCAATGCTCATCTTGTGTTGAACGGGTACGCAGAACCATCCACCTATCCGCCAGATGTGAAGTACAGCGACTTTTTCGTGAAATTTGCCAGGGAAGCGCGTGAAGCTGGCACAGGTCTCTGGGCATATGGAACTGAAGGAACCACAAAAGGTGATCTCGATTCCCAAAGAACAGCCAATACAACATCCAGGCAATCCACTTCAGGATCAAAGTCAGGGGCTACACCATCAAAGCCGGCATCTACAGCACCTGCGACAAATAATCAAACAGAAATTTTTGCTAACTGCACAGAACTGAGGACGAAGTATCCGAACGGTGTCCCTGCTGACCATCCGGCATACCAGCCGAAGATGGACCGCGACAAAGACAATTATGCATGTGAGCGATAAGGAAAAGGCCTGCTATTTTGCAGGCCTTTTTTGATAGCTATAATTTATTCTCATCATGCCCGTAAAAGCGTAAAGAATCTTGATGGGTGCTTTGGGGCGCTGGTCGCAATGCCAACGTATATCAATTCACTGTCGTAGATTTCAAGCAATTCTTGTTTTCAATTTATCAGATTGCTTTTGTGAAAACTGTTTTCAGGGACTTTTAAGACATACTTGCCAGATGCTCCTCCAGACGATCCATCATCTGTTCGGCACCTGGGACGGCATATGTTTTCACCTTATCGAATACGGCGGTATTTTCTTCAAAAACTGCACTATAAGTAAGTTTGGTCTTACCATCCAGATCCTCAAAGGTGGCTGTCGCCAGATAATGGGGAAACACAGTATGGTTGATAACGATTCTCTCGTGTTTAACAACTTCGACAATGACGTTGGTGTTGGAAAAATCAACGCCATCAGGACCGTGCGTGATAAACTGCCAAGTACCGCCCGGTTTCATATCAAACTTCTAAAAAGTCGTCGTAAAACCTTGAGGTCCCCACCACTTCGACAGATACTCCTCCTTCGACCAAGCTTTAAACACAAGATCACGTGGAGCATCATATACGCGTGTGATCACAATCTCGCGTTCACCTACTCGCGTAGCGTTTTTGTTTGTTGCGTTGTTTTGGTTCATGTCTATCCCTCTAAAATGACTTGCATAGCATTCGCCATTGACCATTCTCCACTTTTGACTCATTCTGCAGATACATGCCAAGTTTCTCTAGTGAATTTTCGTTCCCTTTTCTATCTTGACCCTGCTCAGCATTCTCAAAAGGTTAATTACATCCGTAAATTGCATTAATAACTCTGGAATTTCCTTTGCCTCGGTTTGTCCATATGGCACATTCAAGCATTTCATCTATTCTCATAATACTGATTTTACGGCTAACTGATCAATCAAATTCAATACCCAATGCATTTCTGGATGCTTGTATAGACGAACCATTTCCCAATATACTTCTTCACTATCATCCCAATCTTCAACCCTCGCAGTGTTTGAATACAAGCGAGTATATCTTGCCGATTGTTGTTTGGAATGAGCGGAAAAGGACAAACCCATTTCCTCCAGCCTTTCGATCAGTTGCAATCGTTTATCTGCCTGTAAAGGGCCAAGCTCTAATGTTAGCTTCAGTCTCCCGTCATGGAGCCGGTCAAACCATAAAACAAAGGTACTATCGTGCCACCACCACTTTTCCCTTGTTGTTCCGTAGATTTTCTCCAACTCCTTGAAACCATTCAGTATAAAGGAAGCATTGCGGTTTCCGATACGGAAATCGGTCTCCAGGATCCCATGATCCGCTGCAAACCTTATAAATGGCCTTTTCGGAAAAATACCAGCCGATTTGCTATGCTGTCTGATTGCTTGCTCCATTTCAACTTCATTGTCTTCTTCAAGCGATTCCAGAGCCAAGCCCATTTTCTTGAAGAAATCCATTGTTCCTTTATCATGGAACAAAGATTCCATCTTATCCACGATTTCTTGTTTACTTGACCAATCAGCAACCGGTATAGTTTGCGTGAAAACCCTTGTATATTTCTTCCCCTCGATCTTCGCAGCTGGACGTATATGGATTCCCTGCTGCTCGAGTGCATTTAATATTTTGAGACGCTGGTCATATGGAACGGGGCCAACTTCAATGGTGATTTTCAGCCTTTCATCCCAAGTCCTTTCATACCAGATAATCAGACCATGTCCGAGCCAATAACCATGTTCTGGCTCCCCGATCGTCTCTTTATATTCAAGCCATTCTGGTAAAATGAAGCTCGGAAACTGAACGTGTGCTCTATAGACTTCAGCGGGAATCTCTTCAAGCTGGACAAAGGACAAGAACGCTTCCCTGAGAACGTTACTTCCAATCGTGAATATGAAATCGATTGTCTTCCTCTTTTTCTCGTAAACCCTCCTTAGACCTTCCTGCTGCTTCAATGACAGGGTATCCAGCAACTGATAATGGTCTTCGTATCTCGGCTGTTTTCGATAATCCCCATGCTGGCTCAAATAGAGCAAATCAATCGCTGGTTTATTAGCTTGGTAAACGTCAAGTGCGAGCTGGGCAGCCTCATCGTCATGAACCAGTTCCTCTTTCAAAACTTCACAATAATACAATAAAAACTCATAGATATTATCTGAAATGGCATCCCTATTCAATTCAATATGTAAAAGGATGATCTCCAGAACATCGTTATAATCCAGAACCATATATTCATTATGGGTTGGTGCATCACTTCTTAAAGTTAAAAAGACAGGAACGACTTGATAGCCCTGATATATACTTTTGACGTGATTCAGGTAATCATCCAACTGGCCCACGGACTCAGCAGCATGGAACTTATTTTCTATCAAAATGACCATCTTTTGTGATGGCACTGCCACAACCAAGTCGATATAACGATTGGTATCCGTTTTGACCTCACGATATACTTCAACGTCTGAAAAACTAGCATACATATTGGCCAGGAAATCAAAGTCCGTGTATTTCTCCTCATTCTCTGTCCTCGTTAAAAGGCGGGTCAATAGTTTTTTCAGAAACGTACTCCCAAGCTGGTGATTCTCATGAGGATCAAGCAGCCAGGCAAGTACATTGGAATGACGGATTTCAAACTGATCCACTCTTAGAACCTTCAAGGGATTGAATTTGTGAAATTTTTGATGCAGCTTCGCAAATTCCTTCGAATGATCCAACTGAGCAATACTTTCAAATAGAATGGCCATGAAAAACAGCTCTCCTTCTTCTCTATTTAATAAGCTGATATAATCCTAAAACTTGTTGTTTGATTTCTTCTGAATCTGTACCAGGCACCATCCCAAATCCGTTGAAGTGTGCTTCTCTGAAAAAAGCAACTCTTGTAAAACCTGGTCAGTAGTGTTTTCTTCTAATGGCCAACTTACGTTACGTTCATCAGCTCTCTTAACCACTTCCCGTATTGTGGTCCTGGAATTCGAAGGGCTTGAGGCAATGGCCCTTTGACTAATCCCCTGGGCGTGAAGCCTCAAGGTTTCCCGATATTTAATCACAAAAAAACCGCCTAAATAATTGATGCGCACCAGCAGGTGCATCTCAATTATATAGAAGGGTGGTCCTGTGCATGACTGAGGTGGAACAATAACTTGTCCGGAGTGGGCCAAAAACATGGCAAATGTAGTATAAATCAATGGCTGTATTCATAGAAGCTTTCAGCAAAATTTTTCCGTTTGACACTCTAGAATGTCCAGAAACTGACGGCTCATTTTGTCCTAAACTTGACGGATTTATTGCCGTTTAAAGATAGCTGAGGAGGCTTGTCAGTCCTCCCCAATATAATTCTATAAATCTATCTGGTATAATCATTTACAACAATCATATTGGTTGAAGGACGTCTTCTGTCGTGCCACTGGTAATGGCCGACATTATGGAAGGCGTCTTCTCCTTTCTTCAGGGTGATTAATGACATTATATCCGTCAACCCCTGGACAGACAATACCGTCAATATATGGACGTTTTTAAACAGCATTAACATGCAATAATCACCGTTTGCTAGCCAGATCAACCTTAACCATTTTAGAACAGGATAGTTATCATTCTAATTTCCTTTAGAAAGGAGCCAAGACTAAGGTCGAATAATACATATAACTTTGCAAATTTTTGGAATCACTTAAAAAAAGGACAGAATCCATACAACAATAAATTCTGTACCCCTTTTATTCACTCAACATTTTCACTAAGATTCTGAACACACCTGAAGGGTTTTTTTGTAATTCCTGAACTGGCAAGATTACTGGGGAACCACCACTTCTCAAAAAAGTTAATTCCCTTCTGCTTTTATTTATCTTTGCAGTGATCCCTTTAATATTGTATTCATGAACACTTGTTGCCTCATCCAAAAATTCAGAGTCAAGATCCACTTTAATTCGATCCGATACCCTTCTCAGCATCCTCCAGATGGTCATTTCCTCTGTGGATTTCATAAACAACTCGGGCAGTTCCTTCGCTTCTTTCAACAAATCCAATGTGGTCATCATATAATTGGCGATTCCGTAATGCACTGGAACGATCCTTTGCTGCAGCGACTGCCAGACATGAATACGGAATTGGATGTATTCTCTGCCTTCTGCCATGACTGGTTGTACCTCATGAATTTTTCCGTAAAAGCGTATGCCATTTTTCTCCGTTTGTCCGCCAGGTACATATAAAGCTACATACTTTGCTTCCTGCCAGCCTTTTCTCAAATTCTCTGCAGGAATTCGATAGGATAGCCCTTTAAAGAACTCCTGATAATCTGATTCGCCCCGCACAAGTCCAACCAGAACATATTCATCAAGGCTCGACTTCCACTCTTCAAGTGCTCCTCTAGGCAAAATTCCTTCCTCTTGGATTTCTTCAGGGCTTTTATCAATCAGCCTTTCTACAAACCGCTCTACCAAAGTTGTGGCATTCGGTAAAAATGGCAAGCCGCCGATGTTTACTTTTTCTATGCTTTCATAAAATGGATGCTTTTGATATTCTGTTTCATCAAACCAAGGAAACAGTACATAGGCTCCAAACGCTGTGCGCTCGTACGGTCCGCCATTTGTTGCAACAATCGAATCACGGTAGCGGTGCATGGTATTAATATCATCTTCCATCGGTCCGGGAGTTTTGTACCTTCTTTGATAATAGCTGTCCGCCTGTGCATAATCGATTCGGTACTTGGCATCAAAAATATAATGGTATTGATAGTCCTTGCCCTTCTTTTCAATACTCAGCATCGTATCTGGAACCTGGGATACCGTTGGCAAGCCGCTTTCTTTTTTCTGATAAGCCAGGGTGATTTCCTCATGGGTGATTGGATGCCTATACACCCGTTTCGCCATCTTATTGGCCTCGAGATTAACGAATAACCCTTCCCTGTTCACCTGGACAATGTCCTGGCTGACGAGAGTATATTTCCGGTCCAGCAGCTGGCCCAGCTTTAAAAAGGTCCAATACTCATAAAGCGTTGCAACATCTTTTACGGACATACGATACAGTTTTCCTTGAAGCATCAATCCTTTTGAGACGGTCAGATAGATCTGGAAAGCATCCCGGTAGCCGGGTGCCATCTGTAGAACAAGGCTCATAACCGAACGGTCAAGCCGTCCAATACCACGCCAAAAAGAAGACCTTATTCGAGTGTCCAATTGATGGATCATGGCTGCAATTTTATCAAGAAGCTCTTGATCGGGCTTTTCCCGAAACCTGATGTTTTGGTTTTTTACGGCACCTGATAAGTCTTCCAACTTATGTTTGATTCGCTGCATCATCCATTTAACATACCGATTTTCATGCGTGTCGTAGGTCAGCTCTTTCTTTATTTTCAAACCTTCCATCGGCATGACATGTCGGTTCTGAACTTGTATCCCGTTCGGCACATCCACAAAGAGGCTGCCGTGTTTCCTTAAATAATTCCTGCTTGTGGAATCAAGCTTACTGAGCTGATCCCCTCTAGCTCGTTCATATGTTTTCTGCAATTGATGGTGCGGCTGCTGTTCTATTCTTGCAACCGCCTGTAAAAAATGCTTGAAATGCTCGCTGATTAGCCGGTAAAACTCAGCCTTTGATGGATTCCCCTCCAGCTTAAGCCTGGCTCCCAAATACGTCTTACGGATAAAATGGAACGCCAGATTATAAATCTCATCATTTACTTCTTCCAGCAACTTTTGATAATCGTTTTTATAATCAAGCTTGACCGGAAAAATCTCTAAAGTAACTTCCAATAATGTGGCTGTACCAGACCTGATCTCGAATGAGGTAAACCCAACTTCATTTTGAAACTGAAGATTCCCCATCAGAATGTCCTGGTTTCCGATTTTAACAGGTGAAACTGCCTGCCTTAACAGCGGGTATTCATGGTAAAAAGACAACTCGATATTATTCTTAGGCACCACGATCAGCTGGTAGACACCGTTCTCGAAAAAGATGGGCCTGAAATCATCTGGTTTGGATAATTGCTGCCGGCTAATATCATAAACCAAAACATCTTCAATACCTTTAGGAGATACGGTAAAACCCATCACATCATGGCGATCCATCAGCCTGTATTGCTTCAGCCCCTCGTATCGTTCATGGAATGGCTTCCCCTTGATCACTAATGAGAGGTCTCTCGTTTCCACCTTGACCAGTTCCACATCCTCACGAGATCCAGAAGGAAGTAAAGCCATCTCTTAACCTCCCGAGCATTTCAACAACCTTGGCAGCACTTAATGGATAGATGGCACCTTCGGGATTAAGATTGTAGTCGTCTTGCCCTTCTGCGTAATCCTTATTTGCAAACTGACTGTACAGACTCTTTAGCAACTGCTCTACTCTTATGTCACTGCCAGCCACTCTCGGTAAAATCTTTTGCAAAATGCAGTGATCAAACGCCTGCTCAAAAGGCATTAAGTCTCCTTCTTCGTTGTAGGCCAGATAAAAACAGATCTCATCCCGAACCCGATAGCCCACATGCGCATTCAGGAGCTGCAAAGCACCATTGATCTTCACCAGTTCGGCAGTGGCCCTCTCAACGACATCCTTATGAGTAAGATAAACATCTTTTAAGTGAAGATATTTTGACTCAAATTGATGCTGGGAAATAGCGATTGGCTCAACCTCATCGGTCTCTGCCAAAAACGCAAGGTTAGCTAGATCAACACGATTAAACTCAATCGTATTAGCCCGGTCCAACACCTTCTTGCTAAAAGGATGGGTCGTTTCATCCATATTGACCGTACCGATCATATAAAGGTTATTCGGCAACGTAATCTCCTCGCCAAGCATATCCTCCGTCAAAAGTGGCGAAGAAACCATTTGCCCATCCTTCCATTTCCGGCTCTCCATCACGCTGAGAATATCGCTAAAATAATACTCCACCCGAGCCAGGTTCATTTCATCCAATAGCACAAAATAAGGCTTATCCGGATTTTCCTTCGCTTTTAAAATGACTTCAGTTAATGGTCCTCTTATGAAGTCCCCCTTTATATCCTTATAGCCCAGCAAATCCGAACCATCATTCCAATCAGGACGAATCGGAATCAAGCTGAATTGCCCATTCTCCTCATTCGCTCCCACACTTTCAGCAAACCACTGGACAATCTTTGTTTTACCCGTGCCTGAAATGCCGGAGATGATCACGAAGGGTTTAGTTTTTAATGACAAGAATAAATTGATTACTTCTTCTTTTTGGTAATAAAAGCCTTTGCTTTTAATGTAGGAATCTATATGGTTGATTAATTCTTTAACAGACAAGTAAACTGGTTTCTTTTCACTTATTTGGAGACTTTGAGCTGCACTTTCATATTCATTCAATATAGACTTTACCTCCACTGGAAATCTCTCTTCAAAAAGATTAAAAAGTTTTTGAGCAAATTCCTTAGATAAAGAAAAAAAGTAGCCCTGCTTCAGATTTCCATTAACATCAAATGGACCACCTTCTTTTAGTCTCCATTCTACTGGTATCTCTTCTTTCTCAATTGGAGGAATGAAGTCAAAATAATCTAGTTTCAATAAGTATCCTTCTTCCAGCCATTCGTGATTAGAGATTTCATTAGGCTTTGGTGCTTCGATAGCTGTATCCTGTACTACACCGATAGATTTTATTTCTCTTGCTGAATAACAAAATACAATGTCACCAGGTCGAGGATTTACTAAATTAACATGGTGTGGTAGTGGCCTACCTTGTTTCGATTTTTGAGGTGCCCAAAGAAAGCTCCCTTCTTTTTCTTGTTTATAGGTCTGCCCTTGGTTAACCCACCAGTATTTTATTTCCTGAACAGCAAGACCTTTAATAAAAAGCTCCTCACGATATTCTTTATCAAATATTGCTCTGGCTAGTTGAGCATTGTTACTCTCTTTATATTGAGTTTTAAACTGCTTCTCAAATCTTTGTTTGATAAACTCAAGCGTACGATGAAACTCATTCCAGATTTCTTCATTTTCTTTAATTTTTTGATAATCAAAAATCACAGTAAATACCTGTATTCCTTCATCTTTTCTTTTAAAAAATGCTTGCTTTGATTCATAATCAAGTTCACTTAGAGTTTCAATATAACTCTTAAACAAAGGGATTCTATATTTAAATCTTCCATCTTGAGAGCGGTAAAACCCTAATATTATCCAACTACAAAAATTAATATGTAATCCGCTTCTCTCTTTTCTATATGTTACTGAAAACCTTTCATCATTATTTGAATCGACTCCAAGCTTTTGTAAAGTTTCATTGACAAAATCGAAAGATTGTTCAGCAACATTATATGTCTTAAAAATTTTCCTAAAAGGCTCAGCAAGCACTTTTTCATCACGAGTTATAAATTCTACTCTATACACAAATGGTCTCTCTGTCTTATAGAACTCGATGTATTCAGCTTCCTCATCTGGAAGAACAATTGTTTTTTTCTCATTTCTTAACCGATGACTGTTAATTCTGTTGTAGGAATAGTCAAAAGTATTTAAAAGTAACTCTTTTAAATCTTTATTTTGGTCATAACGTAATTGAAGAGAATCAGAGGCGATTTCCTTACGATCCACGTTAACTAATTGTGCTTCATATTCTTTGTCACTAATTTTCAAATAAATCTTTTGTCTTTCTCCACGATTAAGATGTTTACCATTGTTTGCTTCTTCAAAATCCACATGAAATTCTATAGGTATATGAGAGCCATTTAAAAATATAGACCAGTCAACTTTTTTTCGTGCTATCATTCCCAGGGTATCTATTTTTGACCAACTTCTAACCTGTTTTAACATCTTCTCACCGCTTCTATTCTACTTTTATACTTTATGGTAATTATATTACACTTTGGTATTTAACCCAACATTGTGTATTTTAGAATTGTTTTCAAATGAAAAGTTTAAAAACAGTCCTCCCTAAAAAATATCATTAAATTATAGATTCTAGTTTAACCGTAATTTTTCTTAATCAAGTTCTGTTCAACTAAACTGCCCTGTTCGCAATAACCACTAAGCAGAAGCAAAATTCTCATTCGTCTTTTTTGTTCTTATCAGGTGGTTTCAAAAATGCATTCTCTCCAGGTTCATATCCTTCTGGTTCCCAGTAGTGTTCTTCATATTTTGCTTGTTCAAATAAATCACGTAAAAAGCTTATTGCTTCTTCCCAAGTCGTAAAAACCTTGAAAGAATATGGCTGCTGACCTTCATCATTCCATACTGCCCAACTCTTATTGGGTAGCTCTGTTGCATTCCATTGAGCATCTTCGGGAATATGGAATATAAAAAAAGTATTGTCATAGGCTGCCTTCCAATCTCGGAAGCCCATCTCCGAAGCAAATTCATCATATTTTTTAAAGATTAATCCCCTAATGAACTTTTTCATGCCGATCTTTGAACACCACTTCTCTTTGTTAAACTTAAATGGCTTAAGGATCAAGGGGTTGCCTAACCTTAGCGAGTAAGATGTTCCCTGAATATCTTTTAAAATACGGTTTAAAATCTATCTCAACAGATTGCTCAGCATCCTCAATATCTATTGTAAGCAGCACCCTTTTGCAGTACTTCCTATCTTCCGTTATTTCAAACTTCTTTTACCGCTTTAGCTCCAAGAGAGATATCAATCTATTTGAAAGAAGTTCTTTCACTTGTATCTTCACTTCACCATATGAAGGGGACAGCTTAACTAAAAAGTCTTCCTTCCCATTCGAGAAACAGTAGGTTGCTTCGTTAAAATAAAATGGTAAGTCGTTTGATGTGGAATCCAATAATTGCGGTTCTGTTTCAAATAAGGAAAGAAATCAATTGCATCTGGGAATATCGGCATTTTCATATCACCTTTTCAACGGCTGTTTTAACTTCGTCTTATTAAATATTTCTGCCATATTAATTTATTAAGAAATTCAACAAAAACGGGCTTAAACCCTTTAATAATATTAAGGTTATAAATTGTCTAACAAAACAAAAGGACCAAATCGTTGCTTAGCAATGGTCCAAAAAACATTATTATTAATAACAACTATAACCTTAAATGCAGAAAAGATTTTTTGCGATATCTATCTGCATTTAGGGAAACGTATCACCGTCCTTACATTACGTTGTTCACCGTTACGACAATGGAATAAAACCCACCCGTGAGAGAACGGGTGGGTTTCTCTACGGCTGAAAACCTTTGTTACTGACCAAAACCTAAAGGGCTACTGAAGGGTTCGCCAATTGTACTACTTCTACTGGCCAGACCTCAAAGGCCTTCTCCCCTTCTAACTTCGTTTCTTTTTCTTCACTTCTTCTCCTGTGAAAGGATCAATGTATTCCATCATCGTTAACTGCTCTGCGACTATATCACCTTGTATTTGATTTCGAATATATTCTTCTATCACCTTTATGTTTCTTCCAGTTGTATTTGACATTGTACGCTGTACACCAGAATTTCTGATTTCCATATCTTTTTTTCAGGTTTACGTGCCGATCAAATATCATGAAACTGCTTTCCCCTTTTAAGTAACCGACAAAAGAGGACACACTTATTTGGGCGGTATACTCACTAACAAATGAATGTAATCCATACACGCGGTTGCTTCAATTATTTCTACAGCATTTCTTTCACATAATTTGCGCAGTAGTTCCCCAATCTCCTGTTTGATCTTCTTATAAATGATCTGTCTCCGGTACTTTGGGGCAAATACAATGTGATACTTACAATTTCAGGTAGTGTGTTGTGCTAAACTGTTATTGTCTTTAGACTTAGGACTTCCTCCGGGCTTTTTTTTTTAGTTGGCGAACCAAAAAATATTTTGGCACCGTGGGGAAGTTTTTTTATTACCACGCTGAAAGCTTTTTGGAAACCCGGGCATAGCCCGAGGTTTTCATTTCCACAAAAAGGGTGCGTAATCCTTCTTGGATTGACGCACCCGTTTGTCGGAGAAGAAATTTAGTTTAAGGTTACTACACCATCTGGCCTTCAAGGCAGCAAAGTCAACACCGCAAAAAAGTGCATAACCGAAGCGGCGATGACAAACAGATGCCAGATGGCGTGGTGGTAATGAAATCCTCGCCATACATAAAAGATGGCTCCTAGTGTATAAAGGACTCCACCTATCACGAGGAATTGCAGCCCTTCTGGTGATACATTCTGGGTTAAAGGCCTCCACGCGAATACCATCAGCCAGCCCATGACGACATATAGCGCTGTTGATGTATGCAGGAAGCGTTTGACGAACAGGGATTTGAAGACCGTTCCTGCAATGGAGAGTCCCCAGACGATCCCGAATAGCGTCCACCCAAGTGTTCCTTTTATAGCAATGAACAGGAATGGTGTGTAAGTGCCCGCGATGAAGAAATAGATGGATGAATGGTCGAATATTTCAAAGATGTCTTTTGCTTTGCCGGCAGGAAAGCCGTGAACGAGCGTGGAGGATGTGTATAGGAGAAGCATGGTTGCTCCGAATAGCGTAAAGCTGACGACGTGCCAGGCCGTTCCGTGCAGGGATGATAACACAATCAGGAAGACAAGTGCTGCGATACTTAATAGGGCGCCTACCCCGTGGATGATTGCATTGGCTATTTCCTCCCGCTTCGTGAATATATGAACATTTGCCATTTTATTGACTCCTTTATTCTTTAACCTGTATTCCTCGAAGGACTCTCGTTTTATTTTTCTATAGTAATAGAAGCTGTATCTACTATAACATTTGTTAATCGAGTTCTAAAGGAATCAATTTATTTTCCATGCTTCAAACTGATTTTTCTTCCAAGTAAAGGAGGTATTAAGACGAAAATGGCCAGCCCGTTAAACTACCCGGAACTGGCCATTTAATAAAGTCCTTACATCCTTAAATTACAGATTGGACCAACAAACCTACCTGCGGATCTTCCTCTGAAAAACATCTGTTTCTGTATCAAAGGCCAATCGGAAACCATTTTGTGCGACCTCAACGTGTATTTCCTCATTGGTACATTTGACTACTGACATAAATGTGTTGGTGTTGGCTTCATCCTCTAAAAAACAACCCTGGAAAATGATTGAGCCAAACCTTTTTCAATTCTTGGATATTATTTTTACCGCCTTACTTTCATACACGACTTTTAGCTGTTTCCAGGTTTCATTGCTAAATGTATCCTTAGACCAAACCGTAATGATGTTTTCTCCATCTTCTAATTTTACATTTATACTGAAGACACCATCTTTCACAACGGTTTCTTTTCCATTCACCCTGACAAAGGCTAAGTTCAAATCATCTGCTCGTCCTTGGACGGTAATGGATTTCTTATGTGTTACCTCTCCTTCTGCTGGTGATTCGATTATAATATCCGGGGCGATAGAGTCTGCCTCTACTGCGACCTCTGCCGTTGTTTCATTGCCTGCCAAATCTTTTGCTAAAACCTTGAGAATATTTTTTCCCTGATCTAATTCAAGTTGTGCTTCAAAGGAGCCATCTGCGACAGTTACTTCAGTACCATTGACGGAAACAGAATCCAGGTTCTTGTCCTCAACCTGTCCTTTCACGGTAAGCGCGGTCGTATTGAACCGTTCACCGTCAGCTGGTGACTCTATGGATATGACTGGTTTCTCCTGGTCAAGGATTGCAGTGACTGAATTGGATGGCCGGGTCAGGGACGGACCTTGAGCTACTTTGGCTGTTAAGACATTTTCCCCATTTGATAAAGTAACTTTTGCCGTGAAATGTCCATCATCCGAAGAAGTGACTACTGCGGTTTCAACTCCATTGTTATATAAGTAAACTTTGGTATTCGGCTGTGCCTCTCCCTCTATCGTTAATACTTTATCAGCTGTAAATATCTTTTCTTCTGGGGATGTAATTTCCGGAACTGCATGATCATAGGCCACAGTGGCCCGAATCATATAATTTCCGTCTGATTTTACGGTTTGTCTCCAGTTGCCATCGATATAGGAAAAGCTTCTGCCTGTCCATGTCCCATTGGTATCTTTATTTATAGCTGGTACGTAAGGGAATTTATTCTTTTGAATATAGGCAAGGTAAAAATCTCGGTTGACTATAATCTCCTCGCCGCTTAAATCGACATACGTCCAATCAGTATAGGAACGGATCGCTTCCGCTTTGATCGGGCCAGCTATTTTTTTGCCAGGAGATCCATTAGGGCCAGTGGCATCGAATACCTCTACCATGAATTCCGTTCCACCTGGATCCGGCCGGTTTCCACCATCGAATTTAAATAATCCGCCTGTTAATACTCCTCTACGTTCACCCTCGGCTAACGACATTTTAACCGCCCAGCCGTTCCCTACAGTATGAAAATAGTTAAGGGATTCCGCAGTACCATCGTCATAGGCAAGCGTTTCTGAATAGCCGAGGATGGGTCTCATCGAAAGATTTTGTACCTTCTTAGCATTTCCTTCAACTGTTATGGGGACATCACTTGGATAATGCATTGGATGAGATACCTTCAGCTTATAGCTGCCCTCAAAGGCTGCAAGGGTGAATTCACCCTCCTCATCAGTCACTGCCGGTTTGATATTAGCATCTTCTACTAAGTAGACTTTGGCACCTTCAATTGGTTCACCCGTAAGGTCATTTATCACTTTGCCTGTGATGTTCCCAAGCTGTTTTTCTTCAAGTGTGAAATCCGCTGCCGTTTCTTGCTTATTCGCGACTTGAATGGTCCGAGTTTGCGGATGGTAACCATATGATTCGGCGACAACTCTATATTCTCCAGCAGGGTGGGTAAGTGTATATCTTCCATTCTGTGGATTGGTAACTGTTGAACGCCCTGTTTCCATAACACTCACCTGCGCTTCCAATGGCAACAATGTTGGAGGGTTCTCTGTTTCTTCCTTTATGGTCTTAATCTCTACTGGTGTTTTATCAGTCGCTGTCAGGCTGTTGCTGCCATCTTGATTGGATGTAGATGATAGTGCCATATCATCAATATACCAGCCTGGCCGATTGGCACTGAAGTCAGAGTAAGTATAAAAGGCAATGTAAATCCCCTTGCCAGTATATTCGGATAAATCCACCTCCGCGTTCACCCAGCCATTGGAGTCGCCCTTCACCATGGCCAACTGGGTCCAATCTTGTCCGTTAGGGGACACGATGACATAACCATAATCATAGGGGGTCCCAGTGGAGGATGATACTTCAAAGCTATGCCATTGCTTGAACTGCAGGAAGGTTTTATCCCCTGTTACAAATAAAGCTGGCATGACAAGCATTTCTCTCATCCCATTGGTATAGTTGCCTTCCAGATTAGTAGCATAGACTTTTTCACCGGATGCTGCACTGTTTGGACCAGAGGTTGGGATTCCCCATTCCCAGTTCGTTGCGGATGTTTCCCCGACAACAGTCCATCCAGCAGGCTCTGTCTCGAAGTCTTCAAAATAGCCAGTCGTTAAGCCTTTCTTTACTGTTACCGGATACTCATCGGTGCTCACTTTATTTCCGGCAAAATCGGTAATGATCCATTGATAGGCTAAAGTTCCGCTGTCTGTTACACCTGCAGGAATCATTGCAGAATATTCCCCTGATAAATGATTTCCTGAGGTTCTTTCTGAGCCGATTGTATTCCATTCGCTGTCATTCACTTTATATTTTAATTCAACAGAGTCGACACTTATATTATCGCTGACAACTATCGATAAATCGATCTGTACCCCCTGATCAGCTTCTGTAATAGGCGTATGTTCATATTTCGGATTTTCTGTATCTTCTCCCTGTATCGTTACATTCCCTTTGATCGTTCCCATACCGACCGTAACGGAAAGAACTGCATCATACACATTCAACAGACCATGGCCATATCCATTATTCGGTGATTTTGGAAAGGCTGTATCCGTCAATGGATTCGCTGTCTCAGTTAAGACTTGCTCGATTTCATCTACGGTTATATTGGCATTGGCTTGCCTTAGCAAAGCAGCGGCTGCAGAAACATGGGGTGTCGCCATGGATGTCCCATTCCATCCGCCCTCATAGCCGCCGCCAGGAACCGAAGAACGAATCTTCACCCCTGGAGCTGTCACTTCCGGCTTGATTTCACCATAAGGCGAAGGGCCAAGTAATGAGAAATCTCCTAAGAGATTTTCGTTATTGGTTGCCCCAACTGCAAAGGATTCCGGATAGTTAGCTGGACTGGCAATAGTACCTGGCCCGTTCGGATTCAAGAGCGAGGCATTTCCTGCTGCGAAAACCGGAAAAATATCATACGCTCGCCATGTCTGAACCACCTCTAAAAACCACTCATTCATTCCTGATCCGCCGCTCCATGAATTGTTGACGACATCTGGTGCCATGTCCACTCGTCCACCAGGAGCAAGGATCCACTCTGCAGCTTGTAAAATATTTGAATCAACCCCTCTGCCTGCTGAATCAAATGCTTTAGCCGCAATCCACTTTGCTCCCGGAGCAACACCGATTCGATTCTTCCCATCCTGTTGGCTGCCGACCATTGTACCTGTCACATGGGTTCCATGGCCATTGTCATCGTACCCTTCTGCTTTTCCATTCACTGCGTCAAAGAAGCTATACTGATGATCGACTGTACTTTCGGTTTTGTTGTAACCTCTATACTTTTCTTTCAGGG
Source organism: Bacillus sp. REN3 (assembly GCF_017912555.1). Lineage (GTDB taxonomy): Bacteria > Bacillota > Bacilli > Bacillales > Cytobacillaceae > Mesobacillus. Next base: position 53,569 of record NZ_JAERSD010000015.1, on the reverse strand, counting down.
CCGGGTGATCCCACTGAACACCAGAGTCGATGGCTGCCACCACAGTACCGGTCCCATCAATCCCCATTTCCCATGCATCCGGAGCACCTACCTGATTAACGTTCCATTCAATATTTGCGTCTGTATTATTTTGATTCATTTCCGTTTTCGGATTCAATTGATGCACTTCATCCAAATAGATTTTGTTAACTTCTTCGAGCGAAGCGATTTTATCCAAAGATTCTTTTGTTCCTGTAAAAGAAACTGCATTAATGATGTAATAAGATTTGAACCTTTTAACTTTGCCTTTTTGTTTTTCCTGGCCTAAAACATCAAGTAGCTTACCCTGTGTCCGATGAGCATTAGCTTTTAATTCAGTTAAAACGGCTGACCGGACGTTATGCTTTTTTTCTTGGGGAGGTAACTTTTTTGTGTTTGCCTGTTTCTTTGCTTGCATAGTGACTTTTGCGGCATCAATTTGTTCTTTTAGTATCACGATCAGCGATACCTCTTCAGAGTCCCCTAGTTTTTGATAGACCTTACCATCAATTTTTTGTACAGCTGAAGTCGATACACTTTTCTCTGGGTTTTTTCCCGTTGAGGCTGCCAAAGCAATGGGGAATAAAAATGTGCTGATCACTAACATAATAGCTGACCACAAAAACACTAGAGATTTAGCCCTGCGTTTCAAAAAATTACCCCCTTAGTTAACTTTTAATAAATTCAGTAACTATTAAATTTATTAATAGATTACCTGAATTGGAATAAGAATGTTGTCGAAACGTTGGTAAATAAGTGGGTTGTTTGGACCATTTTTCCTTACGTGCATTAAATTCCCATACATTTTTAGCACCTTTCCTTTGGTATGAACCTTCTATACATATGGTAAATTGGTCCTTGTTATCAAATGAAATATTTAGAAAATTAGTAATTTTTGAACTTGTTTCTTCTCTTACTTGGAATCTATGATATGGATGTAGGAATCTGAATTTTACAAGATTCCTAATAAAGTAAGTAATGGGAGGGAAAGTCATGGTTTTTCGGAGAAAAGGGTTAAAAGTAGCGGCTTCGCTTCTAGCATTATCGATGGCATTCGGACCGGTAGGATTTGCTGCGACTGACATCAGCAGCAACAAATCGGAGTATTCACAGGACCAGAAAGTAGTTGCCAGAGTAGATGCAGCTCGGGCAATCGAGCATGTCCGCTACTTATCAGAAGAAATTGGTCCACGTCCTGGCGGGCTGGAAGCGGAAAAGGAGTCAGCTGAGTACATTGCCAATGTTCTGAAGGGCTATGGTTATGAAGTGGAATTTCAATACTTCCCGGTAGCTGACCAGTACATAGCGGACGTTGCCTTTGCAGACGGTACTTCATGGCAAATGGCTGCAGCGCCAAAAGGGAAGATCAGCAAGGAAGCTGTCAGCGGGGAAGTTATTTTTGTAGACGGTGGAGCCAATCTCGCTGATTTCCCGGCTGATACGGCAGGAAAGATTGTGGTTATGCCGAGGGAATCCTCACTTGCCGGCTATCGTACTCAAGTTGATAATGCCGTTAAAGCCGGTGCTTCAGGTGTAATCCTCCAAAGTCTTGTCGGAAGCCGTGGAAATTACGGGCAGACATTCAACCCGAATTTAGCGGAGCCAGTTGAAATTCCAGTCTTTGGATCAGCTTTCATCCAGGGGGAATGGCTGAAAGAGCAAATGGCAGAGGGACCGGTAAAAATCAGCCTGACAGCAGAGCACTTCTCCAATCTTAAGTCGGTGAATGTCATCGCTACAAAGGCTCCAAAAGAGAAAAACAAAGATACAAAACAAGTCATTCTGGGCGCACACCATGACAGCGTCGTCGGTGCCCCTGGTGCAAACGACAATGCATCAGGCGTAGGTTTGATGCTTGAACTTGCACGTGTATATAAGGGTTACAATACGGATAAAGAAATGAAATTCATTGCCTTTGGTTCCGAAGAGCGCGGCCTGCTCGGCGCAAGATATTATGTAGACCAACTATCCCAGGAACAGCGTGAAAAGATCGAAGCTGTCTTCGTTCCGGATATGGTTGCCACAAACTACGCACCTGCGAAGAATCTGTATGCGATGACTCCAAATGGCTCGACGAACATTGTCACTGATTCCACAATGGCGGCCGGAGCGCGACTTGGAAATTCTGATATCCTGCCAGGTACATTTGGTTCAAGTGACCATGTTCCATTCCATAATGCCGGCATTCCAGCTGCCCTATTCATCTGGATGGGCATCGACAGCTGGGATCCGCTTGTCTACCATATCGAGAAAGTCTACCATACACCGCAGGACACAATCGAAGACAACATCTCACCTGAAAGAATGAAGTCCGCACTCGATGTCATCGGTGCAGGATTATTCGACGTCGTCAGGAAAGACGTGCCTGCTTCGAATCAATAAATATTTTGTGGGGAGGAACGCCATGCTGTTGCGTGGCGTTTTCTTTGTACTTTAGGAGGTGAATCCAAAGAAGTTTAATTCACTCAGCACGATTCTGAAAAACATTCCTTCTATGACATCGGCGACTCCCCTTTTATAATGCTTTCCTTGAAATCATAGATAATTAATTCACGATGGTTTTTATTTTTCCTTGATGAGACTTTCTTTCTTCTTCCACAAAAGAAGCTAGAGGATTACAAATGAGAAAAAGGTTAAGAAAGTTGAAGCTTTAGTTGAAATTAATGCTAATATTGATATAAAAAGTAGTAATGATTGCACTGCATTGATTATCCTTTGTTGTTATCATCATAACGATATAGTTTAAATCCTGATTAAAAGCTGATCAAACGTTTATATGGCAGACAATGAAGGAAAAACTGAGTTGGCTTAAGCGAAAGAGCATGATATCAAGGGAATTTATAGTCTTATAAGGAATTGAACAAAGGGTTGCAGATGTGGTCCTGGAACTTATTCTAGCGGAGCATTAATGTTTAAATAGAGTACTGTTTATATTTAGGGAAAAATTCATTCAAGTTAGAGGGTATTTAAATTGAAAAATAAGTTAAAAAAGTCTTCAACAGATCGGTCTATAAGTGGGGTTTGTGGAGGTATTGCTGAGTATTTCGGTATTTCTTCTTTGGCGGTAAGACTAATATTTATTTTATTACCTGGCGCTAATATACTAATATATTTAATTCTTGCTAATACGATGGCAGATAGTCCACCCTCATTATATTGAGCGGGGTGCTTTAGTTCAATTGCGCAAAAAATACTACAAAAAAAAACGCTCTGAGCGTTTTTACTTTTATTTATATTGGCAATTGGCTGTTGAAATAAAAGTTAATTAGGCTGTTATTTGTTATTAGAATTATTCTCCTAATAAACCTAACAAGTTATAGGCTGCTCCCTGCGCTGTTTGTGAATATATGTGTTGCTTAAAGTAGACAATCTTAAGAAACATATTGTAATTGACTTAAAAACAATGTACAAATCGGGTCATGCTTTGCTGGTGGATTTTCTCCCTCTTTTCACCATAAAACCTTCCCAATCCGACTTTCACCCAACTTCTCTGTTGGCCTGAATCCACCTGTTTAAAAGATTGTGGCTTTCTTGAACAATGCTTCTTTGATTTGAGTTACATCATCCAATAATATTCCTCCGCGGAATCACCTTGCTTTTGTAGTCTTTAAGCTAAGAAAGAAATTTCTTTACACGGATAAACATCCGCAAACCAACGCAACACCCCATTGTGATGATTGATAATTTGTTGGGCAGTAATATCCTGTGAATTCCAGGTGCTGTGTGCATCTGACGCAAGAGTAACTATATATTCCATACTAAAAGCTCTTCTGCAAGTGGTGTCAACGCATACTTCTGTTTGATTTCCCGCTATAACTAAATGCTTCACTCCTTGTTCTTTCAGTTCAGCCTCTAAGACGTTTTATAAAAAGAATCGGGAGTAGTCTTTTGTATAAACACGTCTTGACTGTTTGGAGTAATGTCAGGGTGTATCTCCCATCCCTTTGTACCATACTCTAGAGGATTACCAGGCGATGCATTATGCTGAATATAAAAAATCGGAACCTCTGAGTAGCGTGCTTTTACGATCAACTCATGTAAATTTTGCAGCAACTCTTTCCCTTTGTATACAATATCTCCCTCCTGGAACATTCCATTTTGGACATCTATAATAAGCAATGCTTTTTTCATTTTTCGACCTCACAATGGTATTCATTATATTAAAAGGCAACAATCACATAATTCAATCTATAAATATTTTGAAGCCAGGCAATTAAAATCCTCCACATCCCTTATGCAAAGTTTGATGCCTTCTTCCCAAAATTCTTCAGAGGTAATATCTTTACCTAAATGCCTTTTTACCAGATCTTCTATCGACATAGTCCCGGAATCACGGAGCAAATTCATATATACCTTTTCATACCCAAGACCATGTTTCTTTGCTTCTTCATAAATGCTTAAAGAAAATAAATATCCGAATGTATACTGGAAGTTATAGAATGGTGAGCCTGTAATATAAAAATGCGGTGTCCACACCCATGAATACGCTGATGCACTATGAAAAGCTCTGGCATAAGCCTCATCTATTGCCTCTTTCATTATTTGAGTTAAGCGAATAGATGGAATAAATCCTTCCTTCCGTTCCTCATAAAATCTTTTCTCAAATAAAAATCTTGAATGGATGTTCATGAAATTCATTACACTCCGCTTTAACCGTTCGTCTAACAAGAATAATTTCTCTTCATCTGACTTGGCTCCTTCAAGCGCAGCATCCAAAATAACCATCTCAAAAAATATAGAAGCAGTTTCAGCAATGCTTAGAGGATAAAATGTGTTCAGGGGATTCAGCTTCTGGAGTGCATGGTTATGAAAAGCATGGCCTAGTTCATGTGCCAACGTTAGGACGTCGGTAATTCTTTCACCATAGTTCAAACATATTCTGGATTCTCCAGAGAGCGGGAATCTTGCACAGAAAGCCGCTGCTGATTTATTCGGTGTGTCTGCCGAGTCTACCCAATCTTGATGAATAGCTTGACGCGCAAAATCTTCTAGTTCAGTTCCAAATTGGCTTAAATGCTCCAGAATAAAATCCACTGCCTTATCATACGGAATCTTCTTCGAGGTTTTCAGGACTGGTGCCCAGAAGTCATAGGAATGCATTTCTTTATTGCCCATCAATTTCGCCTTAATATTTAGATACGTGACAAATGGTTGTTTAAATTTTTCAACCACAGACCACATCCTGTGCAAGCTTTCCTCGTTCATTCGGTTTTTTCTCAAAGGATCGTCCAATATGTTGGTGATTCCCCGCTTCTTGTATATTTGCAATCGATATCCAGCAGTATGGTTTAGGATTTTCGCAAAAACATCCTGGTTTTTATTCCATTCTTTTTCAAGTGCGGCATGAGAGGCTTGACGGATTCTGGGATCGGAATGGGAACGTAAATTAAATGCCTGGCCAAAGGACAGTTCTTTCGTTTCCCCATCAATTTCAATATGTACTCTAAGACTATTGATAAAGGAACAATAGAGGCTGCCCCAAGCATGGTATCCATCAGCCATCAAATCAGATATGATATCTTCTTCTTTTTCCGATAGATAATATTTACCCTGTTCCCGCCATTCTTTCAATATGAATTCAAACTGCATTAATTCTTTACTAGTCAGCAAATGTCCCCATCTATCGTCGTTAATATCAGCAAGCATTTTATGAATCCTCTTCATAATGGATTCAAAACGGGAAACGAACTTAGATAGATTCCCCTGCAATGCAGAAGCATTAGAGGCCTTTGGATTGATTGCAAGAAGACAAGAAATAAATGAACTAGCTTCTGAAAGGTTGGCCCTAATTTTAGTGGCTTCATCAAGCATCCTTTTGATGTTTGCAATATCCAATGTAATTAGTGCTAAAGACATCTTTTTGATTTCATCTTCAAATTTATGTATCATTATTTCTACCATTTCCAGAAGTAATCTAAATTGCTTCGAATCACTGCCGCCTGAATACAATCTTTCAAGATCCCACTTAACCCTATATTTATTATTATCCACTGATATCTCCTTTAATAAGAACATATATCCAGATTATACTGGTTTTAGAATACTATGTAAGACGAAACCTTATAGCCTCACTATAGATTATCCTAATGTTTGTTCTAAGTACATTTCCTAAAGCAAAGTTATATAGCTTATTCGGTACAAAGACTTAAACTATTTCCTCTCGTTCTCCTTAAAAAACCGTTTTTCTTTAGTGCCTTTTTCACTAAATTTTTATAGCTCATTCTACGGTGAGGTGCAATATGATGAAAGCATCCAGAGTCATATACGATATCATAGCTGTTCTCTTAGATATTTAAGTCAAAAATATTTCCTTAATGAAATTTATAGATAAATCCCTATCATTTGCCCGTTCTTTTCTCCATTCTAAAGCTTCTTCTGATAGATCAACCGCATCAACTCTACAGCCATTTTCCGTAAAATAAATAGCGTTTCTTCCTGGACCACATCCTAATTCAAGAACCTTACCTGATTTAAATATATTTTTCTCGAAATACTCAACTAAATTTTCATCAGGCTGATTAACGAAAAAAGGGATTTCCCTTTTTCGATCAGAATAGAAATTATTCCAATTAAAGTGAGCTTGTTCCTTTAATAATTGATCCAACATTTGCAGCAAATCACCATAATTATGAATGCTTTCCTTCAAAAAATAATCCCCTTCCATCCCATTTAATTTTACCATTTCATTATACCAATAATTTCCTATATAAGTGTTAACACAATTCTAAATTTAGACATTTTCAATCTCGAAACTTTCCTTATATCATAGAAAAAATACTTTTCATACTTCAATAAACCGTATCATTTTTTGCTTGTATCCATCTTGAAGGGGATACCATCGGCCTTCTGGCAAAAAACTGGAACCATAAGTGGATCCAGTCTATATTTCTCCCTTTATAAATACTTGCCTGTATGTGAATCAGTATTCTTTGCAATCGAATCCGGCGTTCTTTCGGCAATGACTTGACCGCCTGCCTCTCCGCCTTCGAAGCTTAAATCGATAATCCAGTCAGCCGCTCTGATCATTTTTCTGCTGTGCTCCACCATCATCACGGTATTACCAGCGTCCACGAGTACATTCAACAATTTTAATATTCAGTTGACGCATCCGCATGCAATCCGGTTGTTGGTTCATCCAATAGCGAGCTCGTGCTTCCCTTGTTTTAACAGTTCCTTTGCGAGTTAAAAAGAAATTAAAACCATTTAGACAGTTTTATTTTAAACTGCCTGCAATCTTTATTAGCAAGGATTGGCGGCTTTTCTGGAACAGCCCTCTCTGGATTTTCAAAAAAGCCCATTCTCTCAGCAATAGATTGAGGAAGTGGGCTAATTAGGAACGTTGCTTGCGAGTGTATATAATCCAGTCGAATAAAGGACCATTGCGGGCTGCGGCAGCTACCATTTGAAATACATAATGAATGTTTTTTAGCGGAATCGGCGGAAAAACGCTCGTAAATCTTCCGTTAATAAGTCAGGCACTTCCATTGCTGCGAAGTGTCCACCTAGTTCAAACTCTGTCCAGTGCACGATATCGTACTCCTTCTCAGCGAGACTACGTACAGGTAAAACCAAATCGTGTGGAAGAACTGCCACCCCCATTGGTACTGGGCAATGCATAAGGCGTCCCTTCAAATTGGCACTCTCATAATAAAGTCGAGCTGATGATCCAGCTGTGCCTGTGATCCAATACAGCATTACGTTAGTAAGTAGACGATCGATGCCAACAGGTGTTGCCGGATCAGCCCATTCCATGAACTTCTCTGCGATCCAGGCAAGTTGCCCGGCTGGTGAGTCAGTAAGTGCATAGGAGAGTGTTTGCGGCCTCGTTGACTGAAGCACCATATAACCAGCAGGAGATGCTAAGTAACGCTTCATCTGTACGATTCTGTCTTTATCTTCTGTAGACAGATTACTTAGTTTATCGTCTGGTACATTAGGCATGAAAAAGTAGTTCAGATGTACACCGCAAACGTGCTCGGGAGCAATCGCACCTAAGGTACGGGAAATGGCAGCTCCAAAATCGCCACCTTGTGCTCCATACTTTTCATAGCTTAACCGCCTCATCAACTCTACCCAGGCATGGGCGATTCTGTTTACGTTCCACCCCGGCTCATGTGTAGGACCGGAAAAGCCGAAGCCAGGAATCGATGGAATCACCACGTTAAAAGCGTTGCAGGGATCTGCGCCATAAGACCGGGGGTCGGTTAATGGACCGATGATATCCAGAAATTCTACGACAGAACCTGGCCAGCCATGTGTAAGAATAAGCGGAAACGCATCTTTCTCAGGCGACCAGACATGCAAGAAGTGGATGTTTGTGCCGTCAATCGTTGTGGTGAATTGAGGAAACTCATTCAGGCGAGCCTCCTGCTTGCGCCAGTCATATGAAGTAAACCAGTACTCCACTAACTCCTTCAATTGACCAAGCGGAATACCATAGCTTGCACCTGCTCCTGGCAGCTCGTCGGGCCAGCGAGTTTGCGTAAGGCGAGCTTGCAAATCATCTAGGTCACTTTGGCGGATTGCGATGCGAAAGGGGCGGATCGAAGTGTCACTGTCACTCATGTTGGTACCTATAAGTTCTTGTTTTGACGTATTCATTTTTTTCGGCTCCTTCGATATTGGTTGACTTATCAACTTAATCGGAAGTATACCTCCTTTTAGTTGATTAGTCAACTATTTATCCGCCTGTTTTTAACAACAAAATTCGACCCCATTTCAGTAAGTACCCGAATGGATCATTCATTCCCCATTATTTCATCCAGCGCATTCATAGTCATCTTCTTGATCTTTTTGGCTAAGTCATCCGCTTCTGCTTCCGTGAAGCCGTATGAAATCGTTTGGGTCCAATAATTGAGTTTGGTTTTAATGAAATCGCGCATCTCTAATCCCTTATCTGTCAATGTGACCAAATACGCTCTGCTATCATTTGGATCTCGGGTCCTTTTTACATAACCAAGCTTTTCAAGCCGTCCTATTGCGCGCGCTGTAGCAGCTTTGTTAATAAATAGATTGGCGGACAGCTGCTCCTGGGAAATGCCATCTTTAACATACAGATTAACCAAAAAGATGTATTCAGATGAGTTAATATCGTAATCCTTCAACTCTCTGTTCAGGTAAATTTGAAATTGGCGATGCAGCACTGAAATCCATCTGGCGACGCTTTCTTTTTCCATAAGTATGCTCCTATTCATATAGTATACTAGTCAACCATATGAAAGAATATACCATCCATTAAGTTGAATATCAAATTAAGCTGGAATGATAGTCGGAAAATCAGCTCGAATCTCTAAGTTTTTTTTGTCAGTTTCATCACTATTCCCAATAATGAACCACAAAGAAGCACAAGGTGTGATATGCTCCCCTCCAGAAAAGATTAAACGGCTTTAGCCCCCTAGAATACAGGACAAAAGCCGCTTAGATTGTTTTTATTATATCCACTGCCTACTTGACGGGGAGCAGTTCAGTGCGCCCATGAGATTCTCTCGAAATATTAATATCCACTATTCAATCCGACTGGTACTGTCCCTGCGTAATCAGTCAAATACCCTGCAAGAGGATAATACGGGATATTATACCAGTCATTAGGGTTCACCTTTTCCACGTCACCGGTTACATACCCGTATACCAGCGACTTCAGTGCGAGGTAATTCTGCTTTGTCAGGTAACCGTTTGATTTCTGGCCAAGGCTTCCATCGGAAGAATTCCCTTTTGTTTCAAAGAATACCGCCGGATGGCTATGCCTTTCAGGATTGTGGTTGTTGTAATTCAGCCCCATCATCATCGCTGAAACAACCCCGCCCCTGATATCGATATCATAGCCAATTCCTTTTTCTCGATCAACACCGACCTGGTAACGGTCTATATGTGTATAGCCGTAATCTTTCAACTCATCATAGACGTATGCCATCATCTGCTTGGTAATCTCATTATAACCGGTACCAGGCAGTGTCGGGCCATCTGGAGCAAGTGAGATTCCAAGGGAAAAAGAAGTGGATTCGTTCGTTCCATAGACTTGCTTCAGTCCCTGATGGTGGAGGTCGATGGCGAAATCCGGGTTCACGTCTGCCCAGTAGGCATAGACCACTTCTGACTCAACAGCTTGAAAACCTTCGGCTGTCCAATCGCGGTTCAAGTCAATCAATTTTCCGCTTTCAGCCAGTTTGGTATGGCGGATGTTCATCTCCGCGCCATCCGGGTTGTACATTGGGATGAAATAGAGTGTCGCCTTTTCAAGAACCCTCTCGACGTCATTCTCTCCGCTGTTCGCATAGGTCTTTAGCAGCTGGAGCGCAGCTTCGGTAACCAGTTTCTCATTTCCGTGGATTTGAGCCTGAATCCAGATCTTTTTTGGGCCTGTCCCAACTTTTGCGACATAAATGCTTCTGCCCTGTTCCGACTTACCATACTGATCAAGGGTAGATACTTCCACCTTTCCTTTGCTCGTTCTCTCGATGTCTGCAAGGATTTTGGCAACTTCTTTGTAAGTGAGCGTACTATTAATGTTTGTATTGCCGTTCGTGGAGGGTCCTCCAGGCTGTAGTGCTGCAGATGCCGGCGAGCTGAATGCAATCAACAAGATCAACGCTGCAGTTCCAATTTTCATTAATCTCTTACCCAATTTCATTTATGTAGCCCCTTTCGTCAAGGATGTCGCCCCTATACTATGTTCCCCTCCTTTTTTACCTTTTGGGACGCTAAATAAATGATAATTTAAGTTACTGGCATATTGAATGTGAAAAAAGTATGAATATTTCGACAATAAAAAGCGATGTATGAAAAATGTATATAAAAGCCTGTATTCACTTAAAAGATACTGAATGCAATATATTGAGAGACGTCTCCCTGTACAATTTTGAAAAAAGAGGTTACGTATTATGGTTTTCGACCGCTTGGAAGGCTTCTTTCTAACAAATAAAAGCAAAGGAGCGGATTTTTGTAGCAAGTAATGCTGTCCCCATATTTCAGAATGGAACTGGATGGTCCCCAAATAGTAAGAGTTGTGGGATTTGTGTGAGTTGTTTGGTTATGGGGTCAATTTCCCAGAGCATGTCATATCTGCTTGATGGCCATTTGTCTGGCACCCTCCTGGCTCCAAGCTCTTTTGCGAAGGCTGGGATGGTGGAATGTGACCAGCAGACTAATACGATTTGGTTCGTAAATAGATGGGAAGAAAGGATTTCTGCGGCTGCTTGCTTGTATTGAAATTTTAAATAGATGGTGTTTATGGCGATGGCAGGGTTGATAAAAACCATCTGGCTGATCAATGGAGCGACGGTCTGGACTTTCCGCACACTGCTGTCCCCTAGTCCTGACCCTGCTGCGTAAATGCCTTTCATAGCAGGATATCTCTGAATTAGGCATGAGGATAAAAGGTTTGCCCTGAGGAATCCCTTTGGTGTCAATCCATCGCCATCCGCCTTTTCGCCATGCCGGAACAACACAATTTTTGAAGGAGCCATCCAAGTCCCTCCTTACTAATTCATCATATTAAAATTGTATAAAAACCAGGAGGAAATATGCATCTCATGTTAAAGCAAAGGGACGGTTCTCTTGCTTCATTCTGAAGCAAGAGAACCGTCCCCGTGTTTTCACAGCTCATCAAACCCATTGACATCGGATGTCTTCGTGTACTGCCTTGATTTTTGCTCGAAGAAGTCGGTCTTTCCTAGGTCGACTTCCTGGTAGGCGATGATCCAGCGCAATGGGTTGGTTCGGTATCCCTCGTATGGTGCCTGGAAGCCCAGCTGCTCGGCTCTTTTGTTGGCCATGAACTTGATGTAAGCCTCGAGTTCGGGCATGATCAGGCCGTCGATTTGGTTGCCAATGATATGCCTGGCCCAGTCGATTTCGAGCTCGGCCGCTTTTTTGAAGGTGGCGGTGCCAAATGCCTTCAACTCTGCTGTATCATATTCCGGATGTTCCCGCAAAACCTCTTTGAAGATTTTTTCGAACAAGCCGACATGCAGCTGCTCATCGCGGTTGATGTAGTTGATCATCGTACTGGTGGCGACCATTTTCTGGTTGCGGGCCAGGTTGTAAAAAAACGCGAATCCTGAATAGAAGAACAGGCCTTCGAGTATGACATCGTAAACAATCGAGTGCAAAAGGTTTTCGACTGTCGGATTTTCAGCGAAACCAATATAGCCGTTGGTGATGAAATCATTGCGCTCCCGGAGGATCGGCTCGGTCCGCCAGTAATCGAACACCTCGTCCTGCTTCGCTTTCGGCACGATGCTTGAGAGCACATAGCTGTAGGAATGGTTGTGGACCACCTCCTGCTGGGCGAGGATGATCATCAGCGCATTCAGGCTGGAATCGGTCAGATAGTCCGCCACTTTCCCTGCGTAGTCTGTCTGGACGCTGTCCAGCAATGCCAGGAGGCCGATGATTTTCAAGAACGCGTCCTTTTCATGCTCTGAAAGGTCCGGGAACTGCTTGATGTCCCTTGACATGTTGATTTCAAACGGCGTCCAGAAGTTCGCCAGCATTCTCTTATATTTTGGATAGGCCCACTGGAAGCGGACATCATCCCAATTCAGGATATTCGAACTGCGGCCGTTCAGGATGCCAGTCGATGCGTTCGGCGCCCCGGCATCAATCAGTTTCCGTTTTGTGATTTCCATTCTGCCTCCCCCTTCCTAGCTATGGCAGCTGTCGCATTCTTCGATGGCGCTGCCGGATGTGGACCGGATATAGTAAGTTGTCTTCAGCCCGGATTCCCAGGCGTCCATATGCAAATCGAGCAGCGTTTTCGCCTTGATATCGTTCTTTACATAAAAATTGAAGGAAATCGATTGATCGACATGCCGCTGGCGCCTGGCGTTCTGTTTGATGCTCCAGTGCTGGTCGATCTGATAAGCTGATTTGTAATACCAGGTCGTCTGGGCTGACAGGTCGGGTGCAGTGACCGGGATTTTGTAATCCTTTTTCTCTTCAGAATATTCAAGCCTGAAGATCGGGTCGATGCTTGCTGTCGAACCTGCGAGGATCGAGGTCGATGAGTTCGGCGCCACCGCCAATAAATAACCGTTGCGGATGCCCGTTTGCTTTACTTTGCGGCTCAGTTCCTGCCATCTATAACTCGTATAGCCTCTTTTCTCAAAATAACGGCCAGTCGCCCAGTCAGAGCCTTCGAAATAAGAGTAGCTCCCCTTCTCTTCCGCCAGCTCCTGGCTTGCCTTGATTGTCAGGTAGGCGATTTCCTCATACAAAGCATCACAGTAAGATAAAGCTTCCTCGCTTTCCCATTTGATGCTCTTCAGCGCCAGCAAATGGTGCCAGCCGAACGTGCCAAGGCCGATGCCGCGGTAGTTTTTGTTCGTGAGCTGCGCCTGCAGGACGGGAATCTCGTTGATGTCAATGACGTTGTCGAGCATCCTGACCTGGATCGGGATCAGCCTCTCCAATACTTCATCACAAACGCTTTTCGCCAGGGAGATCGAAGACAGGTTGCAAACGACAAAATCGCCTGGCTTTTTGTAAACGACGATTTTGCCGTCTTCCACCCTTTCCTCTTCCATCACGGTCGGGCTCATGTTCTGGGCAATCTCCGTGCAAAGGTTGCTGCAATAGATCATTCCTTTGTGGCTGTTCGCATTCATCCTGTTGACCGTGTCACGGTAAAACATGTATGGTGTTCCCGTCTCAAGCTGCGAAACCATGATCGATTTGAATATTTCAATGGCTGGAACAACCTCATGGGATAGTCCTGGATGGTTCACACATTCCCAGTATTTTTCCCGGAACGAGCCAGCGCCCTTCTCTTCGTCGTAAAAATCTTCGAGTGAATAGCCCATCACCCGCCTTACTTCATGCGGGTCGAACAAATACCAGTCTCCCCTCTTTCCTACCTGCTCCATGAACAGGTCCGGGATACAGACACCGGTGAAAAGATCATGCGTCCGCTGGCGCTCGTCCCCGTTATTCAGTTTCGAATCAAGGAACGGGAAGATATCCTTGTGCCAGCAATCCAGGTAAACGGCGACCGCTCCCTGCCTCTGGCCCAATTGGTCGACGGAAACCGCAGTGTTATTCAGCTGTTTCATCCACGGGATGACCCCGGAGCTGCAGCCCTTGAATCCTTTGATGTCGCTGCCGCGGCTCCTGATTTTCCCGAGGTAGACACCGATCCCGCCGCCGTTCTTGCTTAATGTCGCGATATCGGTATTCGAGTCATAAATACCCCTTAAGTCATCCTCGACCGTATCGATGAAGCAGCTCGACAGCTGGCCAGAGCTTTTTCCCGCATTGGAGAGGGTCGGGGTTGCAACGGTCATGTAAAGATTGGAAAGCGCCCAGTACGCTTCTTCAACCAAATCAAGCCGTATTTCTTTCCGCTCATCCGCCATCAGGGTCATCGCGATGATCATGAACCGCTCCTGTGGCAGTTCAAGGAAATCTCCATGATGGGACTTAGCCAGGTACCGTTCAGCCATCGTGACAAGGCCTATGTAGGTGAATAGCCTGTCCTTCTCCGGATTGATGACGATTTCCAGATAGTCGATCTCATCCTTGCTGTAGGATTGCAAAAGTCTTTCATCATAGATTCCCATCCCTGTCAGCATCGTGATCAAGTCATGGAAGGATTCATACTCGGCATGGTTGTTCCTTGCCGTGCGGCTGAGCCGGTAGAGCCTTTTCAGGTAAAAGTGTGCCGCTACCTTCGTCCAGTCTGGTTCAAGGCTGCTGATCCTTTCGACTGCCGTCAGGATCAGCAGGTTTTCAAGCTGCCCAGTGGACATCTCTTTTACCTTCAGCGCGGCGCTGATTTTTTCCTTGTAGTCTGTAAAGTCGAGCTCTGGATGCAGGTTTTCCGTTTCAGTTACCAACTCGTCCAATTTCGTCTCGACGACCATCCCTTTCCCCTCCTATCTCCTCATTTCCAGTCGGCGGCGCCTTCTTTCTTCTGCTGTCTTGAACAGTTCTTTTTCATCTTCTGTCTGGGGAATGACTCCCGGAACAGCCACAGGATTTCCATCTTCATCCTTTGCGACCATTGTGACGAATGAAGTGGTCGTCAGTGTCCTCTCACCTGTCTCGAGATGCTGGGTTTCCACTTTCACATACACTTCCATCGATGTCCGGCCAGTGGAGATGATGACTGCCTCGAGCACGAGGATGTCGCCGACCTTCGCTGGCGAAAGGAAATTGACCCGGTCGATCGATGCTGTCACAACTGCCTTCCTGCTGTGCTTCATTGCAGCGATTCCCGCAATTTCATCCACATAGGCGAGAATGGTTCCGCCGAAAATCGTGCCCATGTGGTTCGTGTCTGGCGGCAACACTAAATGCGTCTTGAATGTTCTTGAAATATCCGATGAGATAGCTTCCATTTGATTCTTCTCCTTTTCCATTGAATTCTTCTTCCGGGCATGAAAAAAACCCATCTCGTAAAGGATGGGTATGGCAAACGATGATACACGAATAAACCTTTCGACAAGGTGTCTACTGCATGATCCTCGTTTTACCTTCCCAATCCCCGAAGAAGATAACACGCATAAACATGGCAGGTCTCCTGACTTGTGCTTCTTCCTACTTTAAGGCCTTCCCATCCATTGTCAGACAGTGGTCTTTCCTTATTTCGTCAGCACTTACAGTTGCGGGAACAGTCCTGGATTTCCACCAGATTCCCTTTTAAGCCTGCTAGGGGCACCATATTTACCGGCAAATTCAATATATAGTTTAAAATTCCGAAAACGTCACAATATGTCGTTTTCTTACTACTTGATGATATATGAGTTTTTGGGAAAAAACAACTTTTTTATTTTTCTAAACATTCGTTTCTTTTTCCTGGCTTTTAACATGCTCCCCTTCTTTAACAAAGATTTGCTTCCTATCCGAAAAATCGCTGCTTGATGATAATCCCTTGCCATGATAAGGCCTCTGTGTTTTCAATAAGGAATCCAGTTCCCTCCGTTTCTCCCCTCCCCCTTTAAAAAAGGCTGTTTGCTGAATCAACCTTAAGAGAAACAAATAGTTCGTAAGTATTAATTGGAAAAGAATGAGCATGGCTACTGGAAAATGCCAACCATTTTTGTGCGTGGTGATTTCACAATAGCTCATTCAGTGTCTGGTGGAAAAGTTGAGACCCCACAGGCCTTTATGCGCTGCGAAGCCTCAACTCACCCCCAGGAAAGCGGCGACAGAAGTGGAAATCAATCATTCAGTAAAAAGCAACAAAGCTTGCGGAAACAGCTTTTGTATAATGGTGGCGGTACAGGAAGCATTTATCGTATACTTATTTCATCAAATCTGAATCGAGGTGGCCGGATGAAGGTGCTTGAAACGGAGCGGTTGATCCTGCGCTGGGCAGAGACCACGGATGCGGAGTTCATTTTCCAATTGCTGAATGAACCTGGATGGCTGCGGTACATAGGAGATAAGGGAATCAAGACGCTCGAGGATGCTAGGAACTATATTGTGAATGGACCGAGAAAGATGTACGGACAAATAGGATTTGGGCTCTTCGTGGCTGAGCTGAAAGATGGCAGCATTCCAATCGGACTCTGCGGCCTTATCAAGCGGGACGGACTTGAAGATGTCGATCTCGGCTTTGCGTTCCTCGCTGACTCCCAGAAAAAAGGCTATGCTTACGAAGCTGCCCAGGGAACCGTGGGATATGCAAGGGAAAAGGGATTGAAGCGGCTTGTGGCCATCACGACGAAGGACAATGCACCTTCCTCAAGATTGCTTGAGAAGCTGGGGATGGTACTGGAAGATTATGTAACGCTTCCGAATGATACGGAAGAACTGAAATTGTATGCACTTGACCTGTAATGGCGAATAGGATGGCAGAAAAAAAGGAAGCTGGGTTCACATTCCCTGCTTCCTTTTGTTCGTCAGCATGCTTCCTGGGTTTCGAGCAATGCCTGATACTTGCCGTTCTCAATGGCAGGTGAGTAATAGAAGCCCTGGACTTCATTGCATCCCAAGGAATTCAAGAGCTGGATCTGTTCGTTCGTTTCGACCCCTTCGGCGATGACGGCGAGTTTCAGGGTCCTCGCCATCGAAATGATCGTCGAGATGATTTCCGGGTTATCCGAGGAGTTCGCAATGAATGATTGGTCGATTTTCAGGCGGTCGATCGACAGCTTCTGCAGGTAGCTCAGGGAATTGTAGCCTGTCCCGAAATCATCAATGCTGATTTCGATCCCGATATCCCTCAGCACCTGCAAATCGTCATCAATACTGCTTTCACTTTTCATCATGATGCTTTCGGTTACTTCGATTTCAAGGTCGGAGCCTTGCAGGCCGAAATCCATCATGCTTTGGATGATGAAATCGATGAAGTCCTCCTGGTAAAAATGGATGACGGATACATTGACAGACGTCCGGGGTACATGGAACCCTGCTTGTTTCCAGCGCTTTATGCTGCGGAAAACCTCCGTGAACACCGCTCGTTCAAGCTGGATGATCAAGTGTGCTTCTTCCGCGATTGGAATGAAGACTCCTGGCGAAATGAAGCCGTATTTCGGATGGTTCCATCTTACGAGTGCTTCCGATCCGATCACCTGTTGGGTGACGATATTGTATTTTGGCTGATAGTAAACCTGTAAGGATCCTGCCTTGATTGCGTTTCGCAGGTCGTTTTCCAATTCAAGCTGGTTGAATTTCTTGGCATTCATCTCTTTGCTGAATATTTTATACGTATTTGCCCCATCCTGCTTGGCTTCATTCATTGCCACATCCGCATCCTTCATCAAATCTGCAAGATTGGCAGAATCAGATGGGAACCTCGCAATCCCGATGCTCGCCGTGATCAAAAATTCGTAACCATCGAGGATGATCGGGCTCCTGAATCGATTGATGATGGTTTCGGCAAGCTCCTCTGCCATCTCAAGATCTGGAACGATGATCGAGAATTCATCCCCGCCCATTCTCGCGATGAGACAGTCCCTTGCCATGCAGCTGCCCAGCCTTTTCCCGATTGCCCTGATCACCCGGTCGCCAAAGAAATGGCCAAATGTATCATTGATCCGTTTGAACCTGTCAAAATCGATATACATCAGGGCAAATTCCTGCTGCCTCGCTATCAGCTCCTGGATTTCGAGTTCGAGCCTGCGCTTATTCGGCAGGTTGGTCAAATCATCGGAATAAGCCAGTGATTTGATAAGGGCATCGGACTTTTTCTCGTTTGTGATGTCTTTGACGATTCCATAGACGCCAATGACTTTTTGGTTGATGATGATTCTGACGGCTATGATTTTCACATCGACAACAGCGCCATCTTTGATGACAGCCACGGAGTCAATCGTATTTAACTCTCCGTCAAGAATGCTTTTGAAATGACTTTCCACTTTTTCCAGTTCGGCGTTCACTTTTAAGAGAGCAGTGAAACTGAGACCGATCAGCTCTTTTCTCGAGTAACCCGTGAATTTCGATGCTTCCCTGTTCGTTTCGAGGATCGTGCCATCGCTTGATACCCAGAATACTGGGTCGGGATTATGGTTGAACAGAGACAGATAGGACTGGCTCTTCTTTGCCAGCATCCCCTTGAAAAATGAATCGGGAACGAGCATCAGGATGACATTCGCTGCGATGACAAAGGCAAAGGGCGTCAGAAAAAGCAATTCCTCATTTGAAGGGAATAGATTTTTCCCGAAATCCAGCAGCGAAACCATCACGATGAATGGAATCCCGGCGAGCGAGATGCCGACCGAAATCTGCCCGGCAACCTTCCAATTGGAGATCCCTGGATCTGTTTCTTCATTCGTGACCTGGCTCAGGAACCTGAGAATTGATAAAGAACTTCCAAGTGCCAGGACGCTGGTGATGGCCATCAGGATCGGCGTCACCCTGATCGAGTCGCTGAATAGGAAATAAAACGCGATGTAATCACCCGCTAAAATGGAAAACGCTACGGCAGCACTTGAGTAGAGATGCTGCTTCATATCCGAAAATGGCTTCTGGGCCACCTTCAAGGCGATGTAAGAACCGAGCAAACAGAATAGGTAATGAATGGCAAAATAGTATGAATGCTTGTCTGAAATGGAAAGCGATACCGACTGGATGATAAAAAGGTGCGTTAGCCAGAAAGTAAACGCAAGTATGGATGAATAACCCGCGTTTTTCCTTGCTGAATAGCCAGTCTTTCTGAGTTTCCTGCTGAATTGGGTTCCGAGCACACTGCTTATGATGGATAAAACGACCGTCAGCGCAATCGTACCCTTGCCAAAGTAATCAAAATGAGAAGCATCAAGCATGCCAAAATCCCCCTGAAACTTGCACTTGGATGTCCCAACATCTGCTGTTCGTCCACAGTTCATATTGTTAATTCTACTATCGACAAAATTCGAGCAATTTTAATAATGCCAAGCTTACTTTTTTTTCAAATTCCAATTTTCTTGCTTATCTTTCCAGCGAAAATGAAAGGAGAGCCCCAATTCCAGAGCTCCCCTTTCCGAATATGATCCGGTCCGCATCAGGACTCAGCATATATTACTCCTCAGGTAACCTTCTTTACGGTTCTTGCAGGTCGGGCATTTTTCATCGTTCTGTTGCAACGTCTGGAAGGGTTGTTCACAATCCGCGCAGGTTTTCTTGAATAATTCAAGCGCGTGTGTCCCCGCGTTCTTTATCTCCCTCTCCAGCGTGATAGCCTGTTCCGGACAAGTATCCGTGCAGAGGCGGCACCCTGTGCAGGACTGCGGCGATATGGCGAAGCTTTCCTCCATTATGGTGAAGCAATTCTTCGGACATAGCGCCTCGCACGCCTTGCAAAGGGAGCATGTCTTGCTCTCAATGACTGGTTCATAGAATTGGCTGTCTGGATAATAGCTTGCCAGATTCAAGCTGGAGTGGTTGAACCTCCACCTGGCAGGTGTGACCTCTCTTACCAAGCTTTTGCCTTCTTTGCCCCAAAAGGTGAACAGCTCCCTTCTGGTATAGGCTTCCTCTTCCGTCATTGGCTCAGATGATTCCTTGACGGTATATGGCTGTTTCCCTAATTGGGCGAGCATGCGATTCGTTTCAGCTATTTTATCCGGCCATTCCGTATCCGTTTTTTCCGTTAGGACAATGGAGGTGAGTCCCTTAGCACGATAGATGAGCAGTTCCTTGACTGAGTATCTTTCCTGCTCCTGGACGATCAATTGATTGTCCAGGAAGTTCCTCTTCGGAAAGACCCCTTCGATCGCCTGCACCGGGCATGCCATCATGCAAAGTCCACATTCCGTGCATTTTTCCGTGTCGATGGATGGTTTGCCATCCTGAAGAGCCATCGCTCCCTCGATTGGACAGGCGTCGGTGCACTTGCTGCATGTTGCTCTCGTGCTTTTCTCCTTCACACAGCCATCGGTCACCTTGAATTTGTAGTCCAGGCTTTCAAGCCAGTTCCCGATCATCCCCATCGAACTCACCTCCATTCAGTCATTTGCTAAGCTTAGGATCCCAGGACGTAGAACACATATCTGCTCATGCCTTCTGCGAGAATGAAGACAAGCAAAGCACCAAAGATCAGAGCATAATTGATTTTTTGCCTGCTGCTGAGAGCCATGTATCCCAACAGGGCAAGTCCCGCCATCTCGATTACCCAGCGGAAACCAATCATGCCTGAATAAGGGGCAAGCTTGGCTGCCGCAGTTACGCCTGTGATCAGTTCTACTTCAGGTGTGTAAGCGGAGAACATCGCCGCGCCGATGATTTGGATGGCAATCCCGAATACGCTGAAGATGAAAGCGTACTTTATGATTTCTTTCATCGATTCTTTATTGACTGACTTCAGGAGCAGGCTAGCTGCCAGTACTGGTCCGAGCGCGAAAGCTGTACCGTAGAATACAACGTAGGTGTTCAAGTGGTCCCAGCCATTCACCCGTGTCACTGCATAGGCGGTTGCCATGGCATAGATCGCGATCAATCCTACAAAGCCTGTCACAAGGAGCATCGCCGGACTCACTTTCTTATATACAATTGCCATGCCTGCCACAATACAGAGCAATGCGATGAAAACGCCCGTCAGCACGATTTCATTGCTCATCCAGGAACGCCCGAATCCCCGAAGGGCATTGAAGGCGTTGAGAGGGGTGCCAAGGTGGAAGAATGAACCTGCCAGGCCGACAATCGCCACGGCAGCCATCGTGACTAGCGGCACCTTCATGGTACTGCCCAGATTTTCCTTGCTTTTTGCCAGTTTCGTGTAATAGAACCAGAGAAACAGGATTCCTCCAACTGTAGCGGGAACCGCTACGGTAAAAATCAATAATGGCCATTCATGCATTTTTATTCCCTCCTCATATCCTTATTGTTTTCCTGCGATTACCAGGTTCGGTTTCGTGATCGAAGAACTTGGCAAGCCTTTGATATCAGCATTTTTCCCATATTTCTTGCGGAGCTCGTCAATTGGCCCGAACTCAATGGCCCGCATGATGCAGGAACTTACACATACAGGGTCTTCCCCTTTTTCCCGTAAGTCGATGCAGGTATCGCATTTAGTCATCTTGCCTGTCTCTTCATTGTACTGTGGGGCGCCGTAAGGACAATTCCACTCACAATATTTACAGCCGATGCATTTGTCCTGGTCTACAAGGACAACCCCATCTTCCTCTCTTTTGTGCATTGCGCTGGTCGGACAGCCTATCGCGCATGCCGGTTCGTCACAATGGTTGCATGAAACCGAGACGTGCCACAGGGCAGGATTGGGGAACGATCCTTCTTCGAAATCATAGACCCGCCTGAAGTTCCTGCCGACTTCCAGATTGCTCTTATCCTTGCACGCTACCGTACATGTCTTGCAGCCGATACATTCTTTGACATTTATATAGAAACCCATTTGCGCCATTATTTACACCCTCCTTCTATTAAAACTTGATCACTCGCTGTGGCCATTTGACGTCTGCCTCAAGAGGCTTTCCAGTCCATTTTTCGACATTGCATCGAGCGAGGTTGAAACCGGATGATCCAAGTCCCTTAGGAATATGAGGAACAAACAGGTTATCAGCTCCTGCCCGGTCGATTCCAGTTTCCTCATCGATGTCGATCCAGGCTCCATGCGGAAGTCCGATTGTTCCTGGCATGATCGTTTCGGTTACTTTTGCCGGCCGTAATGATTTCCCGAATTCATTCGACATCAGGACCGTATCTCCGTCTTTGATTCCGATTTTCTTGGCATCCTTGCTGCTGATATAGACTGGGTTCGGCCACGCTTCGCGCAATTGCGGAACGTTATCGAACGTGCTATGGGATCGCCTCAAGTAGTGAGGATTTATGATTTGATAAGGATACTTCCCTTTTTTCTTCGTCTTCCAGTCCTCGAAGGTAGACTCATAACCATGTACCTTTGGTTCATATACCGGGATTGGCTGGATTTCTGAATAGGCTGTTTTCGACATTTCATTGATCGCTTTGCAATAGATTTCAAACTTCCCGCTTTCGCTTGAGACAGGGTTCGCTTTTGGATCATCGATGAAATCTTTGTAGGCGATAAAGCCGAAATTGTCACCTTTTTTCCTTGGAACTTGATAAATTCCCTGTTCGATGAATTTCTTCAAAGGAATCCGGCCTTGCTGAGGTTTTCCTTCAACCCCCATCTCCTTGATATCCTTTGCGGTGATCGTGCACAGTGGTTCGTAATCCACGCCATTATCCTTCACCACCATGCTGCCTGCCAGCTGATTGAAGTATTGCTGTTTTTCAGACAACGGGAAGATTTTCTTCGGTTCGATTCCCATTGCCTTCAAAAGCCCTTCAGCTATTTGCTGGTCTGTTTTCGACTCGTATAAAGGTTCGATGATCTTTGACCAGGTAATCAGGATTTCGCGGTTTCCTCCTGTCACTGCGCCTTCTGTCTCCCATTGAGTCGCAACTGGAAGGACGATATCCGCGTATTTCGCGTTAGTCGTCAATACGTAGGCATTCGCCACTACGAATTCCACCTTCCGATGGGCTTCGATTCCTTTTGCAATGTTGCTCCGCGTCTGCAACGTATTGTTGTAGTTATGGTAGATGAATTGGATATTCGCCTTGCGCTCGCCTTCATATCGCTGAAGGAACTTGCCATCCAGTACCGCATCCCAAATTTCATTCTCGTTGATGCTGTTGTCGATTGGATTCTCGATTGCTGGCGTACCTTTAGAACCGGCTGTGAGGAGCATCGGTCCCATGTTGCCCGCGTATTCCCAGCAGCTTACGCCCGTCATGTTGCCCGGGCTTCCCATATGGCCGGTCATCATTCCGAGTGCAGAAAATGCCTGGACCCAGCCTTCCCCGTTGCTGATACGTGCAGGCGACCAGCCTGTCAATAAGGCGACACGCTCTGTCCCGCCGATTTCACGGGCGATTTCCCGGATCTTGCTTGGCTCGATGCCGCAAATCTGGGCTGCCCACTCAGGTGTTTTCGGCTCATGGTCGTAAGTCCCCAAAATGTAATCCTTCAGGTTTTGTTTCGGATCAGCGCCTTTTGGCATATGGTCCTTATCGAAGCCAACTGTGTATTTATTGAGGAAATCCCACTTTACCAATGGATTGGTGGCAGGGTCATCCTCGTCGAGCAGGGTGTACATGATGCCGAATGCAAGTGCGTCATCTGTTCCAGGCCTGATTGGCACCCAATCCGCTTCAAAAACGCGGGCTGATTCGGAATACATCGGATCGATGGAAATGAACCTTGCCCCGGCTTTCTTTGCTTGTAAATAGTTGTAAGTAACACTTCCCATTGTGCTCCAGGCCGGATTCGCACCCCAGAGGACGATCAGCTGAGAATTCCTTAAATCGAGGCGGTCGTTGATGCCATTGACCATCAGACCTTCGCCGACGCCCATCTGCTCCCAGATCCATCTCCAGGCTCCCCATGAAGAGCTTCCATAACAGGCTGAGTAGCCGCCGGCCGCTTTCATGACATTCGTGATATTCACGTCGCCGCCAGTGACCAGGATGGCTTCATTGCCGTATTTGTCTATGATTCTCTTTGTCTCTGAAGATACAAGATCGAAAGCCTCATCCCAGGAGATACGGACCCACTGGTCACGGCCCCGGAGTTCTTTTTTTCCTCCGCCTGGCGCCCAATTCTTCCTTTTCATCGGGTACTTCAGCCGGTCTGCGCTAAACACCTGTTTCCGCTGCGAACGGCCCCTTAAGCAGCCGCGCTGTTGCGGGAAGTCCGGGCTGTCCTCATGGGTATCATCCGTTTTTTGGCGGATGACCACTCCATCTTTCACGAGTACCTTGTTCAGGCAGCGGCTGCCGCAGTTATGCCAGCATGCAGCTGTTTTCCAGACCTCTTCCCCGCTGCTGTCCGGATTCCCCGAATCTGCTTTGGCGATCAGCCCGCGGGACACTGGAATGGCCGTTGTTGCCGCGACGGCCGAAGACCAGCCGATGAATGATCTTCTCGTCATCTTGAAATCTTTTATTTTTTGTATGAGATCCAACATGTTTGACCCTCCTTTTAATTTTGGATGATTTCTATATTCATAAGTTCTTCAAGAACTTTTGAATCCATGATGATATAGTGGTTCAGGATTTCCGCCATCCCCCTGAAAAAGTCTGTTTCGGCATGCTGGATGACTTTCTCCGTGAATTGAGGGACGAACTTGCTAAGATGCCCGCGGATGAAATCCTGCTGCTCCTTGAGCAAATACATGATTTCCGGAATCGCATTGGCATTTTCCGCATCAGCGGACTTGATGCAAAGGGCATTCAAGTGATACATGAAGTCGAGTTCAAGTCCGATATGGTCATCGGCTTCAACATTGAATTCAGCCGTCTCGTACCCATATTTCTTATAAAGCTTCCTTGCCTCCATCGTTGTCTGCTGGAACAGCAGCTGGTCCTTCCTGACATAGAATGACTCCCACGGGGGAGAAGGAAGATCGAAAGGTCCAATGAATAATCTTGTGAAGTCCCAGTGAAGATCCTCAAAATGCCTGTCAATCTTATGAGGGGCGAATTCTCCCAGGTGTGCTTTGACTTTTTCCACTCCCTCCATGATCCCTGCGGATTCTTCCTTGAATGGGAACAAGGATATCAAATTATTTTCCACAAACAGAGTTACATACTCCCTTGTTGGTTCTTCGATGAAAAATCTCCTAAGGATGTCGTATGCATATTCCCTCGCGCGGAATAAGTCCACCAGATCCTCCAGCTTGATGGCCTGCTTTGCTGCTTCCATGTACATTCACCCTTTCTTATTTTTCCTGGTCATGCAAAAATGCTTCTGACGTTGTCCTTTCCAGTTGGACTTCCCTTATCTGGCGCTCCCCCTGATCCAATTCGACGACATTGGACGAGATGAGTACTTCGAGGTTCCTGTTCTTTAAAATAGGGAGGGCTTCCAGAGAAAATTGAATGAAGTCATATTCATCGTTCTCGATAAAGGCTTGTTTCTTCTTTTCCAGCTGCTTTTTGACAAAATTCCGGTCTTTGCCGAAAGCTTTTACAGTCTTGAAATAATAATCCTCCGAGGAGAAGGAATACGTCGGGTCCAGCTTCTCGTCATGGTTCTGCTGGTAAATTTGCCCGGTGAATTTATTTTCAAGTGAACAATAATGGACTCCGAGCTTCAAATTTTGATCGATTGCGAATTGGACAAGTTCATAACAGAGCTTTTCGCTTTCGGCTACGGCCAATCCGCCTGCATACCAAAAATTGTAGTAGACATCGTAAGGCGGGTTCTTCAGCATGAAGCCTCTATCCTTGAACGCCTGGGCGTTTCCGAGCGGGAAGCAGAATTCGAGGAGATTGATCCCGAATACACCAATCGCGTCCAGAGCGAGCAGCAGCTCTTTCATTTCCTCATCTGTGCCTGGGATCACCGGCATCTCTACGAGAACATCCCGGATGTATCTTTTCGCTAATTCAATCTTCCCGATAATGTGCTTCCTTTTCTGTGGAGAGTCTTCCAATTTGACGCTGAAGCGGATTTCATCCAACCCTGCTGCCTGCAGCTCCTGGAGGATTTCCTCATTTAACAGGTCGCCAGCGGTATACAATCTTGTATGGATTTGCGGGGCGCGCTCGTTCGCCAGCTGAAAGAAAGCCAATGCTTCCTTCGGGTGCAGCAACGGTTCCCCTCCTGTCAGGGCCAGATGAGTAAGATTGACCCCATTGTCAAGCAGGGTCTCCAACTCATGCCCCGCATTTCTCTGGTTATGGAGATAAAACTGATAGTCATCCTGGTTTTTGTTAAAGCAGAAGTAGCAATCTCGGTGGCATTTCAATGAGACAAAGCTTGTATAGCTGCCGCTGCCAGTCTGGCATGCTTCACAAGCACTCGAAATCCGCTGGTTGGATATAACACTCTTTCCGCTATTCCTGAAAATCGCGCCGCTGTTCTTTAAGCGGCTGATATGATTTTGTTTGATTTCCTGATCTGGCTGTTGTTCGAATGGAACGCCAAATCGCTCAATATGATCCTTGGTTGCTTCTTCAATCCCGGAATAGATTGCCATATAATCAAGCAGCGACTGATTCTTGCGCACTGTCAAACCTTGCTCTCTGGATGTTTTCATTCCAACCACCTTCCCTCTGGTCAGCTTTGGCTGTATTCGACTTTCTACTTTGTGAAGTTTTTCACTATATATTTATTATAGATGTAAATTCACCGGGTTTGTATGGACACGGTGAACCAATATAAGGGGTAATTTTTGTACTTCGGATACATATGGATGTTACGGAAATGTGACGTTCTACCTTTTACGGTTCTGTGACATTCATTGAGTTAACGGCATTACTGGGATAACATGAATTTATAAGCTCTATCTAGTGGAAAGGATTTGGTTCACATGGAACAGACTTTGCATATTCCCAGCATCGTAAATGAATTAATCATTTCATCACAAAAAGGGATCGATGAGTTGTCCCGAATTCTTTCCTCGCTGCTTTCAGTTCCAGTACTGGCAACAGACTCATATTATCAAACTCTTGCCTTTTCTTCTCCTGATCCTGAAGGGAGCCTGGGGACGATTTTGGCGATCCAGCAGCTTGACAGGAAAGAACATTCACCTATTTCCTATTACCAGATCACAACGGTTGACGATGACCTGTACGCCTGCGGCACACCGATTGTGCATTCCGGCAATTTGGCGGGCTATCTCTTCATAATGGATGGCAAGGAACCGGACGAACGCGGCGCTGACCGTTCCATCCTCCTGTTCGCCGCTTCCTTAATCGCATTGCAGCTGAATAATAAGATCGAATTGAGGAAGGAAAAACTCAAATTCAAAGAGCCGTTCCTGTTCGATCTCTTGTATGGGAACATAAAACAAATAGATGAAATCGTTGAATACGGGAAGGTATGGAAGTGGAACCTGGCACTGCCGCAGACAGTGATGGTCTTTTCGCTGCAGGACTTCAACCATCTGTCAACCGATAAGAAATTGATTGATAAAATCCTTCATATTATTGAAAGGAAACTGCAGGAGAGAAATATCGAACCAATCACAATGGCAAGAGGCTCACAGGTGACAATGATTGTTTCCCATGACGATAAAGCGCCAGGACCAGCGCTCCGGAAATTGATCGAATCGTTTGCCAGGGATATTCTTGGCCATTTAAGAGTCATCCACCCTGAACGGGAGTTTTCCTGCGGAATTGGGAAAACGTATGCGAAGGCAACAGAACTTTTCAGGAGTTTCCAGGAAGCGAAAGTCGCATTGGAGCTTGGTGAACTGCTGGAGATCGAGGTACCGTTTTTTTCCGATTTAGGCCTGGAAAGAATCCTATATAAGCATGATCTTCAAGAACTTAAAGAATTCTTTGATACAACATTAGGGCAACTGGCCATTTATGATCAAAGCAATCAGACGGAACTGATGGATACCTTGAAGGCATTCGCCGAGAATCAATTCGACATCACTGTGACCTCCAAGGCATTGTTCCTTCACCGCAACACTTTACGCTACCGTTTGAAAAAGATCGAGGAAATCCTCCATTATAAGCTGGATGATCTGGATACCAAATTGAATATTAAAGCAGCCTTCAAGATCAAGCAGTTAAGGAAGCTTTAATGAGAAAAGGTGTTAAAGATGAAAGATGGAATCTATCGAAATACTTGTCCAAGGAACTGTTATGGAACTTGCGGAATCCTTTCCCATGTGAAAAACGGGAGACTGATGAAAGTTACCGGCGACCCTTCCCATGGGTATACTAAGGGGAAGCTATGCGCAAAAGGCTATGCCTCGACGCAATTCGTGTACAGCCCGCACAGATTGAAGTACCCTATGCTGCAAACTCCAAGAGGATCCGGGAACTGGAAGCGGATTTCCTGGGATGAAGCGTATACGATCATTGCCGAAAAAATGATTGAACTGAACAAGCGTTATGGCTCCAATCTTGCTTCAGGCTACAATAAATACTCTGGCAATCTCGGAATTTTGCATTATGCAACGGAAGGGATGTTCAACAGCATCGGCCCGCATACGAAGCCATTCGGAAATCCATGTGCATTGTCAGGGAAGAATGCGATTGAACGATCTTTTGGCGGGAATTTCAGTTCGGTACCAGAACACATGGCCAATGCGAAGCTCATTGTCCTTTGGGGAGCCAATCCTGCCGTCACGAATGTCCACCAGATGAAATTCATCTATGAAGCACGACGCAAGGGCGCCAAACTGGTCGTGATCGACCCGATTTTCACGCAGACTGCCCAAAAGGCGGATCTGTATATTCAGATCAAGCCGGGATCCGATATGTGGCTTGCCCTGGGAATCGCCAAATATGTGTTCGAGCAGAAACGGGACCTTCAGGATATCCAATCTGAAGGCTGGATCGACTACAGGAACTATCTTGAATCCGAGCTTACGATGGAGGAAGTTTGCGCAGAAACCGGCATCGTGATGGAAGCCCTGCTGGAAATCAGCGAACTCTACGCTTCCCACAAGCCTGCGGCAACCTGGGCCGGACTCGGCATCCAGCGCAATCGGCGCGGCAGTGACAGCATCGAAGCCATCAATAGTCTTGCCGCACTTACTGGCAACCTTACATCCGAGTATGGCGGACTCTACTATATGCACTTTGATGTCGACGACTTCCCTTTGAATCTTTTCCATTTCAAGGGGCCTTCCCACCCGGATATCCCCGAGTCAAGGGTCGTCGATATCAGTGATTATGCCAGCAATGCCCTGCAGTTTACCGACCCTCCTTTGAAACTGTTATGGATTGCGTCAAGGAATATTTTTACCCAGGACCAAAACCTGAATGCCTGGAACAAGCTTTTCGATCAGTTGGAATTGATTGTCACGGTTGATTTGTTTTTAACGAAGACCGCGATGCAATCCGACCTCGTCCTCCCTGCTGCGACCCACTTTGAAGAGGAGGATTTGAACATTGGCTATTGGCATTATTGGCTGGCCATCAATCAGCGGGCCATCCCGCCTTATCACGAAGCAAAAAGCGACCTGCAAATTGCCAGGGATTTGACAAGAAAGCTCAATGAGCTGGCCCCTTCCTTTTCCAATTTCCCTTTCGAAAAGGAACCAATTGACTGGATCAAGGAAGAACTGACACCCGAAGTGATGAAGCAGTACGGGATTAGGCAGCTGGACGACCTGTATGAGGGAGCGATCCATAAAAAAGACATCCCGGTATTCTCTGATTTTGAGGATAGCTTCCGTTTTTATTCCCCTGGAGACATGGAAGATTCGGACAGCGGCGGTGAGTCACATGAATACAAATTGATCACTCCCCAGTCCTTGCTTAAGATCCATTCCCAATATGAGTGGCTTTCGTGGCTGAATCAGGAAAAAAATGAGTCCGTCATCGAAATTTCGAAAGCCGCCGCCCTCGAGAATGGGATAAAGGAACAAGAAAAGATAGAACTTTTCAATCACGATGGAACCATAACCGGGATCGCCAGGATCAATCCCTTCCTGCCCAGGAACCTTGTATTGGCCCGCCAGGCAGGAGATAATCCGATCAACCAGCTGATAAAACAAAAGGAACGGCGCGACAAGGACACTAGTACTTATTTTTACGACAGTATGGTCAGCTTGAGGAAATGGAGGGGACAGAATGTTTAAGCAAATGGGATTCAGTTTCAACGCAGATGATTGTATAGGCTGCAAGGCGTGCGAGATTGCGTGCAGGAACGAGAATCAGACCCCTTCGTCGATTCGCTGGAGGAGCGTGAAACGGACAGGCACCGGACAGTTCCTGTCCGCCTCCTGCTTCCACTGCGACAGCCCCGAATGCTTCCGGGTCTGTCCGGAGCGGGCCTTCACAAAAAGAAGGGACGGGATTGTCGAAATCGACGAAAGCCTTTGTTCAGGCTGTCAATTATGCCTTACTGCTTGTCCTTACCATGCACCGCAATACAATCCGGAAACACAGAAGGTCAGCAAATGCCAGATGTGTTATCCGCGCCAGGATGCCGGTCTGCTTCCTGCCTGTGTGGAATCCTGTACGACAGGCGCGCTCTCGATCGTCGACCTGGCCAAGTTCTCCCATCCGGATGCAGTCCGCTCCATTCCTGGCTTTCCTGATATTCACATAACAAGCCCTTCCGTTGTTTTTTATCCAGCGAAACCAAGGAAAAGATATTTCCTGAAATAAAGCGGAAGCCCTCCATCCGGGGAGCTCCCCTTCTTTTACAGGCGGCATTCTACACTTCCATTGCCCAGGTATAAAGGGTAAAATAACCAGTATATCATTCACCAACTGGAGAGTGTCAGAATGTCCAAGAAGAAGAAACAGAAATGGCAGAAAGCACAATGGAAACATCAACTCGATCCCTCGGACATCAAGAACCTGCTGAGGATTCTGCGTGAGAACCGCCGGAAAATCAAGGATAATCGAGAGCTCTATTATGACGGGGAGCTTGATTTGGCCGATCGGGAGGAATATTACCGGGGAACGGCAGGTTCGGAACTTGAGGGTCTTGCGCTTTATTATAAATACCATTCGCTCGTCCATCGGACCCACCGGAATGAAATCCCTTACTTCCTCAGCAAGGACCTATATTTATACACCTGGGTGGATTTGCATCCTGATGGGTCGGCTAAAAGCATCTATTCATCAAAAAAAGAAGATCCTGAGGCATTGATCATTGAGGATGATGAAACCATCCGGAAAAAATACGATAAGTTAAGGCAGCTTTCGCACAGGGTGCAGCTGTATGGTTTCGATTCACTGAACGAACTGAAGGCATTTGAAGAAAGTTTCAAGATGAATACGGAGCATGTCGTACCGCAATCGTGGTTTGGCGGCACAGAACCGATGAAGGGTGATCTGCACCATCTGTTCATCTGCCAGCCGGAGTGTAACATTGCCCGCTCCAATTATCCATATGCAGACTTTGACTTTTACAATCCGGAACAAGATGAAGAACCCGTCAAAAATGATTGTGGGGTGAGTACAGGCTTCCTGTTCGAACCAGAGCATGGGAAAGGAACAGTCGCCCGGGCGATGCTTTACTTTTTCCTGCGTTACCAGCGGTCCATCAAAAGGGAATTCAGTGTCCGGATCGATGTTCCCCTGCTCAAACGCTGGGCTGTCGAGTTCCCGCCAAGCCTGTACGAAAAGCATCGCAACCAGGCCATCTACTATATCCAAGGAAACCGCAATCCGTTCATTGACTTTCCTGAGCTCGCGCATAGGATCCGGTTTCCATTATGAAAGGAGCCGAGTATGCAATCGGCTCCTTTCCTTGATCCTTCCTTAACTCAGCAAACTCCCTCTTAGCCACGGTTTCGGCCTGTAATGCCCGATTGGAATCTGGATCAGGCTGGTTTGGCCTCTTGAATCCAATTGGTATAGGCCATCACTTGCCTTTGCGTCGAATCCGAGCAAGGGATGGCCTCCGAGCCCGACAGCCGATGCTGCTAACAGAAGCTTCTGCATCATAATCCCGGCTTCCATCTGCAGGACGCGATAGCCTCTGTACCCTAATTCATTTTTGTAAAAATCCCTGCTTCCGGCAATATGGAGGCAAATCGGGACCTGCAGCAGATTGACATTATCCATCGACAGGCCATGCTGCAAATCGAGACGGAAATCCCCTGGCTCGATCAGCCTCAATTCGCGCTCTGTCGGATCATACACATACGCACCATCCGCCAGTCCATCGATATTATGGAAACAGCCGTAAATTTGGACGCGAGGGAAGCGGCTGCCAAAAGGAAGATCATCCAGGTCATTCCTGTATGAAAAAGATTGCTGGAGCAAAAGGGCCAATTGCTGCTTGCTTACCTTGCCAAGAACAAAGTCCATGCCTGGTGAAAACCTGTTTCTACACGCGTTGGCGAGATCGTATGCCAAGGACCCGGCTGGAGGGAGAGCAGCAGTCCGTCCTTCCTTTGGAATACCTGCCCTGCTCTTGATTTTTTGAAAAGAACTTGGCGATTCCATCATCGATGCTTCATTCATTGCTGACAGCATTGGATGCTCTTTGGTTTTAGGGGAACGGTCAAATTCTCCGGGATGGATTGGCTTTATTTTCCTGGTGGTATCCTCAGCTCCTACGGCGCTTTGGCTGGTGGACCAATTTGTCGCCTCGACTGATAGCGGGATGACTGAATAAACACTCTCCTGTTGTGGATCAAGACCTAATAAGTGATTGACCGCAGCGTCGATGAATTGGAAGTACACCCCTGATTCGAAACCAAAACGATGAGAGGTCTCAAGAAGCTGGCCAATCACACCCCCGGTATCGAGCCCCTGTAGCCGGTAGGCAAAGTTATTGTATTTGAAAAAGTTTTTCCAAAAACGAGTCGAGATGAAAACTGTGCCAAAGCATGATGGCAGATCGCAGCGATTGCCAAGGGCCTGCGCCAGATCTTGGTCGAAATCTCCTTCCCGAAGCAGGACGAGCTGATGCTGCGCTGCATGATAATGGTAGATGCCTTGTGGCAAGCCATCTATTTTCAAATATATATACAGTTCGTTTGGATACAGCGCCCCTCCGGAAGGAACAAACCGCCGGTAGGAGTGCAGCGGAGATCCGTCAGGAGAGCTCTCCTGTTCCCAGGAGTGGCTTACTTGCGTGATCCCATATACGTACCAGAGAAAATGACCGATTCTGTCCTTATCCGGCCGTTCAGCCGGCCCGCCATCGGCCAGCGTCAATGGGATTTCCCCAGTTAGCGGGATGACGGGCATATCCCTGTACAGCTTATATGGCAGCGGAGCGGCCTCCCAATCTGTTTCCCAGTTTGGCTCGTTCGCCTGATCGATATCGAATTGAAGATCATGAAGAAAAGCTTCCAGATTCATTTCTGACCTCCTTAAGGAAACGGATGCGGATGCTGGTTAAGCTGTTCAGCCGTCAACGGCTGCTTGGTATACCCCAGTTTCATCGGCACAGTCAGTGCCCTTTCAAGCCCGGTCAGCCTTGTCAGGTGGTAGCCGAATGTCATCGGCAGCATGCCGGGAATCAATACTTTTACACAAAACAAGCCATTTTTCCTTGTTTCTGGCGTTGATTGGTCTACCACGATCACATCCAATCCCAGCATTCTGAATTCATTGAGGATATCCCGTAAATCGTCTGTCAGGTCCGAGTGATCCGTATTCCACTTGAATGCTTCTCTGAAAGTTTGCGTTGGACGATGGTCCTCAAGCAGGAAATGAAGCCGTTCTTCCGCCTGCGGCAAGCCATAAAGCATCCCATGGTCATCCATCTGGCGGACCAAAGCAGGATCGTCAAGCATTCTCGTATACTCTTGCTTGTTAGCTTCAAACTTTTCGTCAAGGCTTCCCATCATGCCGGCGAGTTCGTAAACCGCACTCTTCACTGCCCTGACCGGGTCGAGGTGGGCGCCCGCTGCGCAGATCAGATTCAATCCATGGTCCTTCCTATTTTTCGCCATTGCCCAAATGCTTGGTATACCGTGCTCCATCGTCGAATTGTACAGATGCAACTCATACCCGGCTACTTCGTGCATCCTTTCGATCATCAATGCCAGTTCTCCATCCCCAGCTGAGAGCGGGTCAAGCCGCGGCAGGCTCAGTCCAGCATACCAGGTCAGCAGGAATGAGTCCCGTTCTACTACCTCCATGATTCCATAAAATATGGCCTCCTCCAAACTCCCTCCAAGCGCGCAGCCATTGGAAGTCTCATACACGAAACCTTCGGAACGATCACCCAGGCTATAATAAGCAAGCAGCTCCGGAACAAGTACAGGACGCTCTTCCAGGAATGAGTAGCCCCAGACCCAGTCAATTGGCTGTTCAGGGTTGAATGGTTGAAAAGGAAAACCGGGCTTTTCGTATTGCTCTTCTGCATGTACCCCTGCCTTAAACGGATTGAGCGCCTGGCCTTCGAGGTTTCGATAGCAATCGCGGACCACTGTCCGTTTGCCCCGGGGTTCCAGTCCGCAATGCCTTTCAAGGCCTTCGAGAATCGCCGTCAATTCACTTTCCGCATAGGATACAGTCCTTCCCGCTGTTCCTTCATCCCCTGAAAACATTGGAAGATTGACACTCGCATCGGCAAATGGCGTGACCGGGTCATACATTCTGCCGTTAAAAAGCCCTGTACGGTTATCCAGGTAGTCTTTCATCAGGTTTTTTTTTAGGTCATCCAGTGAGGTGCAGCGGAAACTTCCCTGGCCGATTTTCGGGCTAGGCTCAAGCGAAATTTCAGCCAATCCAGGCGAATCATCCGGTATTTGGCTGCACACCCTGCACAGCGAATCCGGCAAGAAAGAGTGCCAGGAGCTTTGCAGTGTCTTCAAATCAGTCAGGCATAAGTGCCCAGCCGTCCGGGGCTGTTCACCATTTATTATCGTCTTTGTTTCTTCCGCTATCAGGATTGCCAGCTGATACAGTCCCGTTTTGGAGGCCCATGGGTCGCTTTTCCTTCCTCCTTCCGCGGCAAGCTTGCTCCGCGCCTCATACATTTCCTTCCGCTCCTGGCCCCCAAGAATCAACCTAAGGTCCGCACATTGGGAGCATCCAGGTGTGTCCGATTGGACTAGCGGCCCGATGACCCCTTCCCCAAAAGATACGAATCCCCGGAGCCACGCAACGCCTTTCTGCCTCATCACTTCTTCTGCCTGCTTGTGGATCGCAGGATTCCAGGCGTCATCCAGTACGAGGGCCAATTCCGCATTCACCGGGAACCCTTTTTCAAAATCGGCCTGCCGGGCGACCGGGAAATGGGCTGATAAGTTTTCACCCACGAGATTTGCCAGCATACCTTCTCCTATTATCACCACGAAAGAACTCAATTCCATTCCTCCTCTCGCAGCAATACCGCAAACACCCCTGCCAGTTCCTGTCTGAAAGCAGGCTCGATGTTAAGCTCGTAAACAGCCAGCTTTTTCTGATGGTTCTTTAACACTTCAATGGCTTCCGATATTGTTTCTGAGTTGGCGCTTTCCCCGTACGCGGGAAAATTGGCGACCGGCAATTCTTTTTCATCGAAATTGATAAATGGATCATCAAACGGCCGTGCTGGCGCTGATTGGTTCTGGGCCGTGCCAAGGGCATTCTTCAAGACGTTCCTTAGTGCCAACGTGGCGTTCAAGCCAGCAGAAGCAAACCAGCCATCCACTGTTCTTGCCCATACTACAGGAAAACCGCTCACATCTTCCCCGAACCCGATCGCCGGCTCCTTTCCCATCGTTGCCAGCGCATCCAGATAGAAACGGGATCGCTCGTCTTCCAGACTTCCTACTTGAACTTTCGTAACGACTGGTTTCTGCAGGCATTCCAATTCTTGGGATAAGCATTGCTGGAGTCCGCGGGCCACACATTCCGCCAATGTCTCCCCGGCACCGATGCCGATAAAACGATTTGAATCCTTAACAAACAAAGTGGCGATCCTGGATGAATAGGTTTCGATTCCTGCGAGGGCTGCTTCCCGTCGTACTTCCTGATGTGTCATACCAGAACATACGATTTCAGGAAGCAGTTCAGCCGGTCCATCGGATAAGGGGTCTACCGGCTGAACCCTGCACTGGGCTAAAGGCAGCTGCTTCAGATCCCCCTCATCCCATACGTGGAAAATCCCCGTTTCCTTTGATGTAAGCAGGCTGAACCGCAGCAGCAGTTTGTCTGGTTCCGCCTTTTCCCTGGCTTGCTGCAGCTGTGTTTCCAGGTTCTCAACCAGATTTGCGGTTACTGCCCCTGTCTCTAAAGGATGGGGTGCAAAGGAATGCCATCTTCCCTCGAGCGTTTCGACATCGAGAAGATAGATTCGATTTTGCTCGTCTTTTTTTGTTATACCGGTGACTGTTTTGAACAATTCAAATACCATGACATTCGCCAGCAGCGCACCTGGAATGAAGGAATCTGCGGGGGCAGGCCGGTCTTTCACCAACGCGGGGCGATGAAGTCGCCGCCATGCAGACTCCCAGCTTGAACCCGAGCCGGGACTCACGATCGGTCCTGCTATACCAACATGCCCGAGGCATACGGCCGGCATGAAATGTATTTTTTCTTCTTCGCAAATGGTTTGGAATTTCCTCACTTCAGCCAAATTTCCGTGCTGGGCCACAAATAAGACCGAATCAAAAGGCTGGATCAGCTTCTTCCAATCATTTTTCATCGGCTCCATCTCGATTACCTCTGCTTCTGCGTCTGTTTTTCGGACATGGGTGAGGATATAGTCTATCCTCTCGCGGTTGGTTGGACCGTCTTCCGTGATGGCCACATGCAGCTTTTTCAACCCAGACTCGAACAACGAAGAAACTAATGAATTTAAAAAAGGACCTGAACCTATAGCCAGCACGTTTGAATTGCGATAGGCTTCGAACCTTGCCGCACCAGATCCAGCGAGGCTGTCGACAAACTCAATCTGTGGTGCATAGGCTTTGCGCACCTGCTCCGGCAATTGGTGCGGTTCGTCCTGGGTGACATCCCGAACAAACCCATTTCCATAAAGGACTTCCGCGATTTCGAATATCCGATCCTGATAGGCAACGGGCAATCCAGCCGTCAGCATTTCCAAAGTGTGCTCGCCGTTGAACATCGGCAGCAGCTTTTCCACCCACTGGTCAATTCCATTGCCATTCATGCGGAACGAACACGCATTGTTTCGGAAATAAACCCCGCTATCGGGCTCCGGGAGATAAAAAGTGTCCCGATTCACTTTGAGACGCATAGAGGGTTTTAATTTTGCCATTCTGATCCTCCTTAGCTTGCCTTGCCTGATTAGTAGCTGTCTTTAACATCGTATGTATTCCAATTTGTCCGTTATGTCTTATCAAAAGAAGAAGAACCCCTGCTGGAAATCGCAGGGGTTCCTTTGAAGCTATACCGTTCCACGATGGCAGCGCCCACAGCCTCCGCATCTGCCGCAGCCTCCGCAACGGGCGCATCCACCACAACGGGCGCACCCTCCACAGCCGAAACAGGAATAACAGCTATAACAGCTGTAACATCCATAACAGCTATAGCAACGTCCAAATCCGCCAAGCCCTAGAATAAACCGCTCATCATCTGAGTAATATTGGCCCTGATCCCAGGTAACAGGTTGCGTTGCCTGGAACTCGCCAACATTCAGCCTTTGCAGCTCATTTTGAAAATCATTCATCATCATCGACATAACCTCCCTATCTTTTTTAAAAAGGGCAGAAGCCAAGCTACATACCCATTGAGCGTACATCAACAAACTTCTGTATCTCATGTGGCTGCAATGGAATTTATAAATACTCCCAATCAATTTATGTAGGCTAGGCGGGCTTTGCTACTGATACAAGAGCCTAATTTTTAAGGCTATGGTAAATTTGACTGTTGGTTTCCACTTCAGAGCTTCAACGGACAGAAAGTCTTAGTGCCGGCTTTGCCGCAGGGCGCGGCGGTTTTAGTCGGCCGCTTTCCGCGGTCGTGCCGGGGTGCCTCTTCTCCGTTTTGCGTTTCCGGATCCCTCTCCCGTACTCCCCCAGGACACTGAATTAGCTTCTGTGAATAGACCACGCACAAAGAAAATGCCTTAATCATGAATGTATGTGTGAGTGAATTGGCTCTTGTCTGTTGATTGAGATAGGCGATGACTGATGCTTTGCGAACAAAGGGCATTATTTCCGAGCTTGGATGAGCGCGCTGCCGAGTGTAAAAGCATCCCTTTCACTTTCTGGACCTGGGGGCGGTTTTGGGGAATCGCGGAGATGCCATTCTCGCATTTTTGATCGGTTAACTTAGTATCATTCGCAGCTTTTCGCCTTTATTCCCTTTAGACGATGAATGACACAAAAAACGCTGTTGAATCCCAACAGCGTTTTCAGGTGAGCATTATTCTTCCCCTTGATTTTCACGATCTTTCAACAGTTGCTGCATCAGCTTCTTGCGGCGGTAGCTTGTCGTCAGTTCGATTTTGATATAATCTTCATAGTCGAGCCGATCGAGGATACGGTCGACAATTCGCTTTGAATATGTTCCTTCGAGGTCAAGCAGGTCGATATTGCTTGTGAAGATCGTGTTCTTGCCCATCCGGCTGTTCAGGATGGAGAACAGCCTTTCCTGGACCCACTGGTTGTTGAATTCAGCGCCAAGGTCATCGATTACCAGAAGGTCGACCTCCTGAAGGACCTTTAGGAATTCTCCTTCAGTTTCTTCGCTGTTTTTTGACCATGTGTCCTTGATGATCCGCATGATCTTATCCATTTCCAGATAGATGGAATGGAAGCCTTTCTTCTTGATTTCTTTATGGATTGCGATGGCCAGATGGCTTTTCCCTACTCCTACATCACCGTAAAAATAAAGCTTTCTTCCTTTTTCGGGATTGAAATTCTTTACATAGTCCAGTGATTTTTTCAGCGCTTCGACTTGCGATTTGTCTGCAGAGTAATCAAAATTCCGGAGGGTCGCATGTTCCAGGTCCGGATTCTGTGTTGTGTAGCGGTCATATTTCTGGACCTTCATCTGGAGGTATTCTGCCTGTGCCTGTTTCGCCACGTCGCATAGGCATTCTGTCCATTGTGTGTGGACTGTTTTTGTTCCGTCCTTTGCAATCTTGGTCGTCTCCCGCAATTCCAGCGTCTCGTTCCCATGCGGGCACAGCTTTGTTTCCAGTACGCGCTGGCTGAATCTTGTATTGCCGAAGCCTTCGTTCAAGACATCCTTCAAGCTTTTCACGAATCTTCACCTCTATCCTTTCAGTCCTCTAAATCTTTGAGCAGTTCTTCCAACTCTTCGCCCATTCTCTCGTACTCTTCTTTTTCCTCTTCGGATAAGTTAGCGATTGATCCTTCGGTTTCTTTCATATTCACCAGTTTTTCCAGCCA
This sequence comes from Bacillus sp. REN3, assembly GCF_017912555.1. Classification (GTDB taxonomy): domain Bacteria; phylum Bacillota; class Bacilli; order Bacillales; family Cytobacillaceae; genus Mesobacillus. The sequence goes on along the minus strand of NZ_JAERSD010000015.1, from coordinate 14,453 downwards.
CTCTTGTTTAGAATAATCCTTCTTCTCGTCTTTTTCCCTATTTTCCTGCTTTCGAGCCTTCTTCGGCTTGCTTTCATCTTCCTGGATCCAGACTATCGCATTTTTAAAGAAACCATTAACACTATAGATTTCCTGGTCCTTCATGAACAACCGACGGAATGCTTTTTCAAAAATCGTATCAGGCAGCTGCCCTTCCTGGTCCTGATAGATGGTATTGATCACCCGCAAATTGTTGACGACCAGTTCATATCGCTCAGGAAAATGCTCAAGGGCTTTCTTCATTTCCTTGTAAGTAAACTCTTTCAAATGATCCGGCAAAGCGAATAGTTTATGGGTGACTTCATCCTGAAGTTTTTGTTCCCTCTCAAAAATATACTGGTTTTCTACTATTTTTTCAAAAAAAGTATGGAATCCTGCCATTTCTCCGTTTTCAACGTCATAAAGGCTGAAAGACTGATCCAATAGCATATTAAAACGGTCCATCGTCAATTTCAAATGCGTCTTCTGCTGTGACAGGATCGAAAGCGAGAATCGGTTAGCATAATGCAAATATTCGACCAGGTCGAAATGCTTGTACATGATCAGCAGTGTATCATCGTTGAACAGCCGGATCAGCGACTGATCGAAAATGCGCTGGCCATTCTTCATGTAATTCAATGCTGCGATTTTTTCCTCGTCATAATCCCCATCAGTGGATTCTTTCGGCATTTCGTTAATGCTGGAAGTATTGATGATATTCTGGTAAGCCTCGCTTATATAATCCATCGTCAGCAATTTTTTCGGATTTTGCATGATGCAGACAGTGTAAAGCTCGCTGACAAGGTCATCGTGCTTCAGGTTATGTTTCCTGATAAATGCCTTTAACATGTCGGCATTCTTCTTGCGAATAACGTCTTTGGGAAGTTCCTCAGGCTCCTTTGCTGTCAGGGAGGTGATATATTCATCCATTTTCCTGATTAATTTCTCCTGATCCTGGCGAGAATGATGGATCCTGCTCTCATCCATGTTCGGTTTGATCAGATAATACCTCACCAGTTTCGGGATTTCTGTGGTGCTGTAATCAATCAGGCGGAATCGGTGCAGTTCCTTCAGCAGTTCCAGATTGATGACGTCCTTACTGATCTGGTCAAGAAACCTTTGCGGATGGTAAAAGTAAACCCTTCCTGACTCCGGCTCTATCCATCCAGCCTGATAAAAAAATGTTTGCAAATCATAAAGGATAGACCATGCGATTTTTGCTTCAGCGGAAAGGTCCTGAAATTGTTCATCAAGCATCAGGCTTTTCGGCAAATAAAAATGATGGCTCCATAGGTCCTGTTCTCGAAAGTAGTTCACTAAAAATCACCTGTCTTATTGAACTTTAAATACGTGCAAATATATGTTCTTTCATTATACCATTTTTGCTTGTTTCTTCTGAATTGTTATTAATCCCCGATTGAAACAGATGGGTAAACAATCCTGCTATCCTGTGCTAGACTGTTTTTAATGGTAAAAATTTGCATGTAACGGGAGGAATCTTCAATGTATAGCAGCGGTCTTGTGCTTGAAGGCGGAGGAATGAGAGGTGTCTACACTGCCGGTGTATTGGAATACTTCATGGACAATAACCTGTTCTTTCCCTATATCATTGGTGTATCTGCGGGTGCCTGCAATGCTGCTTCATATGTTTCAAGGCAGCCGGGGCGCAATCGCCAGGTGACCATCGATTACGTGAATCACCGCGATTATCTTTCTTACCGCAATCTTTTTCTTAAAAAACAGCTATTCGGAATGGATTTCATTTTTGACAAAATCCCGAATGAGCTTGTCCCTTTCGATTTCCAAACGTTTAAACATTCGCCGGAAAAATTCCTCATCGGAACGACTGATTGCCTTACAGGCCAACCAGTGTATTTTGACAAAAATGAGTTCCCTGATGAGATTCTGCAGATTATCAGGGCGTCGAGCACCCTGCCGTTCATGGCACCTGCCATTGAATTCCATGGGATGACCCTGATGGATGGCGGGATTGCCGATCCCATCCCGATCAGGAAGGCAATGGATGATCATGTGGAAAAAAACATCATTGTCCTGACGAAGCCTAAAGGGTTCAGAAAAAAGAAATCCTCTTTTTCATGGGTTCCCAGATATGCCTATAAACAGTACCGTGGCTTAACAACCGCCCTTGAAAACCGCTATAAATTTTACAACGAAACGCTTGAATACATTGAAGAGCTTGAAGCAAAGAAGGATGTCATTGTCATCAGGCCATCAGAAGATTATAGCGTTGGCCGTGTCGAACGTGATCCGGTCAAGCTTACGCACTTGTACGAGCAAGGGTACAAAGATGCACAGGATGCATTTAAGAGAATTGTTGAATGGGTCGGTAAGGATATGGTGACAATTTAAAATTCAAGTGGACGACTCTGTTGAGAGCAGTCCCTCCCCTCTTTGTCCATATCATCCCTTAAGGCTAGCAGCTTAACAGCCGAGACCTCCAATGGGGGAACGGGGGATTTCCAAGTGGACGCTAAAACAGGAAAAGTATTAAAAATTGAATGAAAAAACACTTAAGGGCAGCGCTGGCTGCCTTTTAGTTTATATAAACACATGGCTGGAAGTTTTCCCAATTAAATAGAGGCTTTCGTTACCGTCAGGTTTTGCTATTTTTAGCCAATATATCCTATATAACAACAAATTTCGAAATGGTATGATATTCATATGAATATATTTCACAATGGGAGCCTTGAAGCAGGCCTCCCCGTATTGAAGGGAGATATCAGCCATGTCCTCTGAATATACAAAAATCATGTTGAACACTTTACGCCAGCATCCTCGCTGTGACATAAACCTAACCTTCTACACAAAAGACAAATATGCGCTGTTGTCAGTCAACCATAAAGACAGACGCTTCCATGTCACCCACTTGGTTACTGACGAGGTTCAAACCTTTGAAGACATCGAATCCACGATTTCAGCGATTGATAAAAGCTTGGAACAAATGAATTGAGAAAGGGAGTCTCCGGGCAGATCCCGCTCATGTTTTTAATAGCCTTTTTCAGCGATGTCTTCATTTTTGTCTTTCACCACGAAGTTAACCTCAAACTAACTCCACTGAACTATTAACCTTATTCATATAAGAAGCGGAAGATAACATTGAAGCTGTGAACCTCACGCCCAATTGTAAGGTGTTTCTATCTTTTTGTATTCGTTTCATAATTCAATGTTCCTTCTACCACTCATCTACTGTCATTTGAACCTCTGTTCCAGGAAATGAAGAAATGTTCTGAAGGGGTTCATTGAATTCGCGCTTTGCCATTTCACCCATTCCAACGCGAGAATACAGAGAATCAGCCAGATTCCGCCTGCCAAATGGCCAGCGATGACGTCACTGGGAAAATGCGCTCCCAAATAAATCCGGCTTGTCCCAATCAAAAAGACTAAAAGAAATGCCAGGATAACTGCCGTCCATTTAATGGGTTTTTTCGCTGCAGAACGAATGATGATGTAGGCAATAAATCCGTAAAACAGCAAAGAGCCCATCGAATGGCCGCTGGGAAAACTGTAGCCGATCGCGTCTATTTCTTCATTTATCGATGGCCGTTCCCTTCCAAAATAATGTTTCAGTACTTTTGTCAGGAGGCCCCCGCCTGCGATATTCAGGATAAAAAACAGGATTCCCCATTTATCTTTGGGTTTAATCCACAGATACAGGACGGTCAAGAGTGAGAGCAGTGATAAAAACCATACCGATCCCAGTTCAGTGATGAAAAACATGATCTGGTATTGCAGCTGACTATTGCCGCTTTGCAGAAGATTGATGATGGCTGTATCAAAAGCCTGGACTTCCGATTCGATTACTTCCTCTGCAAGCTCTGCGAATAAATAGATGAAAACAAGGGCCGTGCCGATGCCTGTTAAAAGAAGCAAGATAGGCAAAAGCGTTTTTTTCAGGTCCTTCCTTGTTTTATTCAAGCTGATCCCTCTTCCTAAGAAATTTCTTAATTAGCATTACCCTGCAGCGAATCCGATAAACGATATCAATATTCTATCATTTATCCCCCCGTTCATGCCGGGTGCAGTTACATTGCTTGGAAAAGGCTGCGGTTAAGAACTTAGTCTTTAGGCAAAGAGAAGTAGATTGACAGTGATGGGAAAATTTTTTCCCGCCGATACTAAGCAGGACTTCTTTAGCCATCCAGGCTTCCGACCAAAGGATTGGATCACTTTTTTGCGAATGTTATGGATAAAGATCTTCGTTGGTGCTTCCCCATTCTGCAGGACCCTGATTTTCGTAGCACCGAAAGCCCGGATATCCTCCTTTAATTATCCATTCCAGCCTGAAAAGTTGTACAATGAATGTAGATTGAATATGGAGGGATTGCCAATGAGGAACCATGAAATTGATTATAAAATTTACGGAGATGATATGCAGTTCGTTGAGATAGAACTGGATCCGAATGAAACGGTCGTTTCTGAAGCAGGCAGTTTAATGATGATGGACGACCAAATCCATATGGAAACCATTTTTGGCGATGGTTCACATGGTGGAGGCGGAATGATGGGTAAATTGCTGGGGGCCGGAAAACGGATGCTGACTGGCGAAAGCTTATTCATGACAACCTTCACAAACGCAGGAAGCGGAAAGCGGCATGTTTCTTTTGCCTCACCATATCCCGGAAAAATCATTCCAATGGATTTGGACGAGCTCGGTGGAAAAATCATTTGCCAGAAGGATGCTTTTCTCGCAGCCGCTAAAGGCGTTTCGGTCGGCGTGGAATTCCAGCGCAAGCTTGGGGCAGGATTCTTTGGAGGCGAAGGGTTCATCATGCAAAAACTGGAAGGAGACGGGCTGGCCTTTGTACATGCTGGCGGAACGATACATAAGGTGGAGCTGGAAGCTGGCCAGCTGATCAAAGTGGACACAGGCTGCCTTGTCGCGATGACAAGCACAGTCGATTACAGCATTGAAATGGTGAAAGGCATCAAGACTGCCCTGTTTGGCGGTGAAGGCCTCTTCTTTGCGACCTTGAGGGGACCGGGTACAGTTTGGGTCCAATCATTGCCGTTCAGTCGCCTTGCAAGCCGTGTATTCGCAGCGGCTCCACAAGGAGGCGGACAAAATAAAGGAGAAGGAAGCGTCCTTGGCGGAGTCTTCAGGATGCTTGACGGAGAGTGAAATTTGGGGATGCGGAAGCTGCCGAGGCAGCTTCTTTTTTATTTTTCTTATAACGTCATGATAAGTGTTTTGTAAAGGACCCAATACGGGTCCAACGTAAAGATACGCTGTATCTATTATTGGCAGATAATTGCTTTTCTGAATCAATTTCAAGAAAAACAAATCGTTTTCGAAAAGATTGATTGGAACGGAAGGTGCGAGACTCCGGCGGAATCAGCGGGAACCCACAGGCGTTTTGCGCCTAGGAGGGCAACTCGCGCCCCGCGGAAAGCGAACAGCCTGAAGTGTACAACAACCCTATATGGAAAAGCAGCAAAGTTTACGAAAACAGCCATACTAAACGATAAAAACAACAGGATTTCGTATGAAAAAAGAGTATATAAAAGCTTACGTGTTTCAGTCCCTTTATGTGTTAATACAACTGTTCGCGAAATATAGTCGTTGTCAATTTGTTATTCTCTCAATTTATCCGACAAACCTTCGTCGTTTACGTATTCGAATTTCCCAATTTTGCCTTCTTCTTTTGCAGAGAAATAAGCTCTCCCTTCTATATTCGCAGTTTTTTCTTCTTCTCCACTTTTCTGATAACCAACCCTTGCTGAAAAGGTATAAAGATTTGGGTTATTCTCATTTTGCTCAGCCGTGACACCCTTAAAGCGTAACGTATAACCAGCATTATAGGCAAAAGTTTGGTATTGAGCAGCAAATACGGCTATGAAGGCTTGGAGACCAGGATCTGTAAAGTATGGTCCGTATATCTCTGCCACATACTGATCAAATTCTTTGTTTTCTTCTTTATTTTTAACAACAGTCCTATATTTAGGATTCTGCATTAGCTCCATAAATTTCTCATCAGGACCAGTAAACTGATGCTCAAGAACTTTTTTAATTGCTTCTTTATTCCTGTCTTCTGATTTTGAGCAAGCAGTCATTAAAAGTCCTGACATGATCAATATAACAATGATAAAAATTTTCGATTTCGTTTTTTTATCCTTATTTGACAATACCTACACCCCCTTTTAAGATCCTACGGTATAAATGAATGTAAGATTCGGATTATCGTGTTTACTTTAGCCTGCCATTTCGGAAACACTTATTTTTCTAGTCATTTATTTTATAGATTTATTTATTCAACAATAAACGCTTACTTCCTGCATTGAAGTAAGGATTCCATAACTATAGTTAAAACAATCTTAGACTTTTATTTATCTACTGTAAGTCGATTGTACCGGTATTTGCGTTTGTGATTTTATCCGGACAGCTACTCTATCCAATATGATTTGAAACTTCTTTCCGGTTCATTTTCAGCTCAATAGCTGTTGAATGCCTCAACTCTTTTTTACAAAGTACGAAAGAAGCCTCTATTCGTCGTCTCCTCTTTACAACTTTTTTAAAATTTAGGCTCAGATAAACCTGGGGGTTGATTTCCACTCCAGGGACATGCTTTCCGCGGGACGTCAGGCCCTTCCGTTCCAATCAACTCTTTAAAACAACATTCAGCTTTAACACAGCCAAAATTTAAAAGCAACGTGTCTCCGAAAAACCTCAATCCGAATTTCAATATTATAGTTATAGCATTTGCTAATAATGACGAAATGAAATGGGCGGGTTCATTGCTTAGATCTCTTTGTCACATAGGCGCAAAACCAGGACCTTCACTCATTCGGTGAATAAGCTATAGAGAGCTATATTTCCACAAAAATAGGAAGGAGCAATTTCATTGTCTTTTTCAAATATACCCAATATTACACCCTTGGTTTCCGTTACTGTCAGACAAACAGTTCCCTTGCTTCTAAGTTCGATTGCTTTTGAAGAATTAGCGCTTGCTTACATTATGAATGCTGAGGCGGAAAAGCTTCAATTCACTCTGGGGACATTAACAGGTTCACAGGTGTCTCGGTTCCCCGCTGATGTCTCTGTAGCGGATCTTATCAATGTTCAATCCAGTGTCCAAAGAACTCTCCGAGATGTCATAAAAAAGGAAATGCTGCTGGATATGAGATTTGAAAATTTGTTGGACCATCTGGTTCCGTTAGCGGCATCACCCGCATTCCAAATATTCACTTATACAGGGGCCGTGGAAACCACTACTGTCCCGTCGGGTGTGACGACTGCAACCATCCGGGCAATAGGTGCTGCAGGTGGAATTGGAACTTCGGCAAACGGACTCGGCGCTTCCATTCAGGGTGACTTCCCGGTGACGCCTGGTGAAACCCTAAGTATATTGGTTGGCCAACAGGGACAAACAGGAAAACCTTCTGCTTATCCTGATTTTCAATTAGGTGGCGGAGGGGGTGGCTCTTTTGTTTGGCGTGGTACTGGTCCTGTCACCCCTTTAAATCTTCTTGTTGCCGCCGGAGGGGGCGGCGGTGCCTGTACCGTAGAAGCAAACCCAGGTGTGAACGCATCCATTACTGGCAATGGCACTGATGGAAATCCTGGGGGCATCGGGGGATCAAACGGAAGAGGCGGTGGCAGCGCTGAATTCTCGGCTGGCGGCGGAGCAGGGATTTTGCCAGGGTCTCTAGGGGATGGCGGCAGTTTCTTAGGAAAGGGCGGGCAATCGATACATGATGGAGGCGCTGGCGGCCTCGGCTATACTCCTGGATCGGATGGCGGCTTCGGCGGCGGTGGCGGTGGCGGTTTTGAAGAAGGCGGCGGTGGCGGAGGATTCAGTGGCGGAGGTGCTGGCGGTACAGGAAATTCTATTGGCGGCGGAGGGGGCGGCGGTTCGAAAAATAACGGAAACAATCAAGTCAATATAGCTGGCGTTGGCGCCGGAAATGGCCAGGTGACCATCAGCTATTTTGGTTAATAGATGGGTGTCATGTCCATTTTCTATTTTTACCAGCATAAGAAGCGTCTAAGGATGCTTCTTTCCATTTTGATCCAAGCACTGCCTTTTAGTGACTGCAACGTTCCCCAGGAGGAAGATCTTGACCATTGTCTACCGGCATTCATCTTATCCATCCACTCATTAGGCTGATACCCATCTGAATCCTTGCAACGGGTCCAAAGTCTGAACGCATACAGCTTATGGCTATCTATCCATCCTTCCCCCATTTTCCTCAAGCTTCTACCTTCGTCTTGAAACAGGAACTAAATCAATACAAAGGAATCGATCCTTTTTGGTGAAGTAGTCCGGTGTGATTTTTTGCTCGCCTAATTCAAATGGAACCGGAAATTTAAAGTTGGGACCATCGAAGACAAAGGAATGGAACTCTCCGGATTCTCCGCATATATCATGATCTTTAGGATAATCTTGTATAAAATCCTGGTCATACACTCTTCCTGCGAAGGATTTGTCCAGCTTATCCAGATCGATGCATGTCAGTATTGTTTTGAATCCAATGTTTATAAATTCTTTGCTCACCTTCTCAACAGACATTCCCCATAGCGGAAAAAGTGCTGTCATACCTGTTTCCGAAAGCATTTTCTCTCTATACTCCCGAATATCCTGCAAATGAATATCACCGAATGCCATTTGGGTGACGCCGTCATCCCTCATTTGCGAAATTGCTTCCTTCATCATTTCCTCATATTTTTCATTCGAACAGTTCCTTGGTAACCGTACCTCCCTTAATGTAAGACCCAGCGATTCGGACTGAAGCTTAAGCATCTCGAATCGTACTCCATGACTCGTTACACACTCCTCACCTTCTGTGAGAGTCACGAGCAAAGAATCAATCTCGTATTCCGTATTTTTCTGCAGTTTAAATAATGCAAGAGTCGAATCCTTTCCACCGCTAAATCCAATTACAACCTTCTTCATCATAGCCCTCCTTTAGATTGTTGCTCGAAAACGACTAGGTTCCTCTCCGCTATTCTGACCCGTAAAAGATTAAGATTCAGCATAACCTGGTTATGATGTTATATGGATTCACTTCCCAGGTTTCATACGGAACGAATTGGCTCGAGTTCATTGCATCCAACGTCCTCGACTTCATATTTGGACGTGTTATGAATTCGCCAATATTCTCTTCTGTTAACTTAATAAATCTGGCTTCTTTAATTTCTTCTGGCGGCACTATTATTTCCCCGCCAATGAATTTTGCCCTAAAGACAACGGAAAGAATTTGTTTTGTTGTGTTGTAATAGACTCCTGTAACACCGACTGGCTCTATCGTCACCCCGGTTTCTTCAAAAACTTCCCTTGAAACCGCAGCATCAAGTCCCTCACCTTCTTCTGCTTGTCCTCCTGGCATCTCCCAGGTATCCAACCTCCATTGAACCCTTGTTAACAGAACCTCATTCTTTTCGTTTGTGACAAAAGCCGAAACAGCGACAATGTGTTTAGGTGTTATTCCTTGCAAAGTCTTCTATCCTTCCATCCTGAAATTTTATAGTACTTCTTTCTATAAATGCATTAAAAAGTCCTTTTCATTTCCATTTGTTAACCAAATTCTTATTACAAAAAAGAGAGTTCCGGACCGGAACTCCTTTTTTTATGAAACACATCAAACGCTCTGAGTTGGTTGGCGGAATGAAGCAGGAGAATCGTCCCCATGCTTCACCGTTTGGCAGACTGGAATGAAGCAGGAGAACCGTCCCCGTGCTTCGATACGCTTAGTACGGTTCCGATGATGAAGGCGTTTAGTAGTGTTGGCATCAATCCGTAGCTGATGAAGGGCAGTGACATTGATGTCAATGGCAGCCAGCCGAGGATCATGCCGATATTGTATCCGAATTGGACGAGGTAAAGGGTGATTCCTCCGACTAGAAGCAGTCTTCCGAATGGGTTTTGGACATGGTTTGTGATCAGCAGGATCCGGACCGCGAACAAAGATAGGATGAGCAAGAGGGCAAACCCGAACGCGTATCCATACTGATGGGTTAGCCCTGCGAAAACGAAGTCTGTATGTTGGTTTGGAAGTGACTGGCTATTCTCCATAGAACCAAACCAACCTGCAGAAGTAAGCTGTTCTCGTAATTTTAAATACATATACCCATAGGTATTCGGATACTTTTTTGCATCGATGAATGCGTAAAGCCTTCCCAGCTGGTATTCCTTGGCGGTTGCCAATGCCAGGGAAAGGAGTGCCGCTCCTAAAATGACAGCTCCAACGGTTATTTTCACGGCGTTTTTTCTGCTGATGGTGCTCCACCAGAGCATGGTATACACCATCGCGGTGTAAATCACCATTGTGGAAAGGTCTGGTACGAGTGCGATCAAGTATAGCGGCAGCAAATATAATATGAGAAGGTGCCAGATTTTCAATCTTATGTCATTGTAGAACGAAGACCATGCCAAATATAAGAATGGAAGGACCATAAAACTTTGCAATCTGAACGGTCCCACAGCAAAGGTCAGTGCGCCGTTGATCCTGTAGTTTGAAAAGAACGTGATTAGCAGCAGTCCAAATAACGCCAGGAAATAGAACAGCCAGCCTTTGGAAGCCAATTTGCGATAATCATAAAACATCATGCCAACTGCGGCGACAACTCCCAATAAGACAATCACGGACTTTCTCAGAACAACATTTTGCGTATTGATATCACCGAATGAGAACAACGGCAAAAAGCTCAATCCCATCGTGATGATCAGCAAACCGATGAGCCACCAATCCACCCGGGGACGGTGCAATTTGTTTAACTCCCTGCCAAGCTTCGCGGGACTGCCCATTTGCATAACCGCTTTTTCCTCTGCCTCTGTTTCACACAAACCTTTTTCCATCCATTCTTTTTTGACTTCTTTTAAATGATGCTCCAATTCCGTGGCAACGAATTCCTTTGCTTCCTTCGATCGGATGTGGTTCGTTACCTCATGGAGGAAATGGTCTTTTTTCCTGCTCACTGCCCGGTCACTCCTCTAAAAGGTCATTTGAAATATAGCGTTGGGTCGAAATTTTCTTTTCTGCTTTCCTGATTAATTTCCTGCCCCTATCGCTTATTTGATAAAGTTTTGCGTCATCCTCCCAAATTGCAGAAAGAAGACGATTTTGCTCCATTTGATGAAGCAATGTATAGAGTGAACCCTCGCGATCCTCAAATTTCCGGATTCCTCTCGCCCTCAATAATGAAATTAGTTCGTATCCCGTCTTCCTATGATGTAGAAGATGCAAGATGGCTATGGTGATGTCTTCCTCGTTTTCATTCAGCTTTTGGATGTCTTGATGGACCTGTTTGCGGATTCTGTCCGAGAAAGCCAACCCTTTGAAGGTCGATTCTCCCATTGCATTTCGGAGTTTTCTTAATCGCTTCTCCATATCCTTAAGCCTCCAATCTCTTTTTCAGGAGTTCTTTTGCCCGCTTCAATCTTGTCTTCACGGTATTTTCCTTCACTTGGATCACCGCTGAAATTTCTTTTATTGACAGTTCCTCAAAATAAAAAAGATAGATGACTTCCCTATGCTTCACTGGCAAATCCATGACCGCTTCTGCAAGCTGGTCATCTTCCTCATTCCGGATCACTTCCTGCTCAATGCTCTCACCCAGGACAGTATTGAACGCCGGCTCATAATCCGTTGGAATCACATGTCTGTTATACCAGCTTTTCAGGTAATCCTTGCAATGGTTGGCAGCGATCCGCCATAACCATGTCCGGAATTTCGCTTTTCCCTCGTATGTATGCAAAGATTTATAGCATTTGACAAAAATCTCCTGTGTTAAGTCTTCTGCAATTTCTTTATTTTTCACATAGGAATATGCCAGCTGTAAAATCTCCTGCCCATATTTATTCATGATTTCATCGATCAATTCATCTGCACTCTCGATTTCCATTAATTCTGCCGTCATCTCATCCACAATCGTTCCTCCTTCAAAAGTAATAGACGATGCTTCCTGGAAAAGGTTTTGATTTTTTTGTCAGACATTCGATAGATAATTAAAGGATTTCCATGAACTCTATCGAATCTGTTTAAAGTAATAATTGAAAAGGATGGGTGATCAATGGAAACAACTTTTTCCCCACTAGCCAGTAAAGTGAATAATGTCTTTGTCCATGTTAGCGACTTAAAGAAATCCTCTGAGTGGTACTGCCGCCTGCTCGGCCTCCCGTTCGATCCAAATGATGTCGAATCGCCGGTATTCAATATTCCAGTTACTTCCGAAACCGGATTGACATTGGATGACCATACCTTCGATCCAGGTTTTGAACTGAATCCTTCCAAGCATGTGTTGTTTAATTTTTATGTAAAAGACATAGATGGTGCTTATCGATTTATTAAAGAACTTCATATCAACGTTGTGAAAGAAATCGAGCGAATTGGCGACTTTGCTTACTTTAACTTTGAAGACCCGGATGGCAATGTATTAATGGTGTGCAATTGCTGATTTTTTGCCTGGTAACCTATTGCCGGGATTAACCTGCCCATGTTTTTTACCAGCCCGGAAATCATCAAGATGAAACCGGCTGACAAGTAAACATTCGAATCCCCAAATTCTTATAATGTTTCATCTTCATTTGCTAAAAACATCAAAATGCTCCATGTGTTAACTAAATTCAAAACTCCACGCAGAAAATTTACCTTCTTTTTACAACTCTCCGAACCTTTTTTCATGCTTCCCTGTTAATCTATTGCTGAAAGGAATAAAATAAGGGGCTGATTGATTGAAGAAAAAGGTTCTCATTCTTTCATCCGAATTTACTGGCCACGGTCACAAAAGCATCACCGAAGCGCTTTGCGAGAAGGCAGGAAAAAGGGTGGATCTCGAAATTCATGTTGTCGATGCGTTTTCGCTTGGGGGCCCTTTGCTCCATGGTGCTGCAAAATCATATGGCCCTATCACAAGAAACGCGGCTCCTATATGGAAATTATTATGGAACTTGTCTTCGATTCGGCCCGCCCTGCTGAACCACCTGATTGAAGGGCTCATCCAAGAACAGTTTCTTGATTTGCTGAAAAAAGAAAAACCGGATAGTATCGTTTCGGTCCATCCTAATTTTAATGGATCTGTTTTGAATATACTTGAAAGGAACCAGATTCGCCTTCCTTTTCTAACTTTGGTTGCTGATCTGGTGAATATCTATCCATTATGGGTAGACAAAAGGGCAGATTTCATCATAAGCCCAACAGAAGAGGCAATGGAGAAATGTCTTCACCTGGGAATCCCGCCCAATAAAATCAAGTTGGTGGGATTCCCGGTCAGGTCCCGTTTTTTCAGGAAAGACTCCCAGAAAAAGCTGGCTTATAAGAATGGTCAGGAATTGCACTTCCTTCTTATAAGCGGCGGAGAGGGGGTAGGCAATATGAAGGCTATCGCCCTCAAATTACTTGAGCATTTCGAGTGCAAAGTAAGAATCATCGCCGGAAGGAACGAAAGGCTGCGAAGGAATCTTGAAAACTCCCTTCTTCAGCTTTATCAAGATAAGGTCGAGATTTTCGGGTTCACGGACAAGATTGATGATCTCCTGATCTCTTCTGATATTGCGATTACACGCGCAAGCCCTAATGTCATGTTTGAAGCAACTGCCGCGAATACTCCATTGATCCTTACAGGCGCGTTGCCAGGGCAGGAAGAGGATAACCCGGATTTTGCTCAACGGAACAATTTGGGCATCATTTGCAGGAACCCAGGAAACATCCATCAGGCAGTAACTGAATTGATTGAAAAAAATGGTGAAAGGCTAAATAAGATCATCCAGTCGCAGAGAGCATTTCTGGATTCCAAATCTGCTGAAGAAATCATCGATTTCCTGCTGGCCATTCCGCCACCGCATCCTGAAAGTGTTGCCTCAGATTATAAAGGAACTTCGCCGCAGTTGGAATTATGACACCAAACAGTCCAAAGTTTAAATTTGGACTGTTTTTTACAATCTATATTATTATTAAGATGAGGAATGCCAGGAAGGAAGTCACCTTTATGAAGAACAAACTTATGGATGCTGTGGTACCATTCGTAATAACAAGTATCATTTCCATGTTATCTCTAACCGTACCCGCAAGTTTTTTAGGTGGAGTTATCTATTCATTTGCTGCAGATACAAGGCCGACAGAAGGTATTGACTATATCAGGAAATGCATATTTTATAGTCTATTCGGCATGATCGGCTGGATAGTCTATGTGCTGGCTTTCCATCATCAATTAAGTTTTCAAAGTCCATATATACCCGCTTTATTCTCACTCATATATTATCATTTTTTACTTTGGTGGATTCAGTATAACGGAAATTCAAGAAAGAGCTGACATTCATGGGAGTGAGTTAACGCAGAAGCACCCTATCACAGCGATATTCATTCGGTGTCCAAAGCTTGGCATTTATTCTTTGCCAAAAAACAGAGGGTGTCCCAAAAGTATAAACTTTTGGGCACCCTCTTTATTTTTGAGACTGCTTGGAAAATAGTCCGTTGATTTC
>NZ_JAERSD010000014.1 GCF_017912555.1 Bacillus sp. REN3 | reverse complement strand
ATCAACAGCCCCCATTCCAGCACAAACCAAAAAAACTGTAGACAAGCTCGATTCCATCGAGTTTGTCTACAGTCTGAGGTGAAATCATTTGATTTCACCTTTTTTCTTATTATTTTTTTCCAAGCTTTTCAAGCATATCTGCTGTCATGCTTGAAAGGTCATATTTTGCTTTGAATCCCCATTCTTCAGAAGCGGCAGAAGCATCAATCGAATTTGGCCAGCTCTCAGCAATGGTCTGGCGGACTGGGTCAACCTCATAGGTTAATTCAAATTCAGGGATATGCTTTTTGATTTCTGCGGCAATTTCCTCAGGGTCAAAGCTCATTGCTGTGACATTGAATGCGTTTCGATGGATAAGTTTTGACGGGTCTGCTTCCATCAGATTGACAATCGCGTCCAAGGCATCCGGCATATACATCATGTCCATATAGGTTCCTTTATCAATGTATGAAGTGTACCTGCCTCTTTTGGTTGCTTCGTAGTAAATCTCTACGGCGTAATCGGTCGTTCCGCCTCCTGGAGGTGTCGTATATGAAATCAAACCTGGGAACCTTACTCCCCTTGTATCGACGCCAAAGCGATGGAAATAATAGTCAGTCAGCAACTCACCCGCCACTTTGTTGACGCCATACATTGTCGTCGGCCTTTGGATTGTATCCTGTGGAGTATTGTCTTTCGGTGTATTCGGGCCGAATGCTCCGATGGAACTCGGAGTGAAGAACTGGCAGTTCATTTCACGCGCAGTTTCCAGCGCGTTCATTAGTCCGCCCATATTAAGGTTCCATGCGAAGACAGGTTTTGTTTCAGCTGTTGCAGATAATAATGCGGCCATATGCATAATTGTATCAACCTTGTGCTTTCTGGCGATTTCACCCATTGCTTTAGCATCCATGACATCCAGGATTTCAAAGGGCCCGCTTTTAGAAGCAGCTGAATCGTTTTCTCTGATATCAGTGGCAATGACTTGATCTTCTCCATATATATCCCTTAGCTTCCCGGTCAATTCCGACCCGATTTGGCCAAGTGCTCCCGTAATCAATATTTTCTTCATGCCTTATGTATTCCTCCTGGTTAAATCCTTTTAAAAAACTGCCGGCTGGGCAGCCAGCCGGCAATGCCATCTTCTAAATAATTTCAAGCTCCTTGCCAACCTTCTCGTAAATGGAAATGGCTTGATCCAGCATCTCTTTTGTGTGGGCAGCAGAAGGCATATTCCTTACACGGCCTGTTCCCCGTGGCACGGTCGGGAATACGATTGACTTCGCGTAGACGCCTTCTTCGTTCAATCGTTTGCTGAATTCCTGTGTTTTCACTTCATCGCCAATAATGCAGGGCGTGATGGGGGTTTCAGAATGGCCGATATCAAATCCAAGTTTTTGCAGGCCATCCTTTAGATAGTTGGCATTTTCCCAAAGCCGTTCGTTCAATTCGGTACTTTCAGTCAAAAGTTCGATTGCCTTGATGCTAGCCGCCACATCAGCTGGCGTCAGTGATGTGGAAAATAAGAATGGCCGGCTTCTTACCTTAAGCCAGTCAATCAGCTTTTGCTTGCCGGCAACATAACCGCCTACAACGCCTATTGCTTTGGACAGTGTCCCGATCTGGAAATCAACTTTGTCTGATAACCCAAAATGTTTGACTGTCCCTGCACCTTCACCTAGTACCCCTGAGCCGTGTGCATCGTCAACATAGGTGATCAAGTCGAATTCTTCAGCTATTTCGACAATTTCCGGAAGCTTGGCGATGTCGCCATCCATCGAGAATACTCCATCGGTGATGACCATGATTTTATTGTATTGGCCCGATTCATTTGCTTCCTTAGCTTTCGCCCGCAGGTCTTCCATATCTGAGTGGTTGAATCGGATGATCTTTGCCCGTGAAAGGCGGCAGCCATCGATGATGGAAGCATGGTTCAATTCATCGGACAGGATAGCGTCATTTTTATCCATGACTGCAGAAATAGCTGCCATATTGCACATAAATCCAGACTGGTAAGCGATCGCTGCTTCTGTTTTTTTGAATTTGGCTAACTTTTCCTCAAGTTCCACATGAAGTTCAAGTGTCCCATTGATCGTGCGCACGGCACCTGAGCCAACGCCAAATTCATTGACAGCTTCGACTGCGACTTTCTTAAGTCTTTCATCTGTAGCGAGCCCAAGGTAGTTGTTCGAGGAGAGGTTGATTAATTCCCGTCCGTTGATTCTGATTACAGGGCCGTTTGGGCTTTCAAGCGGATCAATTACATTGTAAAGACCCTTTGTTTTCAAATCTTCCAGGTTTTCTGTTAAAAATTGCTCCAATCCTTTGCTTGACATTGGAAATCCCCTTTCTGCCTTTTGGCATGTCATTATCTTGAATACAACTGTTCGTATGGGGAGGACAGTTGGTTATCTGCCTATCCCTTAGTGCCTTATATGGTTTCTCAAAATATACTTTAACATATTTGTTTCAGTTGTACACCTATGAAGGACAACTAACCCGGTCTTTTTTAGAGTCCCCTTTCAGGAAAAATATTAGCAGCCTTTCTGACTTTTAATTTTCAGGTTTATCCCCTTTTATTAGGGTATAGAATTATGACGGAGTCTGCATAGAAGGGATTCTGGTGTGGGAAGGGAATGGAACAGTGTTGAAGGATTGAGCTGGCTGGGAAATAACCTCCCTTCCTTTTTTGAATAGAGGAAATAGAATCAGGAGGCACGAGACAATGAAATATCCGATCCAAGTCAATTCCGAAATTGGGGAGTTAAAAACGGTCATTCTCCACAGGCCGGGGAAAGAAGTAGAAAATTTGACGCCGAAATACTTGGAGCGGCTTCTATTTGATGACATCCCTTATTTGCCTGCAATACAAAGGGAACATGACAGTTTCGCGGAAGTGTTGCGACAACGAGGTGTGGAAGTACTATATCTTGAAAACCTGGTTGCTGAGGCCTTGCATTCATATGAACTGCGCACTGAGTTTATAGGCCAATTACTTAAAGAAAGCAGAAGGAACTTGAACGGATCCAGAGCAATCGTCGAAGAGTACCTTAATGGATTTTCGGTCGAGGAAATGGTAAAGAAAGTGATGGCGGGTGTGTTGAAATCTGAAATCGAACAGGAGAAAAAGGTTCACTTGCACGAACTCATGGAGGATTACTATCCATTTTTTTTGGATCCTATGCCGAACCTTTATTTCACTCGCGATCCTGCAGCGGTGATTGGAAACGGAATCTCCTTGAATAAAATGTGTGAAGGAGCCCGGAAAAGGGAATCTTTGTTCATGGACTTTATTATTAAGCATCATCCGGGATTTTCGGAACAGGATATCCCCCATTGGTATGATCGGGATGAATCTTACCCGATCGAGGGCGGCGATGAATTAGTATTGAGCCCTGAAGTGATTGCGATTGGTGTCAGCGCCAGGACTTCGGCACTGGCAGTTGAAAAATTGGCAAGAAAAATCTTTTCCCGAAATTCTACAATCAGGAAAGTCGTGGCAGTAGAAATTCCTAAGCTTAGGGCCTATATGCACTTGGACACGGTTTTTACCATGGTTGATCATGATAAGTTTACTATCCACCATGGAATTGAAGGGCCAAATGGCAGGATGAAAATTTACATTTTAGAAAAAAGCGGGGACCCTGATCGATTGGCCATTTCGGAAAGGTCCAATTTAACGGATACCCTTAAAGAAGTATTGAAACTTCAGGAACTGGTTTTGATTCCTTGCGGAGGCGGCCATGAAATCGCCGCACCCCGTGAACAATGGAATGATGGTTCCAACACGCTGGCAATCGCACCAGGTGTAGTTGTCACCTATGACCGCAACTATGTCTCAAACGATCTATTAAGGAAAAACGGCATAGAAGTGATTGAAATACCAAGTTCTGAACTATCAAGAGGCAGGGGCGGTCCACGATGCATGAGTATGCCTATCTATCGAAATGACATATAAAAAAAGAGCAGTCCATTGGTGGACTGCTTTCTGCATTGATTATTCATTCAGTTGTACCAAGATAGCTGTCCAATTCCTTGATCAGCTGCTCTGCTCCCTCCCGGCTTAAAACGATCTTGCCGTTTGCCAGGGCTATATTTTCGCTGCTGATTGTTCCGGTGATAATACAGGTTTGATCAGGCTGGTATTTCTGTAGGATGATCTTATCCTCCTCAACAAAAATCTCCAGCGGATCATTTTCACCAATTCCCAGTTTCTTTCGGAGTTCCATTGGGATGACAATCCTGCCAAGCTGATCTGTTTTGCGGATAATACCAGTTGCTTTCATCTTATAACCTCCCTATTCAAACATGGATTATGGGATATGGAGGTATAGTCTAGGTATCAATTCTAGCCCAATACAATTATAGCAAACATAGTAATAATTTTACATTTTAAATGTGTCAATTCAATCATTTTTCTATAAAATCTTCTAAACGGCAGGTCAGGAGCCGATTTTAGTTGTCTGGGTCCTCCCTCCCATTACCAACGTCAGTAAAATTCCGGCAGTAAACTTTCATAATCTTTTCCGTTAGTAGGCTTTCGCCCAGATTACCATATGTTTTGCTGCCTTTCCACAGCAGACGCAGCGTTCTGACACTTCTTCCTGATCAAATGGTATGCAGCGTGAAGTAGCGCCGCTCTCCTCCTTGATTTGATCTTCGCATACACGATCCCCGCACCACATTGCTTTGATGAACCCCGTTTCTTGTTCAAGGATTGATTTGAACTCTTCAAGGTTTGCAGCGATATTCGTTTTTTCTTCCCGATGCCTTTTCGCTGAATCATAAAGATTTTGTTGAATATCTTCCAGCAGCTTTGGTAGATGGGAATCCAATTCAGCGAGCGGAACAAAGAGTTTTTCTCCGGTATCCCGGCGCACCAATACTACATGGCCTTTTTGAATATCTTTAGGACCGATTTCAAGGCGGACCGGGATTCCCTTCATTTCGTATTCATTGAACTTCCAACCAGGCTTTTTGTCGCTGGCATCTATATCAGTTCTTGCGATTGTGGAGAGCTTTTCCTTCAACCCATATGCAAAATCCAGAACCCCTTCCTTATGGTGGGCTATTGGCACGATCATTACCTGTGTTGGAGCAGCCTTTGGAGGAATGACAAGTCCGCGGTTATCTCCATGGACCATTATCATGGCTCCAATCACCCTTGTTGTAAATCCCCACGATGTTTGCTGAACATACTGCAAGTCCCCCTCCTTGTCGGTGAACTGGATCCCAAACGCTTTGGCAAACCCATCTCCAAGATGGTGGGAAGTCCCTGTTTGCAGTGCTTTGCCGTCATGCATCAAGCTTTCAATCGTATAGGTTAGCTTGGCTCCAGCAAATTTTTCCTTATCAGTTTTTTGTCCTTGAATAACAGGAATTGCCAATATATTTTCGCATACATCCGCATAGACCTTTAGCATCCTGACGGTTTCGTCAAGTGCCTCTTCATCGGTTGCATGGCATGTATGTCCTTCCTGCCACAGAAATTCAAGCGTTCTAAGGAACGGCCTGGTCGTTTTTTCCCAGCGGACAACATTCGCCCATTGATTATATAGCTTTGGAAGATCCCGATATGAATGGATGATATCTTTATAGTGTTCGCAGAATAGAACTTCTGATGTCGGCCTGACAACAAGCCGTTCAGCTAGCTCTTCGGAGCCGCCGTGCGTAACCCATGCTACCTCGGGAGCGAATCCTTCGACATGGTCCTTTTCTTTTTGCAGCAAACTCTCCGGAATGAAAAGCGGCATATAAACGTTTTCGTGCCCAGTCTCTTTAATGCGGGAATCCAGTTCATTTTTGATATTTTCCCATAAGGAGTATCCATATGGGCGAATGATCATCGACCCTTTAACACTCGAGTAGTCAATCAATTCCGCTTTTGTAACTACGTCGGTATACCACTGGGCAAAATCCTCCTCCATTGATGTAATTTCTTTTACATAATCTTTTGTCATGTCTACACCTCGCCAAATTTTTAATAAAGAAACCATCTTCCTCTTCTCATTCGATCCTTTATGGATAACAGCCATACTCCGCCATAGGTGTTTGAACGGCTGGGTTAAGCTCATCGGCGTCCCTCTTGTTAAGGCAATTCGTGTCTTAAAGACACAAAAAGGCCCTGATCCCAAAAGGGGCCAAGGCCTGGCGGTACCACCCTATTTCATAAAGCAGATTGCTTTAACTCTCCATGATAACGGAATTGATCCGCCGTGATCTTCAATAAATCCGATCCGGGACTCAGAGGCAGGTTCAAACGGCAGCCAATAGGAGCTTCACAGCTATAGCCCCCTCTCTGGAAATGACCTCTTCCATTTTAATGATCCTCATCAGCGTCACTATTTTTGTGATGATTATATATACAATGAAGGATGGTGTCAATTCTATACTGAAAAACCATGGTATTTAGTCAAACAAACCTTCTCAGCTAGATAGATAATAAATAAACCAATGATGACAGGCAAGAGCGACCTTATTTTGGGATGGGAGCCACTTTTGGTTTCAACTGATGCGGCGTGCAACCGCTTTCTTATGCAATGGGCCATAGAAAAAACAGCCTAAATGACTGCGGGATTCAATTTTGCCCCCTTATTTTGATCACAATCTTTCCTTTGGCATGGTGGGACTCGCTTAACCCATGGGCTTCCTGAAGTCCCGTCTCTGAAAAATCGAATAAATGTCCGACAAGCGGTTTCAATTCGCCATTTTTCATCATTGCTGCAAGCTGACCAAGTTGTTCACCGTTTGGTTTCAACCAGACAAAAAAAGCTTTGGCTCCATAGCTTGAAGCTTCTTCCTCGTTTGGCGGCTGGACAATCGAGACAAGCCGTCCTCCTTTTTTCAGGACCTTGAAACTTTTGCTTTGGATTTCGCCGCCCATTGTGTCGAAGACCACATCGTAATCCGAGAGTATGTCTTCAAAGTTTAATGTTCTATAGTCAATGCATTCATCCGCACCAAGTTCTTTCAGCATGCTATGATTCTGGCTGCTTGCTGTTGTTGCCACATATGCCCCTTTTTGTTTTGCAATCTGGATTGCGAGGCTGCCAACACCACCGGCCCCTGCATGGATTAAAACTTTCTCGCCCTTCTCAAGACGGGCAGCATCGAACAGGCTTTGCCAGGCTGTCATTCCAGCAAGAGGAATCGAAGCCGCTTCCTCAAAACTAATGTTATCTGGTATTCTCGCAACAAGGTCTTCCTCAGTTACGATATATTCCGCATAGCAGCCGAATCTGGTTGTTTCCGGACGGACAAATACCCTTTCGCCAATCCTGAATTTATTCGCATTCGCCCCTGTCTCTTTGACCGTCCCGGCTGCGTCCCAGCCAAGAATGATAGGAAATTCAAATGGAAGCATGTCCTTTAAGTATCCCTCACGGACCTTCCAGTCAATCGGATTAATCGAAGTGGCATGCATTTCAATCAAAACCTGGTTATCGCTTACTTTCGGTGTTTCAACTTCTTTTTCCTGCAGGACATCTTTCCCGCCATATTGTTCGATAACGATAGCTTTCAAAGGAAATACCTCCTTAGTCGATTTGAATCAGAATCTCCTTCTCACTTTGTGTTTCCCTTATTCCATAAAAATAATCACGCAATCGAATCATCGGAATATACAGAAATCATCCGCTTTCCGCATTTGGAGTGGTAAAAACGGAAAGTATTTTACAATATCCCCCAGAACCTTCAATGATGCGCTGAAAGGCATATACTGGAACATCAGGGATAATGGGAATCGGGAATCAAGCCACATTCCATATTTTTCAAATCGTTAGTTCTGTCAATAAAAGGCTAGTCGAGGATAGCGGATTTTAGTATCATTAAGGAATGTGATTGTTAAAACATGGCGATGAAAATAGATAGAAGTGAGGATACAAATATGAGTTTATTGAATGTCGAAAATTTAAGCCATACTTTTGGGGACCGAACCTTATTCAAGGATGTTTCATTCAGGCTTTTGGCTGAGGACCATGCAGGTTTGGTCGGCGCCAATGGTGTGGGAAAATCCACCTTGATGAACATCATCACTGGCCAATTGATCCATGACTCAGGAAAAGTGGAATGGACGCCTGGAGTGGAATATGGTTACCTGGACCAGCATACGGTGCTGAGCCCGGGAAAAACGATTCGAGATGTGCTTCGGGATGCGTTCCTCCCGCTTTTTGAAAAAGAAGCGGAACTTAATGAAGTAACTGTCAGGATGGCAGAAGCGACACCTGATGAATTGGAGCTTTTGCTTGAAAGGATGGCTGAAATCCAGGATGCACTTGATGCAGGTGGGTTCTATTCGCTTGATATCGAAGTCGAAGAAGCTGCGCGGGGCCTTGGCCTCGATGCGATTGGATTAGACAGGGATGTATCGGCTTTAAGCGGCGGCCAGCGGACAAAAGTATTATTAGCAAAGCTATTGCTGGAAAAACCGAAAGTCCTGTTGCTTGACGAGCCGACCAACTATCTTGACACCGAACATATCCAGTGGCTGGCGAGGTACCTAAAGGAATACCCTTATGCCTTTATCTTGATTTCTCATGATACTGAATTCATGAATCAAGTTTCCAATGTGATTTTCCAGCTTGAATTTTCAAAGTTGACACGCTATACGGCCACATATGAAAAATTCCTTGAATTAGCTGAAATCAATAAGAACCAACATATTAACGCATATGAAAAACAGCAGGAATTCATCAAGAAACAAGAGGAATTCATTGCGAAGAACAAAGCGCGATATTCCACGACTGGACGTGCAAAGAGCAGGCAAAAACAGCTGGAGAGGATGGAACGGATCGATCGGCCGGAAACAGCTATAAAACCCACATTCGAATTTAAGGAATCACGCGCAAGCAGCCGTTATGTCTTCGAAGGAACAGAGTTTGAAATTGGGTACACCCACCCTTTGCTTCCTAAGATGTCAATCACGATTGAGCGAGGAGAAAAAATCGCAATTGTAGGCTGCAACGGTGTTGGAAAATCAACCTTGTTGAAAACGATGCTTGGAAAGATTCCCCCTTTGAGCGGCAAAATTGAACACGGGGATTTCCTATTCCCTTCCTATTTTGAGCAGGAAATAAAGGCAGGAAGCATAACGCCAATCGAGGACTTGTGGAATGAATTCCCAGGCCTTGACCAACACCAGGTGCGCGCAGCGCTTGCCCGCAGCGGCTTGAAAAACGAGCATATATCCAGACCCCTTAAACAGCTGAGTGGCGGAGAGCAGGCTAAAGTCAGGCTGACTAAACTGCTCATGCATGAAAGCAATTGGCTTTTGTTTGATGAACCAACAAACCACCTGGACATAACAGCGAAAGCTGAGTTGAAAAAAGCTCTCAAAGCCTATAGAGGAACGATTGTCCTTGTCAGCCACGAGCCGGAATTTTATGAGGACTGGGTGACAAAGGTTTGGAATGTGGAAGAATGGGCCGGAAGAAATGAATAAAGTTTCTTTCGAAGCCAATTTTCAAAACTTCTCATATCACATCTGTCAATAAAAAGAGATTGTTTCAACAGTTGGGACAAAAATATTTTAAAAAGGATAATTCAAAAAGCCGGGTTCCTTCCATATGTTTGGAAGGAACCCGGCTTTTTTGAATTTAGGATACAAAGAAGCAAAGATAGGCGGATGTTCAGTGACTTAGGCTTTTCGTCAGTTGAAAAGTTCGATGGGCAATCTAAGTTTCTTTCCCCAGATAGCAAAGAGACGAGCCCCGTCCTTCGATTTGTCCTTTATATATTTTATGAGTGAAAGGTATTGAGAAATTTTCATTATATTGATAAATTTTATAAAGTGTATAAAATTTTTTTATGAAGGTGATATACAAATGAAGAAAATGATGGCTTTGCTCTTTTTATTCCTGGTTTTTACACTTGCTGCTTGTTCGGGTGAAAAAGCGGAAGATAAAGAGAAACAAGAGACTATAAAAATCGGTGCCATTCCTGATCAGAATGCGGCAGACTTAAATCGGAGCATGGAAGACTTCGCAAAGGATCTTGGCGAGAAAACCGGACTTACCGTAGAATATATTCCTTCAGTTGATTATTCTGCGCTCGTTACCGCTTTTGAACGCGGAGATATCCAGCTTGCCTGGTTCGGAGGCCTTACTGGCGTCCAGGCAAGGCATCGGGTTCCTGAAGCCGAAGCGATTGCCCAGCGTCCTGTCGATAAGGAATTCAAGTCCGTCTTCATTGCCCAAAAAGATTTGGAGATTAATAGTCTTAAGGACCTGAAAGGTTTATCATTCACTTTTGGCAGTGAAAGCTCTACGTCTGGACATTTGATGCCGCGTTATTTCATGGTGGAATCTGGCATCAACCCTGATAAAGATTTGGATGGAAGCCCTAATTATTCTGGATCCCATGATAAAACCTATAAACTGGTGGAATCCGGCGCTTTTCAGACCGGCGCCTTGAATATTTCTGTCTGGGAAGCTGCCGTTAAGGACGGCAAGGTCGATGAATCCAAAGTCAAAGTTTTTTATTCGACTCCAGAGTATTATGATTACAACTGGACAGTTAACGATATTGAAGATCAAACAAAAGAGAAACTGAAAAAAGCGATCCTCTCGATGACTGTCGAGGACAACGAAATCATGGAGCTATTCCAAACAGATAAGTTCATAGAAACCAAGAATGAAAACTATAAGGCAATCGAAAAGGTTGCCAGGGAATTGCAGATTATCAAGTAGGTGATATAAAATGCCTTCACGGCAAGAAGTAATCAGTTTCAATCGGATATCAAAAACATTTGAGCGGAAGATAGCTTTATCTTCCCTTTCTTTTCGGATCCGAAAAGGAGAGCATATTGCGTTGATCGGACCAAGCGGAGCAGGGAAAACCACATTGCTGAACCTGATGGCCTCGATCATTTCGCCTGATGAGGGCGCGATCCTGTTGGATGGCGAGCCATTGTCTTCCCTATCAAACCAAAAGAAGAGAGCAAAAAAAATCGGGATCATCCGCCAGCAGTTCGATCTTGTCGGCCAACTCCCTGTCATCCACAATGTCCTTGTTGGCAAGCTTGCTGACTGGGGATTGTTGAAATCCCTTTTATCGCTTGCCATTCCACAGGATAGGCAAACTGCGATTGAAGCCCTTGAACGAGTTGGCCTTAGCGAAAAGCTTTATGACCACACCTCGACTCTCTCAGGCGGTGAGCAACAGCGGGTTGCACTTGCGCGACTGCTTGTGCAGAATCCTGAAATCATCCTTGCAGATGAACCGGTCGCTTCCCTGGATCCTGCTAGGGCGGAAGATGTATTGGATTTGTTGACTAAGATTGCGAATGAAGAAAAGCAAACTTTGATTGCAAGCTTGCATTCTGTTGAGTATGCAAGGAAGTATTTTACAAGGTTGATTGCCCTGAAGGATGGCGGTCTCTTTTTTGATGTTCCGTCCGATCGGTTGACAGACTCACAAATAACCGCCCTCTACCAGTTAAAGGAGCAGGGGTGATGGGAAAGACCTGGTTGGATATTGACCTTCATAAACGTAAAGTATTGACACTGCTTCTTGTCTTGTTTTTTCTTTGGAGTTTAACTTCGATTAGCTGGAATCCTGATTTGCTCCATGGCGGAGGCACCAAAACAGCTGCCCAGATATTTGAGGCGTTTTTTAAACCTGATTTATCAAGAGGCATATTGCTCCTCGCCCTTGAATCTAGC
Organism: Bacillus sp. REN3; assembly: GCF_017912555.1. Classification (GTDB taxonomy): domain Bacteria; phylum Bacillota; class Bacilli; order Bacillales; family Cytobacillaceae; genus Mesobacillus. The sequence continues at coordinate 106,108 of NZ_JAERSD010000014.1, read as the reverse complement.
TGGAAAACTTTATCATATGCTGTATCAGGCATGAGCCTGGCCGCATTTATTGCTTTTATCTTCGGAGTCCCTGCCTCGGGCATTCTCTCCAAACATAAGCGGTCAAAAGGATATATAAAAGCAAGCTTTCGTGGGCTGCTAGGCTTAATGAGAGCGATCCATGAGCTAGTTTGGGCATGGCTGTTCGTTGCTGCGATTGGCCTTTCTCCTTTTGCGGCCATTTTTGCTATTGCCATCCCATATGGCGGTATCCTGGGAAGGATTTTCGCCGATATGCTGAACGATGTCCCTGACGAGCCAATCCAGGCACTTGAAGCTTCTGGTGCATCGAAACTCCAGACTTTGTGGTATGGCTATTTGCCGATGGCTGGCCCGCATATCATCAGTTATGCTATGTATCGGTTCGAGTGTGCAGTCAGATCCTCAGCCATTATGAGCTTTGTAGGGATTGGCGGCCTCGGTTACCAAATCCAACTTTCACTTGATGACCTGCAATACAATGAGATGTGGACGTTCATGTTCTTCTTGCTTATGCTCGTATTGGCCATTGACGGGTGGAGCAATCTTTTAAGAAAGAAGCTGAGTGGATGAATACAAATACACGCTGGAAGTTGAATATCGTTTTACTCTCTTTTTATGTCATGATTTTTCTGACAGCGGCCTCCTGGCTATCGATTATCATGATCGAAAAAGCGGATATTCAGTCACTCTTTTCTATGGGGAACATTGAAAACACAAAGAAGTTCCTGTTTGGCCTTGCGGGGTTCGGCGAAGATTCCGTGGCTTTCATGGAGAAGGATAAATGGGTACTTGCTTTTAATCTGACAAAGGAAACCTTGCAAATGAGTGTTATGGCGACTGGTTTTGCTACGATTGCCATGATCTTAACAGTCCTTCCAGCAGCAAGGAATATCGCGGACGGCTCCCTTACGCTCCAAAGAAAAAAATTTGGACGTTCAACCTTCTGGTTCATTCGCGCAGGGTACGTTTTTTCCAGGGCAGTGCCGGAATTAGTCTGGGCCATGCTGATTATCTTCATCTTCAAACCAGGTATCCTCCCGGGTGCAATCGCACTTGCGCTACACAATTTTGGAATTCTCGGGAAGCTTTGTGCGGAAGTCATTGAAGACTTGGATCCCAGGCCAATAAGGAATCTGGCAACATGCGGTGCCAGTCGGCTGCAGATACTATTCTACGGCATCCTTCCTTCCATCCTGCCCAAGTTCTTGACTTATATTCTCTATCGTTGGGAGGTTATCATGCGGACGACGATTGTCGTTGGGTTTGTGGGCGCGGGTGGTCTTGGCCAGCAATTCAAGTTAAGTATGAGTTTCTTCCACTACACCGATATTTCCATGCTGTTAGTATGTTACCTGATCCTTGTTTTTGCGGCTGATTTCATTTCAGAGAAAGCAAGAGCATTCATAAAATAAACTGGCCGGCCACAGGATGAATACTGGCCGGCCTTCTTTTCATAGGCGCTCCTTCTAATTGAACTCACCGTGCTGACCAGGGCAATAGTTTTTCTTTATTCTCTTTCTGATGCCATGAATCCTGGCCGTGTCTTCAGAGTACATGAAGCGGAAAATGCCTTCTTTTTGGAAGGTATCATTAAAAGATCGTTAGATTCTCCAGACCGTTTTTTAAAAAGTATTTTTCATATTGTTCCTTCAGCTGGAACATCCTATTGATTTTCTCATCAATCGTAGAGTCCATTTTAATCTGTTTTTTAAGATCGATTGTCGCAAGCTTATGTGTCAATTGATCCCAGAAAACATATTCCTCGTATTCATCGATAATGAGTTCAACCTTTTCTTTTAAGCGTTCAACAAGGTGGTAACATTCTTCCTCCCGATCAAAAAAGACTTGGTCACGTAAACTGAAATCATCTGCTAATGATAAAATATATTGTTCCAGTCCTTCGGCTTTCCTGGCTAATTCTTCACCGGCAGCTGTCAGCCCGAGCGGCCAATTTGCAAGCTGCAGCAATTTCGCAAGTGTCAGATACTGTTCTTGCGACAATTCGATTTTCATTCCCAACTCTCCCTTCAACCTGCTTGTTCCATGTATATGTCGAATGACAGCTTGATTTTCCAATTTCGATAAAAAATGATGTATTGACGCTTCAGGACAAGCTGGTAAGGAGTGTTGAAGAACGTAAAAAATTTGCCTTCCTTTTAATTGCATCAGCCAACAACCGGATAGATTGGTGCGTTTCCTTTTTCAGACATCATACTTGGAGGTGAAGAAAAAGCACCCTAGTTCCTTGATAAAACTAACATTACCCGTGATCATAAATCAATTGGTGTGAAAGAAGGAACAGTTGCAAAAAACTTCGGCCAGGTCATTCGCTTGTTCTAGAGAAAAGTGAATATTGCCGCTTTTATCCCAAGTTTGTTTACTCCATCCCTTTGGGAGGAAAGGATACATGAAAGGAAATTATTTAATAATGGAGACAGGGGGTATAAAATGTGGATACATAAACCATTTTTTAAATACGCGACAGGAACAATTCTCATCCTGGTGATCATCTATTTATTCGGAAAAATCGACTACTTTTTATGGCCGTTGCAAAATTTCATCATCGCCATTTTCTTTCCTGTCTTGATTTCCGGCCTCGTCTACTATATTCTAAGAAAACCTGTCCGCTGGCTGGCCGCATATATTCCGAAAACAATTAGTATCTTGATCATTTTTGCGGCAGCGGCAGGAATTCTTTCTGTAGTATTCTATTTCGCCGGTTCGCTTGTTGCAGAGCAGACCGAAAAGTTGTCAGATAACTTCCCGAAGACGATTGATGTGCTCACAAAGGAATCTGAAAAAATAATGGAAAGCAGCCATTTCAATATAATGGATTCCAATCAAATGAAGCAGCGAGCCTTTTCCTCCCTGAGAAAAGTTGTTGAAACCATGGGTCAAAACCTTTTGACCGTGTTTTCTGTGATCACAAGTGTAGCAACTGTGACGGTGGTCGTACCGTTCCTTGCCTTCTTCTTCCTGAAGGATGACGAGAAATTAAGGCCTTACTTCAGGAAGTGGATTCCAGATGAACATGAGAATGAAGGCAACAAAATCCTCAAGGACATTGATAGAACACTTTTTACTTATGTAACCGGGCAATTCATCATTGCTGTTGTTGACGGCACGCTCATGTATATTGGCTATCTGATAATAGGCCTGGACTATGCGTTGCTATTAGCCATTTTTGCGATGATGCTGACAATCGTTCCATTTTTCGGGCCGTTAATGGGTGTCATACCAGCATTATTCATTGCACTGGCTAGCAGCCCGATCATGGCGGTTAAGGTCCTTATTGTACTTTTGATCGTCCAGCAGCTTGAGGGCAACTTTGTTACGCCTCAGGTTATGGGAAAGAAACTGAGCATCCATCCGATTACTGTCATCCTCTTGCTGATTGCTGCAGGATCGCTTTATGGTTTTATTGGAATTCTTATCGCAATCCCGCTTTATTCGGTGGTAAAAATCATCCTTAAGGATGTATGGAAATTTTACAGGCTCAGGAAAAGGAACGAAACAATCCATTCATGATAGATAAAAACAGGAAAACCGGCCCGAAAGCCGGTTTTCCTGTTTTTCATGTCAAGAAAGGCGTCTGCTCCTTCCTTCTTTCCTATCCAGCTCTTCATCGATCATCTTATCCAGCCGGATAATGCTCTGTTTTGCCCGGTCATTGTTTATTTTGCGGTAATGATGGTTGCCCCCTTCTTCTTCGTCCCTTTCATCGGCCCATTTTACAACCTGCTGGAGCGGGGTACGGACGATATCGTTCGTCGGCAAAAAAGAATCGGTATGAAAAAGGATAGCAAGCGAAACAGTTCTTGCCTGGACGGGGTTCTCCCCTAGCCTGATCAGGAGTTTATGCGCTCTTTCCGCTCCTTTGATTGGATGGATGTCATTTTTCCTGTAGAGTTCGTAGTCCCATTTTCCGTTTCTATACCAGGTGAAATGTCCGATATCATGCAAAAATCCGGCTTTCGCAGCTAAATCTACGTTCACTCCGTGTTCCTTAGCCAGATGAAACGCATGGTAGGCGACCGCAATTGCATGGGCCATGCCCGATCGTTTAAGGTATTTTTGGGCTATATGGTGTTCGAAAATGTCCAATAAAGTTACGTCCCTCATTCCAATACCTCCTTACTTGAAAGGTTACCCTTATTTTTATGAATGTTAACAGAATTTGTCCATGATTGCATCCATTATATCCCGATTGAATACCGACAGGCATGGCTTCAGAGCAGTCATGCCGGTTTTGAATAAAATCCATTCCAATTTTTCAGCGCCAAAAGGTTTTTTTCCCTTATTGAACAACAATTTTTGTTCGAGAAATCAAGGGTTGGCGCCATTCTTTTTGCTTGTTATACCGAAATAATTTTCGTTGTTTTTTACTATAACAACCTAATCATCCATTCGTTTTAAAACTAGCAGCAGAGTTAAAATGCCTTTTTCTTAGTACCTGGTAATAGTACTTAGGTTTTTTGAGATTCTGTCCATTCCAGGAATACACTTAGGTCTTCCAGGCTATTTTTTGGTATTAAACAAGGCTTGAACTGATAGGTTCAAGCCTTGTTTAATATATCTATGGATTTGTTGACCACATTCCTGCTGTTTTAATGAACACGCGACGATTCAGTTTTAATTGCGCAACGATTAGTTCGGCTATATCTTCAGGTTGCATGACTTTTTCTGGATTCCCATCAGTAAGGTTTGATTCGATTGCAAGGTCTGTCGCCACTGTACTAGGGGTTAGGGCTGTCACTCTGATATTGTGCTTCCGGACTTCAAGCATCAAAGACTCCGTAAGCCCCAATACACCGAATTTTGAAGCGCTGTATGCACTTGTCACTGGAGCTCCTTTTTGCCCTGCAGTTGACGAGACATTGATGATATCGCCTGTTTTACGCTCAATCATACCTGGTAATACAGCACGGGTTACATAGTAGGTACCCATCAGGTTCACCTGTATGATTTTTTCCCATTCTTCAGGTTCAAGATCAAGGAAGCCTCCAAATTTGGCTATACCTGCGTTATTGATCAAGATGTCGATTGGTCCAAGTTCCTCAATAAGATGGTCAACTCCATATTGTACCGATTCCATATTGGAGATATCCGCAACGGCCCCGGCAACATTTACATCGTATTGAGCTAATTCCGCCGCTGCTTTTTCAAGATTTTCGGAAGTCCGTCCAATCATGCCGATATGGACTCCTTCTTTCGCGAGTTCAATAGCAACGGCTCGTCCGATGCCCCTGCCGGCCCCTGTTATCAGAGCCGTTTTCCCTTTTAAAGATTCCATCGTAAGACCCCTTTCAAAGTTATTTACAAATGTCCATTATAGGGAAGGAACGAGGATATGACAAATTATGCGTCTTCATAAAAAAACAGCGGAACGAAATTTGTTCCGCTGATGCCATACTCTTTACTATGCAAGCAGTCCCATTCAATCGGGCTGCCTATTTTCCGGGTTTTTTAATATTTATGGATCGCTAAAGGTTTCTTTCATCACATCGTGTCAAACTATATTTTTCTGCTTTTTCCCAGTCTGGATAAAGATCCGTTCGGCGGTCGCGCCATGTAGTGACCGACCCACGTTCACGGACTTCGTACAACAGCTTCAAGTCAAGATCGGCCGTTACGATCATGTCGTTATTCAGTTCTCCTTCCGCAAGGAGCCCTTTTGGAGGGAATGGGATATCATTAGGAGTGATGACTGCTGCCTGGCCGAAATTGGCACGCATGAAGTCTACTGTCGGCAGGGCACCAACTGTACCAGTCAATACAACATAGACCTGGTTCTCGACGGCTCTTGCATGGCTTGTATAACGTATACGGTGGAAGCCATGGCGATCATCGGTGCAGGATGGACAGAAGATTACATCAGCCCCCTTCGCTTTCGCCATTCTGACGATTTCCGGGAACTCGATATCATAGCATGTCAGCAGGGCGATTCTCCCTTTGTCTGTATCGAAGACCTTGAAATCCTCTCCAGCACGCATGTCCCATTTTTGGACTTCAGTCGGGGTGATATGGAGTTTTGCCTGCTCATCAATCCTTCCGTCAGGATAGAACAAGTGTGCCACATTATATAGTTTGCCTTTGCGAGCAACCACGTGGGTTCCGCCAATTATATGCATTCCTTTATGGATGGCAAAGCTCTGGAACAGATTCAAGTATTGTTCTGTAAAGCCAGGCAGTTCATTGATTGTCAGCCTGGTTCCCTGTTCGCTGCCTATCGATAGCAGCTGAGTGGTGAAAAACTCGGGGAACAGGACAAATTCTGAACCATATTCCTGTGCTGTTTTTATATAATGCTCACATTGAAGAGCGAATTCATCAAAGGATTTAATCGTATGAAGATGATATTGAACAGCTGAGACACTCATTTTCATGCAACTTTCCCCCTGTTTCCTATGAAAATTTACTTCTCGAATTATATTTTCGGAAATACGAAATTCAATATAAAACATTTTCTGCTTCATGAATATACATTTCCAAAAGAAAACCGGGAACTTTTAGTTGATCCTGTTTTCAGTTTCATTTTAACTTATTTTGTTTTGGGTTCTAATTGGTGGGAGTTCTGCTTCTCTTAGGAGGATGTTTAGATCGGGGAAGGAGCATTTAGCGTCGGATTGCTGGCATCAGTGGCAAAGTGAAAAAATGTCTGATATTGTTTTGGAAATCAAAGGGCGGAAAGCGTCCCGCCCTTCACCAGGCTAAAGGATATCATTTTGTTAGGCCTTGATAACAGGTTGATAGCAAATGATATACAAGTGATATCGGTATTTGTCGAGGTTTGTTTGTTATTGGGAATGGCCTATTAAAAAGTCATTCAAGTGCCTGCCGATTTGACGAATTGTAGAACTTCCTTCCTCACGGTTAACAAGCTGATCGATCAGCACGGCTACGTAGATACGATGGTTATTATAATCCAATATTGCGCAGTCATGCTGGACTCCATTTAACTCACCCGTTTTATTTCCGACTTTTATGTCTAAGGAGATAAAAGCTGGCAGTTTGTCTTTAAATTGCTGCTTTTCCAATATAGAAAAGAATGAAGGATTGATGCTTCCTTCTGCACCAGCCTTCAGACAGGCAGCGATGTCCGCTGCCGCGGTGAAGTTATCTTTCCCGCTGTTGATCTGGGTAAAATCCAGCATTTTTCGCTGAAGGACTGTCTTATTTAGATCCAGCTTCTTGATATTTTGGTTGATGTTTTGCATTCCTAAAAGGTCGATCAAAATATTTGTTGCTGAATTATCTGAAACAATAATCATCAATGTAATCAAATCCATAAAGGACATACTGTCCTGCTTGAGTGCCTGCAAGATGCCCGTATCCCCGATTTTATCTTCCTGGTTGATCACGATCATCTGTTCCGGAGGGATGGTTCCAGCTTTAATTCGCTGAAAGGCTTCAAGCATGATTGGGAGTTTGATGAGACTTGCAGCTTGGTAGATTTCGCCGCTTCTGTACTCAATGACATCGCCATCAACATCCAGAAACATACTCGCCCGACCCTGGCACCTGGCGAGTTCCTGAAAAATGTTATCTTTTAAGTTATTCAGATTCATATTGATGCACCGTTATCGAATATTCACGATCATGTCTTTGTTTTCGTTTTCTGAGACTCCGTCGCTATACAGGTGGCAGGCAACAAAATGCCCATTCCCGATCTCCTGCCAGTCAGGTTTCCTCCTTGCGCACACTTCCATCGCACGAGGGCATCGGGTCCTGAAAACACATCCACTTGGAGGGTCCATTGGGCTTGGAAGCTCTCCTTTCAGGATAATCCTTTCCCGCTTGTCTTCAACGTCAGGATCCGGGATGGGAATCGCTGAGAGCAATGCTTGAGTATAGGGATGGCAGGGATTTTTGTATAGTTCGCTGCTTGATGTCAGTTCAACGATATGGCCAAGGTACATAACACCTATCCTGCTGCTGATTTGCTTCACCATGGAGAGATCGTGGGCAATGAATAAGTATGTCAGTCCTTTTTCTTTTTGTAGCCTTTTAAGCAGGTTGACTACCTGGGCTTGTACAGATACATCAAGTGCCGAAATCGGTTCATCAGCAATGATGAATTCAGGATCAAGTGCCAGCGCTCTTGCAATCCCTATCCGCTGCCGCTGGCCGCCACTGAACTCATGTGGATACCTGTTAGCGTGATCTTGATTCAGGCCGACAGCTTCAAGAAGGTGATAGACGCGCTCGATTCGCTCTTTTTTTCCTGGATACAGCCCATGGACCTCCATTGGCTCAGAAATGATTTCCCTTACGGTTGAACGCGGATTCAGAGAAGCGTATGGATCTTGGAAAATCATCTGCATTTGCCTGTGGAATTGGAATGTCTCTTTTTCTGAGAGTTTATGGACATCTTTCCCTTTAAAGATGACTTCACCATCCGTCCGGTCATATAATCCAATGATGGTTCTTCCGGCAGTCGATTTGCCGCAACCGGATTCGCCGACTAACCCGAATGTTTCCCCTCTATATAGATTGAAAGAGATTCCATCAACCGCTTTTAGGACTTGGTTTTTCCCCATTTGAAAATGTTTCTTCAAATCTTTCACACTCAAAATAACTTGTTTTTCCATGATCATTCCTCCGTCTCGATCCAGTAGCGTCTCGCTGCGCAAAGTTCCTTTTCGTAAATGGTACCTTCGAGACGGATGACTTCAATATTCTTTCCCGTGGAAGGGGAATGAAGCAGCTTACCGTCCCCATAATAAATCCCTACATGGTGAATTTTCCCTTTCCCTTCCTGATAGGCGAAAAACAACAGGTCCCCTGGTTGTATCTCGGTTAATTCAACCCTGTTCCCTGCTGCCGCTTGTTCATGTGCATCCCTAGGAATGATATAGCCGTTTGCCCTGCACATATTGTAGCTAAAGCCGGAACAGTCATAGCCAAAGCTGCTCATTCCACCCCATAAGTAAGGAAGGCCAACGAATTGTTTTCCTTCGTTCACGATGGACTCTCCATTTTGTTTCGGAATGCTTCTTTCAGAAGGATAGATCGCAATATCCTCTCTCCGCAAAATCCCGATACCTGTCGGCGTCTTTACTCGGATCCGGTCAACAGCATCCTCGATTGCGGGAAGGATTGTCTGGTAGCTTAATTTCAACAACTGTTCTTCTTTTTCGGAATAAAGCAAAGCTTCTTTTGATGTTATGACAGCTACTGGCCCGTCCTTTATATACCAGTCAGACTGCTGGATTAGCTGCACTTTGGGAATCCAGCCGGGATAACCGCGAGTATCCTTTCCGGAAGGCTGGCTAGGGACAACCACCTTTGCCCAGCCATCTTTTTCGTCAACGATTAGTACTATCTCACCAAATAAGACCTGTGACTGAACAAGGTTATTATCACATAATTGGAGCCGTGGTTCATATGTAAGCTTGTTAAGCCAGGCATCAAGGTCTACAGGGATAGAGATGGCTTCATGATCGATTTCCCTTGCTGATTCAGGTTCTGTCCATAGCGTAGCAACAGGGACGTTCACAAGCCAAAAATTATTGCTTTCCATTTGGGTTGCCTCCTTCAAGTTGAATCTGTCCTATTCCTAAACCAGGAGTTCCTGGCAATTTGATCTTCCTCCCGTCATACTGGATCCCCCCTGAAACAGATTCTTTTGCAAGCATCAACGGTGCGTCAAAGTCAAAACGGGAGATGTTCTTCTTGCTCGCAGCAAAATGGGCAGCTGCTGTGATTCCAAGCTTGGATTCAATCATGCTTCCAACCATGCACTCGATGCCTGCCGCCTCCGCCAGCTGGTTGATTACTTGTGCCTGGTAGATTCCACCAGATTTCATCAATTTAATGTTGATTAAATCGGCGCTTCTTCGCCTGATCACTTCCAAAGCTTGCTTTGGCGAAAATACACTTTCATCTGCCATGATCAACGTCTCTACGGCATCGGTCACTTGCTTAAGACCATCAAGGTCATCGGCTTTTACGGGCTGTTCAACAAGCTCAACATCAAGATTCTGGTCCTCCATCATTGTGATTGCGCGGATAGCATCTTTTGGCGTCCAGCCCTGGTTCGCATCAAGTCTTATTTTCACTGTGTTGCCTGCACGCTCGCGAATTTTCCTGACACGTTCGATGTCGGTTGAAATTTCCCCGATCCCCACTTTCACCTTCAGGACATTAAAGCCTTTTTGTATATATTCAGCCGCATCCATCCCCATTTCTTCCGGGCTGTTCACACTCACGGTAAAATCAGTTTCGATTTCACTCCTGTACCCTCCAAGGAATTGATAGAGAGGCAATCCGCAATGTTTGGAAAGGCAATCGTATAAGGCCATATCGACTGCCGCTTTCGCGCTGGTATTCCCTGCAAGGATTGTTTTCATGCCCTGAAAGATCCCTTCATAGTTCAATAGATTCTTGCCGATCAAGAACGGTTGCAATACTTCATTAATCGCGGCATCGATGCTTTTAAGGCTATCTCCGGTTATCACAAGTGTGGGCGGAGCTTCTCCCCAGCCTGTAATACCATTGTCACATGTTATTTTTACAAGGACAGCCTCAGCGACCGTAACGGTACGAAGGGCAGTCTTGAAAGGTTTAGTCATAGGGACCGCTGTCTGGAAAGTTTCTATTTTTTGTATGATCATTCTTTTCTCCATCCTTTTTGGAAGTCTTACTGAATGCCGCTTTCAATTATCAATGCTTTCGCCGCTGTATCCAATTTCGCCCTTGTTCCTAATGGAACAGAGATATGCGGCGAACAATGGCCAATCCCGAATCCCTTAAGCGCCGGACGTTTTGCAAGTTTCATATAATGTGCCAAAACCTCATCAAGGGAGAGAGAACGCTCTCTTTCGGGGACACAATTATTGAAATCCCCTATAACAATTCCTTCTGCAGCCTCAAGCTTCCCTGCCATATGAAGCTGATTCAGCATCCGGTCAATGGCACGTGGTTCTTCGTTTACATCTTCAATCAACAGGATTTTCCCTTCAGTGTCTATCTCAAATGGCGTTCCCATTGAACTTGATAGCAGCGATAGATTTCCCCCGACCAAAATGCCTTCAGCTATTCCGGGCACAATTTCTTCAAGCGGAGCAATCTTTTCGTTATAAACAATTTCAATAGGTTCGAACAATTGACTGAAGTAATCCTTTGAAATTTGATTGGCATCGACTTTCCCGATATCTGACGCTAGCATAGGTCCGTGGAATGTGACAAGGCCAGTCTGCTGCCTGATTGCCGTATGCAAAAAAGTGATATCGCTGTAACCCCAGAAGATCTTTGGATTGGTTTTTACCATTTCGAAGTCCATACGCGCAGCAATCCTGGCAGTCCCATACCCACCGCCTGCGCAAATGATGCCTTTAATACTCTCATCAATGAACATATCGTGTAAATCGGACAATCTTTCTTCATCTTTCCCGGACAAATATCCATGCTCTTCTTTTATATATTTTCCTAGTTTATATGTAAGTCCCAATTCTTCAATGAATTTTAAGCCGCGAGTGAGATTTTCCTGGTTTGGCGGGCTTGCTGGAGCAATGACTCCAACCGTATCTCCTTTTTTGAGACGAGGTGGTTTAACCATCTATACCGACTCCTTTTTAGAATGGCTTCATAACTATATTTATAGAAAATAATCCCGTTGTATGAGTGAAAAAGAGGCGTTCCGGGAAGGACACCTCTTTTTCAACAAAGCAGTGTTTGTGGACAATCCTGCTCCTTTAGCGACTTCCACCCCATGCTGCCCCTGAGGCTGCTTGGAGAACCCCTCCTGCGCGCTGGGCCTAAGGTTTCCCGTCTGCCCGCTCCTCCTGCCAAAAAGTGATGTGCTAACTTGTGCTGGCTTACTCTGAAAGAAATATGTTATCAATTGTGAGGAGTTTTGGACCTATTGTTTGAGTTTAGTCTTATCCATAGTTGTTCGCCTTTAAAACCATTGTGATAAACAGCGAACAATTAGTTAAAGCCTTCAAGCTAAAGCAAGACAATCTTCTATTTTTTATCTGCCCATTTGAGCTCATGGTAGCCAACCGGATGGCGGACAATGCCAGAAACATCTTCATTCTGCAGGTAAACTTGGTTATAAAAGTGGATCGTGAAGATCGGCGCTTCATCAAATAGGATTTGTTCAGCTTCGTACATCATTTCAAACCGTTTTTCTTCGTTTGACTCTTTTTTAGCTTTCTGGATCAATTGATCATATTGAGGATTTCCCCAGCCTGTGCGGTTCATGGAATGGCCAGTCTGGAAGTTCTCCAGGAAGTTGATTGGATCCGCGTAATCAGCTAGGAACGAACTGCGGGAAAGCTGATGCTTCAGTGCTTTCTGTTCTTCAGCGAATACATTCCATTCCATGTTGGCAAGCTTCACATCAACTCCGAGATTTTCCTTGAACATTTGCTGGAGTGATTCAGCGATTTTTTTGTGGACATCATCTGTGCTGTATGTCAAAGTAACTTGAGGCAGCTTGTCGTAGCCTTCCTCTTCCATCCCTTTTTTCAGCAAAGCTTTTGCCTGTTCAATATCAGTCTTATTGAATTCTCCATTTACTTCACGGAAATCCTTTCCGGAAGGATCCTTGAAACCAGGGGAAACAAATCCGTAGGCAGCTTCTTCCTTGTTCTTGGTAACGAAGTCAACGATCTTCTGCTGGTCGACAGCAAGAGCGAATGCCTTGCGGATATTCACATTCTGGAACGGTTCTTTTGTGACGTTGAAACGGTAGAAATAGTCGCCAGCCTGGTCTTCAACCTTCACCTTGCCATCCTTGAAAAGCTTATCTGCCAATTCGGATGGCACATCGGATACATCCAGATCCCCTGCCTGGAACATCTGGTATTCAGTGTTTGTATCATCAACGATGGCCCATTCCACTTTATCGAGTTTTACGTTTTCTGCATCCCAGTATTTGTTGTTCTTTTCCATGACAAATTTTGTGTCATGCTCCCAGCTTGCCAGATTGAATGGGCCATTTCCGACAAAGGTGTCAGCTTCAGCAAACCACTTTGGATTTTCCTTTGCGACCTTTTCGTTTATCGGGAAGAAGGCTGGGTTCGCGATGACGCTCAGGAAATACGCCTGCGGACTGATAAGGGTAACTTCAAAAGTTTTATCGTCTATTGCCTTCACTTTTACATTATCAGCACTCCCCTTTCCATTGTTGAACTCTTCACCGCCTTCGATGAAGTATCCCAAGAAAGCTGCTGCAGAACCTGTAGCTGGATCAAGCAGCCGTTTCCAGGCGAAAACGAAATCATTTGCGGTAACATCGTCACCATTAGACCATTTGGCATCTTCACGGATTTTGAATGTATAGGTCTTCCCATCCTCAGATACCGTCCAGCTTTCTGCTGTTGCCTCTTCTGGCTGATGCTCCTTGTTCAGCCGGGTCAAGCCTTCCATTAAATTATTCAATGCATTCCATGAAGCGGAATCAAAGCCGATTGGCGGATCGAATGAGGTTGGTTCCTGGCCGTTGTTCATATACAGGACCTTTTCCCCGCCCTTTTCTTTGTTTTTTCCGTCCTTCCCGTCTGTTTCTTTGCCTGCATTCTCGTTCGCAGTACAGGCTGCAAGCGTGAATGCGAGCAAGGCTGCCAACAGTATTGCCAAATACTTTTTCATCCTGTTTCCCCCTTTTTTTGATAAGTTGTCTATATGAAAAAGGCATTCGCCTCAGTTGTCCATCAATTTCTGGCTAAGAGGATTTTTGCGCGCTCATCTTGAAGCCAACAGTCCACTTGATGGTTAATGGACAGTTTTGTTTCAGGTGGGTACACTCTATCACATACCTCCATGGCGAACGGGCACCTTGCGGTAAACGGACAGCCTGCAGGCGGCGAAAATAGATCAGGCGGCGTGCCGCCAATGGGGAAAAGCTCGGCTTCTTCTGCATCCAATCGAGGTACTGAATGAAGCAAGCCTTTTGTATAGGGATGCTGGGGATGAAAGAAAATCTCCCGCCTTGTTCCCGTCTCAACGATTTTACCAGCATACATGACGGCAATCCTGTCTGCTACTTGTGCCACCACGCCGAGGTCATGTGTAATGAGGATGATCGAAACACCCGTTTTCTTTTGAATATCACGGAAGAGCTCAAGAATTTGGGCCTGAATTGTCACATCAAGGGCGGTAGTCGGTTCGTCTGCGATCAGAATATCAGGTTGGCAAACAAGAGCCATCGCAATGACTATCCTTTGCCTCATCCCGCCACTGAATTGATGGGGATATTGTTTCAGGCGTACCTGCGGGCTGGGAATACCGACGAGATCAAGCATATCAACAGCTAATTTCTTCGCCTGCTCTCTTGAGAGCTTCATATGCTGGAGAATTCCCTCAGTGAGCTGATCTCCGATGGTAAGAGTCGGATTCAGCGCTGTCATTGGATCCTGGAAAATCATCGAGATATCAGAACCGCGGATTTTCCTCATTTCGTGATCCTTCAGCTTTGTCAAATCTTTGCCCTTGTAAAGGATCGAACCGCCATCAAACTTTCCTGGTGGTTCTGGGATCAAGCGCATGATACTCTGTGCGGTTACGCTTTTACCGCACCCCGATTCCCCGACGATTGCCAATGTCTCTCCTTCATTCAAGTCAAAAGTAACGCCGCGGACTGCTTTTACTTCCCCGCCATATGTCTTGAAGGAAACATGAAGGTCCTTTACTTCAAGTGCTTTTTCCATCTTGTTTACCTCCTTAGCTTCGGATCGAGTGCATCCTGCAGCCCATCCCCTAATACGTTAAACGAGAACATTGTCAGTGAGATAAAAAAGGCTGGGAAGAACAGCCGCCACCAATCACCTGACAAAATGACCGGAAGTGCATCGCTCGCCATAGAACCCCAGCTTGCCAAAGGGGGCTGGATGCCAAGGCCAAGGAAACTCAGGAATGCTTCAGCAAATATTGCCGACGGGACTGTAAGGGTCATCTGGACGATGATAGGCCCCATTGTATTCGGAAGCAAATTCTTCCGAATGATCCTGCCAGTTTTTGTACCGAACGTTTTAGATGCCAAGACAAATTCATAATTTTTGATTTGCAGTACCTGGCCCCGGACAATCCTGGCCATCCCAATCCACCCTGTGATGGTAAGTGCAAAAATGATGGTCGCCAGGCTTGGACCCATGACAACACTGATCAAAATGACAACGAGCAAATAGGGGAGGCCATATAGTACTTCTATCACACGCATCATGTAATGGTCCGTCCTTCCGCCCTTATAACCAGCAATACCCCCATATAGGACACCGATAAGAAAATCGATCATTGCGGCCGCAATTCCTACGAACAAGGAAATTCTTGCACCATACCAGGTCCTTGTGAAGACGTCCCTTCCCAATTCATCCGTACCGAACCAGTGTTTAGCTGAAGGCGGCGTGTTCTGATCCTCCAGGACCTGATGGCCGACAGTGTATGGTGAGATGATTGGGCCGATTATTGCCATGATACCAAGGAAAATCAAAAAGAAAAGCCCAAGCATGGCAAGTTTGTTTTTCAAAAGCCGCCTCCAGGCATCCTGCCAATAGGATAAACTCGGCCTGACAACCGCTTCTGCCTCTGAGTCATCCTTCTGCAAAGGAACAAACCAATCATCGGGAATGGCTGAATTTTCTTGGTTTTCCTGTGGTTTACGCAGAGCCATCATTTCCCCTCCTTTTTATGCAGTTTGATTCTAGGATCAAGGATTCCATAGGCGATATCGACCAGGAAGAGCATGATGATAAGTACAGTACTGTAAAAAATGGTCGTACCCATGATAACCGGGTAATCACGCTGGTTGATGCTCTCGACAAAGTATTTTCCCATTCCTGGAATGGCAAAAATTTTCTCGATAACGAACGTTCCAGTCAAAATACTGGCTGCGAGTGATCCCAGAATCGTGACAACAGGAAGCAATGCATTTTTTAACGCGTGTTTGAAGACTATTTTCACTGGTGACAGCCCTTTGGCTTTTGCCGTTCGTATGTAATCCTGCGTCAGCACTTCAAGCATGCTGGCCCTCGTCAATCTTGCGATGATGGCCATGGGTCCGGTCGCCAGTGCCAGTGTTGGCAGGATCATGTGCTTTAGGCTTGCCCAAGTGGCTACAGGGAAGAGCGGCCAATTAACCGCTAATTGTTGGATCAAAAGTGTAGCCATCACAAAGTTAGGGACGGAAATGCCAATGACGGCAATGGTCATGGCAAGATAATCAATCAAGCCGTTATGTCTAAGGGCAGCGAGTATTCCCAATAAGAGTCCTGAAAAAACGGCAACAGTAAGTGTCGCCATCCCTAGCTCGAATGATACCGGAAATCCCCTTCCAAGCATTTCATTGACCGTCTGGGAAGATTTTTTGATTGATGGCCCGAAATCAAAAGAGGCAATCGATTTTAGATATAGAAGGTATTGAATATACAGAGGTTCATCCAGATGATAATAGGCTTCCAAGTTTTTTTGGACGGCTTCGCTTGTAGCCCTCTCTTCATTGAATGGGGATCCTGGGATCAAGTGCATCAGGAAAAAGGTCAAAGTGATGATCATCAGCAGTGTTAACGCCATTGCCCCCAACCTTTTAAGTATGTATCCAAGCATTTCCTCACTTCCTTATCAAAACATGTATGTATGTCTTGCGGTCTATCCGGTATCAGGAAAAGGTAGTTCTCATTGCCAGCTCGGTCATCACAAGCATCGCCTGATAGGCCTCAAGGATATCTTTTGCCTCAAAGCGGACAATTGTTGTCCCTTCCTCGATTGAAGTTCCCGGCATCAAGTTCGCCCATTCAGCCTGGCCATAGTTGGCGAATTCGATCCTGAGGATTGGATTTTCAGGTGGGGTAAGCGGTTTCACTTTATCGCGGTTTTTAATGGCATATTCTGTTTTTTTCGCAAGCAGCTGCCGGGCTTTTTCTGGTGTTAGCGATTTGGCAGCCGATCTTGAAATCGACTCCTTTACTATCGCTGTGGTCACATATGGAATAAGATCTTCAGCTTCGATGGCAGCACCGTCATCACCTGCCACCATGATGACAGGAACTCCATAGTAACCTGCAACATAGGCATTGAAACCAAGTTCGCCAATCTGGACATCGTTAATATACATATGGCGGACCCCAAAGATCATGGAATGGGACATGACTCCCATCGTCGAGGCCCTTGCATGATAGCCAGTAAAAATAGCTCCTGCAAAGCTTGAATCCAGGCCTTCCACCATTGAAAGCGGTTTCACATCTCCGGTAATCAACTGTGTTTCGGGATGAAGCTCTTCAATCAGCAGATTGTTCATCTTCGAATGGCTGTCATTGACAACAACTTCTTTACAGCCTGTATCAAAAGCTGTTTGGATCACCTGGTTGGCCTCCTGTGTCATGATCCTCCTTCCGCGCTCATAATTATGCTTGGAGGGGTCAACATGAGTATGGTCGACTAATCCAGTGATGCCTTCCATGTCCACTGATATGTATATTTTCATAAATTTGACCAACTTTCTATTGATAATTATCTTAATATTATAAATAATAAATCTATCAGAAGCAACCTTTTCTGGCAAAAAAATGTGATGCTACAAGGAAATGGGAGGAACCTCCTGTATGTTCATCGTTGAATTTAATACTTTTCTGGAATAATAAATGGCGGGATCAATTAATTGAGAAAAAGCGGAAATTCCTAGCGGGTTTTTTTTAGAAGAAGATGGCATCAAGGGTTTACATTTTTGCACAAAAACAATAAAAAAGTGCCATCGCTGGCACTCATCCTTTATCGGTTTCTTCGGGATCGATTAATTCGATGAAATGATTCAAGATCTTAGCTGTCAAACCCCAAATGACTTTTTCGTTGTACCGGAAGAAATATTCTTCCATTCCTCTTGCCTGCCAGTTATAATTTTCTCCGCCGATAATCAAATCAAATGGAAAGCCAGCCTCTGGTTCAACCTGGAAATTGATTTTATATCGATCCGGCTGATTCTTTCTGAAAAATGATAATGGTACTGTGAAGACTTCACCAACTTCAGCGGCATTCGGGAAGATATTATCAGGGTTTTTGATCACACCCGCAAAAGGATAAATGACTGTACCGAACGCAGAAACCATGTAATCAAGGGGAAAAACATCCATAACCTCATTTTGGCCAATCCCAAGTTCCTCGGAGGTTTCACGGATGGCTGCCTGCATGGGCTCTTCCCCATTTTCAATTTTGCCTCCTGGAAAACAAATCTCCCCAGGCTGTCTTCTCATTGTCATCGCGCGGACCTCAAATAAAATATGTGCTTCGTCCCTTACCTGTACAAGCGGAAGCAAGATGGCGAATTTCAGGAATTTTTCATGGCCAAGTATTGATGGTGTACGCCCTGAATTTGTATTGGTTATTTGATTGATTTTCATAGGACCTCCACTTTCCCTGCACTTATATGAATATCATTGTAGTATGAAGGGGATAGGAAATGAAAGAAATCCGCTTATCGCGTAAAAGGAAAAACAGCAGCATTTTGCCGCTGTCCTGTCTTCCTATCTTCCTGTTTTTCTGGCTTAGGTAGCCCTCCCTTTGATTGCTTTATAGGCGATCATGAGCAATCCGATTACCAGGAGGATGTGGATAATGCCGCCGGCTATATCGAAAATGAGCCCAAGAACCCAAAGTGCAAGTAAGATCGAAGCGATGGTCCAAAGCATTTTCATTGTCTCCTTTCACGGCTTACTTGTTATCATAGTACCCTCAACAGAGATTGACCAAACAAGGAGAAAACCCAAGGGAAAATGATTTTCCTTACTATTTGATAATGCTCCCTTTATTATGTAACACTAAACTGGTAACCATATATTTTAAGGAGATAGGCATGTATAAAATCTTATTTTTGGATATTGATGGGACGATCCTTCGTCCTGATGACACAATTGAGGCTTCAACAAAAGCCGCGATCCGGCAAATGAAAGAAAAAAATATCGATGTTGTACTTGCTACCGGACGGCCAGTCCATGAGATTACGGAGATAGGTGATGAATTGCAAGTTTCATCTTTCATCGGATATAACGGTGCCCTTGCCATTTATGAAGGAGAAACGATTTTTGCTAAACCAATGGATCCAAGCGAAGTTCAGGTCATTTTGGATACTGCCAAAAAAAATGGACATGAGGCCGTTTTGTATACAGATTCTAAAAACTACCTGACAACACAAGATTCGGCATCAGTGAAACAGTTTCTCGAAAAATTCCATCTTAAGAAGAACGAGCTTTTTACCGCGGAGGTCGTAAAGGGAATTCTCGGAATGACAATCATCACAAATGATGAACAAGATAATTCCTATTATCAATTGGGTGAAGGAATCCGATTGTCCCAGGTGAATATCGAGGGGATGCGTCATTGCTTTGATGTTATCAGAGAGGAAGTGAACAAAGGAGTGGGTGTCCGTTTCTTGCTTCAGAGGCTTGGGATTCCTCGCGAGGGCTCGATAGCCTTTGGAGATGGAATGAACGATAAGGAAATGCTGACCTTTGCCGGGGAGGGATTTGCCATGGGCAACAGCCACCCGGATTTATTCCAGTACGCTAAGCACAGGACGACAGAAGTGATGGATTCAGGCATTTACAATGGATTGAAAACATTAGGACTGGTGAAGGAATGACGGAAATGGGAACCCCCAGCTTTTTGGGGCTCCCTTTCAACTTTCCTCTTCATTCTTACCTTGCAGCCTTTTTTCTCTCACTTGCTTTTGAAATCTGATTTACTGGCTTCTGTGTCAGCTTTTCAATGGTTCCTTTGTAGCTGAACCAATAGATTGCCCCAACAAATATCCCTCCACCAACGGCATTGCCTAAATAGACAGGGACGAAATTCGTGAAATAATCTCCCCAGCTGTAATGCCCAGCAAAGATGGCAGCTGGAATGACGAACATATTCGCTACAACGTGCTGGAAGCCAATTGCGACGAATCCCATGATTGGGAACCAGATAGCGAGGATCTTTCCAGACATTTCGGATGCACCGTACGATAACCATACTGCGAGCCCTACGAGCCAATTGCAGCCGATTCCAGAGAAAAATGCTGCCCAGAAACCATCATCCAGTTTTGAGCCAGCTACTGATACGGTTTTATCCAAATAAGGACCAGTTTCTGTCAAACCGACGATATGGCCGAAAACATAGGCAACGAAGAGCGCGCCGATAAAATTGCTGATCGTGATCCAGAACCAGTTATAGAGCAGCTTTTGAACAGTTACCTTTTTCGCGAGACTAGCAATCGAGATTGCAGTCATGTTCCCAGTCAGCAACTCCCCGCCAGCAAGCAGAATCAAAATCAGCCCCAATGGAAAAACGGAAGCTCCAAGAAAAGTCCCAAATGAACCCCAATCATCTGGGAGGTTTGCGATGACCCTGATATCCAGGAGGTAGCCAATCGCAATGAAAGCTCCTCCTAGGAAGCCGAGAGCCAGCATATTTTTCACAGGCATGGATGATTTGTTCATTCCCGCTTCTATAGCTGAGATGGCTATTTCAGGCGGTTTTTTAAAAGCCATTGTATACCTCCTCTATAATCGATGTTGCGTGATGATGAAAAAATACGCTCTTGCTTGCTTTTCCCTTTGCGGAAATAAAAAAACTGCCATATTGAATTCATATCGAATTTTTACAAAACATTGGAAAGTTGCTCCTTTTTCCATTGCCTCGACTTTGCCGCAGGACGCGGCGGTCTTAGTCGCCCGGCGCTTGTCGGGGCTGACCAAAGCGCTTCCGCTTTTCTTTCTCCTCGTAGCTCCGCTCCTGGGGGGTCTCCCCAGCCACTCACTCCCGCAGGACACTGAATGGGCTTCCTCGAGTTTAACTACGCATGACGGAAATGCGTTAGCATTTTTGAGGAGGCTCCGTGCCTTCCGCTCCCATCAACTAAGTGTGCAATGACTATGGTGATAGACAAAAAATCTATTCTTCCCGCATCATTGCCTAACAACTGGACTTCAGTCTTCACCATCGGGCAAGGAATCCTGGCTGCCTGCGGGCACATATGGAATTATTGTAGAATGATAACCGAAAAAAAACTGGAACGGGCTATCGGTGATTCAGGGTTTGGCATTGAGGAGAACTATTCCTGTCTGGATGAGGAAGAAATCGCGGCTTACATAAAATACAATACGCTAAGGATATGCGCCTCCTGATGCGAAGAACCATGGAAAACCGTTAGGTTTTACATGAAAAAGAAAAAAGGCTGCCAAAAGGTCAAAAATCATGACCTTTTGGGACAGCCTTTTTTTAAATCAATCTTTGTTCAGTAGCTCTTCCCCGGCTATACCAGGATTCGTCATTTCATATGGATTGAGGATCAAATCCAGCTCCTCTTCTGTCAGGACATCATAGGCAAGACATAATTCACGTACTGATTTGCCTGTCAGGATGGCTTCCCTAGCGATTCTCGAAACAGCTTCATAACCAAGATGCGGATTAACTGCTGTAATGATTCCAACGCTGCGTTCAACATCTTTTTTTAGTTTGTCGACATTCGCTTCGATTCCCACTAGACAATGATCCGTAAAGACTTTGAACCCGTTGTTCATGATACTGATTGATTGAATCAGGTTGAAAACCAACACGGGTTCCATGACATTCAGTTCAAGTTGCCCTGCTTCGGAAGCGAGGCAGATGGTATTGTCATTCCCGATTACCTGGAAGGCAACTTGGTTGATGAGCTCAGGCATGACCGGATTCACTTTTCCTGGCATTATGGAGGAACCAGGCTGGCGGGCTGGCAAATTGATTTCATTAAACCCAACCCGTGGTCCTGATGCCATCAATCGCAGATCATTGGCAATCTTGGACATATTCATCATGCATACCTTCAGGGCAGCTGAAACAGTTGTATAGGCATCAGTGTTTTGTGTGGCATCAACCAAATGTTCCGCATTTTTTAGCGGATATCCGCTTATTTCAGATAAATGGCGGACGACATTCTGGATATACTTTGGATTCGCGTTGAGTCCTGTTCCTACAGCTGTAGCACCCATATTCACTTCATAAAGAAAACTTCTTGTATATTTTATTCGTTCGATGTCACGAGCAATTACACGGGTATACGCTTCAAATTCCTGGCCAAGGCGGATCGGCACAGCATCCTGTAAGTGAGTCCTCCCCATTTTAATCACTGCATCGAATTGTCTTGCCTTTTTGGAAAACACGTCATGCATTACCTGCATCGTATCAAGCAATTTATCAAGCAAAGAGAGCGCCGCCAAATGGATGGCTGTCGGGAATGCATCATTAGTGGACTGCGCCATATTGACGTGCGAGTTCGGGCTGAGGGTAAAATAATCTCCTTTTTTTTCGCCAAGCAGTTCAAGCGCCCTGTTCGCAATTACTTCATTCGTATTCATGTTGATTGAGGTTCCTGCACCGCCCTGGATGGGATCAACAATGAATTGGTCATGTAATTTTCCATCGATAATTTCATCTGCTGCCTTGACAATCACCTCTCCAAGGCCTCCATAAAGCCTGCCAGTTTCCATATTGGCCAGGGCGGCTGCTTTTTTTACCATTGCCATTGCTTTAATCAATTCACTATGTACTCTGTATCCGGTAATCGGGAAGTTCTCTACCGCCCTTAACGTTTGGATTCCATAATAGGCATCCGCCAAAACTTCCTTTGTTCCTAAAAAGTCTTTTTCAATGCGCACTTTTACTTCGGACATTCTCTTTCCCTCCACAATTGTGTATTGGTGATTAGGCTTCATTCAAATGGACAGCAGGCAAACTTCTTGTCGACAGCAAAATTTGCGACATTTCACAATTATTCCCCGCTTGGATAACGCTTACATGTTTATTGTAAATCAAAATCACTAAATCATCACGACAATTTAAGCTTCAATCTCTATTTTTAACTTTTGTGAATATTCGCTCGCTTCCTGTTTATTTTTTGCCATATATGCGGAAAGTCCACTAGTTTTGATAACTTTTGTCATGTTGCAGGAAATCAGGAAGCCCTTTGGTGAATTTATTCCCTATCCTAGTTTTATCTATGGCTGTGTAAAACATCCCTGCTGATTTGCGTTCGATTTCTTTTGTTGGTCCCCGCCCGCCCTCTCGAATAGTTGAAGCGGGAAGGTCTTTCTTGACCCGTTTCTTTTACTCCGGATTTGAACGGTAAGGAAACTCCGCCGCGGAAGCATGTTTGCTTCAGTGCTATCAACTTTTGTCGCAAGGGCAGTATCAAGTATACATAGCCTTAATATTCAACAGAAAGGGTTGTGCATGATGACAGAAACACAATACATGAAAGCGTACACGATCAAAGAGGTATCCAAGAGAATGAATGTTCCCTCAGGGACACTCAGGCAATGGGAAAAAGATTTGGAAGGTCTTTTATTCATTCCGCGTACAAAACAAGGCGCTAGATTTTATACAGATATCGAAATAGAAATGCTAATGAAAATCAAGCAGATGCGTGACAAAAATTTAAGCAAGGAAGTAATCCGCGATTTACTGCAAAGGCACAATGAGTCCCATGCCGGCTCGGAACCTTTCGAAGCTACACGGGAATTGAGCATTGAGCCATCTGGGCCAGCCACTTCATACACCCATAATGAAATTGGTTATCAGGCTATAATGTCAGCAATGGAGCAATATAAGGAATCTCTGATCGAAGAAGTGAAGATTGAAATTCGCAATGGCATCAGGAAAGAAGTACTGGAGGAAGTAAAAAAAGAGATTTCCAAAGGGACCTATACGACGGTCAGGGCGATTTCCGATTCAGTTTATAAGTCCAGTGAAAAAACGGCAGAACAAATAACAGAATTATCAAATTCCATCGTGAAAAGTTCAGAACAGAATTCAGAAGTTTTAGGGGTGATTTCTGCAAAAATCTCAAATGTTTCTAAAGGAACATCGGATCGAATCAACTCTTTGACTAACAGCCTGGCAAAATCATCGAAAGGAACAATGGAGAAAATTATCCGTCTGACTAATTCTGTGGAAAAGCTTTCATTGGGAACAAATAAAGATATCTCAAAACTTGTGAAACGGCTGAATCAAACAACGGAAACAATATCAGAGGAATTCCAGATATTTGCTAACTACCAGGAAGCGAGAAATGAGGAATTTTCCAATTTAAGCGAAGCCATGAATCAAGAAAGAAATCATATGTGGAGAACAATGAAAAATGAGCGCGAGGAATTCAGGCAGCTTATCATCAAGCGGGACGAAATGTTTAAAGGGATGGTGGAAAGCTTCAGAGAAACCGCGGCAGCTAAAAGCAGCAGGAGAAATTGGTGGAAGGTATGGAAATAACTTAATCCTTTCGTATAATGGGATTTTCTCAGGCTTATTGTCCATAATAATATCTAAATTCAGGAAGGTCTCACTCGTAACCCTCTCCAGACTCCATGTTTCCGATTACAAACCAGAGAGGAGGATTTCGGGATGAAAAGCGTAATAAAATATGCCTTGGCTGCCTCTGTCATCTATTTGACGATGCCTGTCAGTATTTCGGCTGCCATGGGTCAGAAACCTGCTTTTGTCAATTTTGTCACTCTTGCCCATCGGGGTGCATCCGGTTATGCACCTGAACATACTTTCCCTGCATACGAGCTTGGTGTCAGGATGAAATCGGATTATATTGAAATCGATCTCCAAATGACAAAGGATGGAGAATTGATTGCGATGCATGATGAAACCGTTGACCGGACAACAAATGGGAAAGGGCTAGTCAAGGACTTGACCTTAAAGGAAATTAAAAAGCTCGATGCGGGTTCGTGGTTCAATAAAGCCTATCCCGCTAAGTCACGGTCAGAGTATGCAGGACTAAAGGTGCCGACACTGAAGGAAATACTTCAGCAATTTGGCATGACAAGCAAATTCTATATAGAAACGAAGACACCCGACATGTATCCGGGCATTGAGGAAAAATTGGTACAGATCCTGAAGGAGTACAGCCTTACAGGCATTGAAGGTCAACCCAGCAGGGTGGTCATTCAATCCTTTAGTGCCGAGAGTCTAAAAAAAATCCATCAGTTGGACAGAGGACTGCCTCTGATTCAGCTTCTTTCCTATTACTCACCTGCTGTGATCAGTGATTCAGAGATAGCTGCACTTAAGAAGTATGCTGACGGCATAGGCATGCATTACACTGCTCTAAGTCCAGGTTATGTGAAAAAGGTCCGCGATTCCGGACTTTTCATCCATCCTTACACTGTAAATGTAAAAGAAGAGATGGATAAGCTCCTTGGCTGGGGCGTGACAGGTATGTTCACCAATTACCCTGATAAGCTCAATGAAGTAATGCGCGGAAAAAAATGAAACGAAAGCTGCATATAAAAAGCAGCTTTCGTTATTTCCTGTAAAGGAATTCAGTCGGAAGATAATCGTCGTACAAAAAAATGACAAAGGACCATAACTATTTACGCGCATCCATTGTGACTTTTAAGGATTTCTCTTTTCTTCTTTTTGGTTGATAGCGTTCTTTGCGCTTTTGATGCTTTTCTAATATAAACGATTCATATAACCGTCTTTCAATTTTTCTTCAATTTCTTTCTCTGTTGTTCCCGACAAATTTGCGTGGGCAGCCAAAATTTCTGCAGCGGACGGCAATGAATGAAGATCCGGCCAACTTTCACTCTGCCATAAACCGGAACGCTTTATTGCCTTGCCACACTGAATGAAGCATTCATCTACCTCAATTTCGATGCCTACGACAGGAACCTTTCCGTTAACAGCCATTTTTCTCAATATGTAACGGTCAACTGTCAGCCTGGCCTTTCCGTTTACCCGTAATGCCTCCTGCATCCCCGGTGAACAGGATGCCGGCCTGAGGATTTGTTATTATATTTTTTAAAGAATCCATACGTTTATTCCCGCGGCGTTCAGGAATTACCAGCCGTTTCTCATCAAGAATCAAAACAAAGCCAGGTGCGTCGCCCCGCGGGGATGCATCCAAAAACCCTGAAGCATCAGCTGTTGATAAAATCAAAAAGGGGGACTTGCTAATATATTCCCTGCAATGTTTGTCTATGAATGTGATAACCTTTCGTTTAGCTAGTTCGCCTGGTTCTCCAGCAAGCTCGGTCAACTCCTGGACATTAGTTATATACTTACTCAAGATCTTCTCCTCCCTTTTAAATTAAGTCTATAGACGCCTTGTGTAAGGCAATTGTTACAACTTGTCTGTGAGTGGTTTCCTGTTATATGGGACAGATAGAGACCATTTTCCATGAAACATTGCGCACTCATAACTTTACGTTGATCCAATTGTAATTTATTTTAATCCTTATCCACTTTTTTAACATGTGTTTTCTAAGTGAAAAAGGAATAAAAATATAAATACTGGATAGGAATCACTTTCATTTCGTCGGGTATATTATTCATTATCCATATAATTTGCCATCATTATGGAAAGGAGGTTCTGAATGAATCAGTCGATCAATCATTTTATTAATAAAGCAAAAATGTCGCTAAACCAAGCTTTTGGCTACGCAAAGGAGACATTCTACTCAATTACTGGTACCTCTTCAGCTACCATTCAGCAGATTGCCGATTATGTAAAACATCATCCTGATACAAATATAGTCAGAAAAGAATACTTAGGGATCCCTCTCTTTTTTTATGAACTTGTGCAAGATCAGTTGAACTATTCCCTAGAAACAAAACATGATAAAATCCTGCAATTGGATGTCCAGTCAAACGGTCATAACGTGATTTCCTATCGTTCCTATCGTGATGGCATGAAGTTGGATACACCTGTAAAGTTCCCGGTACTAGCTCGGGACCGGAAGTAAGATAAGGAATGCCGGGGACATAGGGATCCTTTTGATCCGTGGCCTGATCATGCGGTTTTCATGTTCACCTAATCGTATATAGTCTGGTTACTCCGTTTTCCCCTAATGAAAATGGGTATATATGAAATACAAACATTAAGGAGGCCAAAACCATGAATGATGATCAGACAAAAGGAAGGCTTGACCAGTTGAAAGGAGAAGCGAAGAAACAATTCGGAAAAATGACTGATAATGAATCCATGGAAGCTGAGGGCCGGATGGATAAAGGAAAAGGTAAGGTACAAGAAAAAACCGGAGATGTTAAAGAAAGCATTTCAAGAGCTTTCAATGATACAGTGGATGATAAATAAGAAAGAGAAAGAAGCCTTCGCAATAAGCGAAGGCTTCTTTCATTGTGTTTTTTATAATCCGTTTCTTCACAGTGGTCCAGTGGTATGCACCATCCGGCTGCATTTGAGTTTTCCCTGAATCAGGTTTCAATCAATGTCATGCTTATGTTTTCCCTTGACAAACCTGTAAGCAAGATAGGCGATATATAATGGGGTAGCGATATAAATTAAATATGGAAACTGTCCATATGTCCCTTTATAGATCACGAATAAAAGTGAGCCAAGGAAAATGGTGACGATTGTCCCATACTTGGGCAATGGGATTTCCTTGAAGCTGGGGATCCTGATCCTGCTCACCATTAAAAAACTTAATGCAGTGAAGACCACGGTTGTTACGATATTAGGTATTTTATCTCCGAACAATGTCAAAATTGCCATGATTCCGCCGGCTGCGGTGATGGGAACCCCAATGAAGTAATTAAGGGAAGTCTTGTCTGTGCTGATATTGAACCTGGCCAGACGGTATGCGCCAAATAGCGGAAACAATCCTGCTACAAGAAGGCCCCATAGGCCGAATTGATAAAAATATGTATAATAGACAAGGAATGACGGTGCAACACCGAATGTCACGATATCAGCCAGTGAGTCCAGTTCCTTCCCCAACTTGGTATCTGCTTTTAGCATTCTGGCAAGCCTGCCATCCATACTGTCCAACATCATGCCAATTAAGACTAAAATAGCAGCGTTATTGAACTGGCCATTAGCCGCAAAACCAATTGATAAAAAACCGCAATAAAGATTCCCTAATGTGAACGTATTGGGAATCATTTTAGTAAAACGCAAACGCATCAGTTGCCCTCACTCTCCGAGAATCAATTTTAATATATGGATATTGTTACCCTATCTGTCAACAAATCATGTTTATTCTTTTTGTAAATCGCCGACACTGAAGTTTAACTATACCATTATATCGTATTTTCATTAGGGATTTATAACCAAAATTGTACTTTTTGAAGAAATATATTTGGGCGGTATTAAAAAGATTTTGGTAAAATAGCTGTTCAATTGCTGCTCTAACCTGTATACTAATTTCGGAGCTGGTGATGATGATTAAGTTAATGCTACGAAGATTTAAATTCCTGTTGATCAGATTATTCAGGATTAAAGGGAATTCCCATAAAATTTCTTTAGGATTCACACTTGGTTTTTTAGTCAATTTCATCCCTACTTTTGGAATTGGACCGTTTCTTTCCGTTGCTGGAGCCAAAGTTTTTCGTGGCAATCCGGTGGCTGGGTTAATAGGCGGTGTTTCTCTGACTTGGCTTTTTCCGTTATTGTTTTATATGAACGTCCTTGTTGGCGAAAAGCTGTTACCTTCGAAGTTTCTGCCATTTTCAGAAGGGGTCGGACCTGCCGGCCACACTGCCATAAACGCTGGCATGCATATAAGCACTGCTTTTTTCCTTGGTATGCTTGTGAATATGATCCTGTTCGGGATGGCTGTATACTACTTTCTTTTCATGACAATCCAAAAGCATAGGCTGCAATTCTTGTCCTTGCTCAGGAAATGGGAAGTGAAAAAATAAAGGAGTGCAAATCGATTTGTTAAATAAACAAAAATAATGAGAGGATATTATGTTCAGCATATGATCATATATCCTTTTTTTTCATCCATATTGTCCTGATCAATCGAATTTTGAAATTATAGTTTTTTGGAGTTATTATGGCAGTCATGTCACTTTTAAAGAGTGATATAATGATAATGTTGAAGTGATCATATAGTATGAGGGGAAATTTCATATGGCATTCCTTCCAAAAACGCCTATTGGCAAATGGTCTATTTTCCTGTTTATTATTTGCATACTGTTAAATATTGTTGCTTCAATAGTCTCATCTATACAAGAACCAGTAGTAATTGAAACATTTTATAGAAGAATGACTGTTAACATATCTGCGATTACAGGCCTTGTGGCTATGGCAGGTGCTTTCATTTTAGGAATTGTCTCAATCACTAGAAGTAAAGAACGTTCCTTTTTGGTTTTCCTTGTTTCTTTTTTAGGATTTTTGGCGCTAATCTTCTTAATTGGAGAACTTATTTTCTGATGCTAATTCAAAAAAATGCTTAAATTCAAGTTTGAATAATAGGTTTGTATTTTCTACCCTATACGCAAATCCTTATTGAATGGATGCTTTAGTTAAAGAAAAGGAGATAATATATTATTTGTTATCTCCTTTGATTTATTTGCATTTTAAATTGATAAGCGATTCTGCAAGAATTCAATCGTTTCCTCATCCGGTCCGATGTAAAAAACTGTTTTCCAGCCATTCTCGAGCTGATATGGCCCTTCTGAAGGAAGATGGCCAAGGTTCTTCATCAGTTCTATTTTTTGATCCAAGTTCCTGACTTCAAAGCATAGATGGGTTCGGTCATTTTTGGCACATGCCTGTTTGTTTTCAAGAATTTCCATTCTGAACCCGTCAAGCAATAAGAAATCGATTACTTTCCCTTGATAAGAGATTCCGTCTTCTTCAGCGAATCCCAGGATTTTTTGATAAAATTCCTTTGTTGCTGATACATTCCTCACCTCGAGAGCATAGTGATGAAAGAACATGGAACTTCCCCCCCTGTTTCTAAATTATCAAGTTAATGTCCCCAAACTCATGCCACAAGTATTTCTCACTCATCGCTGATTCGTATGCTGCGAACATTTTTTCTTTATCTATGAAGGCTGTCAGCATGTCCAGATGGCTAGCCTTTGGCTCATGGAAACCAGTAATGATCCCGTCGGTCAATTTAAGGTCGTAATCAGCAGTGACATATAAATTTGTCCATCCGCTTAAACACCCCTTGGTGGCTGCGGCTTCGATGGCACGCACGACGGTTGTACCTGCTGCGATGACTTTGTTCTCCGTCCGCTTAGCCTGGAGGATGGTTTCGAATGCTTCCTTGGATATGACATACTCTTCATGGTGATTTTCAGGAGAATGATCATAGTCGTCATCGAGCAAATAACTGAGACCTGAATGGAGCTGGATGAATGCCAGCTTTATTCCTTTTTTCCGAAGTTTGAATAATAATTCCCAGCTGAATGCCCTCCCGGCTGATGGCATTTCAACAGACCCTGGACTTGAGGCAAATACTGTCTGGTAATAGTCCAACTCCCAAGGATGATCGATGTATTCGTATCTTACAGGTTCCCCTACGGAATAAATTTCTTCCAGCAATGCCGTGCCTCCTAAGGAAAACCGGATTTTTTTCAGTGGAGAATGTACTTTATTGGCAATCACTTTTGCTGTCAATGTTTTATCGAAAAGGAAATCATCGCCAATCCTAACGTCTTCCGCAACAATCAATGCTTCCCAGGTGGAATCATCGTTTCTCGATGCCAGCCTGATTTCAATTTCTTTGCCCAATGAATGATGCTGCCTTTTCCAGTCCGCTTTCAAAATTGCCGGAATTGTTCTGCTGCTGTTTAGTACAAGAACATCCCCTGGTTTCAAATATTCATCAACCTGGTTAAAAAAAGCATGCTTAATCTTTCCGGATATCCGATTGAGAACGAGCATTCTGACATGGTCCCTGCGAACTCCCCTTCTCTCAGGAGGACAGGTAGCGTTCAGTTCAGAAGGAAGAACAAAGTCATGCATTGGTTCCTTAATATTCATTTGCATCATGCTCCCTCCCTCGTGAATTCCTGGGCCTTCAGGCGCTGTCCATTGATAGGTTCAGCTTCCTCAGATGCGAGGTATATGAATACGTCGACGATATCTTTTGGGTCTGCCAATTCATAGTCACAATCAGGTACTGCCAGTGCATGCATTTCTGTATCCATTTCTCCAGGATCAACCATGTTGATTCGGACATTTGTTTCACTCAGTTCATCCGCCCAGGTTTGGGTGAGACCTTCAACAGCGAATTTTGAAATTCCGTAAGCTCCCCATCCAGCATAGCCTACATTCCCCGCCTCGGAAGTGACATTGATAATTGACCCTGTATTCCGCTCCAGCATGCCTGGAAGAACTCTCCTTGTAACAAGGAAAGGGCTGATGCTGTTTACTCTGAGCACTTCTGCGAAGTCATCCGAAGGAAAATCTGCCAAAAGGGGCATTGGGCTCGGGCCGAGGATTGAGGCGTTATTGATCAAGACATCAATATGACCGAACTCTTTTTCTGTGATGGAAACAAACTTTTCCACATCTCTTGGAATGGAAATATCTGCCTGGACTGCAATAACTTTTCCCCCTGCAGCATTCGCTTCCTTCTTTACATCTTCAAGTTTATCTCCTCTTCTTGCGCATACAGCAAGTTTCGCTCCTTGTCTTGCGAATGCCATTGTCAATGCCTTTCCAAGTCCCTGGGTCACACCTGTAATCATGACAACCTTCTCATTCAACATTTGTATCTCCTCCTGAGGTTTCCTATCTGTCTCTATATTAAGTCGTCATGGAAAACATTACTTCGGAAAGAAGCTTGATATTCATTCCTACTTTAGTATGAACAGCCATGAAAAAAAGGCTGCTCATCACAGCCTTCTGAAGTTCAGTTATGAATCAAAAAGACAATCGCTTCATAAGGTTTCAGATTCAATCTGGAGGAAAGTCCATATTCGCCATAATTTGTAATAAGAACTTCAGTTTCCTTGCCAAGAAGCTCTTCAGGTACATGCAATTCTTGATTTTTAGCGGAAAAATTCAAGGCCACCAGCAATTCCTGTGATTGATAAGTCCTTGTATAGGCGTAAATATTTTTATCATCAGGAACGATGATATCATAGCTTCCATGTACGATAATCGGGTTTTCTTTCCTCAGCTGGATCAATTTTCGATAATAATGGTAAATCGAGTTCTCATCCGCGACCGCTGCCATGGCGTTTATATCAGTATAGTTTGGATTCACTTTGATCCACGGCTTCCCTGTCGTGAATCCTGCATTTCTGCTATCATCCCACTGGAACGGAGTCCGTGCATTATCGCGGCCCTTCACATAGATCGATTCCATTACCTTTGCTGGATTTTCCTTGTCCTGCTCCACTTTTTCCTTGTAAATATTCAAGGTTTCAATATCTTTATAGTCTTCAATCGAATCGAAACGGACATTTGTCATACCGATTTCTTCGCCCTGATAGATATAAGGAGTCCCTTTCAGCATATGAAGGAAGGTGGCCAGCATCTTTGCTGATTCTACCCGGTATTGCTTATCATTGCCAAATCTGGACACCATCCTTGGCTGATCATGGTTGTTCAAATAGAGGCTATTCCAGCCCGTTTGCTCAAGACCCTTTTGCCATTTTGTGATGTTTTCCTTCAAATCATTAAGCTTGAGTGGTCTGAGATCCCATTTGCCTCCTGGCCCTGAATCAAGATCCATATGTTCAAATTGGAAAATCATATTGACTTCATTCCTGGATTCATCTGTATACAGCTTTGCTTGTTCAACATCCGCCCCAGGCATTTCCCCGACAGTCATGACGTCATATTGATCAAGAACTTCCCGATTCATTTCCTGAAGGTACTCATGGATTTTCGGACCATTCATGAAGGATTGGCTTCCCGAAACATACTTTTTTCCTTCAGGATTAGGGGCATCAGGAAGGCCATCTACCTTGGAAATGAAATTAATAACGTCCATCCTGAAACCATCGATCCCTTTATCGAGCCAGAACTTCATCATGTCGTATATTTCCTGACGAAGTTTTGGGTTTTCCCAATTGAGGTCTGGCTGCTTTTTGCTGAAAATATGAAGATAGTATTCTCTTGTTGTTTCATCATATTGCCATGCAGAGCCGCTGAAAGTCGACTTCCAGTTATTCGGTTCCTTTCCATCCTTCCCAGGACGCCAGATGTAGTAGTCTCGATAAGGATTGTCCTTTGACTTACGGGACTCTATAAACCATTGATGTTCATCTGAACTATGATTGACAACAAGGTCCATGATCAGTTTTAAACCGCGGGTATGCATTTCCTTTAAAAGCAACTCCCAATCTTCCATCGTGCCAAAATCATCCATGATGTCACGGTAGTCGCTGATATCATATCCATTGTCATCATTCGGTGATTTATATACAGGAGAAAGCCAGATGACATCAACCCCAAGTTCTTTTAAATAATCGAGCTTTGAAATAATTCCCGGAATATCGCCAATTCCATCCCCATTTGAATCCATGAAGCTTCGAGGATAGATTTGATAGATTACAGATTCTTTCCACCAATGTTTTTTCATTTTGCCACCTCATTTGTGATATGTTTCAGTAAACGTTTACGAATCTTCAAAGGCTTCTGACCGTTTCTCTTTCAATGATCTTATGCGGCATGATCCTGCTTTCAACTTTTTCTCCGGATTGCATCATGCTAAACAGCATTTCTGCTGCTATACTCCCCATTCCTTCCAGTGGCTGCTCAACTGTGGTAAGCGGTGGGATGCTCATTTCAGCAATCGGTAAATTGTCGTATCCGATGATAGACAGGTCTTGAGGAATGTTTAGCCCCATTTTATAGGCAGCTGAAATGGCGCCAATGGCGATTTCGTCACTCGCGGCGAAAATTGCGGTCAAATCAGGAGCTTTTTCAAGGAGGATCGGCAGGCTATCGACTCCGTCCTTAAATGAAAAACCCTTTGCGGAAACGATATCAGCCTCGTTAAGTGGTAATCCGTGAGCCGCAAGCGCCTTTTGATATCCGGTAATCCGCGGCTCCCCTGCAATTGAATCGTCCTGGCTGCCGCTGATCATTCCAATCCTTTTGTGCCCTTTCCTGATCAAGTAGTGTGTCGCTGTAAAGGCTGCATGCTGATCATCCACCTTTACGAACGGAAAGGGAAATAAATAAGATTCAGTTGCTGCGAGTACTACCGGTATATCCATTGACACCAGTTTTGTATAGTATTCTTCTGTCATCAATTCGCTGACAAAAATAATCCCATCGACACGTTTTTCTGATAAAAGCTGTAAATACTTCATTGTACGCGTACCATGGGATGAAGTATTGCAGACGATGACGCTGGATCCAAAACGATTGGCTGTACCCTCCGCTCCTTTGAGGATCCTGGCGGAAAATTGGCTTGATACCTCCGGGAAGAGCAGAGCAACTGTGTTTGATTTATTGTTGATCAAACTTCTGGCAACTGCATTGGGCTGATAGCCCAGGTCCCGGATTGCCTTCACTACCCTCTCTTCTGTAGCTTTGGAGTATCCGCCAGCGTTATTCAACACCCTGGAAACGGTAGCAATCGAAACATTGGCTTTCTTTGCGACATCTTTAATTGTATAACCCATTATCATTCAATTCCTTTGCGTAAACGTTTACGTTCCTATGTTCATGATAGTATCTTTTGCTGCGATTTACAATTATGTGGTTGTTTTTTTTGGCTATGTTAAATTTGTTTGTTGATTTTTACTTCCGGCACTTCGACGGACAGGAAGTCCTAGTGCCGACTTTGCCGCAGGACTCGGCGGTTTTAGTCGGCCGCTTTCCGGGGCGTGCCGTGGAGCCTCCTCGTCGCAAAAGCGCCTGTGGGGCCTCCTCCTGCCTCGTATTCCCGCTGGACCTGAATGTGCTTCCTCGAGTTTGCCACGCACGAAGGAAATGCGTTCGCATTTTCGAGGAGTCTGCGTGCCTTCCGTTCCAACAAAAAGGTATTAAAAATCAACACTGGTCTTTAACATAGCCTTTCTTTTAAAACTCAAAAACCTGGATTTTCAATATCCAGGTTTTGGTGCGCTATTCATTGTTCAATCCCCATCCTTATATTAAGCAGGTTCAGGGGTGACGCCTTTTGTGATCCCTGTTGCCGTTTTTCTTACAAGCTTGGTCTGGTCTTTTCCCATTCCAGGTAAAGTGTTTGCCATTGGCAGCTGTTCGAGCTCTTTTCCTCTAGGCATGCAAGCACCTCCTTTTGTTATAAATTGCCTCATTCACGCAAAAAACCACATGGAATTCCATCTTTTTCATTTGAAGAAAGAGGTATTGGGAATAAGATGCAGAATCATATATTCATCAAGCATGAACAGGATGAGTAAAATGAAGGTTGGTTTGTTGAGGCATTTTAAAGTAACACTTGGATACCCGAATAAGCTTGTGTCATCAGCTGAGCTCCTGCAATGGCAAAGGGAATATGATGAATCGGGTTTGGAGGAAATAAACATCGATTTGCATGGGGTTGAATGGAAACGATGCTATTCCAGTGATTTAGGAAGAGCGAGACAAACGGCAGAGAAGGCTTTTTCGGGACATATTTTTTGTTCAGAAGATCTGCGGGAGATAGCCATTTCGCCAATCCTGAAATCCGGCGTCAAGATCCCTCTTTGGCTCTATTTATCGATGATAAGGACGGCATGGTTTTTTGGTCATGAATCCCAAAAAGAATCCAAGAAGCAAGTATTGGAAAGAATCAATAAAGCGCTCGACTATGCCCTTGCCCATGGAGAAGATGTACTTATCGTAGGACATGGAGGTATTATGATGTTCATGAGGAAAGAGCTATTGAAGAGAGGTTTTTCGGGCCCGAAATTCAACAGGCCGGAAAATGCCAGAATATATATCTTCGAAAAATAAGCCAAATCAAGGGTCAGTTGTTTTTACATCATGGACCGATCCTTGCAGGGCTGGCTATTTTATTTCTTCCATTGCTTTTCCCAGATCAAGTAGTTGGAGATAATACCTATCCTTATAATGTCAATCGGCCGTAGCGAACAGGGACAATGCCTTTGGCCTGAATGAATGGAATCAAACTGTATAGGCAATAGTAATGTCATCCCATGCTTGTAAGGAGGACATAAAATGGAAAATACCCATGATTATGTGAAAAATCTTCAAGAAAACCAGAAGAAAGACGAAAAGAATCAGAAACGCCAGGGGAATGGGCACCCGAGCCGAAAGCTTCCCAACAAGCAGCATTAGAGAGAAAATAGACCTCATAGCAGGTCTATTTTTTGTCCCTGCAATAGAAAAGCTGATAAGTTAAGGGAAAACTTCAGCTTTTTCTTGAATTCGAAGAGATTCTTTTATTTGATCCACTACTAAGGGAATCAGTATGCTTCTTGTCTTTCGCTAATCTTCCTGTTCGATGCTTCGGAGATCGTGCGTCTCCCCAGGATCCCTTCTGGACGAATGCTTCACGGTTGTCCTTCAATCCAGGGTGCCGCTTACCCTTTGTTTTTGTCACTGGACGTTTGCTGCTAGGGTTTTCAATCGTTGGGGCACCAGCCGATCTAATCCCAGGCAGATGTTTTTGCGTGCCATTCGCCCGCTGATCCTGCATTTCCCTGTCCTGTGTTCTGTCACGCATTCCCTCATGGTTCCTCGTATACTTTCCTTTAATTTCCCCGCTTCGTGAAGGATTTTCTTTTGTGTTTTTCCTCTTAGCTGGCTGTATGGCCATTTCTTTATGTTTTAAGCGACCGTTTTTCCTTTCGATTCTTATGTTCAAATCGGTTTCAATCATTTTAAGCAGCTTCTCGTCCTTAGCGGAGTAGAACGTTACTGCCATGCCTTCACGCCCGGCTCTCCCTGTCCGCCCAATCCTATGGATATAACTTTCACTATCATGCGGCAGGTCATAGTTAAATACATGGGTGACGCCGTCTACATCAAGCCCTCTAGCCGCAACATCAGTGGCGATGAGGAATTGGATCCTTGCCTGGCGGAAATTGATCATTACCTCCTCCCTCTTTGCCTGTGAAAGGTCACCATGAAGCTCGTCACAGCTGAAGAAGTTCGCCTGTAGAATTTCATTCAACTTGTGAACCCGTCTTTTTGTACGGCAAAAAATCACCCCAAGGAATGGCTCGTACAACCTCAATGATTCTATAAGATCATTCTGTTTCGCTCTATCTGTAGTACGGATGGCAATTTGTTCGACATTAGCTGAGGGCGCCTGTTTTTTTTCGGCCTGAATATATTCAGGACCACGCATGTGGGATTTCCCCAATTCGCGTATTTTTTTCGGCATTGTAGCGGAAAACAAAAGAGTTTGTCTAGTTTTGGGTGTTTGTTTGATAATCGTTTCAACTTCTTCTAAAAAACCAATCTGGA
Organism: Bacillus sp. REN3; assembly: GCF_017912555.1. GTDB lineage: Bacteria > Bacillota > Bacilli > Bacillales > Cytobacillaceae > Mesobacillus. The sequence goes on along the minus strand of NZ_JAERSD010000014.1, from coordinate 69,027 downwards.
GCATCTGGTCTCCTTCATCAAGCACAAGCATGTTTACGTAAGAGAAATCGATTGTTTGCTGTCTGATATGATCAAGCAGCCTTCCTGGCGTGCCGATGACAATCTGAATTCCTTTTTTCAGCTCCTTCATTTGTGCCTTTGCATCCTGTCCTCCATATACAGCGAGAATGCCTGGCCCCTCTTTACCAGCGGTAAGCTTTTTGAATTCGTCAGTGATTTGAAGCGCCAGTTCCCTTGTGGGAGTTAGGATTAGAGCCTGTAAAGAAGGGTTGCGGGGATCCACTTTTTCCAGAATCGGTACTGCGAACGCGAATGTCTTGCCTGTACCGGTTTGGGACCGGACCATCAAGTCCCTTCCCTCCATTATCTTTGGGATAGCTTGTGCCTGTATGGAATTCGGGTAACTGATCCCGATGTTTTTCAATGTTTCAGCCAACCATTCGGATATGCCCATTGATATAAAACTTTTCAATTGCATCCCTGCTTTCTCTGATCAGTGCTAGCTATTCTTTCTTTCTTCTGCAGCCTTTCTAATTATCCCCCTTTTCGGGCAGAAAAGGCAAGAATCCTTCTGTGCTTAAAGTCTTTTAAATACAGCTGGTTTTTTGTGAGGAAAACTGTATCTTCAGCATAGCTGCATCTTTCATTACGCGAAAGGCTTAGTCATTGGCGTCAAAGGCTATTATGGCGAGAATGATCACAATGGGCGGTGGGACGGGCAGCTAATGAGCTATGGAGATGGAAAATGATGATTTCTTTGTCAGCCAGGCTGGGTGTATAAGGGCGGAGTGCATATCAACTATTCGATTATCGACTACGAAGCCTGCCTTAATGTTATGGAAATCGGAAAAGAAAAGCTTGGCCCATATAACTGCGCCTTGACGGTCAATTTAACAGCAGAATCGAAATTCAGCGATGCTAGAAAAGCGCTCAACTTATCAATCGAACACACCTATGGCCAAGACAGCCCTGAAGCGGAAGCAGCAGAAGCAGGACTCAATCGAGTCGGAATCACAGGAAAGGTCCTCAAAGTTCTATACCGGCACGCACGTCCAAAAAAACAATGGGGTTTTCAGGTGGATTTTCATCAATTCATATGATACGATTGATAAATTGATAAATAGGAAGTGATGAAAAATGATTAAAATTGAAATCCCTTCGCCTGATGTTGTACTGACGAGGAGCAAACAGCTTGGAGCAAAGGCTGAATCGGTGATCAGCAGTGAATACGGTTTTACTGATTACAATCGGATACCAAGAGATAAAGGCGGACTCATCATGTTCTATGATGCCGCTGACGAATTGATGTTTGTGGGAAAGGCCCGCAAACTAAGGCAGCGAGTGAAAAAACATTTCGAGGACAATGTTTCCCCAATTAAGAACTACCGGCATGATGTGAACAAAATTGCGGTCTTCTACGTAGAGGATCCAATGGAACGTGATATTTATGAAACGTATATCATCAACCGCCACAAAGCGAAATACAATATCGACAAGGTTTTCTTTAAATAAGAAAGAGCCTGTCCCCGTTGCACCCATTGCCTAACGGGACAGGCTCTTTGTCATTTGAACCAGCCTTTTTCCCTGGATTGGGTAATGGCTTCAATGCGGTTTGTCACCTGGAGCTTGTCCAGGATAGTTGAGATGTAATTACGTACCGTACCGGTCGTTATGCTGAGCTGGCCTGCGATTTCTTTTGTGTTTTTCCCCTCTGCCACGAGTTCGAGGACTTCCATCTCACGCTCGGTCAGTGGATTTTCCTCGCTATACACATCATCCATCAATTCAGGAGCATAGATCCTCCTGCCTTCCATGACGCGGCGGATCGAACTTGCCAGTTCCTCGCTGGGACTATCTTTGAGCAAATATCCGCTTACTCCTGCCTTCAATGCTCTCTGGAAATAGCCTGAACGGGCAAATGTCGTCAGAATGATTACTTTGCAACCCAATTCCTTCAGCTCTTCCGCAGCTTCCAGTCCGGTCTTGCCTGGCATCTCAATGTCCATAATGCAAATATCAGGGTTCAGCTTTTTCGCCAAGTCAACAGCCTCCTCCCCGTTGGCCGCTTTTCCGACTACATCCATATCGTCCTCGAGACTGAGCAATGAACCTAGCGCACCGAGGAGCATCCGCTGGTCTTCAGCAATGACAATCCGGATCATGTCATTCCCTCCTTGTCTGTATGTTGCAATACTTTTGGAATCGTGACCAAGAGGTTTGTGCCCCCATTAGAATGAACTTCAAGCGTGCCATTCACAAATTCCAGCCTCTCCCTCATCCCCTGGAGCCCGCTGCCTTTGAAAAAATCTTCCTCGGAAATATTCCCGATTCCATCATCAGTGACTTCCATGGTGACTTCTTTTTCTTTTTGCTGGATAGATACGGTGCAGCGGGAAGCCTTACTGTGTTTCACAACATTCGTTACGGCTTCCTTCAAACACATGCTGAGAATATTTTCAGACAACAATGAAACATTTGAAAGGTTGAAATCTTCTTCATTGCCGATAAATTCGATTTGTGCGGCTTTAAGGAGTTGTTTGATGCGGATGATTTCATCCCTAAGGCGGATGCCACGCATCTCAGCTACCAGCTTCCTTACCTCGTTCAAGGCAGTCCTGGCAGTTTGCTGGACATCCATCAATTCTTCCTTAGCCTGTTCAGGATTCTTGTTGATTAGTTTTCTGGCCAAGTCACTCTTCAAACCGATAAGGGATAGCTTCTGTCCCAGGGTATCGTGGAGGTCACGGGCGATCCGCTGACGTTCCTCTATTTTGATCAATTCGGAAATCTTCTTGTTCGCATCTTCGAGCTTTTCCTCAAGCTGGCCGCGTTCGTTCCGGTTAAAGATGCTGAATGGAAGAAGGATGACGCTGATCCAGACAATCACTATGATTGGCAGCTGCGTGATGAAAAGCTGCTCCTGCAGGACAATTTCAAAATTGATGACAACCGATGTACCAACCAGGTGAATGAAGTAAAGAACGAGGAAAGGAACACGTTCTTTTAAATTCCCGATAAAATAGGCAATGAAAAATGCAAAGTAAACATAACTGAAAAGACTAGCTGAAGCGATGGATATGCCGATAAGGATACATGTCCATAAATAAACGGTCCACCCTTTTGAAACAAAAGCTATCCAGTAAAACAGGAAAAACAGCACCGTCAGTATCGTTCCGGCTACCTTCCCTGAAACGGAAGGAACCTGCCAGATAAAATAAAATGGAAGGATAGCAAGGATTGTCCATATGTATGGTGAAATGCCGGTACTTCTCAAAGAATCAAAAAACTTTTTGAACATGTAATGACCTCTGTTTCGAATGGCGGAATTTTCATTCATTTTACCATAAAAACACTCCCCTCGCTAAGAATCCATTTTTCAATAAAATGGGTCCTGCTTAAAGGGGAGTCTGGTAAAATATATTTCAGGAAATTTCTATGCAGTGATTTTGCTTGCCTTGACTAATGTTTTTAATTCCTTGAAACCGATGAATTGCTTGCTTTCTTCATCCCATAAACGGAATTTCAAGGAACTCAAACTGGTTGTCAATGTAATTGTCGGGACGTTTTGCAATGGTTTTGTATTATTATGAACCTCTTCAAGCTTATAATTAGGAACACGCGGGCTTAAATGGTGGACATGGTGGTACCCGATATTTCCCGTGATCCACTGGAGCACCTTGGGCAGCTTATAATAAGAACTGCCTTCTACTGCAGCCTTTACATATTCCCAATCTTTGTCCGATTCAAAATAGGAATCTTCGAATGTATGCTGGATATAGAAAAGCCATATGCCAAGTGACCCCGAGATAAAGAAAATTGGTCCTTGCACCATCAGGAATGCTTCCCAGCCGATTGCCCAGATCAGCAGGCCGGCAACAGAAAAAATCAAGATGTTTGTCAAATACGTATTCAACTTTTCAGGCGTCCTTGCCCCCTTGCGATTAAAGCGATTCTTAATCAGGACAAGATAAATTGGTCCTAGGATAAACATGACGATGGGATTGCGATAAAGCCTGTACGCAAGCTTGAGCGAAACTGGCGCAGCCAAATATTCATCGACAGTCATCACCCATATATCCCCTGTTCCCCTTTTGTCAAGGTTGCTGCTCGTCGCATGGTGGACGGCATGATCATGGCCCCATTGGCTGTATGGGAACATTGTCAGGACGCCTGTCAATGTGCCGACAACTTTATTCGCTTTTCGGCTTTTGAAAAAAGAATGATGTGTGCAATCGTGGAAAATAATGAATATCCTGATTAACAATCCAGCTGCTGCAACCGAGAATAAAAGAGATAGTAAATAGGATATTGACAGGCTTTGGTAGGCCAAAATCCATAGTGCTAAAAATGGAACGACCGTATTCAGCAATTGAAAGATACTGTCTTTCATGTTTGACTGTTCATAAGGGGCGATCTGTTTTCTGAGTTCTTTTGTCTTGTGTGTAACCATGTTTGGAATTAATCCCCTTTCGGATTTTTATGTTAAGCAAATTATATATAATGGAATGGATTCTGTGCAGTAGCAGGTGTCATATATTACACATGATAAATGTCATATCGACTTCATTTAATGTACTCACGAAATGCCTGAATGAAGCCAGGAATCATCCTGAGTTTTATGATAAAAATGAACCGGTTCATCGATCATATCAAGTGTTTAGGATACAGAGGTATCAATAAAAAAATGGCTGTTTTCTAAAACATTATTGTTTCTGAATCAACTTCAAGAAAAACAAATCGTTTTCGAAAAGATTGGTTGGAACGGAAGGTACGAGACCCCGGAGGGATTCATTGGGAAAGTTAAGAGCCGACAGGCACTTTTGCGCGGAGGAGGCTCAACTCATGCCCCGCTGAAAGCGAGCAGCTTTGAGTGTAAATCAGCCATTTATTAAAAAGAAACAAAGTTTACGAAAACAGCTAAGACAAAAAAGGAGAAGGAAATGAAAAACGCTGTCATTACGGGGGCTTCGAGTGGATTTGGCAAGCTGATTGCCATAGAGTTAGCTAAAGCTGGATTTCATGTCATCGCAACCATGCGTGATTTAAAAAAAGCAGAGGGGCTGCAATCCGCAGCTGCTTTGGAAAATGTGGAGAAAAGAATCGTCATCCTTTCGCTTGATGTAACATCACAACAATCTGTGAATGATTTCAAGAAGGAACTTGACACCATCCAATCGGTCGATGTTCTTGTCAATAATGCGGGGTTTGCATTGGGAGGTTTCGGGGAAGAACTGTCCCTGGATGAATTTCGGCAGCAATTCGAAACAAATTTCTTTGGAACAGTAGCCGTCAGCCAGGCGGCTATCCCATACATGCGGGCAAAAGGTTCAGGGAAAATTATCAATATGAGCAACATAAGCGGCAGATTCGGATTCCCCGGCTTATCTGCTTATGTGGCTTCAAAACACGCACTTGAGGGGTTCAGCGAAAGTCTCCGGCTGGAACTGAGACCTTTCGGGATAGATGTCGTCCTTATTGAACCAGGCTCTTATAAAACGAATATTTGGTCAAATGTTGAAAAAGTTAGGATCCATGAAAAATCACCATACAAATCGGCGATGGCTGCGTTGCTGAAACAAGTAAACGCTGGAAAAAACCATCAAGGTGAACCGCTCGAGGTAGCAAGGGCAGTTGTTAAGATTGCAACAAGCAGCAGGATTTCAAAGCTAAGGTACCCAGTTGGCAGAGGGGTCGGAAGATTGCTGTTCTTCAAAAGCGTGCTGCCGTGGCGCCTGATTGAAAGAATTGTCATGAAAAGAATGCAATAGCTATGATGAAGTTTTTAAAAAAAGGTGCCGGAAATCCAGCACCTTAACTTGATACCATTTTCTTATTCAATAAATTGTTAATCGGATTCAAAAGCATTGCCCCGACGGCCTGGATGACGGTTTTGACGATAACCTGGCCAAGGATGGCTGCAGGCACGGCTTCCCATGGCAGGAAGTTTGCGCCAATCGGGCTTAAACCAATCACCACAAATATTATGGAATCAAGCAGGCCTCCAACGAGGCCGCTGTAAAATACCCTCCAGCTCATCGGCAGCCGCAGCCTCGTGTAAATTTCGGTATCTGTGGTTTCGGCTGCCGCAAAACTCAAGGCGGAAGCCATGACAATCAGCAATGTATCGCCGAGAATATAAGAAGCGATTGCTGATAACATCAGTGCCGTTCCAATAAACAAATAGGTTTTACCCCTGCCGTACATATTTTGGACCAGGTCACGGAAAATGAAGGTAGCACCGATTAGCAGTGTGCCCATCGGTACGATGAATACCCCAAATTGAAGCGGCGCGAATGCCGCTGTCACGACATTGGCTGCAATAATTGAAACAAGGTAAAGGAAAACCCGCATCTCTTTTCCTCCTAAACTCCTCTTTTATTTCCCCAGATGTAAGTATGAAGCTGTGGCAGGACCCTGACGTTCTTCATTTCATGATCGCTTGTGACTTGTCTGACAAGCAATTGAAATTTATGGATCAAATTTTCAACCAGCTTTTCCTTGTCAGCCGCAGCAGTCTCAACATTCCCTACTTGTAAAAAAAAGGGGACGTCTGGGTATCGGTCGTGTATGATTTTGGCATATTGATAATCCTGTTCGTCAAAGACGATGATTTTCAGGCTGATGTTCTGACTGCCTTTATTCATCTTCAGCCTGTGAATGATTTCATCAAGCACTGCGAAATCCGTCTTCATTTTTGAACTTGGAGGTTTTGGCGATAATGTCAGTTCATCAATCTCCATGAACCACTCCTGCCATCTGCTCCCCTGTGTTTCAAGAGCGACTTTGATATCGTTCCTTTTTAAAAGCTCAATCAGGAAAGATAAATTATTTATGAGGGCAGGGTTGCCTCCTGAGATGGTGACAAGTGAGAACCCATTGCCGCCGAGCGTCTTCAATTCCTGCCAAATCTCTTCCGCTTCCAGCTGTCTGATCAAACCCTTTCCAGAACCATCCCAAGTGAAGGAGGAATCACACCACGCACAAGAATAATCACAGCCTGCAGTGCGGACAAACATTGTTTTTTGGCCAATGACCATCCCTTCTCCCTGGATGGTCGGGCCAAAGATTTCTATGACGGGAATTTTACTCACTCTTCATCCACTCCCGTCTTGCCTCAGCGTAACTAGTAGGTGTTTCATATAAACGGACAAACTCGACTCTTGCGCCATCATAAAGGTACTCTCTGTCTTCAAGTGCCGCAGCCATCTTCTCATAAATCCAGACAACCACATTTTCGGCTGTCGTGTTCATCGGCGGCAGTGTTTCATTCAGGTATTTATGATCAAGGAATATTTCGATTTCTGTTTTCCAAATTTCTTTTATGTCGCCAAAATCAATCATCAGCCCGCGGCCATCGACGAAACCGCTCAGGCCAAATATAACTTTATACGTATGTCCATGAAGGTTTTTGCACTTTCCTTCATAAGCGTGCAGGTGGTGCGCTGAATCAAAGGTGAATTCCTTGCTGACAAGCACCCGTTTAGAATGGTATTTCAGCTGATCCCTTTCAATGTCTTCGTCAATTTTTTGAAGCTGTTCGACAATCCGGAATCCGAACATTTTATACAGCTCCTTCCAGAAACGAATCAAGCCCTTTTTTACGCAGCTTGCAGGCTGGACAAACGCCACATCCATCGGCAATGATCCCGTTATAGCATGTCAAAGTTTTCTCACGGATGAATTGAAGCGCCCCCAGATCATCTGCAAGCTTCCATGTTTCCGCTTTATTGAGCCACATCAAGGGAGTGTGGATGACAAAGTCTTGATTCATTGAGAGATTTAGCGTCACATTCAGTGATTTGATGAAGACATCCCGGCAATCAGGATAGCCGCTGAAGTCTGTTTCACAAACACCTGTTACGATATGCCTGGCGTTAACCTGGCTGGCAAGTACGCCTGCAAAAGACATAAACAAGAGATTGCGGCCTGGAACAAATGTATTTGGCAATCCACCTTCTTCCCCGTCCTTTACTTCGATTTCACTTCTTGTCAGGGCATTCGGCGCCAATTGATTCAGTAGATCCATATCAAGGATATGGTGTTTGATGCCGAGTTCTTCTGCAATAGTTTTTGCGCAATCAATCTCGGTCCGGTGCCTTTGATTGTAATCGAATGTGATGGCCTCTACTTCATGGAATCGTTCCATTGCCCAGAACAGGCAAGTTGTACTGTCCTGTCCGCCGCTAAAAACGACTACTGCTTTTTCTTTCTTCATGAATGAACTCCTTTTGAACGAAAAAACAGCACCACTAAGACAGCAGTACTGTTTTCTCTTAGTTTTTTTGAGAGGGTAGCTAGAACCTCTTCCGTCATGACGGATGTATAAAACTATAACTTCTATATTCTATCATAAATCCAAATATATTAAAGCGGAAATTGCTTCTTCCTCTCATCACTGTCCATATGCCAGAACAGGAATGCCGATCGTTTTTTTCTTGATACATTGTTGGCGGCCATTATTCTATCTGTTTCCCAATATGCTAACAGACCGTTTAGAATGGTGATGAAATTACCTTTTCACGAAATTCGGAATGCGTTCACCATCGCTTTCTTGATTTCCTGGCTGCAGCAATGGAAAAATAGCCTTGAATATTTATTGCTGTTCCAAGCAAACAGTGATCATCCCTTGGTCAAAATGTCCTGAGCTGTCTTCCAATCACTTAAGGGAAAACCCATCGAACAGCCTGCCGCCAAATGGCTGCAAAATCAAGTCTGTAATTGCAATCACCTGGCTTTTATCCCCATTTTTGTAGAAGCAGTCAAACGCTTTTGCGAATGAATCAGCCAGCTCTTTATCGAATTTTTCCATCTCTCTGTACATCCATTTCGAGGATCCAATCCAACATTTGTTTGACCGCAACACAAATTCATGAAGAAGGTTTATTAGGCTGCTGGCGATGAAAAGCTCCTCTGTTCGATAGCTGGATCCGATAAAATCATCAAGGATATCTGAAATGAAATATTGCTTGATCCGGATTTCCTTTTCAGACCATTCGCCAGGTCCGTTTGAAAGAATAGCGGCAGCCTCCTTCTGGATTTTCCGCAGCCTCCCGTGATCTTTTATTGGCAGCCCCTCTGCCAGCATCCTTGGCAAAGAAGGCCGCGCTCTTTTAACATCCCTTTCAAAAAAGCCTCTATAATTGTCAAAATTATAGACAAATACTTCAATTGGCCAGCCATAAATAAGCAATGACTCTCTATAAGGATCAGCAATCTTTTGATCGAAGACGACAATATCGAGATCAGATGTCTCTGTCGCTTCGCCTCTTATAACACTGCCTGCCAGCAGAGCAGCATCAGATCCTGGGAAGCGATCATCAACGAACAATTTGGCAGCATCTTTAGGCAATCGTCTGTTATCCATTCATTTTTGCTCCTTTTTGGTAATACCTTGGATCTTGCATACTGTCGGCTTCCAGATTCAAGTCCCTGTCTCGCGACACCTGTTCTATTTTTTTCATTATTCTATATTCAAGTGGAATGGTCAATTGAATTTAAGGAATGTTACATGTTTGCAAAAAAGCGGCCAGTGGTATTTTTATTGATACACACTGACAGGGAGGAATACCGGATGATGACTAAGAATATTGGATTATTGATTTGTTTATCAATCGTTGCCTTAAGCGGATGCAGCAGTGAGGAAACAGGACAGAGCGCAAAGCAGCTTGAGGAGAAAACGAAAGAAGCAGCGGAAAAAGTCAAAAAGGAAACGCCAGGCCTCATCGAGAATATGAAAGAGACCTATAAGGAAAGTGAAAAAGAAGTCATGGACAATACTTTGCAAAAAGGAGAAATCGTAATTGTTGAAAAAAATGCCTACCTTGCGTTGACTACTGATGCTTATGAGGAATTATACCAGTTGATTGAATTTAATAATCTTGAAGGTGTTGACCAGATTATCAAGAAAGATAAAGTGAAAGAGGTCGAAAAAGGAAGTAAAGCAGAAATCCTTGAGCGGGATATCCGCCGTGTAAAAGTGAAAATGAACGTTTCCAGACAAGAGGGCTACTTGCCTGTATCCCTCCTTCAACCTAAAAAATAATATAGGAAAAGGCCCTGGAATTATCCAGAGCCCTTTCCAATTAGCCTTCTTCTTTAGCAAGAAAGCTGCTTGGCATCACAACAGCAATGACCTCTCCTGCTGCCAACTTCACATCCCCAGCAAGGACTTCTACTTCCACTTTCCACTTTTTCGGATGAATTTCATGAATAGTACCTAACGCCTTCAATTCATTTTCCTGTGGTGTCGGGTTGAGGAAATCGACATGAAGCGAAGCTGTCACAAATCTTGGTGGCTCTGCCCCATCCCCTGGTTCGTTGCCATTTTTCCGATGGAGTGCCAGCGCTGCAGAACCTGTCCCATGACAATCAATGAGAGAGGCAATCACACCTCCATACACAAAACCCGGAAGTGCCATATGTTCCTTCGCAGGTTTGTAAAGGGTAACAGTCTGGTCCCCTGACCATGACGTACGGAAATGGTGTCCGGCTTCATTCAGCCTTCCGCAACCATAGCACCAGGAAAAATCATCTGGGTATTCATCTTGAATTGCTTTTGATACTTCATCTGCCATTTTAGTCCCTCCTTCATTTTTATTAGTTCTGCCAAAGGTAAGGAATATCCTTTAAAGCAAGCGATAATTTTTCTAAAGGCAGTTTCTGTATAATAAACGCAACGAAGATGGTCCTAATGGGTAATTTGAGCCGAGATCTTTTGCAACGGAATCCAGATAGTCTAAAGGATCCCACAAGTAATCGGTGTGCAGATCAATATCCAAACTGATTGAGTCGGCCGTTTGGTTGGTGTAGGCGAAGCAATCATAAGAAGCCCTTTTGAGTCAATCATTAAAGGCCAGTTAAACTCTATGTATATATGGTATAATTTTATAAAAAAGGAGGCGTAACATTGATGAAAAAAGGGTTTTATTTGGGATATTTCATGTTTGTTATCGCCATGATTATTGTCTATTTTACCATCCCGCATGAATACGGTTTTTACGCATTACTTGCGTTGGCAATCCTATTTGGGTTTTATCAATTTTTTTTGCTTTCAAAAAATAAAACTCATAAGAGTTGATTCTTTTATTGCGTTAAACCGTTCTTCTTATTTTCCATAAGTTCTTGAGGCGGATGTTGCTGCATCGTTCTTTATTTCTAATCTGCGTCGGTTGGCCCGGATATAGATTTTTCCAGCTTACTTTCTGTATTTGTTCGCCTTTTTCAAAAGGAATAATCTTTCAAAAAGAATTCTTTGAAGATATATCGTGTATAATTTGACTATAGTTTTTCAGCTCCAGGCATTTCGCCTTCCGCGGCCGTGCCGGTGAGGCTCCAGGGCGCTTTAGGCTTCCGGTGCCTCCCTTGCCCCTTTCTCCCGGCGGATTCTTCATGCCCTCCGCCCGAAACCAACGTGGAATCAAAAATCAACACTGTTCTTTAACATAGCTTAGAAATAATAAAGACGGTAAATCAAAAATCGTTCATCTATATTCTTTTCGAACAAGCTGATTTCCTTGATCTTCCTGAATGGAGTTCGTGTGTCAAGGTAATGGATATAATCTTGAGAAGGATAATAAAGGATAATTTCGATCTCCCTCGCGTTTTTTTCTGCTGAAATAAGGATATTTTTCATTACTTTCATGAATATCTGTACAGAAAATGGATTGAAAAAATAAAACTTGTTTTCTCTACTGCTGATTTCATATTCTTCTGCGAGGCAATTTTCAAATCGGATCCTGTCGCCCCTGTTCTTGAAGTTCCGCAAGTAGCTGTTCCTGTTTTTGATAGCCTCATAGTAAAAGGCAGGATTGTGTTCAATCCCTACTACAAACGAATTGAATAAATAATTCAAATAGAAATTCAGTCTTCCTTTTCCAGAGCCAAAATCAACCACTTCGTCACTGCTGCTTAGCTTATAATCAGCAAACAGCTTATCCAATGCGAAGTAGGGAGTCGGTTCGTATGGATGGTAGTGAAAATGGTTATGAAAGCCTATTTGGTCTCCTTCTGTTTTAACACCTAACATTTTTTCTATGAAAGCTTCTTTCATTGGCAAGCTCCGTTCTTCAATGAATAATGTTTTTTGGCGAACTGCCTAGTGACAGGGTTGCTGGTATAACCGCAAAAGAGAATTCTCAGCGGCCATTTAAAGAATACACCCAAAATAATGTTTTCTGAAATTAAGGCATGGATTGTTAAAGGGAAAAATCAGAATGAAGATTATAATTCTATTATTTACCCACTAGCTTGCAGCATCAACATGAAATTTGGATGCTATCCCATAATCTTTACCTGAATGGGGTGTAATGATATTTTTACTGTAATCCTTCCGTTTCTATGGAATTGTAACCTCCGCTTTCCATATGTTTAGATAACATCAATCTGTGGGGATTTCCATTTTCGCAGTAAGGCCTTTCTACAACCTTTTGCTTTTTTCGATCTAAAATTACAAAATAGAATAATTTCCCAAGAAGTTTCCCCCCCTTTCTGTCAAAAAGTATGTTACGGTGAAGATAAGTCAACAATCTTTTGCCTTTTCCGGATTGTTTCAGGAAGGAGTGCAAGAAATGGAAAAAATCAGTGTTTTTCTTGATGACTATCGCATTCCGCCAGCAGGTTATGTTTTAGTTGAAACAATTGATGAATGTTTAATCTTGTTGAATAATTACGAGGTTGATCATCTTTCATTGGACCATGACCTTGTCAGCCAAACGAGAAATGGTTATATGCTGGCGCAAATCATGGTTGATCGAAACCTTTACGCAAATAGAATCACGATTCACTCCGCAAATTCAGTCGGCGGGAAAGCAATGTATAATTGCTTTAAGGAAGCCCAGCAAGATTTCAGGATGCCGCTCTCCATCTCAGTGAATCTAAGACCACTGCCCCTTCACCCCTATAAATCCAGGATGCTTGGTGACAATCCAAATTAACCCTACTGTAATCCCCCATGCCATGCCATTGAAATACAATCCAAATTATGATCTAATCATTTCTTCTTGTTGAATAAAAAGCATTTTTCCCTTCAATATTAGGATTATTTACGAGCTTGCCGGAAAACTTCTGGAAAACACGAGGATCGAGAAAAAGCAGTAACGCATTTTCCACTGCAAGAAGAATTAACGGGCAAAGTCCAGATGGGATGTTTTTTCGCTTATAAAGAAAAAGAACATCCCAATGGATGCCTTTTTTAAAAGCTAAAACCTTTTCCTGAACCATTCTTTTGCGGCCTTTACTTCTCCGGCAGTTAGTTGATGCCCTCTGTCTTCCCAATGCATTTCAACTTGAGCATTGGCCTGTTCAAGCAAAGTCTGCAATTCTTTTGATTCCTCTGGAGAGCAGATGGGGTCATTATTGCCGGCAGCGATGAAAACTTCTGTTCCTGATAAATCAGGAATGCTTACACCTCTTCTTGGAACCATCGGATGATGAAGGATCGCTCCCTTTAAAGCATTTTGGTGATGGAATAGGAGACTCGCTGCGATATTGGCTCCATTGGAATAACCGACAGCAACGATATTCTCCCGCCGAAAATCAAAATTTTGTGCTGCCTCATCAAGAAAATCGTTCAGTTCTTGAGTTCTATGAATAAGATCTTCCACATCAAACATTCCTTCGGCAAGCCTGCGGAAGAAACGTGGCATCCCATTTTCCAGAACATTCCCTCGGATACTGAGTACATTGGCAGTATTGTCAATCATGCCGGCAAGCGGCAGCAAATCATGTTCATCACCTCCGGGTCCCATGGAGCGTTAATAATGTGGGTTTAGAATGATCTGTTCCTTTTTGGAAAATATGTTTCATATTCTCACCTTTCCAATCCAGCTCTCTTACTTGAATCGATATCAATTTTCGTTCAAGCTCAGGATGTATTGCCCGTATTGTTCTAGGAAGCATTATTTTCTGTACCAGTGTTACAAGTGATTCATCAAGGGCGAAGCCAGGTGGATCGGTGGCGATTTCAAAAAAAGGAGATTATCGTCCTTGAAATGGATTGCTTTAAGCTTTCTTAGGGTCATACAAATGACAATCTTATATCTTGAATTCGAGATAATTGTATATAGGAAAGCTCCCTATGTCAAGGGGACTCTATTCTTTGCTTCTTCAGGGATCTTTTAAATAGCTGAGATTTCCTTGATTCCTGCAATGCTGTTTTGATTAGCTGCTTTCTTTCGTTATTTGATGTTCCGGAAATTCTTAAATGGAAAATAGACAAATTCGCTTGTGCCGACAATCTTATCAATTTTGATGTAACCTAATCCATTCCTGCTATCCATACTGTAGAGCCTGTTATCACCCATGACAAATAGGTGGCCGTCTGGAACAGTGAGAGGACCAAAATCCCCGGTAAGCCTGCTGCCATTTTTAGTTGCGTATTTTAGATTCTCCGAAAGATACGTTTCCTTGACGATTTTGCCATTAATATAGAGTTCATCACTTATCATTTCAATCTCTTCTCCAGGAAAACCGATAATTCTTTTCACATAATTTTTTTCTTGACCTTTGATAATGACTATGTCGCCCCTTTTAAAGTCATCTATGGAATTGAATTTATTGACGAAGATTTTTTCCTTGTCATGTAGAGTTGGTTCCATTGAGGCGCCATCGACAATATAAGGTGAAAAAATGAATGCTCGGACAAGGAATGCTACAATTAAAGCGAAAAAGATGGATTTCATCCAGGAAACCAATTCTTGTTTTAAAGTGTTGTTCTCCATAATAATTTCCTCCTGCTATTTAAACTTATTGGTGCATCCATGTGTTTCATCCAGAAACCAGAAACATTCAATGGGTAAATACCTTGCTTTAACCTTAAAAATGCAACATTACTTTGATTCTATCATAACAAATGGCAATTATACCGTATTATGGTTGAAAAAAGGCACCCCAGCCGTTTTCACGACCGAGTGCCCCTATATTTTTACTCCATCGATAAATCGTGGCGTGTGTAAAAATTTTGGTATCTATATAAAATCTCGAATTTCGCTTCCTTTCCTTCACAAGGAAAGGTATAAATGGTCCTGGTAGGTTCGTCCATTTTTTGATAGTCGATAGAAAAATTCTCTGCCGCCGATTCCAGAAATGCCTCCAACTCTTTTCTTTTGATTGTATTGGGCTGCCCATGACTTTCCTTTTTGGTCCGTTTTGTATTGATGTATTGGTTGATCGATGCTAGAAATTGTTCTCCTTGATTGTGTAGTAACAGCGTAATCATTCCTTTACACATTTAGTATCTTTATCCGTTGTCAAAAGGGGTTTGATCTGTTGGATCTTGGTTCATTCGAAAGACCCGCTAAAGGATATAGAATGCGAAGGGCTTCCGAGCAATAATTGCGGTAGGACAGAAGAAAAGGAATTCCACATGGATAATAAAGTCTGAATAATAAAAAAAGTCAGAAAAGGAGTGAATTTACCATCCTTTTCTGACTTATGTCTGGTTCTATGCCCATTCATTGTTATCAGAATACTGTATATTAAAATATTTTAGGCATGTGGTCATAATCGTAAGAAAGATTAAGAGTTTTAATCTTATCCCTAAAAGGAATGATAGCATGTCCCGGCTGATCTAACAAGGGGAGATATCATTAATTCGGTTTCAGGACGAATAAAATATAACTCTTATCCCGTTTAAAATCCCAATCAACAAAAAAGTCAAGGATTTTTGAATCAAGCTGGCTTTCAATTTCAAGCCTATGTTCGTCAATCATCCGTTTTTCCAGTTTCTTTTTTACGACTTTCAGGGTTTCCTGGAAACCCAGTTGGATGAATTCCTTCTCAAGGCTGATGAGAGTCCCCTTTCTCACAACAATCAATGTCCGTTCATTGAGCAGTCCAGATTGGATTTGTTCAGGTTTCTTTTGGATTTTAATGCTTAAGTCGATAATCTCCTTCTCAACTTCTGCTTTATTGCGATACTGACTTAAAGCTGTCTGCTCTTTTGACTCCAGTATAAATAGAAGGACTCCAGTTTTGGCATCCAAATTCCAGTCATAATAAAACTCTTTGACTTGATCTTCTGTATTCGTCTCTATATAGGCCCTGATTTCCTGTTCCAATGTTTCCATCATCAGATCTCTTGTTTTCTGTACATATACACTTTGCTGGCTGCCCATCAACGTCTTTTCCATCGGGGATAGAAAATTAGTAACGTAAATAGAGACAAACGGGCTAGCTACACTGCAAAAAACATTGCCAGGTCCACGGCCAAAGTTTTCCCTCAGAAGCCGGCCGATGAAACCACTTATTTCTTTTTCCAAAACTGCTACATCCATATTTTATCCCTCTATCCAAGATACTCCTCATTTTATTCCCTGATTGAAACTTAGCAAAACATCTAGCAAGTCCCGTTCAGCGTGGGTTTTATTATTCTGTATTTTTTCGTTCTATCACTTGCCATATGTAATCAGGATAAGGCGAGTTGGCTGAGGCGCCATCCAAATGACCTCTGATGGATGTGCGTGCCATCAGCAACAACTGTGGAACGATTGATTTTGAAAAGCATAATTTGCATTCAGCTAAATCTCCCAAGGCTGATTCAAAATTCTTTCGCTGACAGTGGCAGGAAGAATTTCACACCTTTTTTATTGAAAGGCAGGATTTTCATATCTGCGATTAAATGACTTATGTAGCCAATAAGGCAGGTAGGGAAAATTCCAACTACACCAATCGATTGTTCGAAACCTCTGGCAATAGCCGCAAAAAATACTAAGCCGATAAGGGAATGCGTATAGGTTCTGTGTGGAATTAAAGAAGCAACAATGATATAGACACCCAATAATATAAGCCAGTATTCTTGAAGTGATATGCCTCCAGCTAAAACCCCTATTCCAGTAATAGTCAGCATCCGCCTTTGTGTCAGGACTGAGGAAATCATGACCATTGCCGCTCCAATTCCTATACCAATCCATTTTTCCGTTGAATCTCCTTCCATGAAGCTGTAGAGGACCATTAACAGCCCAATGAGCTGGGCGACTGGGCGGATCATCTTATATGATAATGTGATCTTGTTGCTTAATTTACCATCGATATCGATGTCAGGCAACAAACCGGAAACTGCTCCTATACCTGATAAAAGCATTGTTGCCGAAGGATCACTATTCACCGCAGTCGCCGTAAAGAAACCTGCTGCCGCACCTAGTGCCGCATGTGCTGTACCATTCAATCTCTTTCCACCTTTTCTCTCTATGTATGAAGAAATGATAGTATATTCTATAAAAAGCGAAGTGACAATCCGATGAAAGACTTAATTTATGTGAAAGGACCTCCTATGGCTTGATGTCTGGATTACTGGGCTCCCAATTATACTGTTCCAATGAAAGGGTATGAGAGTTATCAAAAACAATCCCTTCAGCTTCAAGCATTAATTTCTGGTTTATATACATTTCTTGCTCTTTAAAACCAATTTGCCCTTTTGAGTTGAGCACGCGATGCCAAGGCAAATGATGTTTTTCTGACATCGAATGGAGAACCCGCACGACCTGTCTCGCCGCTTTTGGACTCCCGGCCAGTCTGGCAATTTGTCCATAGGTCATCACCCTGCCGGCAGGTATGCCGCTAATGATATTGATAACTTCCTTTGTGAAGTTCTCCATGGCTCTCCCCCTTAAATTAAAATAAAATTGTAGTGAATGAAAAAAAGAAAATGATTAGTTTCCCGCATTCTAATAGCGGAGGATGCCTTATCAAATCAATGACACAACAGGGATTAGATGTACACTGCTGGGAAAAGTTCCTTGGTTCACAGCCATTCCTGAAACGACATGACGAGGAATGCTCAGCTCATCCAGCAGAAAAGATTTTGGAACGGCTTAGGAATCATGGGAATCTCCCATCACAATTAGACTATGGATAATAGCTGGAAATTATATGGGGAGGATGGATCGCGGATTCTTTAATTCCGTTTTTCCTCGAAAGGATCCGTTGGATTTTTTTTAAAAATCAGCAGGGAACGCTATCTTGCCGGTTGGAATGAATCACATGCAACACTGTAATCGCTGTTTTTTATGGACAAAGGAATCCCAGTTTGAGGGAGCCATGATGAATTTTTTATCCTTGATGAACGTTTGTAAAAGGATATACCTGTTAGAGTACAGTCAGTTGGACTTAAGCAGTCTGTAAGCTTTCATGAATAAATGGGGATGGTCTTCAGTCAAATAAGAAAAAAGCCCACTCGTTGTGTGCAAATATAGGAAGCTCTTTCCTGACATTTCCCTGAACGAGATATCCAGGATATCTCGTATCATAAAGTGATGACTGGCAGTAATGACTTTGTCAGGATAAAGTTTGATCTGTTCTTCCTGGCGGATGAAAATCTGTGTATTATCCATTACCTTTCTGTTCACTTTTATATACCTGTGAGAGCAAATCATATACGGTCCCCTTTTTTTGCAATGGTAAACTTCATTTTCCCCTCGGTCCTTATTTTACTCATCCCTTATCCAAATCACAAATATAAAAACCATGCAGCAACCTGAATTTGAAAGATATCAGACATATTGTCGAATGACAAGCTGGGGGATGGTTCGGATACTTTCCTTGCGAAGTTTCTGTAAGTTTGAAATGCTATTTTGGCTGCCGGCGCGTTCTGGATTAAAGGGAGTAATTACATCCATAAGATTTAAAAGCACCAGCAATTTGCTGGTGCTTTTAATATCAGCCTGTATTTCGCAATCCTGCTGCTACGCCGCTTATGGTCAATAACACTTGAGTTAATAATTCGTCCTCCGGTTCTTTTTCGCTGCGTAGCTCTTTGATTAAGTCGACCTGAATGAAGTTAAGCGGATCGACATATGGATTCCTGCGGTGGACGGAATCTTTAATATTAGGTGTATGGTCCAGCAAATCTTCATCATCGGTTATGTTAAGCAAAATGTTTTTAGTCCTATCAAATTCATCAACGATATTGCCGAAAATCCGTTCAGCAATCTCCTTGTCTTCAACAAGCGAAGTGTATTCCCTTGCTGTCGTAATGTCGGCTTTCACCATCGCCATTTGCAGGTTATCTATAGTGCTGCGGAAGAATGGCCATTGTTCATACATTTCCTGCAAAAGACTGAGGTTTTCCTTGCTTTTCTCTGCAAAGGCCTCCAATCCGGTACCTGCAGCATACCAGGCTGGGAGCAGCTGCCTGCTTTGTGTCCAGGCGAATACCCAAGGAATCGCACGAAGATTTTCAAATTTGGCGCTGTTTTTCCTGCTCATTGGGCGTGAACCGATATTCAGTTCCCCCAGTTCTTGAAGAGGGGTTGCCTGATTAAAATAAGTGATGAAATCAGGGTCATCAAAAACAAGTGACTGATATTTCTTTAATGAAATATCAGAAATTTGTTCAATCGCCTCAACCCACCGGCTATCTCGCAAGTGGCCCTGTTCTGATTCGACCAAAACATTGGCTGCAGCTTTCATGAGCGTGGATGTCGCTTGCTCCAGACTTCTGTAGGCGATGTCTTCGAGCAAGTATCGGGATGAAAGTACTTCACCCTGCTCGGTGATCTTCACTCCTTGCCCAAGTGTTTCAACGGGCTGGGAAAGAAGGCTTTTATTTAACGGACCGCCGCCGCGTCCAAGTGAACCGCCTCTTCCATGGAAGAATTTTAAACCAATTTCATATTCCCTGGCCATTTCGTTTATTTCCAGCTGTGCTTTATAAAGCTTCCAGTTAGCGGTCAATGTTCCGCCATCTTTGCTTCCGTCGGAATAACCCAACATGATCTCCTGCTGGTCATTCATCTTTTTCAAATGGTTTCGGTACACCGGCAGCTTAAATAATGTTTCCATAATTTTTGGGCCGGCAGTCAGATCATCTATTGTTTCCAGTAGAGGCGCTACATTCAAATCAGACTCCAGCCTTCCGTCTGCATGGAGCCTGAAAATGCCCGCTTCCTTTGCCAGCACGAGAACCTCCAGCAAATCGCTTGCTGATTGAGTCATGCTGACAAGATAAACTGTGATTGATCGTTTCCCGAACTCGTGATGGGCTTTTTTGATCATCTGAAAAACTTCCAGCATTTTTTGCGTATCAGGTGAGTAATCTTCATGGAGCAAAAGCAATGGCCGCGGATCTTCAAGGATTTTAGCGAGGAGCTCCAATTTCTCTCCCTCAGGCAAGGATGAATAATCCTGTTCGAGCCCAACTTTCCGCAAAATTTCGCTGATGGCTGCTTCATGTTCGCCACTGTGATTGCGAATATCCAGAGTTGCAAGATGGAATCCAAACAATTGTACTTGTCTGATCAGTTTTTGCAGCGTCTTTAGTTGGTGATGGACAGGGTGATGTCTATAGATACTTCTTTCGATCATCTGTAAATCTTCGAGCAGTTCTTCAGACGCCTTATAGCCGATTTCTGATTTGCCAGACTGTTTCAGCCTTTCAATGATGACCGCGAATTTCCTCCGATAGACCTCCCCTTCAACGGTCCATTTCATTCCTTCTGAAAGGAATTGCTTCTCGTCTTCCAAAACCGACTTCTTCAACTCTTCGCTGACATTGACATGTGCTGTTGAATGGCTGAATCTTTTCATCAAATCAACGAGGACCGCTTTATATTTTTTCAGGACAATCCTTCTTTGTCTTTGCAATGTTTCCCACGTTACTTCCGGGGTGACATTCGGGTTCCCGTCGCGGTCACCGCCAATCCACGAGCCAAAGCGAAGGAAAAGCGGGACTTTCCATTCATGTTCAGGGTAATGTTCCATAAGGCTTGTCTCAACCTCTTGGTGGATTTCCGGCAATACACCAAACAAGGTCTTGTCAAAATAATAAAGCCCATTTTTTACCTCGTCGATGACAGTCGGTTTATGGTCACGCAATTCGTCTGATTGCCAAAGTACAGAGACCTCATTATATAAACTCTCTTCGCATCTCTTCCGTTCCTTTTTTGACAGGAGCGGGTTATCGAGTGACTTCAATAGATCAGCAATCCGTTTTTGTATTTCAAGAATGGACCTTTTGGTCGCTTCAGTTGGGTGTGCGGTGATCACCAGCTCCAATGAAATAGTGTCAAGGACGTTTTGGATGATCTCCGAGGTAATATTGTTTTCCTTCAAAGAAAGAATCGCATCTTCTATAGAGCCGGGCTGCGTACTTTTTTCCGATTGGAGCAAGTAATCCCTGCGGCGGCGGATACGATGATTCTGCTCAGCCACATTGATTAAATGAAAATAAACAGAAAAGGCACGGATGACGTTTTTCCTCATTGGCCCTGTCAATGTTGATAGTTCTTGTTTCAATTCCGGGTAAGCTTCCAGATCATTTTCGTTACGGAGTGTCTTGCATAAAGCCCGGATTTTCTCCACTTTTTCAAGCAGCTCGGTCCCTCCATGGTAGACGAGAATATCTCCAAGGATGTTCCCAAGCATTTTTACATCTTTGCGCAAGGGCAAGCTACTGTCATTAATATCGATTCCTGATGTCATTGTTTCACCTTCCTAAAGATACTTGCAAGAATATTTTAAATATTAATATATCATATTAATTAATAGAATGTGAAATTTGAAGCAAAAAAATGGCTTGTTTTTTACTCGGGGAAAGTCCAAATCCCCCCTTCACGCAATTCTAGCTTTTTTGGTACTGATCGACTAACTCATCCAATCGCTCAAGATGGAATGCATAATCATAGATTGCCGATCCAATAATCACAATCCGAAGTTTATGTTCACGTTCGAAACCAGTTTCAGCCATGATGCTTTCCAGGAATTGGCTGGTACCATCAAGTACAGCCATTTTGTAGCTCGCTTCGATTTCTTGGATTTTTCCAGCATGTTTCAACAGAATCATTTCATGGTAAGTGATCAATTCCTCAAGATGCCGATCAAACACCATTGACTCTTCCATTTCGGGATGGCTTTGAAAAAAATGATTTTCGATGATATCCAGTAGTCTTAGGCCGTGCCTCAGACAGGCAAGCATTTGTTTGAAAACGACCATTTCCCTTACGTCAAGTCTGGTAATCCTGGAGATTTTTTCCCTTTCTTCGTCCAGGGTCTTATACAGTTCTTCCAGCTTGGCCTCGTCCTTTTTTAGCCTTCTCCATCCCTCCTGAAAGGACTTTTCCGTCAATTCACTTGAAATGACCGTTCTCATCAGCAATGATAACTCTTTGAAGGCTAAGTCCATTTCACTCGTAAATTTTTTGTTGGAACTCGGAGGGGAAACGAGGATGTTTACAAGAAAAGCTGACCCCATACCCACCAAAACAATGATGAATTTGTTGCCTGCAGCGAGCAGTCCGTCATATTTCTGTGAACTCATGATCACCAATACTGTGATCATCGTTAATGAAATTGATCCTTCCATTTTAAGTTTTAGACCGATAATAATGACGATGACAACAACGAAGCCGATAACCACTGGGTTGCTGCCGAACAAGTAAATCGCGCTGATAGCAATGACTGCGCCAAGCGTGTTTGCCTGGAATTGTTCCAATACTTGCTTCCAGGAACGATAAATGGATGGCTGTATCGTGAAGGTTGCAGCTATCGCAGCGAATAATGGCGGCTCAAGGCCAAGCCAGTTTGTTATATGTATCGCCAGCATGACAGCAAGCCCGGTTTTCAGCACGCGTGGACCTAATGTGATCAATAATATCCCCCACTCTGATAAGAAAAAGGCTTAAATACCCTATTCACATTTTACAATCTTATGAAACACATGGGAAAGAAAATCCCCTTCAAAAAAGGTTATCCTAACATATAGAGGGAATAATTATGAAGCAGCAGTTTGACAATGGGGGGGGAAGAAAATGATAAACCTTGGACGATCTCATGATCCAAAGAAGAATGCAAAATTAATTTCTGACATCAATGGAGGACAATTGGATACAAGGAAACTAGTAACAGAGACAAACGCGCTTTTTTTAGAGACAAGCAAGGACTATAGTCCCCTTGTTGCCAGGAGTTCATCCACATTGTCCATGTTTTTAACAAACTTCAAGTCTTCAATAAAAAGGCTTGCATTTTCAAAATCAGCATTCGACCAAATAAATCATTACGAGACGGTAGTCGATAAAAATGGGAACGTTTACCCTGAATGGATGGAAAGACTGAATGAAGAATATAATCATTTGATAACCGAAATTGACCGTGAAGTGAATATCGAGGACTTTGGTGCAGTCGGAGACGGACAAACGGATTGTACAGAAGCGTTTCGACTGGCTCTTGGAAAAGGCAAGGTAAAGGTCTTTCTCCCAGAAGGAGTGTATGTAACAAGGGGCATCAAACTGCCGTCCTATACTTACATGATTGGTTCAGGAAAGGGAAAAACTATTATCAAGCTGCATGATTCCGCCCCAAAAGGAACCCGGCTAGTAACCAACAAAAATCACCGTACAGGCAACCGGAATATTTTTGTTAAGGGAATGACCCTTGACTGGAATGTCGAAAGGCTGGGAATGGTTGAAAAAACCAGTACATGGGGCAATCATTCTAGCTGCCTCCTTTATGCGAATGTTAAATACGGATGGGTAAGGGATGTCGAAGGAATCAATCCTGGGCTTCATTGCTTCGATATATCAGCAACACTGTATAACTATTACGGTGATGGTTACCGGGCCCGCGGCGGCAGTGAGTTTGTATGGCTCGACAATCTGACTGGCTACGGTTTTGGCGATGATGGCATTACCACGCATCATAGCGACAATATTTTCATTTCGAATTGCTTCATGTGTGATCCAAGCGGGAAAGCCCATAAAAGAGGATTCTCGAATTCAAATGGGATTGAAATCGACGATGGCTCCAGAAATGTCTGGCTCTGGAACAACTCGACAGCCAGGTGCTTTGGTGGTGTAGAAATAAAAGCGCACCATACCTCAAGTGCTGCAAATCATGTAGTGATCATTGGACATATCTCGTTGAATGACAATCGCTCCTATAATTTCCGGCATATTGGCCACCATCAGGAAACCGACCCAGAGTCGAAGACCGCGATCAATATCAGGGCTGCGAATATCGTTGCGGTCAACCCAGTACACACGGATTTATATGCGGGTTCTTCACCTCGTGCCCTTGTTGTTTCCGCATAAAAAAATGTCGCAATCAATCACTTCACCGTCATTGGCGATCCAGATTATGATTACAAAGGTGATCCGATCATTGCCATCCAATACCGCTCACGGAATGTCACGCTGAGTAATGTAAGGGTTACCGGATTCCCTACCGCGGCATTTGATATCAAGGTTTTTGGCGGAGACAACCATGCGGACAATATTAAGATCAGAAATGTGTTTGTCCGCCACTCCGCTCCTAAAAGTATACACATTGGAAAAGGAATCGAAAAAGCAGTGATTGAGAAAGTGGTTGCCGAAGCAATCGACGGGCAAACGGTTGTTGACGCGGCAGCTTCACAAGTTGCAATCACTAATATCAAAGCTGTCGGGTTTAAAAACCCCGTAGAGTTAAAAGGAGATAAACAACGTTCGTATGCATGAGAAAAGCAGTCCAGCTGGACTGCTTTATTCTATTGAGGAAAAAGTTACATAAATCGAGCAGACAAATATATCTGCTACGAACTATTTCCCAGACGATTATTATGCACTTCAGTGATCGACCAGGTTTTTTCTCAAAGGACCCACTTCTGTATTGCCCGGGCAACCCCGCTTTCTGTATTCTTTCCGGTAACATCGTCTGCGGCTTCTTTTACAGGAGTTTGAGCATTCCCCATCGCAATACCTAGCCCGGCTTCTGTAATCATCGCAATGTCATTAAGGCTGTCTCCAACAGCCATGACATTGTCCATCGATATTCCGAGCAAGGCGCAAACCTTTTCAAGCCCCTTTGCCTTATTTATTCCGATTGCATTCACTTCAATGTTCAAAAGACTGGAATTGCTGATTTCAAACAAACCTTTCTCTTCTAGCTCCCGCAAAACTTTTTCGCGGATTTCATCTTCTTCAATATGGAACCCGAACTTTAACCAATGTTTTGATAGTAAATCGTCTGGCATTTCATTGTTCCAATTGTTATCGCTGCTAATCGCCCAGAATCTTGCATCATGCTGCTGTGACAAGTCATACATCCATTTAATATGTTCCGGGTCAACAAGCTTCCTATCAATCAGTTCCCCATCTGGCCCCCATATTTCACTCCCATTGACAGTAACAAGGTATGAGGAAAGCTCGAGTGAAATGACATAGTCCCTTGCTGTTTTCAAGCTTCTGCCTGTGCTTAACACAACCTTTACGTCTTTTTTCTCCGCTTCCTTGATTGCCCTTCTGTTTTCTTCGGAAACCACATGATTTTCATCCAATAGCGTTCCATCCATGTCAAGTGCAATCAATTTGATTTCAGGTCTTCCCTTATCCAAAAATGATCCCCATCCTTATAGATTATGTTGATAAACTATTCGTTTTGTTCAGGCTGCATAGTGCCTGTTTTACATTGGCAAAAGTGTTGATTGAAGAAAAATCAACTCCGCCTTCAATAGCCGCTTGTACTAATTGTGGCCTCATCCCCGTGGCAATAGAATTAACACCCAATAATCGCAGAACATGATGGATATCTAAAATATGTTTGGCAATCGTTGCATCGATGGATACGATCCCTGAAAAATCAATGATAAGCGACTCTATTTTTTGTTGGACTACCCTGGGAATGGCACGTTCCATAATCAGTGAAGCCCTGTCGGAATCCATTTTCCCTACCAGGGGAAGGACAGCAACCTTTTCCTGGATCGGAACAACCGGCGCCGATAGAGTATTGACTTCATCCTGGACCTCTTTCATCAGCTGTAAGTTTTGCCTTTCAAAAGCGAATACCGTTTCATTGATGCTGATATCCAGCATATGGTTGATACGCTTATTAATCCATAATAAATCTTCCACATTGAGCCGATGTTTTAAACAGATTCCAGCAATTTTGTCGATAAAAACCAGCCTCGTAGGGGGGTAGCGAAGAATGATGTCAGATATTCTGCCTCCCTTCGCAGCTTCCCGTTCACCGTTTTGCCTGCTCCATTGGATCAGAGCTTCAGACGGTGTATTTTTTAAGCTATTCAGTGAATCACCAAGAAACCCAAGGTATTCCGTATAAACGTCAATTGCCTCGTTAATTTCATGTTTTGGAATCTCTATATGGAGTTGATTGATAATTTCTTCTACCATCTCGTTTGCAAGTCCTTGTGCGCTTTGCTGCAGTTCTTCTGCCACTGCTGAAATTGAACTCAAGAAGGTCACTTCCCTTTTTTTATAGGTAGACTGAAAAACTCTTTATTATTAAGAATACACTTTTCTTTCCTCTATTTCCTCTAGGAAGGAGAACATTTATATCCTCAATACTTTAATGGAAGATCATTCGTTAATTTATTTTAGCTATAGTGTAATTATTCGGCTGTCCAATCATACTCTTTCGGCCCGGAACGATCCCGAACCACGCCTTCTTTTCGAGCTTCGCAATGATTCTTCCATTTTAATACAAATCAAGTTTGAATTGAACCTTTTCTTGATTTCCATTCCTTTTTCCTATAGGCTATGTTAAATTTGATTGAGGATTTCCACTCCACACACTTCGACGGACAGGAAGTGCTAGTGCCGACTTTGCCGCAGGACACGGCGGTTTTATTCGGCCGCTATCCGGGGGCGTACAGGGGAGCCTCCTCGGCGCTTTGCGAATTCCGAGGTCTCCCCCTGTCCGGTATTCCCGCTGGACACTGAAATGGCTTCCTCGGGTTTGCCCACGCACGAAGGAAATGTGTAGCATTTTCGAGGGGGGTACGTGCCTTCTACTCCAACCATCAGGTATTCAAAAAGCAAAACTGGTCTTTAATCTAGCCTCCCTATAAAGGCATTTATACTGTTGGTACATAATTAACTTGTAAAAGCGATTGGAATAGGAATTGGAGGTGTGTGTTATATGAACGGTCAGAACAGGAACAACATCAAGCCGGGGAATAAAGTCAATATCGTCCTCAAAGCCGACCAGAAGTCAGGAAAACAGACAACAGGCATTGTAAAGGACATATTGACAAACTCTCCTACTCATCCGCATGGAATCAAAGTACGGCTAGAAGACGGATCAGTTGGCAGAGTAAAGGAAATACTAGATTGAAAACAGCAGGGATGATTCCCTGCTGTTTTTTACGCCTGCTTTTCCTTCACTTTTTCAACGATCAGTTTATTCAATCTTGGAGCGAATTGGAATAAGATCGTTCCAATTATGGCGATAGCTAGAATATAAAGACTTGCGAATGTTTTAAGCTCCCCAGTGGCAATTCCTGCAATAATGACAGAAAATTCACCTCTTTGAGTCAGGGACAACCCCGCCTTTAATGAGTATCGTCTAGGAAGTCCGTACCATTGACCGCCGAAATAACCGACAAGCAATTTATGGATTAAGGACCAAATCAGAAGGACAATCAAAAGCCCAGCATATGGGATTTCATTCGTTAGTTCGATATGCAGACCGAAATTCAGGAAAAAAAACGGGAGGAAAATATTCCTGACAGGCAAAGCCACCTTTTCGATTTTATCCTTAATGGATAGCTCTGACAGCATCATGCCTGCCAGAAAAGCTCCAATGACTTCTGAAAGCCCAAGCATGACCGCTATTCCTCCATATGTCAGGGCAATACCTGCAATCATTACGATGAAAACATCATCCTGCCTAATCTCTTTCAGTATTGGTTCGATTTTTGTGAAAACGAATTTAGAAAAGAATATAGCTATACCTGCAAGCAACGCAATTTTAAAGATGATAAAAAAGAAGTCTTTTGCGGTAAGGCCGTCTCCACTAAGGCCAATCAGCACAGTAACGAGGATTGGGGCTATCAAATCTTCAAAGATGAGGATGAGGAGCATGAAATCCGATTCTTTGTCCTCAGTACGATTTTTATCTTCCAAGAGCTTGGCTGTGATTGAAGAACTTGTTGCATAAACGATTCCCCCCACTATCAGCGACTCCACCATTTTCAATCCGAAAAGATAACTGATCCCGGCTGTGATGACAATACCAAGGATTACATCTAGTATTCCTCCCTTCCATACTTTCTTGCTGTTTGAAAGGAGCTTGTCGGCTGAGAACTTTTTTCCCAGCAGGAAAAACAACAGGACGAGGCCGATTTCTCCGGCAACCTCAATGACCTTCGATTCATCAAGGAACCTGGATAAAATAATTCCAAGTAAAATATACAATAATATATCTGGAATCTTGATTACTTTATTGCCTATGATTCCTGCGATAAAAAGAGCGAGCAAAAACAATCCGATCGCCAATGTCAAATTCAATCATCAACAACACCTTTACTGTAATTATTTGATTTGAGTTCTCTTTCTTCTACCCGATTAAGCATTTTTTCAATACAAAAAACAGGCATTCATCCGAAAAGTTTTCTATTGCTTTTTGAAGTCCTTAAACAGAACGAAACTGGTTTTTATGCTAAAATTAAATTATCCAAATTTATTAAGGGGGGAAATATGAACGATAATCAAAGAGATGCCCTAAGAAGGAGCCAGCATAAGGGCATGAAAAAAACAAAATTGGCAAGAAGAATATTCTTCATTGTATTGGGCGCTATTTTAATGGGAGTTGGCATAGAAGAGTTCCTGGTTCCTAATAAAATCCTTGATGGCGGCATCGTCGGGATTTCAATCATCCTTTCCCACATAACAGGCTTGCGATTGGGCTTGTTCATCTTCTTTCTTAATATCCCTTTCTTCTTTATTGGTTATAAGCAAATCGGAAAAACATTTGCTCTGTCTACACTTTTAGGCATCACCGTCTTGTCATTGACGACAGGCATCCTGCATGACTACCCAATGTTAACAGATGATTTGCTGCTTGCGACTGTTTTTGGCGGAATCATACTGGGAACTGGAGTCGGTATGGTCATCCGTTATGGAGGCTCTCTGGATGGGACTGAAATCTTGGCGATACTTGCTAATCGGAAGCTTCCATTCTCTGTCGGTGAAATAATCATGTTTTTCAATATTTTCATTTTCGGGGTTGCTGGTTTTGTATTCGGCTGGGATCGGGCCATGTATTCATTGCTTGCCTATTTTATCGCCTTCAAAACAATCGATATCGTTATAACAGGTCTTGATGAATCCAAGGCGGCTTGGATTATCAGTGATCAGCACAAAGAGATAGGGGATGCCATACTGGCCCGGCTAGGCCGTGGGGTCACATATTTAAATGGCGAGGGAGCGTTTACTGGCGAAGGAAAGAAAGTGATCTTTTGCGTCATTACCCGGCTGGAGGAGGCTAAATTAAAGTCCATTGTTGAGGAACTGGATGATTCTGCGTTCCTAGCCGTTGGCAATATCGCCGAAGTGCGCGGCGGAAGGTTCAAGAAACAAAATATCCACTAACGGAAAAAGGAAAGATGCAACATCATCTTTCCTCTTTTATATATGAATAGATCTAAGTGTCGTACGAAACTCCATGCTGGATGATAGATTTTCTTAAAATCCCCTCCCTTTTGAAACCGATATTTTCCAATATCCGATAAGAAGAATTGTTTTCAAAGAATACGACTGCGCCCATTCTTTCAAGTCCCATTTTTGCAAACGCATATGCCAACGCAGCTTCAGCCGCCTCTCTCGCGTAACCCCTCCCCCAGAAATCCGGATGAAGTTCATAGCCTATTTCCGCTCTCTTGTGTTTTGTTGACCACGCATGGAAACCAATGGTCCCAATCAACCTGCGATCGCCTTTTAATTGAATTCCCCATCTGACTCCCTTTTCTTCATTGAAATTATCTTTGAAAGCATGAATGAGACCGCGTGCCTCCTCGAGGTTTTCCATTCGTTCAGAACCGTAGTACGCCATCAGTTTCTTGTTAGAAAAGTTGATAAACAAATCCTCTGCATCACTTTCATTGATTCCTCTTAAAATCAGCCTCTGTGTATTAAAATTGGGAAATCCATATGTCCTCCTAATTCAAAATGAATCCCTTTCCTAATTTCCTTTGCTAAAGATCCTTGCAAATCCCTTTTTTTCTTCTTGTAAAAATTTTATTATTCCATATCAACAAACAAGTGGAAGTCACTCTAATCCGAGGGTTCAAAACCAGATTTTTATAATTTCCATTAAAAATACGCTTGAAAAAATTTTGGATTCGTTTTATAATAACGTAGTCGCCAAATAATAAGGCGATATATATATTATGTCTCAGTAGCTCAGTAGGATAGAGCAACAGTTTCCTAAACTGTAGGTCGGGAGTTCGAATCTCTCCTGGGACGCTTAGGAGAAGAAGCCTTGTCTATTTTGAAGGGCTTCTTTTTTATTAGGAAATTGGAACTAAAATCCCCCTTTATTCGTCTATATAGTTGTGAAATCGTTGAGTTCCAGCACGTTTGAATCAGTTTTACTTCCGGATTGCGATTAGAATGGTTGCAGTGTGGTATAAGTACCACTACTAAGTAAGTTAGAGGGGATTGCGATGAAAGCGAAATTAAAAGATTTACCCTATTTATTATTTTTGCTGGTGATGCCAGTACTTGGACTGATATATAAAATCTTGAATGATAACCCTCGAGATGCAGTGGTCCTTTCGACTGAAATAGATGCCACCATTCCTTTCCTGCCAGTGTTTATCTTGCCCTATATCATTTGGTATGCATTTATACTGGGCTATTTGTTTTATTTTTGGTATAAGGATACTGGCGTTTATCTAAAAACACTCAGTGTCATAGTATTTGGTGAGCTTGTGTGTTTTGTCATTTATTTCTTTTTCCAAACCACCGTCCACCGTCCAGATCTGCCAGAAGGCGGAATCCTGATTGATTTGGTACAAATGATTTATAATCACGACCGGCCATTCAATGCTTTTCCAAGCATCCATGTTTTGACGACTTTTGCCATTATACTGGGGAATATAAATATCCGTGATAAACATCTATTCCATCGATTATTTGTACCAGTCATGGGTACATTGATCATCATCTCTACCCTTTTCGTAAAACAGCATTACATTCTTGATATGTTTGCTTCAGTATTGTTAACTTCATTTATTTATGGAATTGTTTTTGATGTCTTGAAGGTATTTGTGACAGAGAAAACAAAAACCCTATATATAAAAGATTAAACATTTAGGGCAATCAATTGCATATTATCTGAAAAAGGGTTCGGAATCCTCTCATTCCGGCCCTTTTTCAATTCCTAATTCTTTTATAGAATAAAACATTTGTGGAACTGATCATGAGGCAAACGGGAACGATTGGAGCCGGATAGTGCCCAAACGGATGCTTGGATGAGAAAAAAGGGAACGATGGAGCTGGATCGTCCCAAATAAGAGCAGCGAGGATATCGAACACAATGATCGGCTGCCCATTGCTTAAGAAAAACCGGCTCTTGAATGAGCCGGTGGTGGAATTGTTCAGTTATCCTTGTCTTTCGGGTCGGTGTCACTTTTTAATTCATTCATTGTTCTGTACAGCTGGGTATGCATGCTGCCTTGGACGATGTTCTCCAAGAAGAATTCTCCTATTAGTTTTTTGTATTCTTCATCCTCGAACATCTTTTTATTTTGCAGTTCCATCTCTGCTAGTCCTTCATAAATTGCTATCAGGTTGTACGAATGGTCAGCTCCTGAAATCGGCGATAATAATTCGACTCGGTGCTGGTATCGTTCATTCCTAAAACGCTGGATCATTCGCAGATTTTTCATCCCTTCTGCGAATTTTTCCTGTTTCAATTCGAATGTCTGTATGCAAAAGACCGCCAAAACGATTTCCCCCTTAATACGAAAGTAGTTAACATTAGATTCTTCCTATAAAGGAAAATCTATACTATAAAGGAGAAAAAGCATATTCGGCTCTGTTCTTTGGTCATACTTCCCTTCTCATCGCTTGGAGTACATCTACTTTCGTTGCCCGTTGCGCTGGCCGGTAACCGGATATGATCGTAACAACGTAACAGATAATGAAACTGATCAAAGGCAGGGTAAATGGAATATGGCTGAAAATTAGTTCTTCCGGGGGATTTTCACCAAATGCTTGTTTAATGATCAATGGGAAACCAAAGTTTACGACAAAGCTGATCACATAGGCAATAATTGTTCCAATCGCTGCGCCGACCAATCCTATATAACTGCTTTCCAAAAGGAAAATGCTCTTGATGGTTTTTGGATTTGCTCCAATTGCTTTCATGATTCCTATATCAGGAGCCCTTTCGGTAATAGCCATTGTCATCGTGTTGTAAATACCGATAGACGCTATAATAATCGCAATCGTTCCAATAAAAATCAAGCCAACTTTTATGATCGTGAACATAATGTTAATTTCCTTCAATTCGTTTACAACAGAATACGTTCCATATTTTTTTGCTTCCAGTTCCTTGGTAACCGCCTGGACTGCTTCCAGGTTTTTTGCATATACTCTAACCTGGTCATAATCACCTATATTAGTTTCAGGGTCAGACGAAGAATTTGTATTCGGATCTTCTGGCACTCCACGAGGTGTTCCAGCATACTCCTCAATCATTTTCAAGAATGACTCCGAGGCAAAAACAGTATTATCAAATAGCCATTCCTTTGTCGGTTTCTTCCGGATCCCAACAATTTTCACCTCTATCGGCTTGTATACCTCTTTTCCATTTTCTAGCTTTATCGCGTTATAGGTGATTTTTTTTCCAAGCAAACTGCCTTTATATCGGAATTCTTCCTTTATTTCGCCTTTTTCATTATAGATATCCCCTTCCTGTGCATCTTTTGATCTTAATTCCTTGCTAAAATGGTAACCGACAACTACTTCGTTTTCCTTATTTGGTATCCTTCCCTCGGACAATTCCATGCCTGCTTTTACTTCTGAAGGCATGTGGGC
Source organism: Bacillus sp. REN3 (assembly GCF_017912555.1). Classification (GTDB taxonomy): domain Bacteria; phylum Bacillota; class Bacilli; order Bacillales; family Cytobacillaceae; genus Mesobacillus. The sequence goes on along the minus strand of NZ_JAERSD010000014.1, from coordinate 36,280 downwards.
AACCAAAGTTTCTGCGTTGGTTTGATAACCATCTATTTCATACAGCCCATTTTGTCCTAACGCTTTCCTCCTGGTGACAGCCTTGACGTTCTCTAGCTTTTCAAACACCTTGACATCTTTATCAGTAAGCCTTACGTATTCACCAGTCTTTTCATCTTCTTTTCCATGAACTTCAATTTCCGTGACAATCCTGCGTTCCATCGTTTCTTTGATGATGGATCTATGTAAGCCAAATCCAACTGATGCAAGGACAATCAAAAAAGCTACACTCATTGCAGTGGCAAGGATCGTCATGAATACCCTTGTCCTGTTCTTTTTCATATTTTGCTTGACGAATATGAATTGATCCTTCAGTTTCATGCTGGCACCTCCCAGAAAACACGGCCATCACGTAACTCGATTGTCCGGTGACCGATTCTGGCGACCTTTTCATCATGTGTAATGATAAGGAAAGTAATGCCAAGCTCTTTATTCAAATGAATGATGAAGTTCAGTAAATCTTCTTCTGTTTCTGTATCCAGGCTGCCAGTTGGTTCATCTGCAAGGATTATTGGCGGATTCACAATCAGAGCCCTAGCGATACTTACGCGTTGTTGTTGGCCACCTGACAGCTCACTTGGATAATGGCCGCCATATTCGGATAACCCTACCTTATTGAGCATGTCGTTCGCCATCACTTTCCTCTCACTTTCACTAATCCCCTTAAGAATCAGCGGAAGTTCAATATTCTGGAAAGCAGTCATGCTCGGTATCAATTGGAAGCTTTGAAAGATGAATCCTAAGTGCCTGATACGGAAATCAGCAAATTTTGATTCGTTGAAAGTCGAGGTATCGATTCCGTTTATATAAATCTTGCCTGCCTTTGGCCTTATAAATCCACTTACAAGATTCAATAACGTTGATTTCCCGGAACCGCTCCGTCCAACTATTGTTACGATTTCTCCTTGGTTCACATCAAATGTAATATCCCTAAGCACCGGGATAATTGTCTTGTTTCCTTTTTTCCCAATTTCGAAATCGTGGCTCAAGTTTTTGACTTTTATCATGTTTTATCTCCTTTTAAAGAACTTTTTAGGCAGAGGGTTTTTGCATCATCACTTTCCTCAGCTGTTTCCTAGCCCTATGAAGCCTTGTTTTCACAGTTCCGGATTTCAGATTCAACTGGGAAGCGATTTCTTCCTCCTTTAAGCCGTATTGCGCCCTAAGTACAAGTACCTGCTGATAATCTAGAGTTAGCGTATAGAGAAAATCCTGGATTTCCTCTTTAAAAAGGATGATTTCCACTTCTTTTTCAATTGAAGGGCTAGTGTCCTCATTACTGAACATTTGTTCCATCAAAGTTTGATCAGAAGGGATCGCTTTTTTTCTTTTTTCGGCCCTCAAATAATCAATAGCCGTACGTCCGGCTATCGCCGCAAGCCAGGAGCCGATTTTTTCCGTATTTTCAATTGTGTCGATTTTCTTATATGCTTTAATAAATGTTTCCTGCACAATATCCTCTGCTAGATAACGGTCCTTGGTTATGCTGTAAGCAACGTAATTGAGCCTTTTCGAATAAAGGTTATACAGCTCATCAAAATCAATGTAAGCCATTTTCATTCTCCCCTTGCATCATTCTGGACTCCTCACTAAATTATTATCTGGTTACCTCAAATGTGGGTCTTTCGATAATAAGGAAGTCCATCCTCTTTTGTGGTAATTATGTATCGTTCGAACAGCTGAATGTAAATTAACTATATGTCAATCCATTCTAAAAAGTTAGTATGTATTTCCTTAATAATTTCTTAAGAAAAATTAAGAATTAGAAGTTATAAAGAAGGTTTGAATCATATTGGTGGTTATCAAGGAAGTCATGAAAGGTTGTAAAAGTGTTAATTAAGTGTAATATTACACTTATTATGACATGAAGAAATGCCTTAACAATTAAAATTTTCCCGTATTTTTCCTCTTATTTACTCTTAATGTCTTTAAAGCCATATTGACTGAGTGTGTGAAGATCTTTTCTGAGTGAGATAAAGTTTATTGTGTTTAAGGCATCGATTAAAGAGAAAGCCTACCCCTAAATGCAATTTCCTGGCTGAAAGCGGTTGAGTATTTTTCTTTTTCATAAAATAACCATTTCATAATCAACATTAAATAGGGTTTCTTTATCCATAATAATTTGAGAGGTGAAGACATTGAAATTTCTGCTGATTATAGGATTGATTTTTGCAAACGGAACGATTCCTCAGGAAAATGAAATTGTCCTGAACGTGGATAATGAACAAGTTAAGGTGGTTAATCGCTCAGACTTCAATATTCCCTTCCTCGATTTTCCCGTCATGAATCATCGGCTTCTTGATTCCATGGTTGAAAAGCTTGCATTAGAAGTGAAAAAAGAACCGGTAAATGCTATGTTGGATGAACGAGGAAATATCATTCCCGAAGTGGTCGGGTATGTGATTGACAAACCTGAATTGAAAAAGTCACTTGCTTCTGCATTCTTTGAACATGGTCCCACTGAATTGAGGATCCCGACGATTCCCGTTTATCCAAAAGTAGACAGTGAAGTCATCGCCAACATCAGCACAAAATTAATCGGTCATTATATTACGTTCTATAATAGCGGAAATAAAGAACGTTCCCACAATATCGATCTTGCGACGGAAGCCATCAATAATTACGTTTTATTTCCTGGCGAAACTTTTTCCTTCAATGAAGTTGTTGGCAAGAGGACTGCTTCCAAAGGATATAAACCTGCGCCAGTAATCGTAAGAGGAGAACTCTCTGAAGGCATTGGCGGCGGCATCTGCCAAGTATCCTCAACACTTTTCAATGCGGCAGACAGGTCCGGAATGAAAATAGTAGAGCGCTATTCACACAGCAAACAAGTTCCATATGTGCCCCCTGGCCGGGATGCAACGGTCAGCTGGCAAGGTCCCGACTTTTCTTTTAAAAATATCTATAACCAGCCAATATTGATCAGAGCAAAATCTTTTCACGGCCAAATGGTTGTTTTGCTCTATTCTTCGGAAGACATCAATGTTGAAAAAAGAAAGGTACCTGGAATGTCCTAACAGCATGGCGGTACCTGAGGAGAATATCTAGAGCGGCGGGGGAAAACCGCTTATGGTATTCCTCTTTTTATTTGTCTGCCATAGCATTAATCGAGTAATTCAAACTGTATCACCATAATCCAGTATTCAAGGAGGATATTGCATGGATTTTCTGATGCACTCCCCCTGCCCTCTTGGCATCTCCTCCGCTGCTGAGTTGAATGATTCAAAAAGATATCTCCACAGTGGTTGGCAAAATAATCCTTTACATACATAGGACTCCTTCCTTACAATAATGGTAATACATGGTTTTGCCATTTGGTTTTTGGAGGTGAAATATGGCAAAGAAGAAAAATCAAATTTCGATAAGGATAAATGTTTTATTTTTTTTCGTCTTTCTGTTGTTTTCCCTGCTTGTCTTGCGGCTTGGTATTGTCCAGATTGTCCATGGGGAGGATTATAAGCGGGAAGTCGAAAGGAAAGAGGACGTTACGGTCAATAATCCGGTTCCCCGCGGAAAAATGTTTGACCGTAATTTAAAGGTGATAGTTGATAACCTGCCTCTCAATGCCATCACTTATACAAATGAGGGGGCTTCACAAAAGGAGATGCTGGCAGTTGCTGCGAACCTCGCCAGTATAATTGAGCAAAAGACAGATAAGGTAACGGAAAGGGACAAAAAGGACTATTGGATCATTAAGAACCCTGAAAAAGCAACGGCTTTGCTGACTCAAGAGGAGATGCAACTTTTCAAGGAAGAAAAGCTGAAGAATAAAGACCTTTATAAAATCCAACTGAAAAGAATAACCAATAAGGATCTTTCCTCCCTTTCTAAACAGGATCTTGAAGATCTCGCCATTTTCCGCATCATGAATAGCGGGTATATGTTCACGCCGCAAATCATCAAGAACGTAGGTGTGACAGACAAGGAATTCGCCCGGGTAAACGAAAACCTTGATATATTGCCAGGTGTGAATGCAACCAATGATTGGGACAGGGACTATAAGTATAAAGATCGATTTAGGCCCGTTCTGGGAAGGGTCACGACAGCTAATGAAGGACTTCCTGCTGATAGAATCGATTATTTCATGTCGAGAGGTTATATGAGAAATGACCGGGTTGGAAAAAGCTATCTGGAATCCGCGTATGAGGATGTCCTTTCGGGAAAAAAGGAAAAAATTGTCAATATCACCGACAAAGCTGGAAATTTATTAGAAAAAAAGGTTGTCTCCAAAGGACAACGAGGCAAAGACCTAGTATTATCTATCGATATGGATCTTCAAATTGCAGTTGAAGATATTATTGAAACTGAATTAAGGGCAGCAAAAAGGTCTTCGGGTACAGGGTTATTGGACAGGGCGTATGTTGTATTGATGGATCCAAACACTGGGGAAGTATTGGCGATGGCTGGAAAGCGGTTTGTAAAAGATAAGAAAACCGGTGGATTGGAACTCGTTGACGATGCTCTTGGAAACATCAGCAATACTTTCAACGTCGGTTCCGTCGTAAAAGGGGCCACCGTTCTTACTGGCTACAAATATGAAGCCATCAATTCTGCCACATGGATCGATGATCGGCCAGTCGAAATCAAAGGAACACCGGTCAAGAAATCATATAGTTATCTTGGTGTCTTGAATGATGTCAACGCCCTGAAAAAATCATCAAACGTCTATATGTTCCACACAGCAATCAGAATCGGGAAAGGAGTCTATCGATACAAGCAGCCTCTTAATCTTGATCCAGAGGTTTGGAATAAAATGCGGAAATCTTTCGCTTCATTTGGACTAGGAATCCGTACAGGAATCGATCTTCCTAATGAGCAAACGGGCGCAAAGGGTCCGAATGAGCCTGTTGGTAAATTGCTCGACCTAGCAATCGGCCAATATGATACATATTCCACCATGCAGTTGGCACAGTACATCTCAACAATTGCGAATGGAGGCTATCGGATACAGCCGCGGATCGTCATGGAAATAAGGGAGCCGCAGACAGAAAACGGCCAGCTTGGACCTGTATATAAGTCTTTTTCCCCTATAGTACTGAATGAAATTGGCATACAGCAGCAATGGCTTGACCGGGTCCATTTAGGATTCAGAAAGGTCATGCAGGAAGAAGGCGGAACAGCCTACCGTTTCTTCGGGAATGCCCCCTACTCCCCTGCGGGGAAAACAGGGACGGCTGAGGCTTTTTATGATGGACCGGAGAGGTATAAATACAGTATGCCCCCTTCTACCATGAATTTGAGCCTTGTCGGTTACGCCCCTTCAAATAACCCCGAAGTAGCGATGGCTGTAATGGTGCCCTGGGCTTATCAGGGAAAAGTCGATCATCGCGCGAATTTAAAAATCGGCAGGGCTGTGATGGACACTTATTTCAAAATGAAAAAAGGAAGCAAAAAGGATTTTCACAACAAAACTAATTCATCGGACCAATAAGAAAGCTGTGCCAATTAGTCGGCACAGCTTTTCTTTTAATTCACTTCTTTTGCGAGACTTGGTTTTTTCATATCAATACTTTCAAATGCTGTCCCAAGCTTTTCCTCACCCTGTGTAAAGGTTGCGTCCGCTGCTTCCATTGAAGGAGTGTCTTTCTTAAGCTCCTCTGCTTTCGCCTTATAAGAACCAGCGATGTCCTTCAATGCTGCTTCAAGGTCGGCTTTTTGATCTTTTAATTCTGTTGGGATTTCAAGGCTTTCAACCTTGGAAGCAACTGCTGATGCTGATTCGCTGGCAGCTGTTTTCATTTCAGCTGTCGGCTGTTCTTCTGATAGATACGCATTAAGATCCGCGTCTGCTTCATTAATGCCATTGACAAGGCTCATATAAAATTTATACATGGCTTTCTTTGGATTGGAGGCAGCTTCTTTCCCTGCTTCTTCTGTTTCTTTCTTCTCTGGCTCAGCTTCTTTCTGACCGGAACAGGCCGTAAGACCGATGGCCATCATCAAAGCTGTAAGTAAGATCCATCTTTTTTTCATCTCTCTTCTCCCTTTCTTACTCTATCTATCACTGCAAAATTATCTCACAGCATTTTACATTATATAGGGATAATTTAACATTTTCAAATTATTTCATTACTTTTTATCAAAAAGTCCCCACTTGCAATAATACAATGAAGTTATAACATTCTAATACTTTAACATGATAATGAACGTTTCCCCATCATGATTAAATACGTCAGCTTTTTGAAATCCAGCATTCATATACAATTTAATCGCCCTTTCATTGAATGCAGCAGCAGTAAGCCGGAAAGCTGTCCGCAAAAAAGTTTTCATTACCACATCGAGGATAAAGGAGAAAAAGATTTTCCTGTTCCCCTTACCTGTTAACGCAGGATTCATTCCTATTCCTATGTCAACAGCAGGTTCTCTGTAAAGTCCCAGCGTTATCCCCGCAGGTACTATTGCAGCGTCGCCAAGGCAATAAAAACCAGTTAATGTTCCGTTCCCGTCCAGGATTGCTTCGTAGAGATTTTCCATCAGTTCTTTTAAAGCATCCTCTGTATATTCATTGTTATACAAGTCATAAGGGGGCGGATATTCCCAACACAGTATGTCCTCGGCAAGCTCTTTTGTCATTGGACAAGCTCTTAGCTCCATCGTAGTTCTCCCCTAAAAAAAGAGGACAAATTGTCCTCTTTTGCTGCAATTTTAGCGGTCTTTTATCTTTGTCAATGCCTGGTTCAGGTTTGCATAAGTTGGTATTTTGCTGAAGTCGAGCCCCAATTGGACTGAAGTCTGCGCAATGGCCGGGCTGATGCCTGTCAACGAAGAATGAATCTCTAACAAAGAAAGGGCTTTAAAAACCTGGAAAAGTTCATTGGCAACCATTGTATCGACAATCGGGACGCCTGAAAGATCGATGATCAGGTATTGAAGGTTAAGTTTGGAGGATTGTTCCCATGCTTTTTCCCTGATGACTTTTGCTCTGTAGGTATCGATAGATCCAACCAGCGGAAGAATTCCGATTCCTGAGAAAATCGGAATAACCGGGCTGCTTAATTCGAGTACCATTTCCCGCTGGGATTCCAAATACTCTTTATGGACCCTTTGGAATTGGATTGATGTAAGTTCGATTATATGGTCGAATGTATAGGTAATCGGTAATCCGCTTGATCCAATTTCCAATATCACCTGGTGAAGATCTGTTTTCTTCAGCAAACTTGATGATATAATTCATAAAAACAGACCTGAAATTCTTGAAATTCTTTAACATATTCGACAGTTGTGTATGTGATTTGGCCCGCATTGCTCCGACTTCCGATGCCCACCGGGTGTAATCCGTCTCGTCAACCAATGACTTTGAAACTATTTTAATTAATTCCTGGTTCTGTGTTCTATAAGTTCATTTACCACATGCCTTGGGGCGTTAATATTATAAATAGATCCATCATCTTCACGGAGTTGGAGCCAGGCATCTGTCATGTATTGGGCATGGGCCAATAAAAATTCATATAGTTGTTTTGTACTATCCAATTTCCATCCTCCTAGTGCCTGGAATTATAAAGGATATAGGTTTATTTTTGTTCCTATTATGGTTCAATTGGTTTTAATTCGCATGCTATCGTTGCATGTCTATTGAGTAAGATTAGTATAATATAAATTTTAACCAACAACACTTCATAGCATTCCCGCATATGTGCCTTCTCAAGCTGCCATGCTGGAGATTAAACGACGATCCGTTCCTTCTTCAACAAAAACATGGCATCCCAGAGGATATACTACAGGAAAAAACTGCTTCCATACCCAAAATCTCATACGTATGTTACAACTCTATCCAGAGTAGAAATTGGCCTTTTTGATGATAAGTGGTTTTAACTCTATTCTTAACGGGAATGATGTAATTAACAAACAAATTATGACAGGAGCGATTACATAATGATTACGACTTTCGCATTACTCGGAGGGGCTTTCGCAATCGCGGCTGGATTGAATTTTTTCGCTGTTAAAAAAGATGATTTCATAGATGATGAAGCGATGAACTAAAAGACGCAACAAGAAGCGTCTTTTTTTTATGTCTTTTTTCCATTCTTATTCATGCAGGATATAATGGACATATAGAGAATAAGTTAGGTATTCTCCTAAACCAACTAAGGAGGTACGAAAATGGAATCGCCGTCTACATTGCCAGGTGATTTAGTAACATTGGCCAAGATAAGGGAAGAAGACCTGGATGCCTGGTGGGAACTTATATACAAAGATGAACATCCTGAATGGAAAAAGTGGGACTCTCCCTACTTCCCCTTGAAAAAAGTAGCCTTGGATAAATTCAAGGAACAAATGAAAAACATGATCCAGCGGGGATATAATCGCAAGTATTTAATTAAAACCAATGAACAGATCATTGGGATGGTGACCTACTATTGGGAACATGAAACTTCTAAATGGCTGGAAGTTGGCATTGTCATTTACCTACCTGAATATTGGAATGGCGGGTATGGAACAGATGCCCTGAAGGTATGGATCAAGCACCTATTTGAAACCTTCCCGATCCATCGAATCGGTTTTACCACTTGGTCAGGCAATTCAAGGATGATTTCGGTAGGAAGAAAACTAGGAATGGTAGAAGAAGCGAGAATCAGAAAGTGCCGTCTCTATAACGGAAAATATTATGATTCTGTAAAAATGGGTTTGCTGCGTGAAGAATGGGACAATTTAAACCAAGTATGACAGCACGCTTCATGGCGTGCTGTCTTTTACAGAAGATTTCCGTTTCATGTTCTTGGCAAAATCAAAGACATATAATATTCGTCCATGTAGCGTCCGTCAATTAGTAACGAATCGATCTTGGTCCCTTCGATTTTGAACCCGATTTTTTCATAAAGAGCTATTCCTGCATCATTGGAAGCAAGAACAGTCAGTTCGAGTCTATGGATTCCCTGTTCAGTTGCCCAATCAAGGAGTTCCATAAAAAGTTTGGTACCGACTCCCTTTCCTCTATGATTTTCTGATACCCCCACTACTATGTAACATGAATGCTGATTGCGCGGTGCATTGTTTCCTTTGGCAAGTAGATAGCCTATTAATTGCTGTCCCTCTGCTGCCAGGAAAATAGCCGAATGTCTATCCTCCTTGAAATTCCGGATCATTTGACGCTGGTTTTCTGGATTGAATGGTCTTTCTCCCGGGCCATAGAGCATATTGTTCGATGTTGACTCTACTTCTCTGATTAAAATAGCTAGATTTTCAGCGTCTTTTTCATATGCCTTTCGAATGATCATCATGAACCTCCCTCTGTTCCCAACTTTTTATTCTTCAAGGAAATCTTGTTGTTTTTGAATTTCCCATTGCCTTCGGCAACAACCTTCTAGTCTAAAAGAAATGAATCAAAAAAGCAGAGTCATTGCCTCTGCTCAGGAAAAAATGCTTTTAATGGTTTCTATCAGTTCCTTGAAAAAATTTGAAACTGACTCTAAGAAACCTTTATCGCCAACAGTTTCTTTAATTCTTTTTTGGATGTCATTCGATAGGTCTTCGAGCTGCGATTGGACATTTTCAAAATTGATATTCAGGTCGCGCATCCTATTGAAAAGGTCAATCAAAAGCTGGCGATCCTCTGGACTCAATTTGATTTCGAGTGTCTTAAGCTTATCGTCAATGATTTGCTCGATTTCTTCTTTAGTTGCAGGGTTTTGTTCCGCAATTTCTTTCTTGATTTCAGTCAGTAGCTCACTGACTTTCTCTTTATCCAGGCCTTCCTTTTTCGCAAGGTCCGTCGCCAAATTCAACTCCTGGTTGGCAACCTCCGTCCGATCTTTGTTCAGCGATGTACCTTTTCCTTCATCATATGCCTTGTAAATACCGACCAAAGCAGAATGGCCGCTGACCTTCACAGGCGAAGCAACATCCACGACTGCATTCTCGATTCCTGCTGTAAGCAGTGCATTGGCATACATTTCATCCGTCACTTCTGTTATGTTCTCGGGAGTGACCTGATTGATGACAAGTCCTTCTCCAGTGTCCTTTCTGGTTATTTTTGCTGAGGAATACATATTTGAATGGGCATCTCCATCAATATAAGTGACAAGATCTTTACCTGTAACGATGATTTCCTTTACCTTTGAAGGATCATCGACTTCCAGCAATTTTCGAACCTCATCTTTTTGGCTAGAAGATAATGCCTCTCCATATACTACGATCGGCAGGCCGAATTTTTCGTTGATGCTATCCTCATCATTGCCTGTCGAAGCCATCGCGGCAGAATGGAAACCAATCGTTAGCGAAACAACGGCAAAAATCACTGTGAATTTCATTAAACTTTTAAACATCACGCATGCTTCTCCTTTGCTTAATAAGATAGTTCCTTGCTGCTCGTATCATAACAAAATATCAATCTGGCATCAATTTTACATTCATACCTCTCTCTCATGATGCAGCAGCCATTAATGACGTTCAGCAGGGTTTCCTCTTGTCTAAGCTGCGAAACATGGCAGCTTGGAATATATTACTGCTACCCAAATGATTGTTTACCTCCTATAAACCTTAAACTCCTCATTTTGTTGTCTGTTAACTACCACAATCTGCATTCGGATCTTTATGAGTCTCTCAAATTGGGAACTCGTAAAATAATACGATTTTTTCGTTTGAAAAGTTTCAACCCAAATAGAAAAACTATTTTGTGGGACTCTTATTTTGTTTTTATTACTTATTTAAAAGCGAGCGAATCTGGGTGACTCTTTACCATTCAGCTTTTATGATTGTTCACCGCCAAAGCTCAATCCAAGTCTGGAGTTTAGATGAAGATAAGGTATTCAGTAATGCGCCTCATTCCCCATAACCGCTTACATCAGGATACGATGGATACTTATTCGAACCATTTCTGTCAAAGGAACCCCAGCCGTATTGAATAGTTGATGATGGAAGGTATCAATTAATAACGGAGAGGTATTAATTGATATTGATATCCCTTGCACGCCATTCTTTTGAAATTTTCGTAAATCCACAGGATGGTCTGTTATCAACCATGCCTTTGTACTAAAGCTGGATTATTGGCTGATATGTTGTGTTTCCCTCGTTAACAGAATATCCTCCATCTCTCAATAAATAAAAATTCAATGACTCCAAGTCATTATCTGCATGGATGTTCCAAAAAATGAAATGTTCCGCAGGTTCCTCCGGATTGATTTTCCAAACCTTCGATATACCATGAAACCAAGCCACGCGAACTTACGATACTTGCTCCAGCTTTTGCTCCTGTTCCTTCTTGAATATAAGATGAACAATACCCATACTCCGAGAGGAAGGATGGCTAAATTTTCATGCGTATCCAATAGTATTAAAGGGATTGAAAAAGAGAAGAGGCCAACCAAAAGGACTGCGATCATTTTCCAAATGACCGGTTTATCTTGCTGCTTTCGAGATTGTTTCCACGCCAGAATGATGATCGTCGACCAGGCAATGGAGTGAAGGATTAAAGAAACTCCGTTCATCCATTCACCTCTTGATTAAAAGCATAGATGATAAAATACTTGGTCAATGCAAGATATTCCCTTGTGTATGATTTCAATACTGCCTGGATCGGAGTTTTTGCAGGCAGGCCACCTAATTCAAGGTCCTCATCCTTTGCAATCAGCTTTGCTCTGAAAACGTGAAAATCATTTGTTACCAATAACCCAGTTGTTTCTTCCCCTGGAATGAGATTCCTGGAAAACCTGATATTTTCATAGGTGTCTGTCGATTGATCCTCCAATAAGATTCTCGTTTCCTCAATTCCTTGAGCCACCAATTCCCTTTTTATCGATTCTGCTTCACTGATTTCTTCGCCTGGTCCTTTTCCTCCTGAAGCGATTGCGATGGTTCTCTTATTTGCTTTTAAATATTCAGCAGCGTAATCGATACGGTATTTCAATGCAAGTGAAGGAACGGTCCCCTTAACCCTGGCGCCAAGGACAATGAGGAAATCAGCATTCGGCTCAGGTTTTATATTACCATGATGAACCATTTTGTATTGCAGGAAACTAATGTAGATCGCCCCCAAAATAATGAACAAGATGACAGGTTTTCTTAGTCTCAACTGTTTCAGCTTCATGATTTTTGCACCCTTACCCATTTATTTAAAAACATTTCGGTAAACTTGTTCTTGAAAGTGAATGATTTCCTTTGGAAATACGCGCGTCGTGTTAAAAAATGTCAATATCCAGGTATGTCCCATGCATCAGATATCCATAGATCGGCTTGGTTCGCCAGTCAGTCTGAAGATGGAATGGCGTCCGAGCCGCTGTGTCTTACCCACTTGAGTTACCGAAGATGAATCGAAAACTATTTCGTTAGCCTATGGCGTTTTCCCCCTTTAATTTTACCTTTGTTTTCCATAATAGGATATAACTTTTCTAAAGTCCAGACGAAAAAAATTGCATGAAATCCACTTTCTTTGACGAATAGAAACTAGTTTTGTCAGGCTTGGAGGATTCAGGGTTGCAACGGAGAAGTCTTTCCTTCACAAGGAGGGATCATGAATGAACACTGGCACAGTAGCCAAGATGCTTGGCGTTTCACCCAGCACAATCCAGCGATGGGTGAAACAGGCAAACCTTCAAATGGACCGGACAGAATTGGGGCATTATCAATTTTCGGAAGAGAGCATCGAGATTTTAAAAGACATCCAAAACCAATTGAATAACGGGGTGTTATTGCAGGATTTAAAGCTCAAAGGCAAGAAGTCCAGGCAGGCTGCAGTTTTGACTGGTGCAAACGATCTGAATTTCCAGAAGGTTATCCAACGAATCGAGGAGCTTGAGAAAAAGGTTAACGGGAAAGCGGATGACGTTGTCTCCTACCAGATTTTACAGCATCGGAGGGAGATAGAGGACCTGCACAATGAGGTATCAAGGCTTAACGAAGTGATCATGGGAATGGAAGAGGTAGCAGTTCATAAGGAACCGCTGCAAAATATAGAAAAAGGCAGGGAGTTCCCGCCTGAGGCTAAATTAAAGAAATGGAAGATCATCAGTTCTCTTTTCGGATTCTAAAAAGTTCTTTCACAAAAAAACAGACTCGGAGAAGCGAGTCTGTTTTGTCATCCTTAGTTAGAGTTTCTGTACGTTTGATGCTTGTGGGCCGCGTTGGCCTTCCTCAACATCAAAAGTAACTTCCTGTCCCTCGTCTAAAGACTTGTAGCCTTCACCCTGGATTGCTGAGAAATGGACAAAAACATCATCTCCATCCTCTCGTTCAATGAATCCAAAGCCTTTTTCACTGTTAAACCATTTTACTCTACCACGTTCCACTATTGTTGCCTCCTAGCGATTTAAAAAAATTGCAATTTAACCTTGCGTGTTTATTATTGCCAGCAAAAAACTTTTTAAACTGCAAAAAGGATACTTTTCTCAGCTATAACGAAGAATCGTTTTATCCATTCCTTTCTCCTATATGGATTTTTCGCTATGAGTTCAGGAAAATCAAAAGGTTATATCCCTTAGTAATCAAATGGCTCCTGCTTTGAGTAATCCCACTGACTTCTGACAAGGAGGCAGAGCCTTAATTCGCAGCACTACTTTCAAGGCAGCAAGGGATTGCTGGAATGCATAAAAGTTACCTTAAATTTTCTTGAGGGAATCATCAGTCATAAAATAATCATGGCTGTCCATCAATGCTTCCATTAAAGAGTCAGGTATCCTATTTGAATCATAGCTGCAAATGTTGATCAGGTTTGTTTGTCGGAGCAAATTTTCCACTTCTTTTTCATATTTACCAATCGTTCTGAAGATATCTTCTTGATCCCGCCATTCGACATGTGCCCAAGTGAGAATTTGGATATTATTTTCCAGATAAGGTGCGATCATCTCTTTTAGGTAGCTTAAAACCGTATCCTTATTGAAATTCCTGCGATAACAATAGAAATCATAATTATTCATTTTATGAATCCGCTCTATGTGCTCCTTTCCGAACGTTGAAGGGAAACTTTTTTCGATAAGCGGCATCAACCGGTCATTCTCGATGAGCATGATATGATTTCCCTGTTCAATGGCGACCGTCAGATACGTCAACGCATTATGGATATACTTTTCTTCATCACTGAACGAGTAAAATATATGTGCGCCGGAATCTTTGACTGTTCTTAGCAATTCAGCGATTTTTGATTGCATTGTTATCAGTCTCCTTTGGATTCCCAGGCAAACAATGAAAACTTAACAATGGTGGAATGCCTCTGAATCTTTAATCCAAACCATCAACCATCACAGCGGACTGGATCGTTCAACCATTTGACTAAGCCTCAGTATTTAATACACTGGAATTTAGCATTTTTGCTTTCTGGTTTACAGAAGAAAGGGCTTCCTGGTATTCCTTTTCCAGTTGGCTGATAATGTCTGCTGCAGGTTCAATTTTATTTATAGCCCCAACCCCCTGTCCAGCAGACCAAATATCCTTCCAGGCTTTCGCGTTTGTTTCTTTTTGCATTCCATCAAAATTGATATTATCTTTTTTCACAAGTTGCTCAGGGTCAAGCCCTGCTTTGATGATGCTTGGTTTCAGCATGTTTGCTTTGACCCCGGAAAATGCATCGGTCAATATCAAATCATCCTGGTCAGCATCAACAACCATCTGCCTGTACTCTTCCCTTGCCATGCTTTCTGTTGCAACAATGAATCTTGTTCCCATATAGGAGAGGTCTGCTCCTGCCGCCTGTGCCGCAAGAATTCCTTTCCCAGTCGATATCGAACCGGCGAGGACAATGATTCCATCCCAAAAAGTCCTTACTGACTCAACAAATGCTAAGCTGTTAAGCTCTCCGGCATGTCCCCCGGCTCCATTGGCGACAAGAATGAGGCCATCTATACCAGCTTCCACCGCTTTTTTTGCGAATTTCACATCGCTAACATCCGAAAAAACAAGGCCGCCATATCCATGGACAATATCAACTACCCTTTTGGGACTTCCCAATGAAGTAATGACAAGCTGTGGCTGGTGTTTTTCCAGCAATTCCAATTCTTGATCCAACCGGCTATATGTACTGTGGACTACCATATTCATCGCCCAAGGTGCGATTTTGCGATCTGGCTCTTTTTCTTTTGCTTCCTTTAAGCTTTTGTTCAGTCTTCCCATCCACTCATCGAGTACCTCGATCGGCCTTGCGTTCGGTGCCGGGAATGAGCCTATCACCCCATTCAAACAGCAGGCAGATACAAGATCAGGCCCTGAGACGAGGAACATCGGGGCCGCTATGGCCGGTATTCTCAGATTATTCCACCAATATTCAGGGATAGTTCTCTTCATAAAAATCGACTCCTTAATACATTTCTAAATTTTCTGAATCATCTTCTTCCATCTTAAGTTAATCTAAATTTAATTTCAATAAAAACAGGGAGAAAATTATAGTAAAAAAAAGAACCCCTCAGTCAGCGAAGGGTTCCTTCTGCTTTTTTTTAAAATGATTCAAGTACAACGATTTCAATCTTTCCATCTTTGGTTCACCAGCTTCTTTGTGATTGCTTAAGTACCTTCGCCAGATAAACAGGCTGGCCTCCTCTATTAAAACCAAAAGGCAAATAAAAGCTATAATGGAAACGGTGATGAGCTTCAGCATTCCGAGGTTCTCCCTTCAATGGATAATGTATCCTATTCAATTCTTTACCTCAAAATGTATGACCATCAAACATTCCCTCATTATACAGGTTCCTTATAACGAAGAGCTCGATCACTGTCCCCCAATCCTTTCGTAGTCGGATCCTGGATGATACCAAGCATGGATAGGACTACAAAAACGCCATTAGCGAACAACAGGACGTCATTTTGGATCTGAGCTGTCAGCTGGTAGGAAGTCAAACCGATTGCATTCAGACCCTCCAATATGATCTGGGCAACAATCATAACTTGTGAAAGAAAGGCCAGTACCCAGGTTTTATTCTTTAATCTCACGCTCCAGTTTACCATTTAAATCTTTCCTTTCCAGTAAATGTACTATCTTACTATACAATATTCATGACTGGAAATTGTTTGTCCGCCTTTGTCCCATCTGTGTAAAAAATAATTATTTTCTTGCCGCTCTTATGTCCAATCGTTGCTTTATATCCATGCGATGGACAAATAGGATAATCATGATAAAAAAGACTGTTATCATCAAAATCAAAGGAGAGGCTCCTTTAAGGTAAAGAGCAAAAGGAATCGCGAGGAAAGAGCCCAATCCAGCGAAGGTGAAACTTTTAAGGAAGGGATATAGAACGATAAAAGTGATTGCAATCACCGCAGCTAGAGATGGATCGAAAGCAATCATCCCGCCTATGAAGGTGGAGATCCCCATCCCTCCTTTAAAGTTCAGGGTAATCGGTTTTAAATGGCCGAAAATCGTGAAGGCCAATCCAGTCAAGATTATTTCTGGAGTAAAACCGATATATTTTCCCGCTAACACTATAAACGCTCCTTTCATCGCATCTCCAAGAAAGGTCAGGATAAAGGAAGCTTTTCCATGCACCCTTCCTGCATTCCTAGCGCCAACATTCCCGCTGCCTTCCAGGCGAAGATCCTTTTTGCCTAAATATTTTACAACAAAATAACCTGCCATCAGACTGCCAACTAGATAGGCGCAAGTGAAATAAAGGAATAAATTCATAAGGTTCACAACCTGTCCATTTTCATTTTACAATAATCTTATTCGATGCTTTAGTTCATCATACCTCTATAAACTTTTCATTACGTTTCTTACTGCCCGCGAAGCTGTTTTATATAGACATTCTCACCTTCAAGAAATTTTCAATTTCAAACCTTTGCAAAAATCCGCTCTTGCAACCTACTAAAGAAGCCTAATATCAAAAATGCTTTTTGGTCATATCCACACTAAAAATCCCGGCTGTTACTACAAGCCGGGAAAATGCATTACTCTTTGCCGATTTCGATTGCTTTCTTCAACAAATTTGGATCGAATTGTTTTTCGAGCAGCTCAATGTTTTTTTCCAAATGCTTGATATTTTTTGTGCCGATCAATACGGAACTGATGCCTTTGTTTTCATGAAGGAAGTTCAAGGCAAGAGACGTGAGAACGTCGCCATCATTATTGACGAGTTCAAGCATTTTTTTAAGTTTTGCAGGCTTCAGCTCTGCTTGCAATGCTCTTGAAGTCAGCAGGCCCCGTCCAAGGCCAGTCCGGATGAACACTCCCAATCCTTGTTCATTGCATAGCTTTATGTTCTCTTCGTTTTCCTGGTTCAATAAATGGTATTCCATTTGCATTACGTCAAAATCACCGGACAAAATACACTTTTTTGCAAGGGACCCGTCAATCGATGCACCGAGGTAACGGATTTTCCCTTCCTTTTGGGCCTCTTTCATCGCCCTGACTGTCTCCCCTTCAGCGATTACCTTTTCAGGATCAGGGCCAAAATGGATTTGCATCAGGTCAATGGTGTCCGTCTTTAACAATGCCAAGCTCCGGTCAATGGATTCACGGATTGCTTTATAAGAAAAATCGTAATAGGTTCCCGGTTCATCATTATGTTCCCCGCACTTTGATGCAAGGATATATTGCTTCCGGCGGCTTGAAATGAATTTTCCAATCCGTTCCTCGCTTCGATGATAGGCGCTGGCAGTATCAACAAGATTGATACCGAGGTCAAGTACAGAGTTCAGTACCTTACCCGCTTCCTTTTCATCTGGACGTCCCTTATCGGCAATGCCCCAGTCACGCCCAATCGACAAGGCGCCAAATCCAATAAATGTAACCTCCTCTTTCATACTTGCAATCGTTCTCTTTTCAAATGCTTTAGCCACATTCATCACCCCAGTTTGAATTTCTTCTAAGCAGTTAAGATTATAACAGAGTATGAGGTAACAGAGGATACTGAATGAGGTTTTGTGAATTCACCCACGAACGCAGAAAATGCGCTCGAATTTTCGAGGATTCAGGCTCCGTTTACTCCAATCAACAGGCTTTTCTAATAGTTTATCAGGAACATCCATCTATCTTAAAATAGATACACATATCACTAGAGATAATGAAGATGCTTTTGGAACACTCTAATTCTAAATCACTTTGAAATGGAAGCATGGGAGCTTATTCCCCAGGATCACTTGATCACTAGATGGAAGCATCTGAACAACCTTTCGGGGACATTAAAAATCATCCATGCTGGCGATGCTTACTTTCACTGCCCTGAATCTGAAAAAGAGGCCCAATTGGACATGAAAAAGTCGTCCTAAAATCGTGTTGAAATGACTGAGGGGAAGTCTGTTATATGCCTAAAACCGAGAAAATTCAAAAAGGGTCCGGAATGAGTACATTCCGGACCCTTTTTGTCGACAGTCTGAATAGCCGGTATAGACTGGCTGTTTTTATCGTTGTACCACAATTTGCGGAGTATGCCTCTGCTGCTTTTTCATAAAGTAAAAGAATAAAAGGAATCCGGCACCGCTCAGTGCCCGGAGGACAGATGAAATATTCATCGCTGTCTCAATTGAACTTAGTTCAAGCAAGAATACACCTAATTGCGGTGCGATGAACCCTACAATTGCCAGCAAAATATTATACTGGGCGATGTAGCTTCCCCGGTTCCGTTCTTTTGTCACTTCCAGGAGTTGATTGAATAAGAGCAAAACTGTTCCAGATACGAATAGTCCCGAAGATAGGTTTACAAGCGTCAGGTACATCATATTGGTGGATAGCATTGTCAGGAAAGGCGCTGTTGCCATACCAATTGCAGTGATAGCAAGCATTTTGGCATTGCTGTGCCGATCAGCCATCCTTCCCCACCATTTGAAACTGATGATTTGTCCAATCTGGTTCGCAACAGTGATGATACTGATCCAGAAACCGGTCATATGAGCATATTTGATATTATATATATTAAAGAGCGGCCATGCCATTTGCCAAGCAAAATTGAAGAACAAACCACAGATCAGAAAGTAAATGAAAGGCTTATGACGGTATACGTCCCAGCCAGCGCTGAATTTCCTTTTTTCGATATTATTCTCTTTCTTGGGCTCTATATGTCTATTTAAAAAGAATGCTTCCAGAATGCCAAATCCAAAGGCAAGGATGAATAATGCCTGGTAAGGATGCGGATTCGATTTATCAAAAAGCTGCAAAGTAACGCCAATCAACAAAGTCGTTACCATCCCTGCAAGTGTCAGGATCCTGTTCCGTTCACTGAAAAATCCGCTCCTTCTATTGTCAGGAATCAAGTCGCCAATGAATGATTGCCAGCTTAGCATCGCGAATGAACCGGGCAAATTCATCAAGCCAACGAGGATGACAAACGTCCATGCCCGCAATTCCGGAGGCAGGTAAACAACAATGAACATCCCTAATAGGAAGATTCGAGTGAATAGAATCGAATAACTGGTAAATTTCTTCTTTTCCTTGAGACCAGCCATGATAAATGTTCCGATAATCATAGCGAACATCCCGACAATTTGCGGAAGTGAACTGATCAGTCCGACCTGATAATTCGTGGCACCAAGGACACTGATTGCAAATAACGCAAAGTAATTATTGCTCATGCTTAAGACAACGGTGGAAGCAACACCGTTTATGACACTGTTCCTTTCGTTCCATTGCAGGACTTCGGAAGGTTTTTGCATAAATCCCTCTTCCTTTGGATTGGCGAATTTATTTTGGATATCGAAATATCCATCTTATTTTACTCTTTCTGATATCAAGTGGCAATAAGATATTTCAATGAAGGATGAATCTAAAAATCGAAAGGCGAGATTTGAAATACTCCTGGTTTCACCACGCGCAATGGACATTGTCAATAGGGATATCAGGAAATTAATCATTCTCCATCCCCTTCATCCCTAAAAACAAAAAAGGAGCATATCGCTCCTTTTCCGGCCTTCTCACACATTTTTTAGTACGAGATTCAATTTGTTGTTCCGTTCATTTTTCTCTTCTTCTGTCGCTAAATCGTATTTTTTCAGCAAATGGAACATTTCGTTAAGGAGATCCTGCGTATGATCCTCAGCAAAAAAGCGGTCAAATAACGGCTTCATCTCTTCAGGAAGATGTTCTTTTTGAGTCTCATATTTTTGTTTTACGTCTTCAAGACTATGGTCGATCCTGCATTCACCCATTTAAGCTTCCTCCTTTTTAGGTACATTATCAGAATAACAAATTCCTTTTGTATTTACCCTAAAAAGTTTCTTTAAGCATTTTTTTAAAGAGGCTATGTTAAATTTGATTGTGGATTTCCACTCCAGGAACTTCGATGGACAGGAAGTCCTAGTGCCGACTTTGCCGCAGGACGCGGCAAAGTCGGCGGCTTCCCAAGGGCGTGCCCGGGAGCCTCCTCGTCGTTTTGCGTCTCCAGGGTCTCCTCTGCTGTACTCCCGCTCGAATCAAAGTGCCTTCCGCTCCAACCAACAGGTCTTCAAAAATCAACACTGGTCTTTAACATTGCCTTTCAAAATTATATAATCCCTTCCGGATGGCCGGACAAACTTTGCATTACCATGATTCCAGCCTTATCCAAAATGAAGTGTCAAATATAACATGGAAATCAAACCGAGCACAAACGAATAGGTAGGGAAATTCACAAAATTGTCTTCCTGGCTTTCCGGGATCAATTCTTTATAAATGACGAACAACATAGCACCTGCTGCAAAGCTTAAGCCATAAGGGACTAACCCGTCTATTTTTGATGCGAGAAAATAACCGAGCACTCCTGTAAGGATCTCAACCGCCCCTGTAAAAGTCGCAATCAATAATGCCTGCAGCTTTGAAATTTCCTGATTGATCAAGTAAATCGCTACAAGGAAGCCTTCAGGCGCATTTTGCAGGCCGATGGCAAAAGCAATGATTGCTCCTAGCTTTTCCTGGCTTGCTCCATAGCTGACTCCTACTGACAAACCTTCTGGTAAATTATGAAGTGTAATGGCTACAATAATAAGGAGGGTTCTTTTGTCGATGCCAGAAAGGAACTTTGTATCCTCTTTACCTAGGTGTTCTGTTCTTGAATTGATCCTGTTCAATACATAGGTTCCAAGCAGCATACCTATTGCAATCGCGAAAATATCGGATGATTTCAAAGCCTCAGGAATCAAGCTGAATGTCGTAGCCGCCATCATGATTCCGGAAGCATATCCGAGAAGGGTCGCTTTCACTTTGGATGAGACTTCATTCAAAAACAAAACCGGAAGTGCCCCTATTCCGGTGGCCATCGCTGAGATGATAATTCCTATGAACGCTTCTGCCATAATCCTTTCAAGTGCCTCCTGTTTTATGAGAATAAAATTCTTATTCCCCCAATCCGGAAATATACACTTGGGTGCCTGGATTTAATGACCAGATGATGAGGCCGCAAGTTCCACCTTTATCCTGTCCGGGTCTTCAAAAAAAACGGCGTAATGCCCCTCCCCTCCTGCATAAGGATGGCGGTCTTCATAAAGGATATTGATTCCTTTGGATTTGAGTTTTTCGGTCATTTCATCTACATGTTTTCTTGACCTGGCATGGAAGGCAAGATGATTCAGTCCGATTCTTGATCGATGATAGCCTGCCACAAGGTGTCTATTGTCGGTTTGTACAAAGACGATATAAGTATCCCGGAATCGCCAGCTGATACCCCTTTCCCATTGCTGATACACCTCGTAACCCAAGTCCGTTAAAAACCACTGCCAAAATTGAATTGACCTTTTCAAATCCGAAACATTTATCTCGATATGATGAAGCATATTGGTCTCCTTTCCTCCTGTGTGTAATTTGTTTTATCTAAAATTATATTGTTGGAATTGATTTTAATGGATGTCTTATTTTGTTCATTGGACAGCTAGTTGCCTGCGTTATCATGACATCTTTTTTTAGTTTGGAAAGCGGACGACTCCCTATCCAGCTGCCCATTTCCTATCATTTCCAGCCTCGCTGTTTTTCCTGTTCTGGCATCAAGATCTATGGATAGATGATCCTCAATATCCCTATTTTAATCCCTTTGGTTGCTCATTCTCTATCATCTCATTTCCTGACTTAAAGCAAAGCAATATTGCTTAATTTCTTTTAAGATCCCCTTGCATTGACTATGATTATATTAGCCAATATAAAAATGACGTCAGCCCGATTCGGTCGCTCAAACATTTATGCATTAAGCCTTAACCAATCGTTCTTAAAAAAAATATAAAAGCTTACAGGGAGATTATATGATAAGGACAATCGCTGTTACACAGTCTGGAGATTTAAAGTTGGATTTGGCCATCAGAACCTTGATGGCAGGAGATTTTCGCTGGTATTGGATTGATTTCACTTCCCCAAGCGATGAGGAATTGAGATATTTGAAAGAACCGCTGGAGTTCCATCCTTTGTCGATTGAGGATTGCATCCATACCCTGCAGCGTCCCAAGCTCGATTATTACGATGATTATCATTTTTTTGTAGCTCATTCTCTTAACCCTCATTCACTGCAAAAAGAGGAAGTCGATTTATTCCTTGGCAGCTGTTATATTGTCACCTTCCATCATCATGCGAACCAGGAAATCGATGATGTGTGGAAACGTCTCGAACTGGCAAAGTCGCCTGCAGAGTGGGATCCATCGCTCGTCCTTTATCATGTCCTTGATAAAATTGTCGATAATTACTTTCCGCTCATTTATAAAATCGAGGATATATTAAATGAGATCGATGAAAACTCAAGCGGACGTTCCATGGAGGCTCTGCTGGAGGATCTTTTTGATACCAGGCATGACTTGCTTTCATTAAGGCATACAATCACTCCGATGAGGGATCTTGTTTACCGGATGATCAATTCGCACAGACTGTCCGGTATTCTGGCAAGAAAAGAATATTTTGCTGATATTCACGATCATTTGCTTAAGCTTTCGGAGATGGCAGAGGCAAGCAGGGAACTCACTGCTGACATCAGGGACAGTTACCTTTCAATGAATTCACATGAAACCAACAGGGTAATGAAGGTTCTTACCGTAATCACGACCATATTCATGCCACTTACTTTCATTGCAGGAATTTATGGAATGAACTTCGAAAATATGCCTGAGCTCCGTTGGCACTTCGGATATTTTGGGGCTTTGTCAGTTATGTTCATCATTGGCATCTCAATGTTTTTATGGTTCCGGAAAAAGGGCTGGTTTAAATAAGAAGCTGTCCCGAAAGGTCATTACTTTGAGCTTTTGGGACAGCCTCTTTCAATCTCCCTTCCCATTCATCAAAAAAAACTCGTCGACAAGGCATTTGCAAACTGTGAGCAGGCCAGCGAAAAAAAGCGAGGCTGTAATCGATATTGGAAAGGAAAAATAGGAAATGATTGTTGTTGCCGTCATCCAGATAAGCCAAAGGTACTTTTCGTCAGCCATTTACCTCCTCCGCCTTCCTGGAAACTTGACTGATGGCCTCTGCCAGGGCTTCGACTGTATTTTTTAATTCCTTCATATTATTGTCGACGCCTCCCACTTCCACAACAAGTGAATTGGCTGATAAGTCCTGGTTGTAAACGCCATCAACGCCAATCCCTTTTTTCGGAAGCACTCCTTTGCTGATTCCCGGATAGTTTTTATTAAGTATTTGATGCAATTCGTTGGCAAACTTGGCATTCTGCTTGAAGTTCCTATTCTCTTCACCAATGACAAATACAAGTTTGGCATAAGGCTTTTTGTTTATTATGGCTGTTGATGACTCCTTCCTTACTGCATCCCGATGCAAATCGAGAAAGTATTCAAGATTAGAATTCCCTGCCATCGCCGTCTGGACAATCGAGCGGGATACCTCGTAGGACTTCCCTGTTTGCCAGCCCTTTTCGTTCAATTCCTTGCCAATGTTCGTCTTATCCACCAGAGCCCCGATTCCTCGTTCAGCCAATTCCTTTCCGAGCAGTTCACCTATAATCGTGATGTTTGTTTTCCCATCTGCCGCAGCATCCAGATTGGAGCTGCCTTCAAGTCCGAGTAATGGCAAGTACGATTCCCAGCTGTGGGTATGATAGATGAATATCGTCTTTTCAGCCGGTATAGTGCCAGGCGGGCCAGAATCTTTATTCAGTTCTTCCAGTTCTTTTGCGGCCATATTTCTTTCTTGCAGCAATACATCCAGTGGCGGCGCTGATTCAACCGGTATGTCAGTGAAATTAACACCTTTTTCCGCAACAAGGAAATGGGAATCATAAGCCATGAAACCCGGAATCTCGCTCCGTACCAGGCTCCTTAAATCATTCATTTCGATATTCGTGAGAAGCTCGAATCCTGTTGAAAATAACGAAAATTCACTCGCTGAGCTTCTGAAAGCATGTCCAATCAAGGGATGTTCATAATTAATGATTCTTAGAAAGACCTCGGCTCCTATCTCCCCATTTACCTTAAACTTAAAAAACGATACAGGAGAAGCGGAAATCAATCCAGCAAGCATAAAAATACAAAAAGTAAAAAAAATGGCCATTAGGCTTACGAGCATTTTTCTATAGATACCTGTAACGAAGGATCCCATACTATCACCCTAATCATGTCGCTTATGAAATATATATTAAATACAGGGAGTTTTTAGACTAAAAAAAGCTCGGACTGCAAGGGTCCAAGCTTGAATCAGTATTAGAAGTATTTCTTTTTCCAAAAAATCAGGGCAGTCAATCCGGCAAGGAGCAATGCGAGACTCAGTGCAAAGAAAAATGCCTGGGGATGATGCTGGAATGGCAGGTCGACATTCATTCCAAAGAAACTAGCTACCATCGTCGGAAAGGATAGGATGATCGTAATCGAAGTTAAAAACTTCATAACAATGTTCAAATTGTTTGAAATGATCGAAGCGAATGCATCCATCATCCCACTTAGAATGGAACTGTACGTTTCGGCCATTTCAATGGCCTGGGTATTTTCAATGATGACGTCCTCTAGCAGATCCTTGTCCTCCTCATACATCTTCAAGTAATTAAAGCGCATGATTTTATCAAGAACAACCTTGTTTGATTTCAAAGAAGTAGTAAAGTAAACAAGGCTTTTTTCTAGAGAAAGGAAAGCATAGAGTTCTTTGTTTTTCATTGATTGATGCAATTCCCGCTCAATTTCATTCGTTTTTTTATTGATTTGTTTTAAATAACGCAAATAATAAATAGAAATGACGTAAAGAATTTGTAAAGCAAATCTTGTTTTTTTGAAAGTGAAGAACTCCTTCACTTTATTGTTTTTGAAATCATTGATGACAGGTGTTTCCTTTAACGAAACAGTGACAATGCAGCCTGCCGTAAGGACAATGCCGACAGGAATGGTTTCATAGATAGGGAACCCTGAATCATCATGGGTGATATATGGATAGTCAACAATGATATAAACATGGCCATCCTCCCTTTCAACCCTCGGCCTTTCCTCATCATCAAGGGCGTCCCGTAT
This sequence comes from Bacillus sp. REN3, assembly GCF_017912555.1. Lineage (GTDB taxonomy): Bacteria > Bacillota > Bacilli > Bacillales > Cytobacillaceae > Mesobacillus. Next base: position 11,002 of record NZ_JAERSD010000014.1, on the reverse strand, counting down.
GAAATCGACGGCAATCCCGGTATCATCAGCGACCTTGTTGATTTCTGCTTCGCTTGGAAGTACCATGTTCACCCAGCAGCCTTTAGTGATGTCATTTACTTTTTTAAGCTGCTTGTCTTCACCGCTTTTGAAAATTTCCAGCATGTTTACCAACCTCCTCAGTTTTTAATGAGGAAGCCAACTACCTTTCAATCAGAGTTGATATTCTTGCAGCAATCAATTCTAATAGATCATCGACTTCCACGCGCCTTCCGGGATCAGGTTCTATTGAATAACCCAACAATACCAACTCCTTTCCGTTATACCTATTACATATTACTCCCGCTTTCAGAAAAGCACAATGCTATTTTTCAAAATCAGAATCACTTTTTAAACAAATGCTGTTTTCAACTAAAAGCAGCCTTTTTTTCGCGGGGCTTTTAGAGCGGCCTCCCCGTCTCACAGCAAAGAAGCTGTTAACTCAACAATATTTGTTTAAAGAATCGGCAATGCATACGCTTGCTCGAGTTCCCCATTTACAATCCTGCCTGGATGCTTTAGGTGCTTTGTTTTCCATAAGGAAAATGCCCAATGAAAAATGAATCTTTTATCCTGCCGAGCTGTATTCCCAAACTATTTTCCTAGAAAAAAACAGTCTATTCAGATACCAATAATGGAAAAAATAATCTTTTTGGCTGCCATTGGTTTTTTTCTTGATACTATCTTCCCTTTTATGGAAAGTCCTCCTTATATATTAGCCATATACAAAACATGAATATCTGTGAAAATATACTATAATGAACTTATTGAGTGATTTAAGGAGGGAAACGATGAAAAACAATTTAAGAAAGAAACTAATTCCTTTTGCCGCTGTCACCTCCCTTGCTGTTGGAAGCCTTGCTGCTACTTTCACTGCAGACGCTAAGGAAACGCCAAAGGCAAATCATGCTAAAATCAAAAATGTCATTTTTATGATTGGTGATGGGATGGGTGTTTCATATACATCTGCCTATCGATACTTGAAAGATGATCCGGATACGAAGCTTGCTGAAAACACTGAATTTGACAAGTACCTCGTTGGCCAGCAATCCACCTACGCCGAGGATCCTGAAGAGAACATTACCGATTCAGCATCATCTGCCACCGCGATGTCCTCTGGTGTGAAAACATACAATGCTGCCATCGCGGTTGACAATGATCTTTCTGAAGTAAAAACAATCCTTGAAGCTGCGAAGGAAAAAGGAAAAGCGACCGGGCTTGTTGCCACTTCAGAAATCACCCATGCAACCCCTGCATCATTCGGCGCACATGATGTCCACCGCAAAAATATGAATGCGATTGCGGATGATTATTATGACGAAAGAATTAATGGGGAACATAAGGTTGATGTCCTTTTAGGCGGCGGGAAAGATTTGTTTGTCCGCAATGACCGGAATCTTGTGGAGCAATTTGAAAAAGACGGCTATGGCTTTGTCTCAACCAAAGAAGAATTAGAAAAAGATAAAAGCGACAGATTGCTTGGACTGTTTGCTGCGCGCGGTCTTCCGAAGAAAATCGACCGCACTGAGGAAATTCCTTCCCTTGAAGAAATGACTAGATCAGCGATTGAAAGATTGAACAAGGATCAAGATGGCTTCTTCCTGATGGTTGAAGGCAGCCAAATCGACTGGGCCGGACATGATAATGATATCGTCGCTGCGATGAGTGAGATGGAAGACTATGAAAAAGCTTTCCAGGCTGCTATCGATTTTGCCAAGAAGGACAAACACACTCTTGTCATCGCAACTGCCGACCACTCAACAGGAGGATTCACCATCGGTGCTGATGGCATTTATAACTGGCATACCGAACCAATCAAGGCTGCGAAAAGGACACCAGATTTTATGGCTGAGGAAATCGTGAATGGTTCAGATGTAGAAGGAACATTAAGAAAATACATTGACCTTGAATTAACCGTTGATGAAATCGATTCCGTCAAAGAAGCAGCCAAGTCTGGAAAAATGCTCGAAATTGACAATGCGATCGAAGAAATTTTCAATGAGCGCTCAAACACTGGGTGGACTACTGGCGGTCATACTGGTGACGACGTGAACGTTTATGCATTCGGGCCTGGACGTGAAGGGCTTGCCGGAAAAATAGAGAACACCGACCTTGCCAATCATGTGTTCCAGTTGCTCGGACATAAAGACATAGTAAATGAAGATAACTAACATGATCGACGCCTCCCGCTGTCCGTTGTGACAGCGGGACGTTTGTTTATCTATATCTGGTAGGTGGAATATGAGAAAATTAATTTTTCTGTTGATGGGTATTGCATTCGTTGCCGGCTGTTCAAATACAGAAAACAAAGACAAGCCAACAAAAGAAAATGAAGTCGGACAAAATTCTGAAAGCAGCCAAATCGAGCGAGAAAATCAAGAAAATGGCGCGTATGTGCCAAATCCTCAAGTGATAGATGACCGCCAACTGGTAAATGAAGGAGAATCAATTGCTGATGAAAAAGGCGAAGCGGAGTTGATAGCCTACAAAAAAATGGAATATAAGCTTGAAATCGGTCCAATCGAGATGATAATCCACGAAGCGAAGGTTCTGGAGTTTCGCCCGGATTACAGCCTGATTGATTTTTATCATGGCTACACTCATGAGGAAAAATTCCCTTTTGTGAAAGTGTTCGTCGAAATCAGCAACAACTCTGACCGCTCATTGAATTTTGCGCCTGTCGCCTTCCTGCAGACAAGCATGGGTGAGAAGAAATCCTGGGAAGAAGACATCTACCTTGAAGAATTGAATGGGGAAATCAAATCTGGCGAAAAAAAACAAGGCAACCTTGGTTTCATCCTTTCTACATCCAATATTGATTCTTTTACAATGACAACCAGCAAGGTTCTTGAAGGCAAAGAAGAAATCAGCAATGAGAAAGTGATTGAAGTTGAATTTTAAGCATTTTGTCGCCAATATTGATAGAAAGAAAGCATGGGTCGGGTCCATGCTTTCTTTTAACTTAGCATTGTTTGCGTCTATGTCCCTGCAGCCTGATTTTCGCTTTTTCCTGTTTTCATTCTCGTGATCGGCTAGTTGATCATTTCCCCCTGGTCTCATCTCTCATGATTGAGTACATCTTTAAGTCACGATGCCTTCCTTTAACGAACATTGCCTTTCTTAAAATCCCTTCTAAATGCATTCCCGCTTTTTCCATCACTCGTTCAGAACGAATATTTTCCGAGAAGCATCTTGCCTGGATCCTTATTAAATCCATTCTTTCAAATCCAAATTGAATAAGTTTTGTAGCAGCCTCTGTTGTCAACCCTTTCCCCCATTGTTCCTTAGCAATGACGAAACCCAGTTCGGCGACTTTATGTCTTGGGTTCCAGGAAACAAAGTCGATTGTTCCTATCAGCTTCCCTGTCTTTTTTAACTCAATCCCCCAAGGCGCAATATTTCCACTTTCATATTGAGTAAGAATGAAATCGATGAAACCTTTTGTATCTTCGATCGATTTATGGGTTTCCCAGGTCAGATACTTCGAAACTTCCTCATTGGATGCATAGGAGAACATGTCCTCTGCGTCATGAAAGCCAATTTTGCGCAAAGTCAATCGTTCTGTTTCCATCCTTGGCAAATCCCCATAAATATCTTCTATTCGCATGTTGGCTTCCCCTCTTCATCCTTTTAAAACTACCTTACAGCAAGTATCGCTTACTCGCAATATTTACCAATAGACATTGAATATGTCAAACCGGAATGCTCCTAAAATTCGATGCATATTTGGCTCAATGTCCCATATGCGTAACTTCTGTGGTGAACAACAGGTTTTTTCCTTCCTGATCCCATCGCGACAAAAAGCGGCAAGAAATGTTCATTCCTCGGAATAGCCCTTAAGGCATAAGGTGCCCTCCGTTCATAATCAATCAGTTCCTCTGTCTTCCTTTCAATTACTTTCTCGAGCAGCCAGTCGTCAAATTCAATTGCCCAGTCCGCGGTATCTTCTCTTCCCCACTCGATCATTCTTAGATTATGGACTGTTCCTCCACTTCCAATGATAAGGATATTTTCTTTTTCAAGCCTGCGGAGAGCTTCCCCGACCTTGTAGTGATGTTCTGCCGTTTTGCTGGGATTGATGGATAGCTGGATGACCGGAATTCCTGCGTCAGGAACTAGATGGAGAAGAATGACCCACGCTCCATGATCGAGCCCTCTATGTTCATCCTTCCTGACTTGTATTCCTTCAGCCTTAAACGCTTCAGCGACCATATCAGCCATCTTCCTGCTGCCCCTTGCTGGATAAGCCAAATCAAATAATTCTTTTTGGAATCCCCCGAAATCATGGATCGTTTCATACTTGTCATCAGTGTAGGTCATTGAGAGTTCGGCGCTTTCCCAATGAGCGGTAAACAGGATAATCGCTTTCGGCCTTCCGATTTTTTTCCCGGCTTCTTGTAAAAATTGTGTATATTGGTTATTCTCAATCGCTAGTGAGGGTGCACCATGACAGATGAATAAGGATTGCATAACATATCCCGCCTTTATAGTTACTTTTTGTAAGTAAGTATAATTCGGGAAACTGTTTTTGTAAAGTAAACCACGAATCTGTATAATTTAGATGAGGTGATTTTTATGTACCAGCTTTGTCCAAAGTTCGAGTCAGCGATGCAGATTCTTAGCAAAAGATGGACTGGATTGATCATCCACAAACTTTTGACTGGCAAGCATCGATTCTCGGAAATTGAAGCCTCCCTTCCTGTGAGCGGCCGGCTATTGTCTGAACGATTGAAGGATCTTGAAAAAGCAGGAATCGTCAGACGGGAAGTTTTTTCGGAAGTCCCAATAAGAGTCGAATATTCATTGACCGAAAAGGGGATGGCACTTAAGCCTGTTCTCCAATCAGTCGAACAATGGGCCCAGGACTGGGTCACTGTCGAAGAAACGAAATGATTGTACAATGTCTGGCTAAGATGATGCCAGAAATTTGGTTTATTTTCCCCCTTCGCTTTTACCGAATACATATTGTGAGGTCTCATGCCGCAGGCATCCATCCTTTCAATCAATTGGAAAGGAAGCAGCAAGACTTCCGCTTTTCCCCAAATGCCAAATTCCTATATAATAGTAAAGATGAGTTCCTTCATCAACTTATTTTACTTGAGTCTTATACAGGTAAAAAGGTTATTTGGATAAAAGGAGATTTTCTTAATGCAAAGATTACAACCAGTTTGGGAGGCGATTGTCCGTTTCTGGAAACGCCGCCACATAACACAAATTTTGCTCTTGTCTTTACTAGTATTCATCTTGCTTTCGATATTGTGGTTCGCCTTCATTGCGAGCCGTGCCAATGTCCAATCTTTGAAGGACGGGCTTAGCCAGGCGACCGTCATTTATGACAAAGATGGGGATGAGGCAAGTAAACTGGCGACAAACAGGACGAGCGGCGTCTCGTTTGATAAACTGCCAGAGCATGTACCAAATGCAGTCATCGCGATTGAAGATGAACGTTTTTATGAACACAACGGGTTTGATATCAAAGGGATTGCGCGAGCTTTCTTTGGCAACCTGATCGCAGGCAGGATCACAGGTGGAGGCAGTACATTGACACAGCAGCTGACAAAGAACGCCCTTTTATCACCTGAGCGTTCGTATAAACGGAAAGTGGAGGAACTTTTTTTGGCCGTTGAACTCGAAAAGGTGTACAAGAAGGAAGAAATCCTCGAAATGTACCTGAATCAGGTCTACTTCGGAAGCGGTGCTTTTGGCATCAATAATGCTAGCAAAAAGTATTTTGCAAAAGACATCCAGGATGTCACAATCAGTGAGGCAGCAGTGCTTGCCGGTTTGCTGCAAGCCCCCTCTGCTCTTGATCCATACAATCATTATGATGCTGCTATGAAGCGGCGCAACGTTGTTCTTGGAAAAATGAACGAGCTGGGCATGATCACCGATACCCAATATAAAGAAGCAAAACGCGAGAAAATAAAGCTCAAGGACGGCGGAGGAAGCCTTGCCGACCGGAAGTATCCATATTACGTCGATGGGGTCCTTGATGAGGCGACAAGCAAATACGGGCTGACCCAAGACGAAATTTTGACACGGGGTTATCGGATTTACACACAGCTTGACCAAAACTTGCAATCAGGCCTTGAAAAAGTTTACAGGAAGGATTATCTATTCCCTGACCGCGCAAGCGATGTACTCGTTCAAAGCGGTTCAGTCCTCCTGGATCCTGGAAATGGCGGTGTCCGCGCCCTTGTTGGCGGCCGCGGAGAAAATGTCTTCAGGGGATTCAATAGGTCAACGCATTTGAAGGCCCAGCCTGGATCAACAATGAAGCCTCTTGCTGTGTATACACCTGCACTGGAAGAAGGATATGAATATGATTCAGTCCTTCAGGACAAGAAGCAATCATTCAAGAACTATAGCCCGAAAAATTTCTCTGACACGTATCAGGGAGAGGTACAGATGTACGAGGCGGTTGAAAAATCAATAAATCTGCCAGCAGTATGGCTTCTGAATGAAATGGGCCTTGATAAAGGGGTTGATGCTGTCAGAAGGTTCGGTATCAAGGTGGAAAAAGAGGATCAAAACCTTGCGCTCGCTCTCGGCGGTATGCACAATGGCGTCTCCCCTCTTAAGATGGCAGAAGCTTATTCGACATTCCCGAATGGAGGAAAACGCCACGACGCTCATTTGATTACAAAGATCGTCGGACCGACAGGGAATGTGATCGCGGAACACAAAGGACATGAGACGAGGGTTACCTCGAAGAAAGTCGCAAATGAAATGACATCAATGCTCCTTAATGTCGTGGAGACTGGCACCGGTAAGGGCACACAGATGAAAGAAGCTCAGATCGCCGGAAAGACAGGATCAACCCAGTTGCCTTATCCAGATATATCTGGCACCAAGGACCAATGGTTTGTAGGCTACACGCCGAACCTTGTTGGTGCAGTATGGTTAGGGTATGATAAAACGGACCGCCAGCATTATTTGTCGAGCAGCAGTTCTAAGGATGTTGTACCGATTTTCCGGGCAATCATGGAAGAGTCGGTTCCGCATATCAAACCAGAAGAATTCAAAGTGGATTCAGTGAATACAAGAATTTCAGGAAAAACTTTTGACTATAAGGAAACTGAAAAAGAAATAAAGGAAAGAGCCGCCAAACTCGAACAGGAATTGAAAGAGCGAGCGGACAAGGTTGGCGATAAGTTGAAACAAGAAGCGCCGAAATGGAAAAAGGTGCTTGAGCAGATGCAGCAAGATGCCGGAAATGTAAGTGATAAGGTTAAGGATAAATTCAAAGAATGGCAAGGACAGTAAATTGATATAAAAGCTGACTCAAAAAGGGTGAATATGACCCTATGAGTCAGCTTTTTTTTTCAGGAAAAGACAGGATGATACGGAAAGTTGAAGAAGTTGTCACCTACTAGGTATGAAGCCACTGAAAATCTGGTGGATTTTTCATCTGTCTAAGCCTTCCTGATGGCAAAATGTCCAGCTTGATAGACATACTTCCCTGTGTCTTTATTGAGTACGAATTCATCTTCCTTGTACGGGTGGATTGAGTAGTGGCACAAGGTTTCTTGGAGCGAAGGATGCGAGACTGCTGCGATCACCCGCACGCTCACGGGAAGCGAACATCCTTGAGCCGGAATAACCAGCTAATTTAGGCTATCCTTTAAGGAGCTTTTCAGCAACCGCCAGTTTATTTGGTGCACTTTTCTCTGTAGAACAGAAAAAATATGAAGATTCATTTTGATCTTCCGGACTCTAGAAAGTTTTCGCAAATACACAGGTGTTCCGCAAATCTGCCTCTTCTGAAACTTGGTCATTTCTTAGGATGCCTTCAAGCGTAAAGCCGAGGCGTTCCGGAATCGCCCTGCTCTTTAGATTCAGTTCATCACAGCGTATTTCAATCCGCCGCGCTTTCAACTCGCGGACGGCATAATCCGTTATTCCGGAGACTGCCTCCGTTACATACCCCTGTCCGCCGAAACGGCTGTCGACCCAGTATCCAATTTCAAATTTTGGAATATCCCAGTCGATCCGATGTAATCCTGAGGAAACGACGAACTGGCCAGTATCTTTCTTGAATGCAAGCAGGCGCAAATCCGTTCGGTTGAGGAAATTTATATAGCCATTCCGGATCGTAACCTCAGCCTCTTCCACTGTCTGTTCCCCTTTTGCCCATGGCATCCAAGGCCTCAATTCATTCAATGATGCATTGACAGCTTCGCATGTTATTGCCCCATCCCCCGGCAATGGCATCCTGATCTTCAGTCTCTCTGTTTCAAACTCTGTTGGAAAATCCAATAATACTGGATTCATCCTCTTTGCCCCCTTCTCCCATGATAGCAAAGGGAGCAGCAACGCTGCTCCCTCCTTTAACATTCTCTGTTAGATACTGATATCCCTTTTTTGGAAAAAGAAAAAAGTCACAACCATAAAAATCGCGTAATATACTGCAAGAATGGCAAGCGACAATGGCATCGTGATATCTTCTAGGATCTTATCCTGAAGGGCATAGACGGTCAAATCAAGATGTGGAAAAATCAAGAATTTCGCCCAGGTATATTTATCAGCAAGCATCAAAATGATACCGCCGAGTGTGGATGAAAAAAACAAGACAAAGATCCCGATCCCGACTGCAAGTGCCTGGCTTTTGAATAAAGTCGAGAGCATGAATGCGATGGTCATAACGACAAGGAGGCTTGGAATGTAGTAAAGCATTTTAAGGAAAAATTGAGTCCCTACCACAGCCTCCTTCCTTCCTTCGAGAGTGATCTCGAAAATTTTCATATGGAAATCACCGTTGCCGAACATGAGCAAACCTATCACATAGCCTGAAACCACAAGCGTCAACACCATCAATAACGCATAAATAATGACCGCTATGTATTTGGAAAGCAAAATACTCCATCTTCTGTGCGGCCTGATCAATAGTTGCTTGATCGTCCCGTCAGAGAATTCGGCCGCAACATTCGCACTTCCGACTACGACAACAAATAAAGTGACAAGCGAACTGACTCCGATCACTACATCGTTCATGAAATGCCAGTTCGTTTTAGCTGTAGGATCAATGTTCTTGTCGAGGTATTCTTGATTGTATTCAATTTGGTCTTCGATAAACACTTTTTCTTCTTCTGGAGCGGAAGCCAGTTGGTTTTCGAGCATCTTGATTTCCGCCTCAGTATCATGGCGCCAGTTGGGATTTGGTTCTCCCGAGAATTTCAAGTAGATGATTCCGGCAACAAGGACCGCAAACACAATAAAAATCATGTAGATCCAGCTTGCCTTTTTGCCGAAAATTTTCATCAGCTCATTTTGGATCAATCCAATCATGCCATCTGCTCCTTTTTGTCCTTATTGGTGATTTCGAGGAAACGCTCCTCAAGGGATGCTTTCACATATGCAATTCGGAAGACATCGATATTGTTCATGACGAGCAGCCTGTTGATCTCAGGGATGTTTTCCTTTTCTGCGGAAATGGCCAGGAGATTTCCTTTTGCTGCTGCGATGTGTACCGCTGGCATTCTATGCTGTAAAAGATCAGCTGCAGCTTTGGCATCGGAAACCTCAAATTCTAGTGTGCGTAAGGACTTCTCAACTGCTTCTTCAGTCTCGTTCATGGTAGCTATATGAACGAGCTTGCCTTTTTCGATAATAGCGAACCGGTCACACATCAGCTCCATCTCGGATAATAAATGGGAAGATACCAGGACGGATGTTCCCTGGCTTGCCAATAACCTCAAATAATTGCGGAACTCCCTGATTCCCTGGGGGTCAAGACCATTTGTCGGTTCGTCAAGAATCAAGATAGAAGGCTTATGTAAAATCGCCTGTGCTACTCCCAGCCGCTGGCGCATCCCGAGGGAATAGGTCCGGACCTTATCACGAATCGCATTGTCAAGGCCAACAAGCTTTGTAACCTCCTCAATTCGTTCCTCGCTCACATCAGACAAAGCCATCCGGGCATAATGGCGAAGATTTTTATAACCGCTAAGATATTTATAAAACTCCGGATTCTCTACAATTGCGCCAAGTTCGTTCATCGCCAGTGTAAAGGAAGCATCCAGGTTATGCCCATTTACGACTACTGTTCCGCCAGATCTGTTTATCAAACTGACAATCATCCGGATGATCGTTGTCTTTCCTGCTCCATTCGGCCCAAGGAGTCCGAATATTTCCCCGCGTTCCACTTGAAAACTGACGTCATCAACGATTTTTTTCTTGCCAATCGTCTTTGTCAATGACATCACTTCAAGAGCAAATTGTGACATCGCTCTCTCCTCTTTTCTATGTAAATTTTTTCGTTCACAAAGAATATTACGATATAGATTGTAAAAAGTTACAAAAAAAGCTGAGAAAGTTTTCGGCACCGCTCATGATTCCTGATTAATGTGATAGGAACTTCCATAAGACAATAAATCATATTAAGGGCTTCATGTAAAAAAACATTCTCTCATCCGCCTTTTCTCCCATACTTTATCAAGATAGTGTTTAACCCATTGCTGGCATGATGCATTTGGATACTGCGCTGATCGCTACGCAGAGTGAAAATGCATGGGGTTGCAACCATTATCGATAGTAGATATCTTACTGATGACATATGTTAGAAAAATGAACGCGGAGAACACTTCTGCCGCTCACAATCCACCATGTTATACAGGATCATGCGTATATTGGATTTCAAGGTAACAAACACTATGGAGGGTGTTCGTTTGGACATCCTTCAGTTTCAAAATCCATCCATGAGGTGATTGTATGAGTTATAAAGAACAACTGGATCCTCACTCAGAATTGTTCCACTATACTTGGACAAGGCGTAAGCGTACTAAATCCCAGGTGAATGGAGAAACCCAAGTGACAAAAAACACCCTCCTGGCAAGAAGCAACGCAAAAGCCCACCGCATGTCTTGATTTGAAACAACAAAAAGAAAAGACGCCGTCAGGCGTCTTTTCTCAGTTTGTAGACAAAAGGGGTTCGGAATGCTCTCATTCCGAACCCCTTTTTGGATTTCATCGGATTTTTCAAAGG
>NZ_JAERSD010000013.1 GCF_017912555.1 Bacillus sp. REN3 | reverse complement strand
GTCAGCTACTGAGCGTCTTGGCACTTACTCAGATTGGACTTTCACCAACTAGCAATTAACGGCTTGCCTGGGCACGCTGAACAAGAAAAACCGCCCAAGCTTGGGCGGTTTTTTATCGTATCGGCACTTTGCAAACTATCCGGGTTCCCGACATTTCAAAGGTACTGTTTCGAACTATCCCGCTAATTAAACAACTGGCCTTCGCATTCACATCGTCTAATGCTTTCGTATTCGTCTGTTAGGGCAGGCAGCAGCGTTCCCAAGGTTTGCAGCGGATTCGCTTTGTCAATGTCCCCATTTTATTGAGCAACACTTGATCGTTTTTATTCATCAGGAAAATTAACGTATTTTTCTGGCTCCTGCTGGATTTGCTCAAGCATGACTTCAATCAATGAACGGGGGAATCGATATTCTTTCGTATTCCCATCCTGGCTGACTGTTACATAGTACATCATTGCGTCCTTTTTTACCTCACGGGACTCGACCTTATGGTCATCCGCCAGGATTTGTTCGAACATTTGAGCTGTCTCGCGAGCAGCTGTATCCTCAGGTCTTGCATCACTGACAATCTTGATCGTCAACCAATTGTAGATAGCATCCTGTAGAGATTTCAAGTCCTCAACCCCTATTCAGCTTTCATATCTTCTTTTTTATGCTGCCGCAGTCTAAGCTTATAAATGATCAAGATCAAGGCAGCAGCTACCAGACCTTCTGCGATTGGAAGGAAAACACCAAGGAAGGTAAGGACTGTGCAGCCGATGATCAGGAACAGGTAAATGATGATTGTTTTAGCTATTGGCAGTTTTTGCGCAAACCCAAGCTTGAAAACAAGGATGCTTAGCGCCACAATCGTAATATACAACATCCACATCCCTGCATCGGGATTTTCATCAACCTTATAGAGTGCGGCAAAAAATGATAATCTTTCGCTTACATCCATACCCTTTTACCCCCTATCGCTATTCCTTCTCGGCAAATTTTTTCTTCTTTGCGATCCGCTCGCGTTCATTTTTATCAAGGATCTTTTTGCGAAGGCGGATTGATTCAGGTGTCACTTCGCAATACTCATCATCGTCCAGGTATTCGAGAGACTCCTCGAGCGTCATGATCTTGGGCTTCTTGATGACCGCTGTCTGGTCTTTCGTGGCTGAACGGACATTGGTTGCCTGCTTGACCTTTGTGATATTGACAGTTATGTCATTTTCGCGTGTATGCTCACCGACAATCATGCCTTCGTAAATTTCTGTTCCCGGCTCCACGAAAATCGTACCGCGGTCTTCCACCTGCATGATTCCGTATGTCGAAGCCTTACCTGATTCCATGGAAACAAGCACACCTTGGCGTCGTCCGCCAACCTGTCCCTGGAGCATGGGCTGATAACTGTCAAATGTATGGTTAATGATACCATATCCACGGGTCAATGTTAAAAATTCAGTAGTGTATCCAATTAAGCCGCGTGCAGGGACATTGAAAACCAAACGGACTTGTCCATTTCCGCTATTGATCATGTCGAGCATTTCACCTTTACGGGCTCCGATCGATTCCATTACCGCTCCAGTATTTTCTTCAGGAACATCGATTTGGACGCGTTCAACAGGTTCGCATCTGACTCCGTCGATTTCCTTGACAATGACTTCTGGCTTGGAAACCTGAAGTTCATATCCTTCACGGCGCATGTTTTCAATCAAGACAGAAAGGTGAAGCTCCCCTCTTCCGGAAACGATCCATGCATCAGGAGAATCTGTATTATCAACCCTTAAGCTGACATCTGTCTGGAGCTGGGCACGAAGACGTTCTTCAATCTTCCTTGCAGTCAGGTACTTGCCCTCTCTGCCGGCGAAAGGACTGTTGTTGACAAGGAAGGTCATTTGCAGCGTAGGTTCATCGATTCTCAGGACCGGAAGAGGATCCTCATGGCCGGACGGGCAGACCGTTTCCCCAACATTGATATCCTCCATGCCTGAAACTGCAACAAGGTCGCCGGCAAATGCTTCCTGTATCTCCTGGCGTTTGAGGCCAAAGAAGCCAAAAATTTTCGACACCCGGAATTGCTTCACGGACCCGTCAAGCTTCATAAGCGCCACCTGCTGGCCGACCTTCATTGTACCACGGAATACCCGACCAATCCCGATTCTTCCAACATAATCATTGTAATCAAGCAGAGCTACCTGGAATTGCAGCGGCTCTTCGCGATTATCAACTGGTGCAGGGATATGTTCGAGAATGGATTCATACAGGGCCTGCATGTTCTCATCCTGCTTTTCATAGTCAAGGCTTGCTGTTCCGTTAATCCCAGAAGCATAGACTACTGGGAATTCAAGCTGGTCTTCGTCCGCGCCAAGCTCGATGAAAAGGTCAAGCACTTCATCGACAACCTCCTGTGGCCTGACAAAGTCACGGTCAATCTTGTTGACAACCACAATTGGAGTCAATCGCTGCTCAAGGGCTTTTTTCAGTACGAATCGCGTCTGAGGCATGCAGCCCTCATAAGCATCGACTACCAGCAGGACGCCATCGACCATTTTCATGATCCGCTCTACCTCGCCGCCGAAGTCAGCGTGCCCCGGAGTATCCAGAATGTTGATCCGTGTATTTTTATATTGGATTGCTGTATTTTTCGCAAGGATCGTGATCCCGCGTTCCCTTTCCAAATCATTTGAGTCCATCGCCCGCTCTTCTACATTTTCATTTGCACGGAAAGTGCCTGACTGTCTTAGGAGCTGGTCGACCAATGTCGTTTTGCCATGGTCAACGTGGGCAATGATTGCTATATTCCTTATATCTTCTCTTATTTTCAAATAAGTCACCCTGCCTTTAGCTTTAAAGTTTAGCTTTTTGAACAACTTAAATATTATAACATAATTCCTATGGAAACTTAAAAGCATTTTATTGTACAATTAAAGATACCATTAAATATGATTCAGATTATGAACGGAGGGACAATATTGAAGGAAATCAAATGGCCGATGCTGTTCTTTGCCTTTGCCGCCGCTTCCTGCATGATCGGTATAGGAATAGCTATTGGCGAACGCAGTGCCATTGGTGCTATTGCCAGTATCGTCGCTTTGGTAGTTGTGATGGGATTTGGCTTTAAGACTAAAAAGAAAATGAGGGAAAGCGGGGAGCTTTGATTCCTAAACGATAAACCGGGCTTCTTACTTAAAGCCCGGTTTATGATTTTTTGTTGGGAAGGATGGAGATCCCGCGGTATATTTAAGTTTGCCCTTCACTTTCGAAGGAACAAAAAGCAAGGTTCATTCTAAAAAGCCTTGCGGGAATCCAGTTAACCATTTTTTCATTTTCCCTTTATTCGAATTTTGTGATGGTACTTTTCCAGAAGCAAAAATCCGGCATTCAAACCGGCTCATCCAATGGCCGGACCATGATCAAGTAAATAACATCCTCATGATCCTCCGTTTTAAATTGTTCGAAACCACAGTCACTTAAAAAATTGACCCATTCGTATTCTTCAATCGGTACTGCTGAAAAAAGGACTTTACAGTCTTTATCCCTTAATTCCTTACATAAATTGGCGATGAGGGTGCCAGCGATTCCCTTGCGCCTATCCTCTGGCCTGACAAGCAGGGTGCCAAGCCATGGTTTCTGATTGGAAGGAGCAGATTCCAGATGGAAGGAAATCGCAGCCGGGCTGCCATCAGTCTCCCAAATCCGCCATTCACCTTGCATTCCATCATATTGCTCCATATAGGCAGGCAAGTCCAAGTCCTTCAGCTCAATTTCCCTCCACTTCCTGCTTCCTTTTGATAATTCATCCAAAAATGGTGTATCTTCCGGCCGGATGAATCGTCTCCACGTTAAATTCACCATTTCCCATCCTTTAGGTACTTTTCGAGGATTTCATTATGAAGGCCAGGTTTGGAAACGAAAATCGAATTCTCCTCCAACATATCAAGCTCTTCCCCTCTAAGGTTAGTCGCTTCCCCCCCCAGCTCTTTAATCAGGATAATGCCTGCGGCAAAATCCCACGGCGCGAGCCGCGGCGTTAAATAAGCATCAATCCTGCCGGTGGCAACATACACCATTTCCATGGCAGCAGACCCATATGAACGGGTGCCGCGGACAGCCTTCACGAGCGGGACAAGCAATTCATGATCGATGCGCCTGTTCGGTGTCACCCATGTTGCATTTATCCCGATGACCGCTTCGCTTACCGTTGTTTCATCGAGTTTAGGGATTGGCTCTCCATTCAAATGAACTCCCTGTCCGACGATGCAGTGATATAGTTCATCATGGACTACATCATAAATCAAGCCGATCTTGCCATTGCCATTTATATAAATGCCAATGGAAATGGCAAAATTACGTTGCTGATGGACAAAATTCATAGTTCCGTCGATAGGATCTATGATCCAGACAACACCGTCGAGGTCTTTAATTTCATCTCCATACCCTTCTTCTCCTATTATCCGATGATCAGGAAAGGTTTCCCTGATCTTTTCTATAAAAAATTGTTCAGTGCTTTTATCAATATCCGTAACTAGGTCGTTTGGGTTTGATTTGGAAGTAACATTCAGCGTTTTCGGAAACGAAGCCCTGATTTTTTCTCCTGCTTCTTTTATCCACAGCTTTGCATATGTATCGATTTCCTCCAGGTTGTAATCCATTCAGCTTTTCCCCCAATCATCTTTTTTCTGAAAGCCTTGCTTCAGGACCCTCTTTTTAGCTTAGCCGAAAAGATTCGATCCCATCAAGTATTATCCTTCCCCTGTAAGGAAGGAAAGCATGCAACTTGTTCCCTGATGACATAAGAAACGAACTCCTTCTTCACGGCAGGAGTTCGTTACACACATTGATAATCAGTTATCATCATCTTGCTACCTTCTTTTCCCCTATTCCATCTTTTAATTACAATGCTTTCAGGCGAAGCAGTTCCTGACGGATTCTCTCAAGTCTTTGCTTGCACTCTTTCATCTTCGGCTTATCGGAATCATTCATGGCGTCATACAGTGTAGCCAGTTCATAGTCCATTTCCAGACGGAGAACCGCTGTCCTCTGCCTTTCGCTATTTCTTTTTCTTGTTGAGTTAATCAGCTGTTTCATTATGGTTTACACTCCTTCTGAATCTTTTGGAATTTTATTTATTGTATGCCCGGTCATTTTCAATGGTACAAAATTGTGTTAATACCTATACGATGCCTTGCGCTTCTTTTTTAAAGAAGCTTTTGCTACAATATTTGACAAAGAATGAGGAGGTTTTCATATTGTCTTTTTCAGGATTCACAGATACAGATTTCGATGTGTTCGCAATTGACGGCCTGGATGAAAGAATGGAAGCGCTGAAGCTCCAGGTCCGCCCTAAGCTTGAAGAGCTAGGTAAGCATTTCGCTCCAACCTTATCTAGTCTTGCAGGTGAAGAAATGCATTACCATGTGGCTAAACACGCCCGCCGGACGATCAATCCCCCTAAGGATACTTGGGTCGCTTTTGCGCCTAATCCAAGGGGCTACAAAATGCTGCCTCATTTTCAGATTGGCCTTTGGGAGACCCATGTTTTCATCTGGTTTGCCGTCATATATGAAGCACCTGGCAAAACAGAATTCGGTAAAAAGCTGGCTGCGGACATTCAAACGATATACAGCCAAATCCCGGAGGATTTTTACTGGTCAGGCGATCATATGAAGCCAGAAGCTGTGCAGCATGGCGAGCTTTCCAAGGAAGAACTGCTCAAGATGTTCACAAGACTTCAAACCGTCAAGAAAGCTGAAATTCTTTGTGGCATGAACATTTCCCGGGAAGATGCCGTAAAGCTGAGCGGTGATCAAATGCTTTCAAAGATCGATGCTGTATTTAAAGAGATATTACCCCTATATAAAATGGCATAAACCTAGAAATAACTTGGTTTAATAATGGTGAAACCGGCTGCGGAAAGGGTGGATCACTGTAGAAGAAACCCCGCCATGCTGCGAGCGTATAATATTGTCAAAAAGCGCATCCCTCCCTATAGGAGCCATTGGGTTCATAAACCCCGAAGCGATTGGATAAGCCTTACTGCATTTAGGATTCCAGAAATGAAGGGCAGTGATCGCTGGCGCCAATTTATTATGCTGTCTGGGCAAATCGAGTCCAGTCAGGACAGTTTCAGGATGATCCGATTGAATGCTGATATAGCTAAAAGCAAAGCGGCCCATGCAGAAATGGGCCGCTTTATCCTTTCATATTATCTAAGTTTCTTTTTCTGAGCAGAAACCTTGATCCTGTCCCCTGCACGGGAGTGTCTTATTTCTCTCACCGCTTGATAGGAAGCATAACCACTCGCTTCCTCGAATTGATTGAAGATGGTCTTCTCTTCTGCCTTCCCCGGCACGATTTCCTTGAAACGGCGATACGCTGCCAGCAATTCATCACGGTCGATGCCCTTTTCATATGCCTTTTCGATGCATTCAAAAAAATGGATCACATCGACAATTTCAGCTGTTGACCATGTATAGTCTATCGGATATTGGTATTCCATTTTCCCACCTGCTTTTGCAAGAATCTTAGTTGATTTTACCCATTCCAAATACAGAACGCAATCCTTCGTTCCCTTACTGTCCCCACTTTTTCCTTATATCTTCTGCTTCGGAAATGATTCTTGCGAACAGGTCTGCAACAGCAGGGGAATCCTTGATCAGCCCCATTACTTGTCCTGCCCAGCCGAATCCCTTTTCTTCATCTCCATCATAAATGTATTTCCTGTTTGCTGCGCCGCTGATCAAATCCTTCAAAGCCTCATAGCTTCCACCGCTGCTTTTTTCAATTTCGAGGATTCGTTCTGTATGAGGGTTGGCAATCGCTCTGGCTGGCATGCCCAGTGTCTTTTTTATCACAGCCGTATCATATTCTGTTCCTTCAATAAGACGTTTTTTATACACTGCGCTAGCATGGACACATTCTTTCGTAGCAATGAATCTCGTTCCCATTTCAATCCCCTGGGCGCCAAGACTCAATGCCGCCATCAGCCCTCTGCCATCCCCAATTCCGCCTGAAGCGATCACAGGGATGCTGACAGCATCAACAACAGAAGGAATGAGGACCATCGTTCCTACATCACTTTTCCCGAGATGTCCTCCCCCCTCCTGTCCGACAACCATGACGGCGTCAGCCCCCAGTTCTTCCGCCTTCTGCGCCTGCCTCTTCGCCGCTACCAGGACAAGTTTTTTACACTTTGTTCCTTCAAGCTGTTCGAAGATAGGCGCTGGATTCCCGCCTGTCATCGAAATGACAGGGACCTTCTCCTCGATGGCCACATCCAGATAGTGAGAAAAAGGCCGTCCGTGCTGGCCAATCGCAAAATTCACTCCGAATGGCTGATCTGTAAGCTTTCTTACTTTATGTATTTCCGCTCTCAATGCCTCGGGATCCGGCAGAGACATAGCGGTAATCTGCCCAAGCCCTCCTGCATTGGAGACGGCTGCGGCTAATTCGGAATAGGCTAAGTAGGCTAGTCCCCCCTGGACAATTGGGTATCTTATTCCCAGCAGTTCAGTCACATCTGTTTTCCAATTCATATAATCTCTCCCCTATTTACGTCCTTTATAGTACTATTCGATTTTCATCAAGCTAATCCTGTTTTTATCTTTTCTAAGCTTTGATAAGTTTTAAAGTCTTTGCCATGGCCAATCATTTAACAATCTGCAGCAAACCAACAAGATGGGATGTCTATCCGTTCCTTCCAACAAAATTTCTTTGCAAAGCACCTGTTTAGTGCTATAATGCATTTGTTTTATTTTTTCGCTTTGAATTGTTGGTTTTTTAGAAGAGGCCATCTTATAAGAAAAACGCTTGTGTCTCCCAGCATCGCTCTGTCAACCGAAACATCCTTTTATCCCGCTGGCGGACTTTTCCCAACAATGTGTTTTTCATAGTCCTTATTGCCACTGACAATAATGAACGATAAAGCAATATGGACACAATACTCGGCCAAAACGGCATATTGCGTCAATCGAGCTTTCGCTCAATAATAATCCCATTCAAGAAGAGGTGTGATCATCCATTGTCACAATACGAAACACCATTATTCACCAGTCTTCTAAAGCACGCAAAAAAGAATCCAATCCAATTTCATATACCAGGACATAAAAAAGGAAGCGGCATCGATCCTGCGTTCAAGGACTTCATTGGCGAAAACGCCCTTTCGATTGACTTGATAAACATCGGGCCGCTTGATGACCTCCATTCCCCAAAGGGGATCATAAAAGATGCCCAGGATCTCGCAGCTGAAGCCTTCGGTGCAGATCACACGTTCTTTTCGGTCCAGGGAACAAGCGGAGCAATCATGACAATGATTATGACGGTCTGCGGACCCGGGGATAAAATCATCATCCCAAGAAACGTCCATAAATCGATTATGTCCGCCATCGTCTTTTCCGGAGCCATCCCAATCTTCATCCATCCGGAAATAGACCATAAGCTGGGCATTTCCCATGGAATCACGACTGATTCCGTAAAACGGGCACTAAAACAGCACCCTGATGCGAAAGGGCTGCTGGTCATCAACCCTACTTACTTCGGCTTTGCTGCGGATTTAAAGAAGATTGTTGAAATTGCCCACTCCTATGATGTTCCTGTACTTGTCGACGAGGCACATGGCGTCCATATCCATTTCCATGAGGACCTTCCACTCTCAGCCATGCAGGCGGGGGCGGATATGGCAGCAACGAGTGTCCACAAGCTTGGTGGCTCAATGACGCAAAGTTCGATCCTGAATGTAAAGGAAGGCCTTGTTTCAGCGAATCGCGTCCAATCCATCCTCAGTATGTTGACGACCACTTCTACTTCATACTTGCTTCTGGCTTCATTGGATACTGCCAGAAGAAGGCTTGCGACAGAGGGTAAGGAAATCATCGGCAGGACGATCAAACTGGCTCAATGGATCCGGAGGCAGGTCAACGAAATCGAGCACCTTTACTGTCCTGGGGAAGACTTGCTTGGCACGAACGCTACCTACGATTTCGACCCGACAAAAGTGCTCGTCAGTGTCAAGGACCTGAATATCACGGGGTATGAAGTAGAGAAATGGCTTCGTGCAGAATACAATATCGAAGTCGAACTTTCGGATTTA
Source organism: Bacillus sp. REN3 (assembly GCF_017912555.1). Taxonomy (GTDB): domain Bacteria; phylum Bacillota; class Bacilli; order Bacillales; family Cytobacillaceae; genus Mesobacillus. The sequence continues at coordinate 114,574 of NZ_JAERSD010000013.1, read as the reverse complement.
TATAATATCCTTTGCATCATCACTCCAGGAGACACTCAAAAGGAAGCTGAAATTCTTGTGGAAGCACTCCGCGAGCTTTCGAAAGAATACCATAAGCTTGCTGAAAAAGTGCATTCCGATGTCATGCTCCCGGATATTCCGCTATTAGCCCTGACACCTCGGGATGCTTTCTATGCTGACACTGAAGTTGTCCCATTCGATGAATCGGAAGGAAGGATCATTGCAGAATTTGTTATGGTTTACCCTCCAGGCATTCCGATTTTTATACCAGGTGAAATCATAACAGAAGAAAATCTGATTTACATTAAGACGAACATGGAAGCCGGCCTGCCTGTTCAGGGACCTGAGGATGATTCATTAAAATACCTGAGGGTCATCAAAGAACATAAAGCAATCATTTAAAAGTATTGCTCTTTTTCAGACGAAATGTGTACCTGCGATCAAGCCTTGTATAAAATCAACAATCTTTTTGAAAAGAGCCGAGCATTGGCCACCCTTTGTTACCGGTGGCCATCTTTACGGAAAATAATTTGATGCTCGGCCAAATTTTCAAGCACAAAATAAAAAAGCCACTTGTCAACACTCCAAATAAGAACTACGTTACTTTGTCTGAAGTTACTTCTGGACTATCTGAATAAGGTTGCCGCATGTATCATCAAAGACAGCTATTGTGACCTCCCCCATTTTTGTCGGCTCCATAGAAAACTTCACGCCATTTTTCATTAATCGTTCGTATTCTTTGCGGATATCTACAACCCCAAACATTGTTGCTGGGATGCCTTCATTATAGATCTTCTTTTGAAACTCTTTAGAGGCAGGATGGTCATTCGGTTCGAGTAAAAGCTCAACTCCGTCTTGATTATCTGGAGAAACAAGAGATATCCACCTAAATTCTCCTACAGGAACGTCTTCTTTTTTTACAAACCCCAGTTTTTCTGAATAAAACTCCAGTGCTTTGTCTTGATCTTGTACGAATATACTAGTAACAATGATTTTCATATTGGTTTTTGTCTCCTTTGAAAAATATTTGGGTCGCATCGTGTTAAAGCTAACCATCTGACCGCAAGCAAATCATCCCACATATTTTTTAGAAGTCCTGTTCCGATTTTATAAAATTACTCTATCCATCCTTTCAGCAAATTTTTAAGTGGTTCGTTGTTGAATTTCAATACACGATATTTTCCCTTTTTTTTTGATTTTACAAGCCCTGCATCTTCCAGTACAGAAAGATGTTTAGCTATCCCCTGTCTCGAAATAGAAAGGCCGTGATTCGTAATGAGACGTACCGTAAGTTCATACAACGTCTGCTCATTGCATTCAGAAAGTTCGTCTAATATTAGTCGGCGAGTCGAGTCGCCAAGTGCTTTAAATATAGTGTCTTTGTCCCAATTCATATATTGAGTATAAGCAACTATCAGGTTGCCCGTCAACCATAAGTAACTGTATGATTGCGCGATAAGGAACCGTATCTTGCAATTGTTAAAGCCATTTAGAGTAGTTTGAATTATTATCACTTTTCTTATTTAACTAAATGCACCGTTTAATAAGTTGTTTTTAAAAAGCACGCTATGGGCTTTTTGAAGGTGCTGTCCTAAAAGGTCATGATTTTTGGCCTTTTGGCAGCCTTTTTTTTCCATGGAAAAACTAACGGTTTTCCATGGTTTTTCGCACCCAGTAGGCGCATTTCTTCAGCTTATTTCCTCTGTATATTTTCCTTCATTTGTCTTTTTCTTGCCCACTTCCTCAAATTGCGGGCAGCACAAACCAGGCCCCATTTCCCCGTGTTTTTGGAAAGGCCTCTTAAGGAAAACCTCTTGAAGCAGCTATTGTGCTTGATATTGACGAAGACGGGTTCCGGTTCAAGTTTCCATTTTCGGTACAGCTCGATTCCATCCTCTGTGGAAAGGCGTTCCTGGATCTCTTTTCGCTGTTTCCAATTTTCCATGGATACTTGTATCTTTTGGTTTGTATTTGCGGTGACTACAATATGCCAAAAAAGGGCGATTCTATTACGCTTATCACGATAGACATTGCACACTTAGTTGACTAGGACTTCCTGTCCGTCGAAGTGCCTGGAGCACAAATCAACGGGTACTTTTACAAGCAAAAGAAAAGAGGCTATCCCAAAAGTTATACTTTTAGGGCAGCCTCTTTCTGTTCTACAAAAAAAAGGCATGCTGCGCATGCCTTATATTCTCACTGCAAGTATTATTTTTCTTCTGCGTGATCATCACAGCAGCAGTCACAGACTTTAGAATATAGCACGGAAACTTTTTCATCCTCAAAATGGTCGATTGTAGAATTGCATGTTTGGCATACGATAGTACCCATCTTTGCAAAACCCCTTTACGTAAGTTTTTTGAAAGCGCTTCAACATCTGTAGTTTTATAATAATATAACACTATTCAAATTTCAAGCCTAAATTGTATAACACTTTCATTATTTTTTTACGTTATCATGTATTTTATTGCAATAAGTATGGTATTTTCATAATTAGTATGACACATTAACATAAAAAAACAGACCAGTTGGCCTGTTTTTTTATGTTCAATCATATTGTGTCTGGAAAGGGGATGTCGGCAACTCTTCATTGAAAAATAACGCAAGATCTTCAGCCTGTTTCGTTTCCGTAATATGGAATGCTCTCTGCAAATGGTCTACGTCTTCAATGTCCTTTGGATCGAGGAGTGCCGAGCGTCCTGTCTGCATGCAAACGATAAGTGGTTTACCAAAAAACATATTTGTATACACAATCCCGAAATCATAGCGAGTGTCTTCAGTGGTAAATCCAACAAACCTGACCTGAACCTTTTCGTGCTCATCATAAAGCTTTTCGAATAGTTCCATAAGCCTCCTCCTTTTTATTTAATATTTAGAATATTATTATAATTCGTTTTTGATAATAATGCAAGCAATACAGCGCAAAAATCAGATTTTGTTGTCATTATTTTTCGGACAATGATAAAATGAGGGAGAAAAGACCGGAAAAAGGGGATTGGACCATGTCAAGTAATGCTTATATCAAACTTGTTCCATCATCATCTCAACAAACCATATCCACAGAGGAGCTGAAGGACTTATTCAATTATTACAAGGAGATAACTGCCAAAACAGGAGACCAGGTAGATTGGAATTATGAGTACTCTGCTTTTCCTTATGAACTAAAAGAGAAGGAAGACGGGAAAGGGAACTGGTTCTATCTTCATTCCTCACAGGATCGCTACAATGCAATTTTGATTGGTGTAGGCAAAGAAAGCGCATCCGAAGAGGATGGCACGGAGAGAGAAAAAACATACATACAAATCACCCTTCCTCCAACCGCCACAGCGGGTGATAAAGGAAAGGCAAATGAATTCAGCAAGTTTCTCGCGAAGAAGCTTAAGGGTGAACTGCATTTGTTCAACGGGAGAATCATGTATTTCAACCCAAGGAAATAAAGAAACGGCTGCTAAGATTGCAGCCGTTTCTTTCCCTTACAAAGCCAGCAAATTGGCAGGTCTTAAAAAAAGTTCCCTTTCCCGGATAAGGTGGCAAAAGACCATGCGCCAGTATAAAGATGCAATTATACCCCCGCTCTCCTGATTATCTTGGACCTGGGGATGCCTCTTAATGATGGGTGTCGGCATCCCGAATGAGTAAGCATATCACTGTGCGAGAATCGGCAAGTAGCTTAATTAGGGAGTTTCAATAAGCTTGGGATCAACCACTGTGTAGCCTTTTCCCTTTAGCCCTTTGACTATGTCTCCAAGCGCTTCGCTTGTCCATTTCCTGTCATGCAGCAGCAAATTCGCTCCATTCCTGAGCAATGGAGTATTGATCATTATATCCGCAAGTGCTTCCCTTGATTGGTATTCCCTTTCCCAGTCATAACCATATGTCCAATTCATGACCAGCATTTTTTCTTCTGCAGCGATCTGCTTGCTATAGCTTGTATTTACACCAAAGGGAGCCCTGAAAAATTTCGGGCGTTCTCCTGTGATTTCCTCGATTCGATCATTCAATTCAACTATTTCTTTCCTTTGCTCCTCTTCAGGGAGGTCCTTCAATCCTTTATGGTGATAAGTATGGTTGCCAATCGAAAAACCCATATCATGGATTTTTTTTAAAACTTCTGCTTCCTCAGGTCTATCAATGAAGTGCCCATTCACAAAAAAAATGGCTCTTGCATTCAAGTTTTGAAGTGTTTGTGCCATCGCGAGTGCATTTTTATCAGGTGCATCGTCGATGGTCAGCAGTACTGCCTTTTCAGCAGGATTTTCAATGCTTTCAAGCGAGAAATCGTCCTTCATCCGGAACTTCGGATTGGCAGCTGCTTCTTCCTCAGCTGCTGTTTCCCTGGAAGGTTGTTCTTCAGCAATCGGTTTTTCCTCAACTCTTTCTTCCCTTGAGGAATCCTGATTCGCCGATTTCATTGTACGATGTGGTGAATTTTCTGTTTCGTTTTGTGAAAGACCGCAGCCGCCAAGGAAAACGACGGCAGTAGTTAATACTAATAGGTTCTTCATGCTCTCCTCCTCTTGTATTTTCCTGTTGTGGCCGTTCAAGTAAAGAATGACAATGTAAAATGGAATGATGCATAAATAGCAAGGCTTAGCAATGTCGTTAAAAAAGTTTTCCTTGCGGAACTCATTATATAGTTGCCGAGGATCACTGCCAAATAAAAGAAAATAATGAACATTATTACATTATATAATGGGTGGTCATGTTTCGAAAGCCATTCTGTGAATGTATATCCACTCCAGATAATCAATTGCAACATTACCACGGCATAAACCTTCAAACTCTTCCACCACCATCTTGAATAATTTCTTCCCTTGTGCGGACATGCTAAACATTGGTTGTTTTATAGTATATGTCAAAGGCGGAATGATATTTTTCATTTGTGTAACATTTCCATAACATCACAATTTTGTGAAAATGGCTGTGTTAGAATATGGACAATCAGTGACCGAAGGAGTCACGAAAATGATAAAAGAGAGGCAGAAAAAGATGAAAGGTTTTTCTTTTGTTTTGATCGCTTCGTTCCTTTTCCTGACATCATCCTGTAACAGCAACCAAGCTTCAGATTCACTGAATTTAAATAAAGAAACCAAACAAATCGTCTTTTTCTCAGATGAAGAAGATTATCGGTATGAAGCCTCTTATTATGATGCCATCATCGAATTGAAAAAGGAATTCCCAGAAGAAATCGACAATATGAAGGTGATTCCTTCATCTGATGCAAAGAAGTATTATGATGCGTTCGATGTGGAGCGCCCACCTGCAATCCTTGTTGTATATGGTGACAGAGTCATCGCAAGAGTGAAAGGGACGGTAACAAAGGAACAGATTATTGAACCGCTCACAACTGTTCTTCAAAAAGGTGAAATTACGCAATAAAAAAATCCTTTCCGGAATGCGGAAAGGATTTTTTTATTAGCGATTTACTTAATGATGTGGATAGGGTTTCCTAAGGCTACTTCCGCTGCTTCCATCGTAATCTCACCAAGTGTTGGGTGAGCGTGGATTGTCATTGCCAGATCTTCAGCTGTCATTCCAGCTTCAATTGCCAACCCTAATTCAGCAATCATGTCCGAAGCATTGGGTCCAGCTATTTGCGCGCCAATGACGAGTCCATCCTCTTTACGTGTTACAATTTTCAAGAATCCTTCACTCTGGTCAAGGGAAAGAGCCCTGCCGTTTGCAGCGAATGGGAATTTAGCCGCAGTGGCTTCGATTCCTTCATCCTTAGCCTGCTTTTCAGTATATCCAACAGATGCCAGCTCCGGATCGGAGAAGACAACAGCAGGAATGGCCAGATAATCGATTTCAGAAGGCTGTCCAGCAATCGCCTCAGCGGCAATTTTCCCTTCATATGATGCTTTGTGCGCGAGCGGCGGGCCATCTACGATATCGCCGATCGCATAAATGTTGCTTACGTTCGTGCGGCATTGCTTATCGATTTTGATGATCCCACGCTCTGTCATTTCCACGCCTGCCTGTTCAAGGCCCATTTCGTCCGTATTTGGCTTTCTTCCAACCATGACAAACACGTAGTCTGCTTCAATTTTATGTTCTTCTCCCTTTGCTTCATACGTGACAGTCACACCGGTTTCAGTTTCCTCTACACCTTTAGCTAGTGCCTTTGTGATTACCTCTGCGCCCTTTTTCTTAAGGTTACGCTTAACAAGAGCAGACATTTGTTTCTCAAAGCCGTTAAGGATCTCATCAGCACCTTCAAGGATCGTCACCTTTGTACCAAAGCTTGCATATGCCCCGCCAAGCTCAGTACCGATATATCCGCCGCCGATGACAACGATGCTCTCAGGAAGCTCCTCAAGATTCAAGGCTCCTGTGGAATCAAGTACACGCTTCGAATATTTGAATGCAGGAATCTCGATTGGGCGAGAACCGGTAGCGATGATCGCATTTTTGAAAGTATATGTCTGGGCTGAATTCTCATCCATTACGCGAACGGTGTTGCTATCTACAAAATATGCCTCGCCACGGACGATTTCTACCTTGTTGCCTTTAAGCAAACCTTCGACACCGCCAGTAAGCTTCTTGACTACTCCTGATTTGAACTCCTGGACTTTTGAGAAATCGAGCGTTACGTTCTCTGCTTTGATTCCCATGCTTTCGGAATGCAGCGCAGTTTCATACCTGTGCCCAGCGGAGATAAGTGCCTTTGAAGGGATACACCCTACATTAAGGCAGACGCCACCGACAGTACCTTTTTCAACTATTGTTACTTTTTGCCCCAGCTGGGCAGCACGGATAGCTGCCACATAGCCGCCAGGACCTGCGCCAACGACAAGAGTATCAGTTTCAATTGGGAAATCTCCTACTACCATTTTTTAACCCTCCATTAACAATAGTTCTGGATCGTTCAATAGACGTTTGATGTGATTCAATGCATGCTGTGCAGTTGCGCCATCGATCATCCGGTGGTCAAAGCTTAATGAAAGCGCAAGGACAGGCGCAGCTACGATCTCTCCATCCTTGACGACTGGTTTCTCTGCAATGCGGCCAATACCAAGGATTGCGACTTCCGGATGGTTGATGACAGGTGTGAACCATTGTCCGCCTGCGGATCCAATATTCGTGATCGTGCAGGATGCGCCCTTCATTTCATCCGGCGCAAGCTTGCCATCGCGGGCTTTTCCAGCAAGTTCGTTGATTTCGTTAGAAATCGAGAATACTGACTTACGGTCAGCATCCTTGACGACTGGGACAAGCAAGCCTTTTTCTGTGTCTGCTGCGATACCGATATTGTAATAGTGCTTATGGACGATTTCATTTGTTTCATCATCCAGCGAAGTGTTCAAAGCAGGGAATTCACGCAATGCGCTTGTCAAGGCTTTTACCACATAAGGCAGGAATGTAAGCTTGATACCCTTTTCTGCAGCAATTTCCTTGAACTTTTTGCGGTGGGCAACCAGCTTTGCTACATCCACTTCGTCCATCAGTGTAACGTGTGGAGCAGTGTGCTTGGAATTCACCATTGCTTTCGCAATCGCTTTTCTGATTCCGCTCATTTTTTCGCGTGTTTCCGGATATTGGCCCTGCGGAACCTGCTGGGAAGCTGCAGGTTTTGTGCCTTCCTGTTCCTTTGCAGTCTCTTGTTTCTGATCTTCCTGAGAAGCAGCAGCACCGCCTTTCAAGAAGCTTTCAATATCTTCTTTAAGTACACGGCCATTTTTGCCGGATCCAGCTACCTGGCGGATATCTACGCCTTTTTCACGAGCGAATTTGCGAACTGAAGGCATAGCTACTACCCGGCGGTTGGAATCGACTTCAACCTGGGCAGCAGAACCAGCGCCAGTCTGGCCTTCTTGTTCCGGAGCATCTGTTTCTTCTTTTTTAAGATCTTGGCCGGATTCCATGGTGGACTGGACCTGTGATTCAGTTTTCTCCTGCTCAGCAGGTGCATCTTCTTCACCCTTGAACTTCAGGTCTTCATAACCTGGTGCGTCGAAGGTTACGAGGACTTGTCCTACAGTAGCTACCGTACCTTCTTCTACTAAAATTTCTTCAACTGTACCAGCAACTGGTGAAGGAATCTCGACGACTGCTTTGTCGTTCTGTACTTCACAAAGCACATCATCTTCCTGTACCTTGTCGCCAGGTTTCACGAACCATTTGACGATTTCGCCTTCGTGAATGCCTTCACCGATGTCCGGCAATTTAAATTGGAATGCCAATGAACTCACCCTCCTAAGATTTCTCGATCTTGCTTGTTTTTTGCAGAATGATGGTTTTGTTTAGAATTCAAGAACTTTCTTTGCTGTTTCGATTACATCTTTATAGTTTGGCAGCCATACAGTTTCTGCCTGCGAAAAAGGATATACAGTATCTGGAGCAGCCACTCTCAACACTGGAGCTTCCAGGCTCAGGATTGCACGGTCGTTAATTTCCGCAACAATTTGCGAAGCGATGCCAGCCTGCTTTTGGGCTTCCTGGACAACCATCGCTCTTCCTGTTTTCTCAACTGAAGCAATGATTGTGTCAACGTCGAATGGCATAACAGTCCTTAAATCGATGACTTCAACAGAATGCCCTTCTTTTTCAAGCTCTTCTGCTGCCTTCAGGGATTCGTGTACCATTGCACCGTAAGTGATGATGGAAAGGTCTTTCCCTTCACGTTTTACCTCTGCTTTTCCTAATGGAATGGTGTATTCTTCTTCAGGCACTTCCTGGCGGAAAGAGCGGTAAAGCTTCATGTGCTCAAGGAAAATGACTGGATCATTATCACGAATGGAGGAAATCAGCAATCCTTTAGCATCATAAGGAGTGGAAGGAATGACTACCTTCAGCCCTGGCTGCTGCGCAACCATGCCTTCAAGACTATCCGCGTGCATTTCAGGCGTATGTACGCCTCCCCCGAATGGTGAGCGGATCGTGATTGGCGATGTGTAAGTCCCGCCGGAACGATAGCGCATACGGGCCATTTGTCCTGCAATGGAATCCATAACTTCAAATACGAATCCAAAGAACTGGATTTCCGGCACTGGGCGGTACCCTTGAAGGGCAAGGCCGATTGAAAGTCCTCCGATACCAGACTCGGCAAGTGGAGTATCGAATACACGCTCTTCCCCGAATTCTTTTTGCAGGCCTTCTGTCGCACGGAACACGCCGCCATTTACACCTACGTCTTCCCCAAATACTAGAACGTTAGGATCGTTCTTCAGCTCTGTGCGAAGAGCATCTGTTATTGCTTGGATCATTGTCATTTGAGCCATGGCTTACTTCGACTCCTTCTCTTTATAAATTTCGTACTGTTCTTTCAAGTAGTTTGGCATTTCTTCATACATGATTGACATCAAGTCTGTAACCTTCTGCTTCGGCGTATCATCAGCTTCCTTGATCGCCTTTTTGATGTCTTCTTTTGCACGTTCGATTGTTTCGTTCTCCATCTCTTCTGTCCATAGCTCTTTCTTTTCAAGGAACTTGCGGAAACGTACTAAAGGATCTTTCTTTTCCCATTCATTATCAAGGTCTGCTGTACGATAGCGAGTAGGATCATCGCCAGCCATAGTATGCGGGCCATAACGATAAGTCATGGTTTCGATCAATGTAGGACCCTCTCCGTTTATCGCGCGCTTGCGTGCTTCTAGCGTAACCGCATAAACTGCGAGAGCGTCCATTCCGTCTACTTGGATTCCAGGTATACCGGCAGCAACTGCTTTTTGAGCGATCGTTTTAGCGGCGGTTTGCTTTTCAACTGGAGTTGAAATCGCAAAACGGTTATTTTGGACAAAGAAAATAGCAGGAGCTTTGAACGCGCCAGCAAAGTTGATCCCTTCATAGAAATCTCCTTGGGATGAACCGCCATCTCCAGTGTAAGTGACCGCAACTGCCTTGGTTCCGCGCTTCTTCATGCCTAATGCAACGCCAGCAGCCTGAACGTATTGAGCACCGATGATGATTTGCGGAGATATGACATTGACTCCCTCAGGAATCTGATTTCCCTTGAAGTGTCCGCGGGAGAACAAGAAAGCTTGAGTAAGCGGCAGCCCGTGCCAGATCATTTGCGGCACATCACGATATCCAGGAAGAATGAAGTCCTCCTTTTCAAGTGCGAACTGTGAAGCCAACTGTGAAGCCTCTTGTCCAGCTGTGGGCGCATAGAATCCAAGACGTCCTTGACGGTTAAGCGAAATAGAACGCTGGTCAAGGATCCTGGTATAAACCATACGCTTCATTAATTCTTGCAGTTGTTCGTCCGAAAGCTCAGGCATAGCCGCTTCGTTCACGACTTCGCCTTCCTCGTTCAGAATTTGGAACATTTCATATTGGCTTTCGATTTTTTCGAGTTGCTTCATTGCATCAGCGGAATTGTTTTTAGTTTTAGATGCCATTCTGAGCCACCTCTTCCTTTCTCACTTCTTTAATTTAATTAATATACAAAGGTAGGTTACCCAAATGAAGGATAATCTTCCTTGGATTCTAAATACAGCATCGAGCGAATGTTGCTTTCATAATTTTTTTTGGAATAGACAAGACTATACTGGGATCAACCTTTTCGCAAAGCTTCTGCAAGATATTCCATTGCAGAGGCACCATTAATTAGTTTTCCACAGAATAGCCGCAAAAAAACTCCTATTTATGATTTTCAATCGCACTGATTCTGTATTAGTGGAAAAAACAAATAAAGTAATACAACCAAAGGCTACGATTTTTAGTATACAACTCCAAAATATCCCCGTCAAATAGTTAGATTCATCTTTTTATTTTTTATTCACTTTGTTTATATTGTTATCCTGTTTAAGTAACTGTATCAGTGAACATTAACAGACTGTACTATAATATAAAACTCTTAGCGAACTGTATTACATAATAGATTCTCGCCGAAAGACGGAAAAAGGTGTCTTTCCGTGGGAATCAGGAACTTTTCTTCTCTGCACGGATGCTGGACCATCACATAGAAGGTAAGGAAGTCCTCACTAACAAAAACAGAGCATGGATTTCTCCTGCAGGATTGTGATATCCTTTGCGGCCTGAGCCAATCTTTTCTAATTCCCCTATCCGCTATGTACTTTCTGCCCTTAATATTTCATATGCCATTTACTATCAACCAAAACTAAAAAGAGCCGCATAAATAATTGCCGCTCCCGCTAGTTGTTTCGCTTATTTTTGTTTTTCTTCCTTCACTTCGATTCCAGCTTCCTTATAAAAAGCCATCTTTTGTTTATTATACTGATCTGTTTTATTATTGAATTCCTTATTCTTCTCCAGCACTACCTCATAAACAGCATTGACCTTATTGATCTGTTCTTCAAGCTTCTCGAAGCTTAGCTCTTTATCCTTCAGCATTTCATAAAGCTCTTTATCGTATTGGATTCCTTTTTTGTAGTTCTCATACAGCCCATCATGGATTTCATATCTTTCTTCCATGGTTTTCTGCAGTTCCTTTGCCTGCTTTTTCAATGCTTGATCCTCAATATCCTCAATCAAGCCAGGCACATTCTCAAATTCTTTTGCCGAATCCCCAATGCTTTCTTTTTCCTTTTCAATATGCCCGCTTCTTTTGTCAGCAATGGCCAATGCTTCATCTGAGAGCTTGACAATCTGATCATATTCCTTCATTCCAAGCGAGATGATTTGTTCATAAATTTTCTTTTCCTCTTTTTCAAGCTTCACTAGCGGCTCCTGCTGTTCTTCAAAATCTTTTTCTATCGAAACAACCTTTTCGAGTTCTTCGAACATTTTTTCCTCAGGAGACTGTTTGCCAAGGCAACCGGCAAGGCTCAAAACACCAGCAAGCATGATGGATAATAAACTGATTTTTTTAAATACCGACAAAATCATAACCTCCTCACAGATACCAATTTTACTATAGCGATTGTGCCGTGATTTGACAATAGATATAGGAGCGGATAAGAGCATGTCCGAACAATAGAACTATATTCATTTCCTCCTCAGTTTATGACTTGGGCATAAGCCTATACCTTTTTTCCATTCCAGCATAGGCTATAGCAATCGACCCGAGAAAAAGCGGGCGAAAAAATATCAGAGGAGGGTTTCTTTATGTATGGTTTTGGTTATGGCTGCGGCTATGGATATCCAGCAGCAGGAATTGGTTACGGCAGGGGCTTTGCCTTAATTGTTGTTCTCTTCATTCTGTTGATCATTGTTGGCTGCGCTTGCTGGAAATTCTAAAGTTACAGGAGAAGGTGAAGCACACCTTCTCTTTTTTCGCTGTCCAAGCTCTCATTTGATAAAGTCATTAATGAGGTTCACGACTCGGAAAAAATGGACATTTTCTTGGGGTCCCTTTTCTGATTTCCATTTAACTTTTTATGGTTCTTTTGTTAGACTAAACATGTTAATACATAGTATCGTTTAATATGAGGTGAATGAAGATGTTGACGATAGATGACATTGTCCGGGATGGCCATCCAGCCCTCCGAAAAGTTGCGGAAGAAGTAAAAATGCCGCCGGCAGCTGAAGATAGGGCCACCCTGGAAAGCATGATGGAGTATGTAAAAAATAGCCAGGTCCCACAGCTGGCTGAAAAATACGGCCTGCGTCCAGGCATCGGGCTAGCAGCACCGCAAATAAATGTTACAAAAAGAATGATTGCCGTTCATGTGAATGATGAAAAAGGGAATATTGTCAGCCACGCATTATTCAATCCGAAGATCATCAGCCATTCTGTTGAAAAGTCCTACCTTGCTTCGGGCGAAGGCTGCCTGTCCGTGGATGAAGCCATTCCGGGATACGTTCCAAGATACGCACGGATAACGGTTAGGGCTGCGGACCTTGATGGCAAAGAAACCAAACTCAGGTTAAAAGGGCTTCCAGCCATCGTTTTTCAACATGAAATCGATCATTTGAACGGCATCATGTTCTATGATCATATCAACAAGCAGGACCCCTTTGCTGATATCCCAAATGCCAGCCAAATAGAAAGATAAGCCGGATCATTTCTGATCCGGCTTTTATTATAATTTGATGAACGACGAATTGAAGCCGTCTCTTTGCAGCGTTGTGGATCCTTTATTCCGCTTGAGGGATCACATTATTCAAGCTATGTTAAATACAACTGTTGATTTCCGTTCCGACCAGCAAGTATTCATCAACGGATCTTCAACATAGCCATCACTTTAAAAAAGCTCAACTCTTAGATTAGACCTAATTCCTTTAAACCATACCAAATTCCGTCCTCATCCACACCACGGGTTACAATATCTGCACACTGCTTCAGTTCGGGTACTGCATTCCCCATTGCGACTCCCGTTCCAGCTGCTTTAAGCATTTCAAAGTCATTCAATCCGTCCCCGAAAGCATAAACATTTTCAGGAGGGAAACCTAGTCTCTCCATCATCTTTTTGATGCCTTCAGCTTTTGAACCTCCTGCAGGCAGGATGTCGACGGAGTAGGGATGCCATCTGATAAAATGGAATTCAGGATAATTCCCCCTGTAATATTCTTCTTCTCCATCCTCGCAAAACAGCAGTGACTGATAAAGCTCCCTGTTTGCATAAAAACGTTCATCATGTTCCGGATGGGGAAATTTCAGGCTGCCGAGGCTCTCTTCAATATATTCATGATGCTTTACAGAAGCCTTCATCGTTTTTTGGTTCATGAAAACAATCGGATGTCCATTTTGTTTGGCTTCCGAATAAAGTTCCTCCAGTTTTTGTGAAGCCAGTGGGTTTTTATAGATTGGCTCTCCTTCGAATACGACATACTGTCCATTATAGCTGACAAATGAATCTATCCCGAGCTCTTTCCTAAGGCTTTCGAACATGAAGGGCGCCCTTCCTGTCGCAATCGCTATGAATACATCATTTTTCTTAAGCTTCTTTATGCCTTCGATTGCTGAGTCCGGCAAATTTTTGTCGTGGTCCAGCAAGGTTCCATCAATATCGAAAAATACAATCTTACTCATGTTATTTCTCCTTTTTTCCACTTATGTTTTTTCACGCTGAAGTCTTACTTTAACATACAGAAAACTTTGCACCCAGTCTATCAAATTGATTTTAGGCATATACATTGTAACCTCGCTTATGTCAATCGGGTGACAATTTGTGCCATTCCATGATTACCCATGAAAAATTCCTGAATTTCATCATATAATATAAGTAAAAAGAGAGGCTTCCCTAAAATTATCTTGGCTAAACTTTTCCTTGTCTACTTTACTTTGGACAAGGATAGTTTAAAATAAGAAGTAAGGAGATGATCCACTATGTTGAAGAAGCTAAGGAAGAAGCTCTTGAAACAGTGGAAAGATTTGCTTCGAAAAAAAACAATCGCTTAAACCTTTGAGCCCTTCAAACTTGCGAAGGGCTCCTTCCTTATTGTAAATTGGGTAATAGCGGAAAAATAGTGAATGGAACGGATCGCTAATTGATGAATAATTACAATGTCACCATTGTTAATTTTTTATAGGCTATGTTAAACCTCATTGCTGTAAACAGATAGCGAAACACTCCTGCAGAAGATCGGACGTCCTGAGCCTGCTGCAATGCGCCGGAGACACTTCTGTTCAGTCCGTAAATATGTATGGATGTTCGTTATTCAATAAATATGCAGTGTTATTTTGACAAAGCTATTTTTACAAAAGCAAAAATAAAGGAGAGAGATTTTCGATGATTTTTAAAGTTTACTATCAGGAATCCATCAAGCAAGTTCCTGTACGGGAGAAGACAAAAACATTTTATGTCGAAGCTGATTCTGAAAGGGAAGTTCGGTCAAAAATGGCAGATAGGCAATACAATGTGGAATACATTGAGCCTGTGGAGGGTAATTATTATGAATATGAAAAACAAAAAGAAGATTTTGAAGTATTGGAGATAAGATAATTTATGAAATTTGTAAAAAATGACCAAACAGCAGTTTTCGCCCTCGGTGGACTGGGCGAAATTGGAAAAAATACGTACGGTGTGCAGTTCCAGGATGAAATCATTTTGATCGATGCCGGCATCAAGTTCCCAGAGGATGAGCTACTGGGAATCGATTATGTGATTCCTGACTATTCCTACCTAGTAAAGAATGAAGACAAAATTAAAGGGCTGTTCGTCACTCATGGCCACGAGGACCATATCGGCGGCATTCCATATTTGCTCCGTGAAATCAACATTCCAATCTACGGAGGGAAGCTGGCCCTTGGCCTGATTCGTAACAAACTCGAGGAGCATGGCCTGCTTAGAAAGACAAAATTAATCGAAATCAAGGAAGATGACATCATTAAATTCCGCAAGACTTCCGTCACGTTCTTCAGGACGACTCACAGCATACCGGACTCTTATGGGATTGTGGTCAAGACTCCTCCAGGGCAAATCGTCCATACAGGAGATTTCAAGTTTGATTTCACTCCGGTAGGAGAGCCTGCGAACCTGACGAAAATGGCTGAAATCGGCAAGGAAGGTGTCCTTTGCCTCCTTTCGGACAGCACAAACGCTGAAGTACCTAACTTCACGATGTCGGAACGCCGGGTTGGCGATAGTATCCAGGATATTTTCCGCAAGGTTGATGGAAGAATCATTTTTGCTACCTTTGCTTCCAACATCCATCGATTGCAACAGGTAACAGAAGCTGCTGTCATGAATGGCAGAAAGCTTGCTGTTTTTGGACGAAGTATGGAATCAGCCATCAACATTGGACAAGAACTCGGCTATATCACGGCGCCGAAGGATACTTTCATTGAGGCTCAGCAAATCAATCGCCTGCCTGCAGATAAAGTGACCATTCTTTGTACAGGAAGCCAGGGAGAACCGATGGCTGCATTATCAAGGATCGCCAATGGCACACACCGCCAAATCCAGATCCAGCCGGGTGATACAGTTGTCTTTTCTTCCTCGCCGATTCCTGGCAACACGATCAGCGTCAACCGCACAATCAATATGCTTTCCCGTGCCGGAGCAGAAGTCATCCATGGCTCCCTGAATGATATCCATACTTCAGGGCACGGAGGCCAGGAGGAACAGAAGCTGATGCTTCGCCTGATGAAGCCAAGATTCTTCATGCCAATCCACGGTGAACACAGAATGCAAAAAATGCACTCGAAGTTAGCATTAGATTGTGGAGTACCTTTAGAAAATTGCTTTATCATGGATAACGGAGAGGTTCTTGCACTGGGGGAAAACGAAGCACAGGTTGCAGGAAAAATCCCTTCCGGCAATGTTTACATCGATGGCAGCGGTGTTGGCGATATCGGCAACATTGTCCTTCGCGACCGACGCATCCTTTCTGAAGAAGGTCTTGTTGTCGTCGTGGTCAGCATCAACATGAAAGATTTCAAGATTGCTGCTGGTCCCGACTTGATATCACGGGGATTTGTATACATGAGGGAATCGGGGGATCTGATCAACGATGCCCAAAGCTTAATCAGTAAACACCTGAATAAAGTGATGGAAAGAAAGACTACACAATGGTCAGAGATTAAAAATGAAATAACTGATACACTCGCTCCCTTCCTTTATGAAAAAACAAAACGCCGTCCAATGATCCTTCCGATCATCATGGAAGTTTAAATGTTACATGAAAACCGCTGCTTTCGCAGCGGTTTTATTATTGCCTGCATTGAGCAGTTCTCCTCTTTTGTTTCTCTCCTTTTTCCAGCCTTTAAACGGCAAGAACAAGAAAAGAAGCTGCCAATTCCTTAAACAGCGTCCAGCATGTTGAATTGCGCTTGAACGAGGTCATAGTATTCCCCCCGCAATTCCATTAGCTGCTGATGGTTTCCTCTTTCGATCAACAGGCCGTTCTCAAGTACGAATATGTGATCCGCTTCCCTGATGGTTGACAGCCTGTGGGCAATGATGATGGCTGTTCTCCCGTTAAGCAGCGTTTTTAATGCTGACTGAATTTTCAGCTCTGTTTCCGTATCGATGCTTGCAGTCGCTTCGTCCATGATCAGGATTTTGGGGTCTGCCAATAAAGCCCTGGCAAAGGATAGAAGCTGCCTCTCGCCGACTGACAGGATATTGCCGCGTTCCTCCACCTCTGTATCGTATCCTTTCGGCAGCTTTTCGATGAATTCTGCTGCTCCCACCGCCTCTGCTGCTTCCTTTACTTCTCTATCAGTGGCGTCTGGACGTCCAAAGCGGATGTTGTCATAAATCGTTCCTGAAAAAATGAAGGTATCCTGTAAAACGATACTGATCCGTTTCCTCAGGCTCTGGATTGATACACGCTTAAGATCATGACCATCGACAAAAACTATTCCAGAAGTCGGATCATAAAAGCGGCTGATCAAATTTGCGATTGTCGTCTTTCCTGACCCAGTATGGCCGACAAGCGCAACCGTCTGTCCCGCCTTTATTTGCAGGCTGATCCCTTTCAATGCGGTCCGTTTTTCATCATAGGAAAATACGACCCTATCGAAGGTTATTTCCCCTTTGATATCTTCAAGCTCCACTGCCGATTCGGCTTCGGAAACAATCGGCTTTTCATCAAGGAATTCAAAAATTCTCTCTGATGAAGCCATTCCCATCAAAAGCTGGTTATATACTTGGCCAAGCCTCGAGATCGGTTCCCAGAACATTCCTAAATAAAATGCAAAAGAAACGAAGATACCGATTGATATCGTCCCATGTTGGATCAGGCTGGCACCGTACCAAATCAGCACAGAAGTACCGAGCGCATTTGTCAGCTCGACCAGCGGCCTGAACATCGCATTCTTTTGTGAGGCAGATTTCCAGCTTTGGAAGGTTTCTTGATTCACGCCATCAAAAAACGCCATATTTTCTTTTTCCTGGGTAAATGACTGCGTTACCCTGATTCCCTGGATGCTTTCATTCAGGTGCGAATTCAGCTTCGATTGTTTCATCCGCACATCCTGCCATGAACGGCGGATCTTCTTCCTAAGCTTCGTTGAAATCAGGAACATGATTGGCAAAATCACCATGATTGCAAGGGTCAGCTGAGGGCTTAGAGAAAACAAGATGAAGAAAACCCCAATCAATAGGACCATATCCATCAGCAGATTGATGACACCATTTGTAAAAAGCTCCTGCAGCGAATTGATATCATTCATGATGCGGACAAGGATCGAACCAGCAGACCGTTGATCGAAAAATCGGTGTGACAGACCCTGGACATGGGCAAATAAATGCTTCCGTAAATCCAAGATGACATTCTGCCCTAATTGGTTCATCCAGCGGATCCTATACCTATTCGCAATGTATGAAGCCGTATAAAGCCCTGCGATAATGGCAACCAGTGTGATCAACATGTTTCCATCTTTTTGTTTGATCGCCTGGTCGAGGGTGTAAACCCCGATCAAAATAGGGATTGCAAGCCTGACTGCAGTCGTGATCAGCACCATCGTGATCGAGAGCGGTACTAGATTGTTTTTATATGGCAGCATATAACTGAACAATCTCAGCATTTGCTGCCAGTTAAAAGGCTTGTCAATGACCTGGTCAGTTGAATACTGGAATCGTTTCATCACCTTAGAGTCCATTCGTCTGCTCAATTTCTTCCCCCCCTGTGTTTTAAACTTCCTCTGACCTTGCGATGCTCATCCGGTATGTGTCGCGCTGTGGCGGTCCTTGAACTGTATGTCATGGATCTTTTGGTATGTTCCGCCATTTTTCAGGAGCTTCTCATGTGTTCCACGTTCAGCGATCCTTCCATTTTCAAGCACGAGGATTTCATTCGCATGTTTCAAGGAAGAAATCCGATGGGCTATGATAAAAGTCGTCCGGCCCTTCATGACTTCAAACAAAGCCTTCTGGATTTCAAATTCTGTCTCCATGTCAACCGCACTTGTTGCGTCGTCAAGTATAAGGATGCTAGGATTAACGCAAATTGCCCTGGCAATCGCGATTCTCTGCTTCTGCCCTCCTGAGAGGCCCATTCCCCTTTCTCCAAGCATGGTGTCATAGCCATCCGGCAGGCCCATGATGAAATCATGCGCCTGTGCCCGTTTAGCAGCATCCTTGATTTCTTCCATCGTCGCATCAGGCTTGCCGTAAGAAATGTTCGCTTTAATGGTCGACGAAAATAAAAAAGACTCCTGAAGGACAATACCAATATTGCTCCGAAGAGAGCGGAGAGAATACTCCTTGATATCCCGGCCATCAATCAGCACCTTTCCTCCTGCAGGTTCGTAAAATCTTGTCATCAACTGAGTGAGGCTTGTCTTTCCTGAGCCTGTTGATCCAATCAGGCCGATTGTCTGGCCTGGGCGTGCCCGGAAGCTTATATCATACAATGCCTCGTTCTCCTCTTCACCATAGCGAAGCGTCACATTTTTGAACGTGACGTCCCCATACAGCTTTTCGATTTCAAGTGCCCCTTCCCTTTCCTCGACTTCTTCTTCAGCTTCAAGGATCTCTAGCAACCTCTCCCCTGATGCTTTTGACTGGGAAAACAGGTTAATGACGAATCCCAGATTCATGATTGGCCACATGATATACCATACAAGGCTGTAGAAAGCTACAAGTTCCCCAGGCTGGATGGAACCCGCCATTACCAGATAACCTCCATATCCTAGGAGGAGCACAATGCTTACATTGCCCAGGTACTCCATCAAGGGGAAATACTTTGCCCATATCTCCGAAGTGAATAAATACTTATCCTTATAATCACCATTCGTTGCATTGAACCTGGCAATCTCGTAGTCTTCCCTTGATAAGGATTTTACAGTGTTGATACCGCTTATGTTCTCCTGTACCTTGGTATTCAATTTTCCGAAAGAACTCCTTATTCCCCTGAAGGCAGGATGAACCGCCTTGTCAAATTTATAGACGGCAATTGCAAGGAATGGCAAGGTGGCGAGTGTCACAAATGTGAGGGAAATAGAATAATAGAACATCACTGAAAAGCTGATGCCAATCAACAGGATAAAACGGATTAGTTCGGAAAAACCGAAGCTCAAGAAGAAGCGGAACCCTTCGACGTCAGCTGTCAGCCTAGACATAAGGTCGCCGGTTTTTGCGTTGTCATAGTATTTGAAGGATAAAAATTGCAGTTTTTCATAGAGTGAATTCCGGAGCCTGTATACTGAATGGATGCCAAACAAATCACCTGTATACTGATAGATATAGGTGCAAACGCCTTTTACAAGCATGAAGCCTACGAAACTTCCCACAAGCACAGGAATTAAATGATATTCCCCCCCGATTACCGCCCTGTCAATTGTTAGCTGGAGGATCATCGGGTAAGTGACTGTAGTCGCGGTCACGCCAAACATGAATATTATTGACCAGATAAAATACTTTTTATATGGCCAGTAGTATGCTTTTAATTTCTTGAATGTCTCCATCCAATCCCCTCCTTTGGAAATAAAAAGAAAAAGCACGTATACATAAATATATCGGCTTTCGAAATGTTTTTCCAGCATTTTTTATAATTATCTTTCTTTTTATTCTTGTCTAAATAATCAGAAATCAAATTCTAAAAAAAGGAGCCGGATCATTCACCGGCTCCTCTTGGTATTATTCTGCCTTTTCAATCTCGTCAAGTACGCGGTTAACCCGCTTTTCAAGCATCTTCATGCCGCTTCCGCCAGCCTGGAAGTGCCTTAGCTTCCCTTCTTTGTCAAAAACATAATAAGCAGGTACATATTGATTTTCAAAGGCATCGGTCAATTTATGCTCACTGTCAACGAAAATTGGCTGGGAGATGCTGAATTCATTGGCAACCTTCTTGATCTCCTCAACATTCAAATCATCTTCTGACCTTGGCATATGGACCGCGACGACATTTAATTTATCCTTGTATTGATCCCTGAATTCATTCACCTGCGGCATGGCCTCTTTACAAAGGTGGCAGCTGATTGACCAAAAGTGGATCAAAGTTGGCTTTTCCCCAACTAGCTGCTCTCTTGTTACCTCACCGTTCAGCCATTCAGTAGCACCTGTCAATTCAGGCATCGGTTCACGAAGTCTCATTTAGCATCCCTCTATTCTCATTTATTTTTGACTGTCTTAGACTTTCCTATTAATTCCCATCCGTTGTTTTTCTTGTTCCGGTTGATCGGGAAGTTCTTCGGGGGAATCGTCCGCGTGCGGGCTGCATTACAGTATGGTCTAATCCGCACATACACGGCAAGCAAAGTATGGTTTGGGCGGAGTCCCCAGTAATGCTTTGCACCTGAAAAAACATCGGATAGGTTCCTTATAATGGCAGAAAAAGACCTAACAGTTGTTAGGCCTTTTATAGGTTCCTTAGCGCAAAGTCAATGATTACAAAGTAGCTTGTCCTGGCTTCCAGTTTGCCGGGCATAGGCCGCCGGTCTGGAGCGCCTGAAGGACACGCAATGTCTCATCAACGTCACGGCCGATGTTGTTGTGGTTCACAACAGAATACATAAGCTCGCCTTCTGGATTTATGATGAACAAGCCGCGAAGAGCGACACCTTCTTCTTCGATTAAAACACCGTACTCACGGGAAACAACATGGTTGGTATCCGCTGCCAATGGATACTTTAAATCGCCCAGACCATTATCTTTACGGTCTGTCTTGATCCATGCAAGGTGTGTATGGATGGTATCAGTCGAAACCCCGATCACTTCTGTATCAAGATCTTCAAACTCTTCGTAGCGGTCAGACATAGCAGTGATTTCTGTTGGGCAAACGAATGTGAAGTCCATTGGATAGAAGAAAAGCACTGTCCATTTGTCATTTTTCATGATTTCTTCAAGGCTTACTTTCCCGAATTCCTTGTTAGCTAGTACTGCATCCATTTCGAAACGTGGCGCTTGCTTGCCTACCATACGTTCTGGCATGTAAAATCCCTCCATAAACATTTTATTATTTTTAGACGCCTTGGCGTCTCTTAACCCTATGATCCCAATATAACAGATCATTAGTTTATAGTCAATCCAAGATTATAATTATTTTAATTTAATAATCATTATAACCTTAAACGACTTTTCTTCACCTGAATGTTTTGCCCTATCGATGGGGAATTTAAACAGCAAACCATTAATTACAGACTATTTCAAAAAAACTTTTCCATATAATAGTTTAACATGTTTTCTTTTAAGGACAAAATGATAAGCCTAAAACCGGAACTTCAGCTGTTCACAGAGGCTGCCTGCTTTTAAAAGTGATATAATCACTCAGGAATTCGATCGCTTTACCGATAGCTTTTTCATCCGGATTCAATTTTGCATGGTGCAGGCCGTAACCAGAATCGACACCAAGCCAGAACATGAACCCGGGGATATCTTTAATCATATAGCCGAAATCCTCACCAGTCATTGCCTCCCTGCATTCAATGAGATTGATTTTCCCGTATGCTTTGGCAAAATCGATAAATTCCCTTGTAAGCGGCCCGTAATTGTATACCTGATGATACATTGCTCCATAGTCAATCGAGGTTTTGCACTGGTAGCCGAATTCGATGCCTTTTACCAGCGCTTCAATTCTTTCCTTAACCCTGGCCATCGATTCCACTGAAAGTGTCCTGATTGTCCCTTCAATCCTAGCAGTTTCGGCAATAATATTCTGGACGGTCCCTCCAGTGATTTTCCCGATCGTCACTACCGCGCTATCCAGCGGGTCGACATTTCTGGCTACAATGGACTGCAGCTGCGTAACAAGGGCACAAGCAGCGACAACCATGTCATTTGTCAGATGGGGGTACGCTGCATGGCCGCCTTTTCCCTCAAGGTCGACGAACAATTCGGACGTGTTGGCGAACAGCAACCCTTCTCTTGTGGCAATCGTGCCGACCGGATATTCAGGACCTATATGCAGGGCAATGATCATATCTGGCTTCCATTCCTTCATGATATCGGTATTCAGCATGGGCTCCGCACCCCCTGGGCCTTCTTCGGCTGGCTGGAATATGAATACCAGGTCATCATCTATTTCATGGTAGGCAAAGTGTTCAATTACTCCGAGGGCAATACTCATATGAAAATCATGTCCACATGCATGCATTTTCCCCTCATGGATCGATTTGAACTCAAGCCCCGTTGCTTCTGTAATTGGCAGCCCGTCGATATCCGCACGGTACCCAATCGTCTTGCGGGGATTTTTCCCGCTTATTTTTACGAATATACCAGTTTTCCATGTCCGGATATCAAGCCGGCCGCCTGGAAGATGACCCAGGAATTCAAGCAGGTAAGCCTGTGTTTTGTACTCCCTGAAGCCAAGTTCCGGGATTTTATGCAGGTCTCTTCTTGCCCTTATGATTTTTTCATGCCCCATCATCATCTCTCCCCTATAAAGAAAGCGCGGATTCCAGGTCCACGCTTTCTCTCTGTTATAGCTGGCGAAGCTCTTGCTTGATTTCAGTCTTCGACTTTGTCTTTTCATCGATTTGTTTGATGACGCGTGCCGGTGTACCAGCAACAACAGTATATGGAGGCACATCATCGATAACGATTGCCCCAGCAGCAACGACTGACCCCTTGCCGATTGTCACACCCTCAAGAACAACCGCGTTCGCGCCGATTACTACTTCATCCTCAACCATTACCGGTTTTGCTGAAGGAGGTTCAATTACACCCGCTAGCACAGCGCCTGCGCCAATATGGCAATTCTTGCCGACTGTCGCACGGCCGCCAAGGACTACATTCATGTCGATCATTGTGCCTTCCCCTATGACAGCTCCGATATTGATCGAAGCCCCCATCATGATGACCGCGTTGTCACCGATTTCGACCTGATCCCTGATGATTGCACCCGGTTCAATGCGAGCTTTGACGCTCTTCAAATCCAACAGCGGGATCGCTGAATTCCTTCGGTCATTTTCGATTGAGTAATCTTCAATCCTGTCTTTGTTCGCTTCGAGGACTTGACTGATTTCAGCCCATTCCCCAAATACGACACCAGCCTTCCCGCTAATGAATGATTGTGACCCTTCGCCAAAGTCCACGCCTTCAAGATCCCCTTTTACGTATACCTTTACAGGTGTTGCTTTTTTGCTGTTCTGGATAAAAGATATGATTTCATTGGCATCCATCATTTTCATTTTATGACCTCCAATAATATGTATTATAGCCAGGCTCCATCCCATCGGCAGAGCCATGAGGCGGCCAGTCAGGAATCGAAGAGATTCATGGAAGGCCTATGCTAAAAATTACTTTAACAAATTAAAGTTTTTAGTACAAGGAAAACTATTCTTCCAGTTTGCCTGTTTCCTCGATATGCTCCTTGACAATCTCGATGAATGCCTGAACCTGCTTCAACTGGAAGGCGGATTCATACCCAAGGAGCCATGTATCCCGTTTTAAAGGTTTCTCATTCTCATCCAGCAAAGGGATTTTGAAAATATCCTTTTCAGCACCATTCAAAGTGATGGCAGGCAAGATTGCATAACCAATCCCATTGAATGTCATTTGCTTGCATGTCTCGATTTGATCGACAATGATAGTCCTCCTCGGGGCAGTCTGGAATTGTCTCAGCCACCAATCCTGGATTTCCTGATAATAATTGGAATCGCTCTTGAATTGGATGAACGGCCGATCCGTCTCCAGCACTTGTTCAGGACTCGTGATTTCTGTATCGACGAGGTACAGGCTATCCTTGAACAAATGGATTTTGACGCCCTTCCAATCCGGAGTGCCTCTTATGATGCCGATATGCGCCTGATCTTCGTACAAGGCTCTTGAAATCTCGCTGCTCCACCCGGTCACTAACGAAATTTTCGCCTGAGGATATCGGTTTACATATTTTTTAAGCACCTTTGGAAGCCAGTTTTGGCCCACGATCGATGCCACGGCAATTTTCAAAGTACCGTACACTTCTGAATTCAATGCCTGGATGGACTCCCTCGTCTTTTCCTCCCTCCTGATCGTTTCATTTACGAATTGGATCACAACTTCGCCGGCTGGCGTTAGCGTCAGACCTTTTTGCGACCTGAGGAAAAGCTTCACCCCCCAATCTTTCTCAATCGTCTGGAGCCTTTGGGAGAGCGCTGGCTGGGAGACGAACAGCCTTTCAGCGGCCTTGCGCATGTTCATCTCCTGGGCTAGCACGGATAGAAGATGAAATTCTGAAATGGATGACATTATTCTAACCCTCTTGATAAGTTTTAGTTATATTATATCCAATTAGCCAACATATTTCATTATGGCTAATCAAGAAGATGATTGGGCCTTCCCTTCGCGTTTAGGCAGGAACAGTATGAACAGCAGGCTGATTAGCGAAAAGATCAAGACAACGATATATACGGAATGGAGCGCATTCGTTAAGGCATCCTGAAGGAGTGTCTTCATTCCTGCAGACAGGTCCATCCTCTCTGACTCGTTTAAAAGAACATTCGCTGCATCGATCGATAATTCTTCGCCGCCGGTCCCTTTCGCTTTCATATAGCGGAGGATGCTGCTGTTAAGGATTCCTCCCAGAAGTGCTGCACCCACTGTATTGCCAAGGTTTCGCATGAACATGTTGGATGCAGTAGCCACCCCTCTTTGTTGCCAGCCAACAGTGCTCTGGATGGAAACAATGAAGGCGGTGCTCGTCAACCCCATCCCAACTCCGACGAAGAATGAACCAAGGGCAGCCCAAACAGGTCCTGCTTCAGGGGTGAGGGTAACAAACAGGATGCTTCCAAGGATCAGCGCCCCTCCACCAATAATAGAAGTGGTGCGGTAACCAATCTTTAATAATAGACTTCCAGAAATGGTAGATGCAATCGGCCAGCCAATCGACATGGCGGTCAGGGTAAAGCCAGCTACCATCGGTGAGCGTTCCATGACGCCTTGCACAAAAGCAGGAAGGAAGCTGGAAATCCCAATCAGCATCACACCGGTTGTCATCGAAGTCATATTCGCGATGAATATGGAGCGTTCACTCCAGATATTGAAAGGCATGATTGGTTCTGCAGCTCGTTTTTCCTGGAAATAGAACAAAATGAACCCTAGGACGCTTATCGCAAGAAGACCAATCGTTTTCCCGGAAGACCAGGACCAGTTCACACCGCCTTCCACGAGGACGACCATCAAGGAACTGATAGAAAGAGTCAGCAGGACCGCTCCTGGAAAATCAATCTTGTGTTTCTTTTTGTCAACGCGTTCGTGGAGGAATAGCCAAAGGCCTGCGACAGCAAGGAAGCCAAGCGGAACATTGATCCAGAAAACATATCTCCAGCTTACATATTCGACCAGCAGGCCGCCGAGTGCCGGACCGGTAATCGCAGAGATTCCCCAAACACTGGCTAAATACCCCTGTACCTTTGCCCTTTCTTCTTTTGTATAGATATCCCCTACAATCGTCGAAGCGATCGGCATAACGGCCCCTGCGCCGAATCCCTGGATAAACCTGAATAAAACCAGCATCTCCATATTTTCTGCAAACCCGCACAAAATAGAGCCAATCAGGAATACGATGATACCAAAAGTAAGAATGGGCTTTCTGCCAAACAAATCAGATAACTTCCCATAGATGAGTACCGTTACGGCATTCATCAACAAATAAGCTGAAAACACCCAGCTATATAAAGAGAAACCACCTAGATCGCCGACAATCGCCGGCATAGCAGTAGAAACAATCGTTGCTTCAATTGCACCCATGAATGTTGCCAGCATAACAGTTGCCAGCACAAGAGGACGTTTCGTAACCCGTTTATGCCCGCTTTGTTTTTGATTTGCCGCGTGTCCCATATATTCACCTCTTGCAGTATGAAAAAATTCAGCCCCCATTTTTGGGAGCTGTTTGATTTCATTTTTTATTATGCCTTCTTACTTGTTTGGCCAGTTGAAGCAAAACTGTCCTTCTTGTAAGGATTCCCTCGAAAATTCCTGATTCATCTTCAATGCATAGGAATGGATGATCCACTAGCAGATCCAATGATGATTGAATTGTTGAGCTGGTTGTGATTCTAGGAATTTTCTTATTCATCGCTTCTTCAACCCGTTTTTTTTCAAGCTGTTCAAATTCAATCCGCTCAAGGCCAAGAATCGAGTCCATGATAATCGGGGTACTGATCAGGCCATGCAAACGGTAATGTGGGTCCAGTACAGGTATTGCCGTATAACCACTCTTCGTCAAAACAAGCAAGGCGTGCTCCAGACTGTTCCCGACCTGCACATGGGCGACACGTTCCGATGGGATCATCAAATCCCTAATGGTAATTTCTAAAAATTCTCCGCTGTGAAGACTAATCATTGCGAAAACTCCCTAAAATGGATTTATTACGATTCCATTTTAACATAATTGGCAATGAGGCGCCTTGAATTCGTTTCCAATTTCCGATGTAGCAAAAAAGGAACCAAAAAGGTTCCCGGGCATTATTGGATCAAATCAAATATCTCGATTGTGATCATATCGATATTATCGAATTGATACTTTTTTGGCTTTTCTTTGTCATTGTATACTTCCAATTCATATGTTTCTGTTTTTGGATGGTATGTAACCTGGCATTTACGCTCTCCATTCACTTCAAAAAAGCGCTGCGCAGGCTCTCCTCCATTAGACTGCTCTTGCAGATTCTTTAAACGGGTGATAATTCCTTGAAGCTGTGACATTGCTCCCTCTCCTTTCAAAGCAAAAAACCAATGATTGACAATAGGTTTCTCATTTGGCCAATTTATATCCATGTAAACAAATTTCTGAATATTCAACTAATAATTCTTTACATGTCAATATTAACAGAATAAAATATTGTTTGGAGATGTACAAGTAAAAGCTTTGTTAAAAGGAGTGTTTTTTTTTTGAAAAAACCTGTGAAGCTTTCTGAAAAAGTCTTCCTGATTGACGATTTTGATTTAAAATTGCCTGAACGAACTGGTACGTATGTGCTGTTTGAAGAGAAAATCACCCTTGTTGAAACATCGGCCAGCCCATCCATTCCATACATATTGGATGGCCTGGATTCCCTAGCCATCTCCCCAGAGGATGTCGAATACATCATCGTGACGCATATCCACCTGGATCATGCCGGAGGAGCAGGGCTGATACTGGAGTACTGCCCAAACGCTAAGATCGTTGTCCATCCTAAAGGGGCAAGGCATCTAGCAAACCCTTCAAGGCTGATACAAGGCGCGAGGGCGGTGTATGGGGATAAATTCGACGAGTTATTCAAACCAATCATCCCTGTCCCTGAAGAGAAAATCATGATCAAGGAAGATGGTGACATATTGACCATCGGAGAGAACACAACCTTGCAATTCCTCGATACACCCGGTCATGCCAACCATCATTTCAGCGTATATCACCCACCCACGAAGGGCATTTTCACTGGTGATACTGCTGGCATTTTTTATCCTCAGTTATACAGGCAGGGAATCGAGTTTTATTTGCCGACTACATCCCCGAATCAATTCGACCCCGGGGAGATGATGGGTTCGATTTCACGCTTCAAGCATCTAGGCATCGAGAGGATTTATTTCGGCCATTATGGTATGTCAGAAAATCCCGTTGAAGCCTTCAGTCAGGTGGAGAACTGGCTTCGTACCTTCCTGGTTGAGGCGGAGTCCGTCATCAAAAGTCAGACCGACAGAGCGGATCAAGCAGGAACGATTGCCGGGAGGCTGTATGATAAGATTAAGCTGCAATTAATCGAGAAGGGGATAAAAGAGGATGACCCTATTTTCGAATTGCTCCAGCTCGATGTGAACGTGAGCGCAATGGGGCTTGCAGATTACTTTCGAAAGCAACAGGAGGGAACCACCAAATGAAAGAAATCATCGTATATACGCAAAATGAATGTCCGCCTTGCCAGATTGTAAAAATGTTCCTTGCAGTATGGATTTTCTTATTCGGAAAAAAATATCGACCTTGACAGCCAGAGCAAAAGGGACCTGACAGAAATATATGGTTCTTACTCCACACCAACCATCATTATTGATGAAGAGATCATAGCAGGCTTTGATCTTGAGAAGCTTAAACGCGCTTTGGGCATTGACCAATAAGAAAAATGAGCCGAGGCGTAAGTCCTTTTCTGATTAACCATATGGTTGAGGGGATTCAGTGCCAGGTATGCGATAATTAATGGGGGTACTTCATCCGCAACGAAAAAAGGTGCCTTGAAGCACCTTTTAGCGAAATGATTGTTTGAATTGATGAAACTGTCCCAGGCGCCCGTACGTTTGAAATCCTTTGCATCTGCGCGCTGGCTCCTAGTTGTTTTTTACATGAATCCAAAAAGAATCGTTTTATTTTCGTTTCCGAATGTTACATCGAATCCTGCAAATGATTGCATTAAGCCAAACGATGGGCCAAACACAATGGTTTGCGGGATGAATGCCTTTCCTTGCTGCGCTGCGGAGCTTTTTTGCCCCTCGGCCTTTTCAGGATATGCTTTGTTGATTACTTCTTTAGGTATGTCATTGTACAGATACTGTGCCACTTTCCATTTTCCTTGGTCCTTTATCAATTTCAGCCCTTCGTAATGGCTTTCATAACCTACAGGTCCTTCTGTGTTCCCAGGGAAATACTCAACAACATAAATTTCTTTCCCTTTGGCAACTACTTTTGTTTTATCAGAAAATCCATAATAAGGAATATAGTATGGAGCGAAATCCGTTCCGTAAGTTTGATACTTGCCTTCCTGCCCCACGACATTTTCCTTGATGAACAGTTTTTTGTATTCATTTGTAAAATAAGGCTCCAGCACAGCTTCTACCTCGGCCATTGTCCTTTCCTGTTCACTAAGGCTGACCTGGGCTTGGAAGGCTCCTTCAAGGAGCTCGAATACCTGATCCCTTTCATTTAGGTTTGATTGCGCATTCACAGTGAATGGCATGACTAATATGAGCAGTGAGAAAAATAACGTGGATAGCCATGATTGCTTGTCCATTTTCCTCCCCCTTTTCGACTAATAATCACTATTTTACCAAGACTTTCCCTGAACTTAACGGAAAACCGTTCGAAAAATTCCACCAGCGAATGACATGATGTTCCACTTTATATTTAAATTTACCCGTAAAAGAATCGAATTAACGTAGAAAACGCAATAATTGTAAATTCAATTGGCATAATTTCAATATCCTTCCATTATTTCCGACAAAAAAATAACCTCCAAAATGGAGGTCAATACCTTGCAGTTGTCACCGCGAAATAGACAATAAATAATAAAGCAATTGAAATGACAATGATGTAAGTGAGAAAAACCGGATTTCGGATATACGCATGCTCCTTGACTTCAGCAGGGATGCTGGAATCTAAATTGCTGGTTCTCTTCTTTTGTTCCTTTGCGATTGACCAGGTGTAAAAAAGTGAGATGACCACTACTCCTGCGCCTAGAATAAGAAGCATTGACATATAGGTGCCCATTTTGATCCCCCTTTGTTAGAAGGCTGTTTTTATATAAACTGCACTTAATGCAACATCCTATACTTTCAATCGCCTGTTAAAATAATCCTTCTTTTTTATAGAGGTAAGAGGAGCATAAATCTACAAACAGGTACCGATCGTCACTAAGCGGCAGTGAAAAAGTCCTGATCATTTCTCCAGTTTCTATATCACTGTAGCGATCCGATATAATGCCTTTTTTTCCGACTCTCATCCTGATGATATTCTCCAGGAAATATGGACGCCAGCTCCAGTTCTTTTCCTCGTATTCGGGCTGAAGAATCCAATCTTCTTTCTCCTTGAAAATATTGGCGGATTTCTGGAAACCATCCTCATCACAGATGTACATCCTGAATGCCATCTCTTCCAAGGGCTTGGCCAATGCCATCAAGAATTCATTTTCATCCTGCTGTTTTTTTATTTTTCCCACGATGTCCGATATGAAAGTATTCAACTCCTGCTTCAAATCAAAAAATGACTGCAGTCGTTTCTTTTCGGAAAGGATAAAACCATGGCATTCCTTTTTGAACCTTTCTTTCAGGATGTTCTTATCCAGGAATACTTCACCAGGCTTATGCAAATAAAACCCTTGATAATAGCGCCCGCCATTTTTCCAGGCAAACTGAAGCTGGAAAGGTGTTTCAATACGTTCAAATAACAGGGTTGCTCCGATTTTCCTTGCGAGGATCGACATGGAGTGCAAAATATCAAGGTAGGCAGTACCAGTTGAATTCGTCCTCATGAATGACATATCGATCTTGAGGATTTCCGGAGAAAGCCTGACAATCTGTTCAGCCTGGTTGCTGGCATTTCCTGCGGTGTCGACGGCAAGTTTTATCCCGTAGGATTTGAAATACTGGATTAAATGTTCAAAACTGCCATTTTCCGTTTCGGATTTCCATTCAGAAATTTCAAGGACGATCTGTTCAGGCTGCAAGCCTCTTTCTTTATACCGAAGGATGTGCTGGATAAATTGCTCCCCATTATCTAACATGAGCAGCTCAAGATCACGATTAACAAACCAAAGAAGCTCCTGATCATTAAGCTGGGCCGCCTTCTCAAGGGCTTTATCAAGGACAGCCTGGTCAACTTCCATCCTGAATTCCTCGGGTATTTGTTCATCCTTGAAAAACGGTCCTAAACTAAAGACTTCATTTCCTTTCCTGTATCTTCCCAAAATTTCATATCCAATGATCTTATGTTCTTCCGCATTGAAAATGGGCTGGAAATGTGGACTTACATGATCCAGGTCAGCCAAAATGTCCAGTGCGTCCATCAAAATCGTCCCCCTTCGCAATCATCGCTAAATGTGCTCCTGTATTCATTAACAATGATTTTATCATATGTCGGCATTATCTCGGGAATCCTTTTTCCATTTTCCTCATGATATAAAATCGATCCGAAAACAGAAACTAAGACTAGAGCTTAATGGAAGGATGATGACATGAAAGCATGGCATTTCATTGGCATTCTTCTTCCATTGCTCGGATGCAGCCATGGCACGCCCGCCGACAATGCAGCGCAGACACAACAGGCAGATACAAAACCGACAGCCCGGATCCATCAATCAGCACAACACACAGATAAAAAGGATGCCGTCAAGCCCATTGGCAAGAAAATCCTTTTGGATGTACCGTTGATCAGGCAAAATCCAGAGTTGAAATATGGCTGTGAAGTAACCAGCCTGGCAATGGTATTGAACTATGCCGGAGCCACCACAGATAAAATGAAGCTCTACAAGGAAATCAAGAAAGATGAAGATCCGTTAAGGAGATCCCCACAAGGAGATATACTCAGCTGGGGCGACCCAACGGATGGATTTGTAGGGGACATGACTGGAAAACAACCAGGTTACGCTGTCTTCGATCAGCCGATGATTGAACTGATCGACCAATACCTTCCTGGAAGAGCAGTGAACTTAACTGGCAAGGATTTCAATGAAATTCTTGTACATGTGTCCAAGGGATTTCCAGTCGTCATTTGGACAACCGGGGATTACAGGCTGCCTGACCGTCCTGAGTCATGGACGCATGGAAAGGAAGTCATAAAATCACCACTTGACTTGCACGTTGTTGTTCTAGTGGGTCATGAGGACAACAAAGTATTCGTGAATGACCCTTTATCAGGGAAGAAACAAGTCGGAGTGAACAAGCAGCAATTCATCCAAACGTGGAAAGTAATGCAATCAAGAGCAGTTAGCTATAGATAGACCTTTTACCAGGATGGGGGCGTTTCTGCCCCCATCTGCCATCAATAGAATCGCAAAGGGCTTCAATTGCCTTTGCATTGTGGGCAATTAACATTTCCCCATTGGAATGCTATCTTCCCTAGTCCAAAAATGTCAAAAATCAATTCCACCTCCCAGCTTTTGTACTTTCATGCTTATTTCTCCATCAATTTGCCTCCCTTTCCTCCCTTCTCCTTCACGAATGGATGGACCATACATTTGATCCTGCGACTCCTTCTTGAGCTTCCCTAAAATGGCACTTCTATTTTCACTCTTTGTTTGCTAGTATGATAGAGAAATTCCAAAATAGGTTGGTATAAACGCATGTTTGATAAATTGACACGGAGGACATTTTTAAAAAGAATATTCGGCAGTCTCCTTGCAATCGCAGGAGCATGTACTGGAGGATATTATTATGCCAGGGAGATTGAACCTGGGATGCTTGACATTACGAGACATGAATTCAATGGAACAGGCTTGCCAGTTGGCTTTGACGGATTCAAGATCGTCCAGTTCAGCGATACGCATATTGGTTTCCAATACAGGCTGGAACAGCTTGAATTGCTGATTGGGAAAATGAATGACTTGAATCCTGATATGATTGTGTTTACCGGTGATTTGCTCGATGATCCTCTCGAATTTAAAGAAGGGCAGAGGATTGTATCTGCCCTTGACAAGCTAAAAGCGCCATTTGGGAAATATGCTGTCTATGGGAATCATGACCATGGAGGCTATGGTTCCAACCTATATAGACAATTAATGGAACAGGCAGGTTTCACGCTGCTCGTCAACGGCTCCGAACGGATTGAGCTTCTTGACGGAAGCAGTCTCTGGATCGCCGGTATTGATGATGCGATGCTCGGGAAGCCAGATATCGCGTCTGCAATGGCTGGTATTCCTGAAAATGGCTATACCATCCTGCTTTCCCACGCGCCTGACCTTGCAGAAACAGCTGCTTCCTATCCAATCGGATTGCAATTGAGTGGGCACAGCCATGGTGGCCAAATTCAAATTCCATTTTATGGACCTTTGGTTACGCCTCCTTACGCCGAAAAATTCGTTGAAGGATTTTACACTGTCGGCACTGAAAATGAACTATCCTTGTACGTGAATCGCGGACTGGGGACCACAAGGCTGCCGTACCGGTTTTTATCCCAGCCTGAACTGGCATTGTTCACCCTGCATCATGATAATGGAACAAGAAGTTAATTCTTTTGACTGCTCGTTCGCTTCAAGTATTCCCCCTGTGCCATTTCCACTGGATCATGGGATCCTTGAAACGCAAGATCCTTTTTTGCATATGCTGGGAAAGAGGAGGAATATCCATGCAGCATATTGTAAAAAAAGGCGAAACATTATCGATGATCGCGGCGGCCTATCGGCGGAGCCTGAAGCAAATCCTTGCGGCAAACCCGCGGATCATTCATCCTGGATTGATATTTCCCGGCCAGCGGATTACCATTCCCGGTCTTCCTGACCCTTCTTCCATTCCATATTCTATTTCCGTTTCATTGAGAAACAGAAGATTGACCCTATATAAATCAGGTATCCCAGTAAAGACATATTCTGTTGGCATAGGAAAAATGCTTACCCAGACACCAGTGGGAAATTTCGTCATTGTCAACAGGGAACCAAATCCAGGCGGTCCCTTTGGAGTCTTGTGGCTGTCACTTTCAAAGCGGGGGTACGGCATCCACGGAACAAACAACCCTTCCTCGATTGGCAAACAAGTCTCAAAAGGGTGCATAAGAATGTACAATCGGGATGTACTGGAGCTTGCCCGGATGGTTCCCAATGGGACAAGAGTATCCATCCGGCCATGATTCCCAAATGATTGGATAGGCTTCCATTTTTCAATTCTCTATATTAAGGGTATAATGATAATATGGACGATAGTCACAAAGAAAGGAGCTTAATCCATTGACTAATCAACGGAACAAACTTCCCCGATACCAGACAACAATCGAGAACCTCTCACAAGCCATCTTCATTGTGAACCGTCATGCCAAAACAGCGCCAAATCCAAAGTACCTCTACAAGCTAAAACATGATGCGATTAAAAAATTGCTTCATGAAGGGAAAGCAAAGAAAAAGGGATTGCATTTTTCAAATAATCCGAAGCTCAGCCAGCAGCAATCTGATGTGCTTGTCGTTGTCGGTGAATACACTTTTCATATTCCCCCGACTAAGAGTGATTTCGAGGAGCTGCCCCATCTGGGAAAATTGGACCAGTCTGTAAGGAACCCGAAGGCTTCTCTCTCCCTGACTGCATCAAAAAAATTACTTTCAGAATACACCGGCTTGAAAGAACCTCAGGAAAAATCCCCAGCTGGAAAAGCAAGACCGTATACAAAACCGATATTCAAAAGACTGGGTGAACGCTATTAAGACCTTGCGGCCACTTGAACAAGGAGAAACGCGAAAACGAACAACGTTTCTCCCCTTAATAAAAAGGAAGCCGGATAGCCACCTTTCTTTTTTCTTCCATTTTCATCAAGGCTTTTAGTAGGATTGGCCGGCAAGGTTGACTGATGGCCACGAAATGGGGACGGCTCATCACATCCCGTTTCCCTCGTGCAGGCACTGCAGGATCCAAGTCCAGGAAGCGCTTCAACAGGAATATGATCCCTTTGGCAAACTGCATAAATGCCGTTTGCGTCTATAAAATCAGTTGATCGATCTTGGACACCAATTCATCGATATTTGGCTTGCTAATCTGTGCATCTGCCCCTACTGTCATTCCTTTATGATATAGTTCGTCTGTGATCAGCGATGAAAATAAAATGACAGGCAGCTTCGAAAGAACCTCATTCTCCTTTATCCGCCTTGTTAAATGGAGGCCGTCCATTTGTGGCATTTCAATGTCCGTAATCACCAACTGGACATTCGAGCATGGATCCCCTTCATCCGTTTTGGTCTGTTCGAGATAGTCCAGCGCATCCTGCCCATTTTCAAAGAACTCAAGAGTTTGGAATCCCGCTTCCTGCAAAGTATCATTAAGAAGCTTTCTCAACATAGGCGAGTCTTCTGCAATAACGATTCTTTTTTCAGAGCGCTCCCGGGGCCCCATTTTCTTTACGTCACTTATTTTGATGCCGGAATCCGGATTGATCTCGAGAAGGAGCTTTTCGAAATCCAGGAACAGGATCATATCCCCTCCTAATTTAATCACCCCGAGAACCATGCTTTCTGCACCCTGGTACATATCAGACGGTTTCTCAATCTGTTCCCATGAAATCCGATGGATTTGCGAAACAGCATGCACATGGAATACTGTTTTTTGCTGATTGAACTCCGCCACGATGAACTTATCCTGCTCGGGATGGATTGAAGGAGGCAGCTGAAGGGCAGTCGCGACATTAATCACCGGCAAGACCTCCCCCCTTAGTTCCATGATTCCTTCAATATATGGATGAGCGTGGGGGACGGCAACGACCAGCGCGGGATTGAGGATTTCTTTTACCTTCATTACGTTTATGCCAAATTTATTCTTGCCGACACCAAATTCGACAATCTCTAGCTCATTCGTTCCAGACTCCATTAATATCTGATTCTTACTCATTAAACTCTTCCTTCCACTAAAAACAGGGCGTTCTCCAGCTGACACCTTGCTTTTTATAAAATATTCATTATCCCTATTATCGGCTGCGGCATGCCACTGTTTAATTGAATTTCAAGCTAAGTAAGCAAGCTGGCCAACCGCCAGCTTGTTTTTCCCCTTCGTTTTATTGTCTCGTGCTTTACCTTCTCCCTCCTTAAGTTGCAAACTTCCACCTTTTCTTGCGGACATGTTAAAATAGACTTATTCTAGCGGAGGGATGAAAAACGTGGAGCATTTAATAAACAAAAGAGTTAAAGATATCGAGATTTCCGGAATCAGGAAATTTTTTAATATGGTAGCAGATATTGAAGACATGGTTTCCTTGACGATCGGCCAGCCGGACTTCCCTACTCCAATCCATGTCAAGGAAGCTGGAAAGGACGCGATTGATTCAGATATCACTACATATACCCACAATGCCGGCTTGCTGGAATTGCGGCAGGCGGCAGCGGATTTTTACAATAAAAGATACAATATCCGATATTCAGCGGACAGTGAAACCATCATTACCGTTGGCGCAAGCGAAGCAATCGACATTGCCTTCAGGACCATCCTCGATGAAGGAAGTGAAGTCATCCTTCCCGGACCGGTTTATCCAGGGTACGAACCGATCATCAAGTTGTGCGGCGCAAAACCTGTCCATGCCGATATCCGGAACACGGATTTCAAAATGACTGCCGGTTTGATTGAAAGCCTGATTACGGAAAAGACAAGGTGCATTGTCCTTCCATATCCATCAAATCCGACCGGGGTCAGCTTGACAGAAGAAGAACTCAGGGAGATCGCAACCCTGCTCAAGGACAAGGACATCTTTGTGCTCGCAGATGAAATTTACAGTGAACTTGTCTATGGACAGCAGCATGTTTCCATTGCACAGTTCCTCAAGGAACAAACGGTTGTCATCAATGGGCTCTCCAAGTCACATTCCATGACAGGCTGGAGGATCGGGATGCTTTTCGCGCCTGATTACCTAGCAAAGCATATCCTGAAGGTCCATCAGTACAATGTTACATGTGCGACCTCCATCTCCCAGATGGCAGCACTGGAAGCACTGACCGCAGGAATCGATGATGCTGAGCCGATGAAAAAGGAATATGCCAGGAGACGGGAGTATGTTTATGACAGGCTTATCGCAATGGGCCTTGATGCCATCAAGCCTGACGGCGCTTTTTATTTCTTTGTCAAGATCCCTCGCGATGGCCTCCGATCCTTTGACTTCGCGATGGAACTTGTCGACAAAGCTGGTCTAGCTGTAGTTCCGGGGAGTGCCTTTTCTGACTTTGGCGAAGGGTACTTCCGATTATCCTATGCCTATTCGCTGGATACCTTGAAGGAAGGTCTTGACCGGCTGGAAGGTTTTTTGAGAAACAGCCTTGCTAAAAGTTAGTTTTCCTAACATAGGAATAGAATGGCGAACGAATAGGATGGAAGTGGGTCAATCAGAACAACAAAAAAGCCGTTCATTCTATTTCATTAGCCGCCTATTCAGGAACGGATCATTGCCGCGGCTGTCATCATGACTGGAGAGAAGAAAGATGGAAAACAGCTCTATCTAAGGAGAAGTCTGGGGATTGCTATAAGATTGAGGCGAAGAATAGCGAATTAAAACACAGACGCGAGTATGTTGCAGCCACATCCACAGGTATTATAGGCACGGAATTGCTAGGCGTCCCGGCCATTTTTACGATCAAGCTAAAACGGATACTAAGACGGCTGGGTTAAAATAGCTTAATAAGGGAACTGAAACAAAAAAGGCCGGAAGTATTCCAATAATATGGAAAAACCCCGGCCTTTTTTTCGTTTTGGTGATCAAGAAAACCTAAAAAAACAGCAGATTTTCAGTAGCCTCTTGAATGAGAGCGGCTTTTCAATTTACTGTTTCCAATATTTATAAAGCGCCTGTGTCCCGCTGTTTTCTTCTCCTCTTTCGGCCAGTTTCTCATACATCGAAAATGCCAAAGAGAGTCCGGGAACCTCCATTTCCATCTTTTTTGCTTCATCAAGGGCGATTTTCATATCCTTGATGAAATGCTTGATATAAAAACCCGGTTCGTAGTCTCCGTTTATCATCCGCGGCGCGAGATTTGAAAGAGACCAGCTTCCGGCTGCACCGGTCGTTATCGTCTTCAAAACCTCTTCAGGATCAAGGCCAGCTTTCTCGGCATAAATGACGGCTTCGCATACGCCGATCATATTAGAGGCAATGGCAATCTGGTTGGCCATCTTTGTGTGCTGTCCTGCCCCTGCTTCTCCTTGATAGACAATATTAGTTCCAAGGATATTCAGCAATGGTTCGACATGCAGGAACGCCTCTCTTTCCCCGCCGACCATGATGGCCAGCCTGGCTTCACGCGCCCCGATATCTCCTCCTGAAACTGGTGCATCAAGGGCTGCGATCTCTTTTTCCTTAGCTTCAAGATAAATTTTTTTTGCCAGGGAAGGAGTCGAAGTAGTCATGTCAATCACATAACTGCCTTTTTTTCCATTTTCAATCAGTCCTTCCTTGCCGAGGTATACCTCTTCGACATCTGAAGGATAACCTACTATCGTAAAAATGACATCTGCTTTTTCCGCAACCTGCCTGACGGAGGCTGACCAGACCGCTCCATTGTCAAGCAGCTGCTGCGCTTTTGATTTAGTCCTAGTATAGACAGTCAGCTGATAACCGGCATCAAGGAAATGCTGTGCCATGCTCTGACCCATCACGCCTGTCCCAATGAACCCAATCACCGTTTCTTCCTTTGATAACATATGTACGCCCTCTTTCTTTACGTTGATGATTTCATTTTAACACTAAAATGGAACCACAATTAAATGGATTTCACCATTGCAAGTAAAACACTGACAAGGTTTCTATACACTTGCCTCTGCATCATTTTCTTTTAATAAAGGGGATGGATCATAAAAAAATATATGTATTTGACAGAAGCCGTCGTGTTGAGACGATCATCAGGCAATGAGGAACAGCTTATGAACCATATTGCGTTTTTTCCCGAAGGCGGTCACTGCGTTAAGGTTGATGGCAGAATCGCCGGTTCGATAACAGACCTGATTGCAAGTTTCAGGATTGTGAATCCTGATCACATTTGGACAGAAATAACGGATGATGGATATATCCACAATCATTATCCAGATGGCAATACTCTATACATAGTGATATATGCGTCGCTCAATTATGGATTGCCGATGGAATGGATGACCCATTCAAAGTTCTCAATCAATAATCAGTCTGCGCTTTTCCTGTCATGTCAAAGTTTTTGTGACCAGGGAGTTATAAACCATATGGATTTTTAATAAACCGAATCGAGTAGGAGGGGGTGATTAACCCCCGACCTCTCACACCACCGTACGTACCGTTCGGTAGACGGCGGTTCGAAAGTTTATGAAATAATGTTGTTAATTGTTTTAATCCTTGCTGAAGCCAGTATTTATTATTCATGGCTTGGTCCAAGGCAGGACTCTTTGAATTTCTCCAGTATCCCTTACGGGAGTTCGCATATTGCCAGGCTTTATATCTCTTAATTCCTAATCTAATCAGATTCCTGAATTTAGTCCTGGTTTTCTTCCATTCTTTCCAGCGACAAGCACGTAGCCTTCTCCTGATATGCCCATCTATCTTTTCTGCATACCTCTTGATATCAGCCACTTTGAAGTAATTTCCCCATCCCTGGATTAGTTGGTTGATTTTAAGGATTCGGTATTCCATGGCAATTCCCCAATTGCGATTGGTTAACCTTTTAAGCTTTTCCTCCAGTCTCTTTTTCGACTTCTTCGGCACGTATATTCGGGTTTTGTTGTTCGAAGAGTAAAAACTCATCCCTAAGAATATACGTGCCGATGGCTTTCCCACTGCACTTTTCTCCTCGTTCACCTTCAATTTTAACTTTCTCTCGATAAAGTCCGTGATACCTTCTTTAACCCGTTCACCAGCTTTTTGACTCTTAACGTAGATATTGCAATCATCCGCGTAACGGACGAATCTGTGTCCACGCTTTTCAAGTTCCTTATCCAGTTCGTTTAACATGATGTTACTAAGGAGAGGGCTTAACGGACCTCCTTGTGGGGCCCCTTCTTTATTAACCGTAATTAACCCGTTCTCCATAATTCCTGCTTGTAAATACCTTCGGATTAGCTTTAAGGTGGGTTTGTCCCCTATTGTTTTGGAAATTAGGGACATGAGTTTATCATGGTTTACTTTATCAAAGAATTTCTCCAGGTCGATGTCCACCACAAATTGATACCCATCTTCAATATATGACCTAGCCTGTTCGATAGCTTGATGTGCGCTCTTGTTCGGTCTGAAGCCGTAACTATAATGGCTAAATTGTCTATCAAATATAGGGGTTAGGACTTGAACCATCGCCTGTTGGAAAACACGGTCTGTTACAGTTGGGATTCCTAGTTTTCTCTTCCCGCCATCTGGTTTGGGA
Organism: Bacillus sp. REN3; assembly: GCF_017912555.1. Classification (GTDB taxonomy): domain Bacteria; phylum Bacillota; class Bacilli; order Bacillales; family Cytobacillaceae; genus Mesobacillus. The sequence goes on along the minus strand of NZ_JAERSD010000013.1, from coordinate 74,190 downwards.
ATTTCGATTCTTCTTACCGGTTGGGGCTTGTATTTTCCGTCCTGTATAAGCCTGATGAGCTCCTGTCCGTGCTCTTTAAGATGAAGGCGGGTAGCTTCTATATCTTTCGCATCGACACCAGCTACTCCTTTATTCCTTTTAACCTTCAAAAAGGCTAGGTTTAGGTTTCCCGGGCTTATAATTCTCCGAATTAAACTTTCATTAGTTTCCATATTGGTCCCATGTCATCAAGTTTGTACAAAGTGACTCCACACTTCAAAGAAAAATCTCCTGGATTTCGTCCACAATTCTTCATCAAAGCCCATCAGGTTTACTGTGTCATTACCTCTTTGTAAATGGCTCTAACATGGTCTCTCCTTTCGTTCAGTCCTTCTCAACCGAAAGGTTGATACTATGACTTCTGCTGACTTCTCTTAACTCAGCTACTTATCGCTAAATATTTTCCCGTTAGGGGGGTTAAGAGATCTCCCAGGGTAAGTTCATTCACTTTCTCCTCATCTATCTGCCACATTTATTCCCATTCCATCCGGGGATATTTTGGACTTTGTCTTGTTTTGCAGACTCATCCAGGAATGTGAACCTCAAATGTGATTCGTGTACTTCATACCGAGGATTTGCCTAGGGCTTCCTTCAGATTCCGCGAGCCACGGACACCCTTGCCTTCGGCTAATGGTTCGCATATCCCAACGCCCATAGCGGACTTTCACCGCCAAGTTAATGAACATGCCTGGCACACAAAAAATGCCGGCTGATTACCAGCCGGCCAATTCTGGGGGAAAATGAGAATGATTAGCTAACTTTCAGTCTAACCAAAGTGCTTACTCCTCTTTACCCTCAGTGTATAGTGTAAAACATTTTTTATATTACAAATATGTTACAAATCTACAGCACTGTTTACAGCTTCTACTACTTCTTCTGTGGTACCCATCGCAAGGACTTTCGCAGCCAGTTCTTCCATATCAGCCCTGTTCAGCTTCCTTACAAGTGAGCGTGCTTTCAGGATTGACGAAGCACTCATCGAGAACTCATCAAGGCCCAATCCAAGAAGAATCGGGATTGCTGTTTCGTCCCCTGCCATCTCACCGCACATTCCTGCCCATTTCCCTTCATTATGGGCAGCGTCGATGACCATCTTGACCAAACGAAGGATGGATGGATTATATGGCTGGTATAAATAGGATACTTGCTGGTTCATCCTATCTGCAGCCATTGTATATTGGATCAAGTCATTTGTTCCAATGCTGAAGAAGTCCACTTCCTTGGCGAACTGATCGGCAATGACAGCTGTTGATGGAATTTCCACCATGATGCCAAGCTCAATTTCGTCAGCAACCTGGACACCTTCCTTGACAAGCTTTGCTTTTTCCTCTTCCAGCACAGCCTTTGCTTCCCTGAACTCAACCAACGTGGCGATCATTGGGAACATGATCTTCAAATTGCCATAAATGCTTGCACGCAAAAGGGCACGCAACTGAGTCCTGAAAATGTCCTGTTCCTCGAGGCATAAGCGAATAGCCCTAAAGCCTAGGAAAGGGTTCATTTCTTTAGGCAAGTTCAGATACGGAAGTTCCTTATCTCCTCCGATATCCAATGTCCTGACGACAACAGGTTTGCCCTCCATGCCTTCAAGAACAGCTTTGTAGGCAGTGAACTGCTCTTCTTCAGTAGGAAGCTGGTCCCTGTCCATATAAAGGAACTCAGTACGATACAATCCAACCCCCTCGCCGCCATTCTCGACTACACCTTTCAAATCTTTGGGCGTGCCGATATTTGCTGCAAGTTCAACATGATGTCCGTCTGCAGTCACCGTTTTTTCATTAACAAGCTTAGCCCATTCAGCCTTCTGCTTTTCGAAATCTTCCTGGACTTTTTTATATGCCTCCAGCACCTCAGGAGTCGGATTGAAATGCACTTCCCCCTTAAGACCGTCGACAACGATCATATCTCCGTTCTGGATATCCTCAACGGCTGTCTTTGTACCTACTACAGCCGGGATTTCCATCGACCGTGCCATAATGGCGGAATGGGATGTCCGACCGCCAATATTTGTTGTAAACCCTTTTACATACTGACGGTTCAACTGGGCGGTATCAGATGGTGTCAAATCCTCCGCGACGATGATCACTTCTTCAGCGATTATGCTCGGGTTAGGGATTTGCACGCCTAATAAATGTGCCATCACCCGTTTCGTAACATCCCGGATATCGGCTGCACGTTCTTTCATGTACTCGTTATCCATTGATTCAAACATAGTGATGAACATTCCTGCTGTCTCTTTCAAAGCATGTTCAGCGTTTACATTTTCTGTCTTGATTTTATCTTCAATGGGTGAAATCAGCTCTGGATCACTTAGAACAAGCAGGTGAGCATCAAAAATCGCCGCCTTGTCAGCGCCTAGTGCTGTTCCTGCATGGTTACGGATTTGCTCCAGTTCGGCTTTGGCTTTTTGCAGCGCCGTCTGGAAGCGAGCAACCTCTTCATTAGGAGCTTCCACTGACTTCTTTTCGAAACTTAAATCCGGCTCTACCAGCTTATAGGCTTTTGCAATCGCAATGCCACTTGATGCAGCGATTCCCTGTAGAAATCCCATTATTCAGCCAGGCCTTCTTTTTTTAGTGTTTCTTCAAGTGTGTTCATCGCATCTTGCTCGTCGCTTCCTTCGGCAGTGATCTCGATATCAGCACCCTGGCCGATTCCTAAAGACATAACACCCATGATAGATTTAAGGTTGACCTTTTTCTCTTTATATTCTAAATGGATTTCTGAATCGAATTTGCTTGCAGCCTGTACCAATAATGTAGCAGGGCGAGCGTGGATTCCTGTCTCAGCAACAACCTTGAATTGTTTTTGTACCATACCAGATCATTCTCCTTTTAAAAGATTATTAAGATGACCATACATGATGCCTTCCAAACTAAATGTTCAATTGAGCGAAAGGTCCAAATCAAGCTAGCCAACATGATATTCTGTATCTTGCCCATTTGTATAGTTCTTTCACACCATATATTATCCCAATCGCTTCTTCAAAATGCTTGTTAGCGACCGGCATCCCTCACAAAAGAATAGCATTTTGTGATTGCTTAGACAATGAAAATACCCTGACTTTTTTAAGCTTGGAGCGATTTTTCCAGGTAAAACGTTTTCATTCTGTGTAAATGAGACAAAGAAGTGAAAATTGTTAATGGAACGAAAAAAGGAATCCTTTTTTCGTAAATCAAGCCCTTTTTCCTGATCCCTTTATGAAATTGAATTTTATTTCTTCTCCCCCTCCAGGCGATTGCACGAGGAACAGCCTGTCCAGCATTCCTGAAAGATTCACGAAACGGCCATCCAATAGAGTTATGTCAAAGATTGCTGTTTTCTGGTTTCCTTGCCGGAATCCGCCATAAGAACCCCTGCTCACTTCGTTTGCCATCCGCTGTCTTTAACAAGAGGTTTAATCAGCAACATGCATTAAAATATCAGCTTCTTTGTGTGTCCATGTAGTGATAAATCACATCACCGCCTCTTTGGGCAATGCCCCTGAAATTCTTGAAGTCTTCCCGTTTCACAAGCACTTCCCGAAAAGCCAGGAAATCCTGCTTTGAAACGAAGACTTCTTCCAGTTCCTTGTTTTTCAGGCTCTCAAGCATTGCAACTGCTTCATCTCTTGTCATACATAACACTCCTCGCTGAAAATGAATCTACCATTATTTTAGCTGCTTCTTCAGGAAAAACAATTATTCAGATAAAAATTGAATTTTTTCCTAGATATGGATAAATATATTCAATATAATAAAGTTATCTATAAACGGAATTTTCAAACGAACAGAAGTGAAAGTTTCGTGAACATTTTAAGTATTGATCACTATTTTCTTTACGAATGTACCTTTTTGGTGCAGAATGTTAGTAATTTGAAATTTGGCAAAGGAGCGAGGCGATTTGAAAAAAGCAGAAGTCGGAAATGTAATCGAATTCAAAGAAGGATTACAGGGAGTTGTTGAAAAGGTCAATGAAAATTCAGTCATCGTTGACTTAAGCTATATGGATAACTTCCGTGAACTCGAATTGGATCAAAGGACCGTAATCAACCATAAAAATTACAAGATCATAAAAGAAACAGCTCAATAAATAAATTGTTGATAAAAAGAGAAAGCAGCAGCCTGCCGCTTTCTCTTTTCGATTATTCCGTCGTTTCTTTCCCTGCAAGTTCCTTCAATGATTCCACCTTGCCATGCGGATGCTGATGCTGTTTTCGGATCTTCCGCTCACGTTCTTGCTCACGCTTTGACTTTGACATATCGTTCCCTCCTCCTGAAAATAAAGATTCCTCATTACCTTTCCCCGAGAAAAGGAACTTTTTCCTTACAACTTTTAAGTTATTTTTGGTACAATAGGGTTTGTTTCTGGGAAAGGGGTTAACGTTCAATGAAGAATTGGATGGCAGATCGCAGATTAATTCTAGGCATTTTGATCTCACATCTTTTATTATTTTTCACCTTTGAGGATAAGACAGTCTTCTGGTACATATTCACAGCATCGATGCTGATTTTGATTAGCTATTCTATCATCCATGAGGAAATCGATGATAAAGCTTCAACGTTATCCTTTCTTTCCATCGGGATCTTATCTGGTATTGGATTGTTTGGTTTATTTTGGCTGGGAAGCTTCCTGATCGACTTGCTGGACCTTCCGCTTTCCCGTCAGATAGCACGATTGTATAGCAGATTTTCTCCAGAAATCCTCTGGCACTACCTTGTTCTCGTGTTGATCCTGGCGCCAGGTGAAGAAATTTTCTGGCGGGGGTTTATCCAAAAACGGCTTGGCAGGTACCTCGGCACGAGGATTGGCATTCTCTTGTCCGTTCTGTTATATGCTTCTGTACACATCTATTCCGGGCAATTCATCCTGGTCCTTGCAGCGATGATCGCCGGGACAGCATGGAGCATTTTATACGCGTGGAAAAAAAGCCTGCCGCTTGTCATTGTCTCGCATATCGTTTTCGATTTATTGCTGTTTGTCTTCTTCCCTTTGCATTAACTGCGGCAGATTAAACAATAATCCTGGAAAATGGTCCCTCGATGAAGGATCATTTTTTTATGTTTTCTTTGACCTGATTAATGAAGCGGAATCGCTTCGGCAAGGAGAATGCCCTCCTTCATTGACTCCCCGTCCGGATATGCCTGTTCAAGGTCCGATGGGGGTAGCATGGTGATTTCCGTGAACTGCTGCATGTCTCGGGAACCTGTAATAATGTTCTAAAAGCCTATTGTTTATCCTCTGCCTTTCATGATATCTTTTTCATAATGTGTAAGTTTTTGTAACATCCCCACGAAATTTGCGTCTAATTTTACGAGAAGCAGTGAAAAACAGGAGGAGAACAACATGAACAAATATTTCAAGCACCTGGCGTTAATTGGTTTGTCGGCAATCGTCATTTCGGGATGCGGTTCCTCAAATGGCGATTCAAACAGCAAAGAACCAGCTTCACAGCCTGCATCCGCCCCTGAAGATACTAAGAAGGACACTCCGGGAGAGACAAAGGAAAGCAAAGAAAAAAATGATACAGGAAAGGATGAAGGGATGATCCGGATTCTTGAGCAAAATATCCAATACAATGTAAATGGTGAACAAAAGGAAGAAACTGCATTTCTTAAGCATTCTGACAACCAGAATTATTCTTTGTATGTTTTGCCTGGGTATGAATTGACCGCAGAAGAACCAAATAAAGATGTTTTGTTCTGGTCAGAGGACGATAGTGTTTTCATGAGGATTGAACTGCTGCCTGCCGACGTTGACTGGGCTTCACTGGAAGAGAATACAAAATCCCAGCTTGCCGCTGTCAATCCTGAGGTGAAAGAAGCCGCCGTTCCCGAAGATCCTTTTTATCAGGGTGCATGGATGATGGAAACAAAGAGTGGTTCGGAAACCGTGGCATCCTTATTAATCAAGACTGACGGGCAACCTATGAAGCTGACAATGTTCACAAAAGAAAATGCCGATCACAGGGATGCATTCCTTGAAATGGCTAAAACCATCCTTAAAGAAAGTAAATAGCGCAACTGACGGAAGTTCCGCAACACACTTACAGAGCCTAAGCCGCTCGTGGAACGCTCAATAAAAGGCCAAAGGAAAAAGCTTGTAGCACTTATCTTTTCATCTGGAAACGGCGGTTGCGCCGGGTCCTTGCCAACCTCTTCTGAAAGCCTATGGTTAGCGGTTCATTCCGGACCGCCTACACCTTGGCCATGGAAATGATTGGATTCACGGTTTTACATATCGTAAAGTAAAAAAGAAGGAACGTTTTCCTTCTTTTTTATTTTGCCGGCACTGGCTTCATCCACAGCAAAATGATGAATGTCAGGCTTATATAGCCGAAGACTGGATACAGGATTGACAGCAAAGTTCCGTAATGGACCAGGCTGATAAGGTAACATATCAAAAAGAGGACTGTTACGACAAGGACAGTTGGAAGTGTCATGTATTTTTGTATCTGTCGCTCAAGCCCAAATATATTGCCAATCACCGAGGTGAAGATCTCTCCGTAAACTATCAAGACAAAAATCCCGTATAAGCTTGAAGCAAGCTGCTTCATGATGACAGCCATAGGGATATCGAATCCCTCGAATCCAGGCAGCATGATCAATGTTAAGTGGCTTGCGAGCAGAATCAATGTAAGCGCAAGCCCTCCAAGTATGCCTCCCCATTTTACAGTATTGTCATCTTTGATTTCCGCAGCGACCGGAACAAGGACAGCCTGTGCGAGCGCCAGGTTCAAGGCAGTGTAGGAAAAAGGAGCGACAACGGCTTTCCAGCCATCTTCTGCATAAGGGATGAATAAGACTTGCTCCATGAACCCTGGAAGCCTGACAGAGAGCGAGAACAGAATCAAGCTGAATAGAATCATCATCGGGACGACGAAAGTGTTCACGGCAAAGATCCCTTTGATGCCTACCGCCATGACAGCCAATGAAAGGGCAATGGTAAGGAATACCCCAAATGATTTCGTCAGCCCAAGCTGTTCCTCGAACACCGCTCCCGCACCTGACAGCATAACGGAACAAACACCAAGCAGCATGACCAGCATTAACAAGTTGATCAGCTTACCAAAGAATCTTCCAAATAAATGTTCATTCATTTGCTCATAAGACTGCGCACCAATCGATGCGGCAATTCTCATCAGCTTTGAACCCATATAAATAAGGATATAACCGCTCATCAAGATCCCAATTAATCCAAATATGCCAAAACGGGAAAAAAATTCGACGATTTCCCGTCCAGTCGCAAAGCCTGCCCCTACTACTGTCCCTACATAAACCGCAGCGACTTGGAAGGCAGCTCCCCATTTTGTCTTCAATGCCCTCTCCTCCTTCCCTTCCAATATATGAAGACTAAGACAAACAATGACGAGCTTTTCATTTGCTTGATTACAAAAAGAAAAAATTACCATAAATAAAATACTTGAAAGTCAAAAAAGGTCAAAGTATAATAAAGGTAAATTGATCAAAGATAGTCAAAGTCAAACCCCTCTTTGATCACCATGAAAATAAGAAAGATTTTGAAGGAGGAATTTAAATGCTTTGCCAAAATTGCCATGAAAACCATGCGAATATCCAATTGAAAATGAACCTGAACGGTAACCAAAAGCATTTATTGCTCTGCGAAGACTGCTATAGAAAAGAACGCGAGAAATTAGGAGCATCCTTCGGAAGCCAGATTTCAGGATTCGGAGGATTCGGGAATGTGCCATTCAATGATTTGTTCAATTCATTTTCAGGACAGCCAGGAAAAGATGTTCCTGGCCATAGCCCAGGCCAGGGGGCGCCAAGAACAACTGGCGGCGGCAACGGATTCATTGACCAGTTTGGAAGGAACTTAACTCATATTGCGAAAGCAGGATTGATTGATCCTGTGATTGGGCGTGATGAGGAAGTCAAGCGAGTCATAGAGGTTTTGAATAGAAGAAATAAAAACAACCCTGTCCTGATTGGTGAACCAGGTGTCGGCAAGACAGCGATCGCTGAAGGCCTTGCCTTGAAAATCGTCGAGGGCACTGTGCCGAATAAGCTTAAAAACAAGGAAGTCTACCTTCTTGATGTGGCTTCCATGGTAGCCAATACAGGTATCCGCGGCCAATTCGAGGAGAGGATGAAGCAGCTGATTTCCGAGCTGCAAAACCGCAAGAATATCATTTTGTTCGTCGATGAAATCCACTTGTTAGTCGGCGCAGGCTCTGCTGAAGGTTCAATGGATGCCGGGAACATCCTGAAGCCGGCCCTTGCCCGAGGTGAACTTCAACTCGTCGGGGCAACGACATTGAAGGAATACCGTAAAATTGAAAAGGACGCAGCGCTTGAAAGACGCTTTCAGCCGGTACAAGTCCTGGAACCAACTGTGGAACAAGCAATCGAAATCCTGAATGGCATCAAATCAAAATATGAGGATTTCCATGAAGTGACCTTTACTGAAGATGCCATCAAAGCGTGTGTCCAGCTTTCACACCGCTATATCCAGGATCGCTTCCTTCCGGACAAAGCCATCGACCTTCTCGATGAAGCGGGTTCCAAACTGAACCTCGCAGCAGACTATACAAGCAAGAACGACGCTGAAATCCGCCTTGCTGACATTGCCAAAGAAAAGGAACTGGCTTTGAAGCAGGAGGATTATGAGATGGCTGCAAAATTGCGCGATGAAGAAGCGAAGCTTGAAAAAGCACTGAACGACAATGGCAACCCTTCACGTCCTACAGTCACCGTCCAGCATATCCAGGAAATCGTCGAGAATAAGACTGGCATTCCTGTTGGCAAGCTGCAGCAAGATGAACAGGCTAAGATGAAAAACCTAGCTGCGAACCTCAACAGCAAGGTGATCGGCCAAGAAGAAGCGGTGGAAAAAGTTGCGAAAGCGATTCGACGAAGCCGTGCCGGGTTGAAATCCAAGCATCGCCCGATCGGTTCCTTCCTGTTTGTCGGACCTACAGGAGTTGGTAAGACCGAATTGACAAAAACACTGGCGGAAGAATTATTCGGTTCCAAGGATGTGATGATTCGCCTTGATATGAGTGAATATATGGAGAAACACAGTGTATCGAAAATCATCGGTTCTCCTCCAGGATATGTTGGGCATGAGGAAGCCGGACAATTGACTGAAAAAGTCCGCCGCAACCCATACAGCATCATCTTGCTGGATGAAATCGAGAAAGCACACCCTGATGTGCAGCACATGTTCCTGCAGATTCTTGAAGATGGCAGGCTGACTGACAGCCAGGGACGTACCGTAAGCTTCAAGGACTCAGTTATCATCATGACTAGCAACGCAGGTTCCAGTGAGAAAACGATCAAGGTTGGCTTTGGGCAGAGCGATGCGATCAACGAAACAAGCATCCTCGATTCACTTGGAGGATTCTTCAAACCTGAGTTCCTGAACCGCTTTGACAGCATCATCGAATTCAAGTCTCTTGGAAAACTACACCTGCTTCAAATTGTCGACTTGATGCTATCAGAACTGAAGAACACACTTGAGGAGCAAAACATCAGCCTTGAGGTTGAGAATGAAGTGAAGGAAAAACTCGCTGAGCTTGGCTACCACCCTGCATTTGGCGCACGGCCGCTCCGCCGTTCCATCCAGGAACACCTCGAGGATTCCATCGCCGACTTCATCCTTGAAGAACCTGAAGCAACAAAGCTTTCAGCTGTTCTTGAAGACGACCAAATTAAAATCATCCGCAAGTAATGATTACCCGGGAGCCTGTATGAACAGGCTTCTTTTTTATTTCCTACTCTAGGCATCAATCATACGATTGGCCCGTCTCGTCCGAATGGAATGAATATTCCAATAGCCTAAACGCCCCAGGGACATTATAGCCTCAAAGATCTTCTCCAAGGCAGAAGATCCTCATTTTCCTGCCGACATTAAAGAGCTCCATTTTTTTTTAGATTTTTACAGTTTAAAAGTGAAAAGTACATAAAAGCCAGTTAAAATAAAAACACATCATTTTCAGAAAAGAGGTTTACTGTATGGGGTTTCTGACAAGGTTCAGCCTAAAAAATTCGTTTGCCATATTTATCATTTCCTTCTTGCTTATCCTTGGCGGGCTGTATTCCTTTACAAGACTGAAGGTCGATCTGCTGCCAAACATTGAATTCCCCCAGCTTTCCATAGAAGTCGTATATCCTGGCGCCTCGCCCCAGGACATTAATGAACAAGTAACTGAAAAGCTTGAAACAAAATTGAAGGGCATTGAAGGAATCAAGAACATCCAGAGTTCTTCTTTTGAAAGCATCGCGATCATCAATCTGGAATTCCCTTTTAACACAGACCTTGATAAGGCCGAGCAACAGGTGAATTCATACATCAAGGAATCGGGCCTACCGGAAAAGGTCGAGACGAAAGTTAATAGATTTTCCTTTGGCACCTTCCCAATCTTCAATATTTCTTTATTTTCAAAGAGCGACCAGGAACTTGAACAGCTTGTGAATGAAGAAATCATCCCTGAATTGAACAAAATCCAGGGAATCAACAGCGTTTCTGTCGGCGGCCAGACAGTGGAACTGCTGCAAATTACCGTTGACCAGAAAAAGACTGAACAGCTAGCGTTAAGCCTTAATGAAATTAAAGAGACCATCGATGCCAGAAAATTCAGCTTCCCTGCGGGCAACCTGAATGAGAATGAAATCCAGGTGCCAGTCCGGGTCCAGGAGGGAATCGAAAAGATAAGCGAGCTGGAAAACTTGCTGATCAAGCCTAAGTTCGCTCCTAAGGCACCACCAGTGAGACTCGGGGATATCGCGGTGATAGAAGAGGTATCCGAGAAGCCTGAAATTACGCGTTATAATGGAAAAGATTCTTTATCAATGGCCATCACTAAAAAGCAGGATGCCAACACTGTTGAAGTAGCTGAAAAAGTGATGAAGGTTATAGACAGCTATGATAATCGCCTTTATTACGCGATAGGCTTTGATTCTGCGGAAAGCATTGAAAAATCGGTTGAGACACTAGTAAAGGAAGGTTTGCTGGGGGCGCTTTTTGCCTCGCTTGCCGTACTCTTATTCCTGAGGAATTTTAGGGCCACCATCATTGCAATCGTCTCCATCCCGCTTTCACTGTTGATTTCTTCCATTTTCCTGAATCAGCTTGATATTTCACTGAATATCATGACTCTTGGCGGAATGGCAGTCGCAGTCGGACGGGTCGTAGATGACAGTATCGTTGTCATCGAAAATATTTTCCGGCGGGTCCGGAAAAATAAAACCGGCATGGGTGATGAATTGATCCAGGATTCGACGAAAGAAATCTTGAAAGCCATTACCTCCTCGACTATCACAACTGTTGTTGTCTTTCTCCCGCTCGGATTTGTCGGCGGGCTGACAGGTGAATTCTTCCTGCCTTTCGCGCTAACGATCGTCTTCTCGCTCCTAGCTTCTTTGCTGGTCGCAATTACCATTGTGCCAATCCTTGCAAAGTTCTCTTTCAGAAATGTGCATATGGAGGATAAGGAAGGAGCACTGCAGCGTGCATACGGACGGGCGATCAAATGGTCACTCAACCACAAGGCCCTTGTCATTGTATTATCTATCCTTTTGCTTGGTGGTTCAGGATTCCTTGTCAAGGAGCTTGGCTTTACCTTCATACCAAATGAGGAACAAAAGCTGCTGGTCGCAACCTTCCAGCTCCCATCATCCACTTCCCTGGAAAAGACGAACGAAGTCTCTTTGAAAGTGGAAAAGATGTTCGCTGAGAAGGAAGAAATAAACGATGTGACAGTCGGCATTGGAAGCCGTGACTTCCAGACAGGCCTGAAAAGGCAAAACCAGGCGAACTATTTCATCAGCCTCGATGAAAACGTGAAAGTCAAAGCCTTCATCACCGATCTCGAAAAAGAGATGGAAGAAATCATCCTAGGACAGCAACCTGATGCGAAAATCGGCATCCAGGAGCAATCGACTGGCGGACCTCCTTCCAATAACAACGTTAATATTGACTTGTATTCAACTGACCTTGCTACATTGCAGGAGGCAGCTGCAAAGGTTGAGAACTATATGAAAAATCAAGAAGACTTGAAATACGTTTCAAATAATTTTTCAGAGAAACAAAAGCAGGTGGTTGTTGATATCAATCCGGAAAAATCAGCGCAACTGGGCCTTTCTGGATTCCAGATATTAGGAACCATCGCAGATAAAACAAAGCCAGTAGATGCAGGAACGATGCAGCTCAGTGGTAAAGAGCGCGACGTGGTGATCACTTATGATGAAAAGACAGAAACACTTGAACAGCTTGTGGAAACATTAATTTTCACCCAGCAAGGGCCAATTCCAATCACCGAAATCGCCGACATCTCGCTAACAGACGCTTTCACATCGATTCAAAAATTGGATGGGAAGGTATTCGCAAGGGTTTCTGCCCAAATCGATTCCGATGATATTCGAACGGTATCCACAAATGTAATTAACGGTGTCAAAAATGATGTCAAGCTGCCTGATGGCGTATCCCTTGAGGGCGGTGGCGGAAGCGACGAAACGGTTGAAACATTCACGCAGCTGGGCGTCGCCATGGTCATAGCCATTGGGCTCGTATACCTTACGATGCTTATAACTTTCGGCCAGGCAAGGATTCCATTCATCATCCTCTCGTCCCTCATTTTCGTGCCAATTGGTTCCCTTTTGGGACTATGGATTGCTGACGAGCCGATGTCGGTAAGTGTGATGATTGGACTTTTGATGCTAATTGGAATTGTAACAACCAATGCGATCGTTCTCGTCGACCGGATCGGCCAGAACCGGATCGAAAAAGGCTGGCCTATCCGTAAAGCACTTATTGAAGCAGGCAAGACAAGGCTCCGTCCGATCCTAATGACAGCTTTTGCGACGATCGCTGCACTGATTCCGCTAGCGTTGACCACTTCATCAGGAACTCTTATATCAAAAGGGCTGGCCATTACTGTCATCGGCGGATTGACATCTTCCACCCTGCTGACTTTGATCCTCATTCCTGTCTTGTATGAAGTTTTTTTCTTCCGGCAGATCAAAGAGGAGAAAGGAATGTGAATATATTCCCTGACAAAATCAGTATCCGTATATGTGGCCGTGATTCTTCCTTTCATTGGGCAGCCCAACCGGCATCCTTCAATCCTGACAGCCGGACCGGACGAGTGTTCTTATAGGGCTTGAGAATGCCTAAACCATTCCCAAGCATGGGACACCCAAGATTAAAAACCTTTTGAGAAAATGAGCAGCTTACCGCTGCTCATTTTCCCGGTTTATGTGAAGTTCTTCGAAGATACTTAGCTCAGCAATATTACAAGTACAATCGACAAGCACAATTTTATCGACCTTTCCGGATGTTCTGGAACCATATTTCCACTATTGATTGTGCAACAAAAATTCCTATTTCAATTTTTCATATGCTAATTGAAGAAGATCACTAACAAGCACATTCCCGCTAAAAGAATCATCAATTTGCCTTTATAAAACCATTGCCACGCGCATCGCTAAGCAATAGGTTTGTGCATGAAATAATCATTTCATGCACAAAAAAAGCGAAACCCTTGGGCTTCGCTTTTTTCTTTATAGATTTTGGTCATCCACTGAGCCAAGCCAGCTTTCGATTTCCCCAATGACCGACTGAACACAGCCTTCTTCAAATGGAGAAATCAGATTTGCCTGTTTCACAAGCTCTGTGAACGACATGCTGCCTCCCAGCTTGCATAGCTTTACATAATCATTCCATGCATCTTCCTTGTTCTCCCTGGACCTTTTCCAGAACTGGAATGCACAAATTTGGGCGAGTGTATAGTCAATGTAGTAGAACGGCGAATTGTAGATGTGCGCCTGGCGCTGCCAGAAGCCCCCTTCCTCAAGGTAATGGTTTCCGTCATAGTCCTTGTGCGGAAGGTATTTCTTCTCGATTTCACGCCACTGGCGCTTCCTTTCTGCTGGCGTCGCATCAGGATTCTCATATACCCAGTGCTGGAATTCATCGACAGAAACTCCATATGGAAGGAAGAGCAGACTGCTGCTCAAATGCGAAAATTTATACTTATCCGTATCTTCCTGAAAGAACAGTTCCATCCATGGCCATGTGAAAAATTCCATGCTCATGGAATGGATTTCACACGCTTCATAGGTTGGCCAGTTGTATTCCGGAATCTCGAAATGCCGGCTTGCATAGACTTGGAAAGCATGGCCTGCTTCGTGGGTAAGGACATCGATGTCACCGGAGGTCCCATTGAAATTCGAAAAAATGAAAGGAGTTCTGTAATTCTCGATATACGTGCAATAGCCTCCGCTGGCTTTTCCTTTCTTGGCGACAAGATCCATCAGGTTGTTCTCAATCATGAATCGGAAAAATCCACCTGTTTCAGGAGAAAGTTCATCATACATTTTTTGTCCGTTCTCAACGATCCATTCCGGGGCCCCTTTCGGAGCAGGGTTCCCGCTCTTGAAATTGAATGGCTCGTCATAATACTTCAGCATATCAACCCCGATCCGTTCTTTCTGCCGCTCCTTCAGTTTCGTTGCTGTCGGAACGATATATTTTCGTACCTGTTCACGGAAAGCGGCAACCATTTTGCTGTCATAATCTGTACGGAACATCCTGTAATAGGCTAATTCGACAAAATTTTCATAACCCAGCTTGTGCGCGATTTCAGTCCTTACCTTCACAAGGTCATCAAAAATCCGGTCGAATTCTTCCCCGTGTTCAGCAAAAAATCCAAATTTTGCTTCACTCGCTCTCTTCCTTATCTCACGATCCTTTGACTCTGTAAAAGCATCAAGTTGTGCCAGCGTCCTTTTTTCACCATCAAACATGATTTTGGCTGATGCAACTAACTTAGTATACTCAGTCGATAACTTGTTTTCCTTCTGCATCAAAGGCACGATTTCCGAAGAAAATTGCTTAAGCTGGGCCTCAGCCAATGCAAAAAGCTGGCGTCCCCACTTATTCTCCAGCTCATCACGGAAAGGAGAAGCGACAAGTGCTTCATAATATTTTGTCACCAGCCCCTCTATCTGGGGTGCAAGCTCATCGAGGTAGTCTTGCTCTGTTTTGTAAAATTCATCCTCCGTATCAATAGAGTGGCGGATATAGCATAGGTTGAACATCGTGTTGACATCATTCCTAAGACCATTGATTTCATTCATCGCCGCGTTCTGTTCCTCAAGGGAACCGGCATTCCTGAATTTTTCGAGCGCTTTTTCAAACCTTGCTGTCACCTCGCCCAAATCAGGGCGGGTATATGTAAATTCCTCAAATTTCATTTCCATTCCCCCCGTTTCATTTTTGGGATTAACTGGCGAACCCCTATCATATTCCTATTCTATGACTGTTCATGATTATCCTTTTAGCAAAGAAAAAAAACGGCGCATTAGCCGTTTTAATATCTGCTGACAGAGAGTCCAAGCTTCTTCAGAAGTTCAATGGCTATATCCTTTTCCTCTTCTGATAGGCTGCCCATCAATTCATGGATCAGCGCGCTATGCTCAGGAAAAATGCTTTCGATCAGTTTTTTCCCTTCCTCAGAAATTTTCGCATAGGTTACCCTGCGGTCCTTTGGACAGGCGATGCGGTTAAGATAGCCTTTTTCTTCAAGTTTGTCGACTACATAAGTGATGCTGCCGCTCGCGAGCAAAATCTTTCCTCCTATTTGCTGCAGAGGCTGTTCCCCTTTATGGTATAATAGTTCGAGGACAGCGAACTCAGTCGGGTTCAAACCTTTTTTCTGAATGCCCTTATTCACTTTTTCGTTGATCGCCCTGTACGCTCTGGACAGGACAATGAATAGTTTCAATGATTGTTCTTCTTTGCCATGATTCATATAAGTCCATCCTTTACTTTTTACACATTCCCATAATAAGAGTATAGCTGATATCTGAAATTTTAGCAGTATTAACCTTCCTATTCTTCCTTCGGTATCCCTGTGGGCCATAAAATATCTTACTTAGTTTAAAAGATTCCCAAAAGAGGGAAAAATACTTGCATCAATAAAACATTTCATTAACAGGAGTGGCTAATCATGAAATCTGGATTTAAAGGAATAATGATCATCATCGCCATCTTGCTTGTAGGCGGTATCTTCATGATGATTGGAAGCTATAACAGTTTTGTTTCAGAGGAAGAAAATGTAGACCAGGCGTATGCCCAGGTGGAAAATCAGCTGCAAAGGAGGCTGGATTTGATCCCGAACCTCGTCAATACGGTCAAAGGCTATGCAGCCCATGAAAAGGAAGTCATCCAGTCGATTTCTGATGCGAGAGCACAGCTGGCAGGAGCGAAGACTCCTGAAGAAGAAGCAACTGCGAACGCTGAACTATCGAGTGCGTTAAACCGATTGCTTGTCGTCGTTGAAAACTACCCGGACTTGAAAGCGGACAAGCAGTTCACCCGATTGATGGATGAGCTCGCCGGAACAGAAAATAGGCTCGCTGTAGCCAGGAAGGATTATAATGACCAGGTTTCCAGGTACAATAAAAAAGTGAAGCGATTCCCGGGTGCTATTGTCGCCGCTGTGACCGGTTTTGATGAAAAAGAATACTTTAAAGCCGACCCCCGGGCGCAGGAAACGCCTGCGGTTGACTTTGGAGACTGACAATGAAACCAAGAAGATTCTCCGGAATAGCAGCTATCCTGATCGCCCTGGTGTTGCTGCTCCCGGCCGGAGCAATCGCGGCGCCCGCTGGAATACCCGGACCAATTGGAGACATTTACGTCCAGGACTTTGCGGATGTTTTAAATGAAAACGAAGAGACACAGATTCGGAGTCTCGGCAGGGAAATAGAGGGCAAAACCACCTCGCAGGTTGCTGTACTGACCGTAAAGTCAATTGGTGATGCGAGCATCGAGGAATACGCTGTCGAAGCTTTCCGGAAATATATGCTTGGGACGAAGGAAAACAATAATGGCGCCCTTCTGGTCCTTGCCGTGAAAGAGAAAAAAATCCGGATTGAGGTCGGCTACGGTCTCGAGGGAACCATTCCTGATGGAAAGGCTGGCTGGATTCTTGATGAATACGCGATTCCACATTTGCAAAATGGACAGCCGAACCTTGCCGTCATGAATACGTACAAGGCCCTTGCAAATGAGGTTTCCGGAACGGAGGAATCCGATACTTCAACAAGCAGGCAACAGCAAGAACTGCCAATTCCCGGATGGTTGCTGGCGATTATCGTATTCGCCATCGTCTTCCTGGATTTCAAGTTCTTCGGAGGCACACTGACCTACGCTCTCCTCTCCATCATTACCAGGGGAGGCGGCAGAGGAGGCGGCCCTCGTGGGGGCGGCGGGGGATCTTCAGGTGGAGGCGGAGCAAGCAGAGGATGGTAATTGAACTATCCGGTTCATTTCCATTGCGGCCGTAACCGCCATTTATGGAGATTCATATTGGATTGCTTCGTGGAAATGCCCGGGGCTTTTAGCCCTGGGCATTTTTTTACGTTTATTGAGGGAGAACGTTTTTCCTTCATTTCCGAATCCAATCTTTCACTTTGAGCCCCCAAATCATGTGGTCAGATCCTTCACCCCAAAAATCCTTTAACAAGTATTCTGGCTTCCCGAATTTCTTTTTCCATATTTTCTGGGCAATCGAATAACCGCTATCCAGGCAAAACGCTTCTATCCTTTCGTTCTGTAATACAAATACTATTTCATTTAGCAGCATGCTTCCAATACCTTTCCCTTGATAATCGGGATGGACAAATACTGTGCCTACCTCAACTGTTTTTCCGAAAGCATTATCTGTAGAGTCACAAATAAGCTTGCTCGCCGGACCATATTCAATTGAACCGATTATTCTGTCGGAAGCTTCAGCAATCAAAAAATATCGTTTTTTTCCACCGCTTTCCAAATCATTTTCCAAGTATTTTTCCTTAATCGCGCATTCTTCATGAAGGTCATCCAGTTTTTCTCCTATTCCTTCCTTGATAAAGGTATCCGTAATGACCAATTTAAAAAATTCATTTAACTGTAGCCTTTCCTTCGCTAGCGGCCTTCTAATCTTAACATTCTGCATCCTTAGCCACTCCCCTCTTAGCATTGGCTTGATATCATTAAGTGATTTAATGGAACGTCCTGCTTTCAAGGCTTCTCTTTTATAAAGAATGAAAAGACGGATTGTTTTCTGCCTCATTCCTGATAAATTGGCTGCTTCTTCCGCAATCTGTCCCTGATCTCGTCAACCATTTCCTTGATCCGTCCATTGCGATTGCGGCCTTCCGGAGAAACTTTCTTATGAAGGACAGAATAAAGGGTCACATCGCGCAGCATGAGCATCAATGGCAGCTGTGCCTCCCATCCTTCCGGCAGCTGATTTGCTCTTTCGTACCCTTCGATGAAAACTTTGAAAAAGCGATTGCCGAACCGCTGGCGTTCCTCTTTCTTTTCATACGGCGCGATACTTAGAATGGAGTAATATAACGGAATCGCCAAATCGGATACGAACCAATGGTAACTCGCATCATCGAAATCGAAGACATTGAGGTTTTTGCCATCAAAAAAGAAGTTTCCGAGATGGATATCCGAATGGATAAGGCCAAAATCTTCTGGGCTTCGCGGCAGATGGGACACAGTGTCGATAATTTCCTTTGCATTCTTGGTCACTTCTGGGTCATCGTTTGGAAAATATTTTTCTATTTTCATTAAATCATCCTCGTCCCAGCGGCTCCTTGCTATGATTCCTTCCGAGGGATGGTATTTCTTTGTTGCCAGATGCATTTTCCCGATCGTTTCTCCCCAAAGCCTGAACAGCGGTTCGTCAAATATAGCAGAGTGCGCCTTTACAGGCTCTCCCTTCGCCTTTGAAAATAGGCTGCCGAAAAACACATGATTACCTTGTACAGGAATCGATTCGACAAATTCACCGCTTTTTGATACAAACACATCGGGCACTGACAGGCCGCTTTTGGAAAGATGCCTGATCCAGTCGAGTTCAGATGCGATCTCATCAATGCTTCGATGGGAATTGTGCGTCAGCCGCAAAATGCAGGGCTCGCCGTCTTTATATGTTTCATAAACGAAGTTCTCGAAATCACCGAGTTTTTTGACTTTCTCCTCCAGCCCAAATTTCATCAAAAACTGTTTCAAAATTACTTCCGTCAGCAAACATTCAATTGTTTTTTCCATTCCGTCACCTTTTTTGTTTTTTCTCAATAATCAAATTATATATCACTTACTATTCTTGAGAAAATATGTTATTTTTATCTCTGAACTTTTTCTGTAAAATAAAATGCAGGTATCCGAAATAATTCTGAAGGAGACAATCATGACCCAATCAGCAGCTGTCAAAATAAATCCGCAAAAGCAAAACGAGACTGCTTACAAAATCCTTTTTATCATTGGACTGACCCATTTACTGAACGACTCGATCCAATCTGTCATTCCTGCCATGTTTCCAATACTTGAAAAATCGATGGGATTATCCTTCACTCAATTAGGGATGATCGCTTTTTCGCTTAACATCGTGTCATCGATCCTCCAACCTGTGATTGGCATGGCGACAGACAAAAAACCGATGCCTTATGCTTTACCCCTGGGATTGACATTCACCTTATTCGGCGTGCTCGGGCTTGCTTTTGCTTCAAGCTTCGAGTTTGTGATTCTTTCTGTTTTGTTTATCGGCTTGGGATCCGCTGTCTTCCATCCTGAAGGCTCGAGGGTCGCTTATATGGCTGCTGGCCAGCGCAGAGGACTTGCCCAATCGATTTACCAGGTAGGCGGAAACTCTGGCCAGGCACTGGCTCCTTTGATCACCGCCGTCATCCTGGTGCCCCTTGGCCAGATCGGCGCCGCCTGGTTCACCCTGGTGGCCGCGTTGGCAGTCGTTTTACTTATATATATCGCCTCATGGTATACAAAAAGGCTCAATGCTGAAAATATCGCTGCCAGATCGAACGCATCTTCCAACCATGCACGCAACGGGCTATCCAAAAGTGTCAAAACTGCGCTTGTTTTGATTTTATTCTTGATTTTTGCCCGTTCATGGTATATTTCAGGGATGACAAACTTTTATGCCTTCTATGCAATCGAAAAATACGGCTTGAGTATCAAAGAAGCACAGATTTTCCTGTTCGCATTCCTCGTTTCCGGAGCTTTCGGCACATTTTTTGGCGGGCCGCTCGCAGACCGTTTCGGCAAGAAGAACATCATCTTCCTGTCAATGGTCGCCACTGCGCCATTGTCGGCACTCATACCATTCGTTCCCCCAGCAGCCGCATTCATCCTGCTGCTTGCAGGCGGCTTCATCTTAATGTCAAGCTTCTCTGTAACAGTTGTTTATGCACAAGAACTTGTTCCAGGCAAGATTGGCACGATGGCCGGACTCACTGTCGGCTTAGCATTCGGGATGGGGGCCATTGGTTCAGTCGGCCTTGGTTATATAGCCGATCTAATCGGCTTGCAAGCAATGATCATCTCAGTAGGATTCCTGCCGTTGCTTGGCATCCTGACGCTATTCCTGCCTTCGGACAGCATACTGGCTAAGTGGAACGCATAATCTCTAATTATTAAAAAAATGTTTATAACTCCTCCCTTAAAGGAAAAATGTATTGAGTAAGTTTTTTGAAAGGGAGATTACCATGTCTAAGTTTAAAATTGATTATTTTTTTGAAAAGGATTTTTCCGTATCAAGGATGATTGAAGTCGAGGATGTTGCAGAAGCGATCCAGGATGCGAAGGATCACGAGGGCGTGATTGAATTCACCAGCGAAGACAATGTCTTCCACAGATTCGATACGAAGGATATTAAGCTTGTGACTATTACTGAAGCCTAGCTTAAATAGCTAAAAGGGTGGAAATGGACTTATTGTCCTTTTCCACCCTTTTTATCGTCAATTCATTTTGATTTTCTCTGCCAATTCCAGTTTTTCGTCTGCAGAAAGCATGTTTTCTGCCATTGGGAACAAGATGTTTTCTTCTTTGGCAAAATGGCTGACAAGCGTATCATTCGCGTGTATGATCAATTGGGCATTCTCGTTCATTTTTTGAACTGTAAAGCCTGAAGTACCATCTTTCGTATTATGAAGGAATGTGCCAATCAAACGTTTCGCTTGATCATGCTCGTATTCCATGACCGCGATTGGACCCATTTCCCTGCCGATATAGGAAGCCATCATTTCGAACAGTACCCCTTCTTCTCGCTCGGAATGCGGTTCAAGCCTAGAAAGGAATTTCTCCACAGCTTTCCTTAGTGCAGAGAAATCCTCTTCCCTTTGGTCTTGTTCAATTCTTTTGGCAAGGGTCACTAATCCGTCTAACATTTCTAAAAGAGGCGGATGCTCACCCTTTAATTGCTCCAGCCCGTCACACATCATAGTATCAGGATAATGATTTAAGCCGCTCATACAGCCTGTCATATTTCTCTGCCTCCCCTATCTCTCTTTGATACCATCAGTATAAAATTGAAGCTGTGGAGATGTTGTGATTCTTATCACATGATCAGGCAATTTTCTTAAATGTGGAGAAAATATGACATATTGAAAAGATTTCTAAAAATTTTAACAATTAATCTTCAAATTTAGTGTTTCCTTTCATATAATATGTTTATAGATATTGGCAAAAGGAGTGAGTTGATGAAAAATGCTTTCTATCGCGACTTTTATGACAAGGCTTTGATTCCCGCTGGGGCAAATGACAGGAAAGCCTTCCTGGAACTTCAGCAAGATATGCTGCCCGGCCATTTGCTGATTGGCCTTCAAGGCCAAAAGGCAACCGGAAAGGAATATTACCACTGGAATGTCCTTGTATATCAAACCGATTCGGCCGGTTTTGCAGATGGTGCTCCGCCAGTCTACACATCTTCTTCGTATGACCGTTTTGATGATGCTGTAGAAGCCGCCCGAAAGTTAGAAAACGAAGTCCGCAATGACCTCCTGCATGCAGTCCTCCTCCAGGAAAAAATAAGCTAACCTCCCTTCTTCTCCCCCATTGATTAAGCTTTTCTCTTTTTGTAGTTCTTTGTGAAATAACTTACATATGGTGAAATTGTTGTTAAAATTGCCTTCAAAAAAGGCATGAAAGCTGGCGGACTCTCTTTGTCCCGCCAGCTTCATCTTCTGTGTCATCAAGTCCTATTCAAATAATTTAAGCAAGCCGGAAAACGATTCCGTGACCTCCTTTAGGATATTCCCACTTGATGTTCTGGTATGGACAGCCGATCCGGCAGCTTCCACATTCGTGGCATCCCTCGTAGCCCACCTGCATCCGTGTCCCTTCCCATTTATATACTTCCGCAGGGCAGAATACCGTACAGAGCTTATCAGGGCATTGGGTCATGCAGACGTCATGGTCCAATACTGTGAGATGGGATTTTGTGTCACACCTAAACCTTAACAGAAATTGCTTTTCCTCTATGTTTGTCGTTGACATTATTTCACCGCCTTCCAGGCACGATAGATATCCTGCATAACCTTGAACGTTCCTCTCTCTGCCGTCACACTCTTCATGATTTCCTTTTGCTTCTCGCGTTTAGGCGTACCATCGACCGTAAAGAACTTGCTCATTGCCTGGTTCATCATCGGAACATATTCTTTGAAGTATTGCGGATAAGTTTCAAAGGTATGGGCGGCGTCCTTATATTTCTCAAGGTCTTTGATGATGAAGCTGCCATACAATGCTTCCTTATATCGATTCAGGCTTGCTTCGCTGTAGTTTCCCTCTTTTTTCGCCTCGACGATTGCTTCCGCTGCCATTTTTCCGGATGCCATCGCCATATTGGAGCCCTCGCGATGGATAGCATTGACCAGCTGGGCAGCATCACCGATGACCAGTACGCCGTTTCCAGCTACACGAGGTACGGAATGGTAGCCTCCTTCAGGAATCAGATGGGCTAAATACTCAGCAGACTCCCCTCCTTCAAGATATGGGCGCACCATCGGATGCTTCTTCAAATAATCAAGCAGCTCGTATGGCTTTAGCTTTGCTTTGATCATGCTCGATAACGTTGTACCGACTCCGATGTTCAAGCTTTCTTTGTTCGTATAGAGGAAGGCGGTTCCAAGGTTTCCCTGTGTGGAGTCTCCAAAAATTTCGATCGTCGCTCCGTTGTTCCCTTCAAGATTGAATCGATCGTTGATTTTTTCTTTTGGAAGGTTGATGACCTCCATCACTGTCAATGCTACTTCATCCGGACGGAACTCTTTATGGAAACCAAGTTGCTTAGACAATAAGGAGTTCACTCCATCAGCAAGGACGACAACATCCGCGAAAACCTCTCCGTCCGGACGATCGGTACGAACGCCAATCACCTTGCCATTCTCGACGATACACTCAGTCACAACGGTTTCATTGATCAGCAGGGCGCCTGCTTCCACAGCTTTCTGTGCGAACCACTGGTCGAACTGGGCACGGAGGACGGTAAAGTTATTATAAGGCTCCACTGCCCACTCAAGGCCTTTATAGCCAAATTGGACAACCGATTCTTTATCCATCATCCAGAAGCGCTGTTCGATAACCGGCCGCTCAAGCGGGGCCTCTTTCCAGAACTCAGGCACCAGCTCTTCCATCTGCTTGCGGTAGAGGACACCACCCATGACGTTTTTGCTGCCCGGATACTCTCCGCGCTCGATCAATAAAACCTTCAATCCATTTTTTGCACTTGTATAGGCGCATGCAGTTCCAGCAGGCCCGGCTCCGACCACGATGACATCAAATTTTTCAGACATAGCTCATTTCCCCGCCCTTCTCTTTGCTGAGCTCTTTGAATTGCTGGATCAGCTTAGGAACAATTTCAAGCGCATCACCTACAATGCCATATGTTGCTACATCGAAGATTGGCGCCTCCGGATCTTTATTGATGGCGATGATGAGCTCCGAATTTTTCATCCCTTCAACATGCTGGATTGCCCCGGAAATGCCAATGGCAAAGTAGATTTTTGGCGTGACCGTTTCCCCAGTCTGCCCAATTTGCATCTCGTGCGGCAGCCAGCCTGCTTCAACAACATCCCTTGTCCCTCCAACGCTTGCACCGATGACTTCAGCCAAATCATGGATAAGCTGAAACCCTTGGAGGTCGCCAAGCCCTTTCCCACCGGCCACAATAACGTGCGCCTCTGCCAGGCTTGCTTTTTTTGTTACATCCTTCACAATTTTAAGCACCTTTGTTCGCATATCCTCTTCACGAAGATCCAGTTCTTCTTCGATAATGACGCCCTTCCTTGCTGGGTCGGGTTCCATTGCTTTCATGACTTTCGGCCGGACTGTCGCCATCTGTGGCCTGTGTTTCTTACAGAGGATCGTTGCCATGATATTTCCGCCAAAAGCTGGCCTGCTCGCTTCGAGCAGCCGTTTCTCCACATCGACATCAAGCATTGTGGTATCGGCAGTCAATCCTGTACTTAAATCAGTTGCTACAGCACTTGCCAGGTCCTTCCCATTTGGTGTCGCACCGTAAAGGAAAATTTCTGGTTTGTATTTTTCTGCAAGCTCACAGACGCCTTTCATGAAAGATTCAGTCCGATAATGTTTCAGAACTGGATGGTCAATCACGTATACTTGATCGGCCCCGGAAAAAATGACATCGTTAGCGATTGGAAGCACGCCTTCTCCAAGCATGACACCTGCAAGCGGAACGCCAAGTTTGTCTGCCAGCTTCCTGCCAGCACCAAGCAACTCCAAAGAAACACCTTCGATCTTTCCTTCATTCACTTCTATGAACACCCAGACACCCTGGTTTTCTTCCATCCTGCTTTTCCCCCTTTATACATGGAATCAAGAATTTGCCGATTTGACCAATAAATCTTTTCTTTCCATCAATACTTCCATCAGCTGTTCTACCTGGGATTCAACGTCTCCTTCCAATCTCTTGCCGCCTTCAAGCTTTGGCGGGCTGAACATCTTGCCTACGATTGTCGGAGAGCCTTTCAGGCCAAGCTGGGCTTTGTCGACATCATCCAAATCATTCACTGACCAGATGACTGGTTCATACCTCGCAGCCTTGATCATGTTCGGCAGCGGCGCGTATTCAATGTCATTGATCTCTTTTTCCACAGTCAGCAAGCATGGCAGCTCGGACTGGATGACTTCATAGCCATTTATTTGCTTGCGCTTGATCTGGATATTCTTTTCTTTTATATCAACCTCTGAAACTTCAATGACATTTGTAACCGGCGGGATGTCCAGGCGTCTTGCAATACCGGGCCCTACTTGACCGGTATCGCCATCAATAGCATGCTTCCCGCAAATGACCAGGTCAACCGGAGTTTCCTTCGATATTTTTTCAAGCGCTTTGGATAGAGCGTAGCTTGTGGCGAGTGTATCCGCCCCGGCAAATGCTCTGTCAGAAATCAAGTAGCCCTTGTCTGCTCCAATCTCAACACTTTTTTTAATGACCGCCACTGCTTGCGGGGGACCCATTGACAGAACTGAAATCGTTCCGCCAGTCTTGTTCCGGATCTTTACGGCTTCCTGGACAGCGTGAGCGTCGTATGGATTCAGGATGGCCGGGGCACTTCGCCGGTCCAGGGTATTGGTCTTTGGATTGATTTTGATGATTTTCGTATCGGGCACTTGCTTGACACAAACGACAATATGCATATTCTCTTTTCCCCTCCTTGTGATGAAAACGTTTTCTTTTGGTTGAAATTAAAATGCTATGTAGTACGATATATGAATCGCATCACAAGCATAGTACCAACATTTGAAAAAGTGAAAATCGTGTTGTGGGTGCCGATTCAACTAGCGGTTTCGAAAATCGGAAACTGTGATGGTGAATTGAAACTGAAAATGCAATATGTTTTCGTCTGGTGGTGATATCATGGGGTGAAGGAAAAGCCCTATAAGGCTACTAGAATAAAAACCTATCTATGTTAAAAATATAAAAAAAGAGCAAATAAAAACTATGACAAATGTCACATTATAAGTGAAAATTTGAGCAAATTGTTAAATTAATATGAAAACATTGATTAAAGCAATCAATGGTATTGGGAAATCGGCATATAAATGTGGATTACTCAAGAGTGAGTGTTAGCCACCACCTTGTTTTGGCAGTGGCTTTATCTGTCAACTTTGTTTTCGGAATTTGCTGTCCTTCATAGAATAGCTGATTTCCACTACATACTTCTGCTGATTCTTCAAGGGCTGCCTATTCCGCCGCTTCAGCTCGAATCGTATGCCTTCCGCTCCAATCAACAGACATGCAATAACAACACTGTCTTAACATAACCTTGAAAAAAAATGCGGGATCAGGCAGACAACCAGATTTTTTTCTTCTTTTCAATCAAGCCCAGCTGATTAATCAGATGCTTCCCCTTCTCCCTTTGTAAACTCGGAACCATGCGTAATGTTTGGTAATCAAGAATCAATTGATCAAGCTCCTGGCTATACCGGACAGTCTCCTCACTTGTATATCCAGTTTCCCTTGCGGCAGAAATCATCTTTTTTCTTATCTCATCTATTTCTTTCAATAAACCAGCTTGCGATTGATACAATTTCTTTTCCTCCTAAAAGACTCCATTCAAGCTCTTTCCATAAAAATAGAAGACCACTTGAAGAATTATTGCAAATGATGCTACAGATGTAAATAGAATCGCAAAACAAGACAGGAATCACCGAAAAAATGTTTTTCTTCGACAAAGTTCAGCCTGCTTGCAGATAATCAGAATGCCTTTAACTGGTAAACAAAGAAATGTGCGACTGCCTCGGTTGATCAAAAGTATGCTTGCACAAGAATGGTTGCCATCATCTCTTTTTAAATATTCCAAGCCTCTCAATCCGATTGACGGCTTCACGCAGTCTTCCTTCAGAAGTCAGCAAACCAACCCTTATATATCCTTCTCCATGGTCGCCAAACCCTATCCCAGGCGCGACGGCAATATGTGCTTCTTCGAGGAGGTAGTCTGCAAATTCCAAAGAGGTGAAAGTTCCAGGCACCTTGAGCCATGCAAAAAACGACCCTTTTGGCGCATCGGCGTCCCAGCCAATGTTCCTTAGTCCTTTTATGAATGTGTTACGCCTTGTTTCATATAAAGCATTCAATTGCACGACGCAATCTTGAGGCCCGAGGAGCGCCTCAGCCGCAGCCTCCTGAACGGCACCAAACAGACTTACATACATGTGATCCTGAAGCTGATTGATGGCTGATATCACGCTTTTATTACCTAGCGCAAAGCCCACCCGCCAGCCAGCCATGTTATAAATCTTCGAAAGAGTATAAATCTCGATGCCAACTTCCTTTGCTCCTTCTGTCTGGAGGAAGCTATATGGGCGCTTACCGTCAAACCCGATTGCCCCATATGCAAAGTCGTGGACCACACATATTCCATTTTTCCTCGCCAGCTTGACTGTCTCATCAAAGAACTCTTTCCCGGCTACAGCGCCTGTCGGGTTGTTTGGATAATTCAGGAACATCAACTTCGCAGCTGATAACTGCTCAGCTGTCAATTCTGTATAGTCAGGAAGGAAGCCATTTTTTTCATATAACGGCATCTGAACCATTTCAGCCCTTGCCAGCTTGACACCTGACAAGTAATCCGGGTAACCTGGATCGGGAACAAGTACCGTATCTCCTGGGTTTAACAGGCATTGGGGAATTTCAACAAGTCCTGCTTTGCCGCCAAAAAGAATCGCCACTTCTTCATCCGGATCGATTCCTACTCCATACTCCCGTTCATAAAATTGTGCCACGGCGTCCCGTAATGAACTGAGCCCCCGGAATGGGGCATATCTATGGGTTTTAGGATTATCCGCAGCTTTCTTCAGTTTATCGACTATATGGCACGGCGTCGGCTGATCAGGGTTGCCCTGTCCGAGGTTGATGATATCGGCACCCTGCTTTGAATATCCCTCTACTTTTTGCACGAGAGCCGCAAAAAATTGCTTCGGTAAATTCTTTAATAATTCTGATTGCTGAAAATCCATTTTTTTCACCTGCTTAAGAGTAATAAGAATCTTGAAAACTTTAATTTGAAATTCTTGTGAAAAAGATATAACGTAAAGAAGGACTTGTAAAGAGCAAATTTTCAGATATCAAATCGAGGGGGATGAATATGAAGTACAAAATTGCATGTCTGCAAATGGATATCGCTTTCGGCGATGCTAAAAAAAATTACGGAAAAGCGGGGAAATTGATGGAAAAGGCAAGTAATGAAAACCCCGATATCTTCGTACTTCCTGAACTTTGGACTACAGGGTATGATCTTAAGAACCTTGAGGAAAAAGCAGATGTGGGGGCAATGGAAGCCTCAGCCTTTATCAAGAATGCTGCCTTGAAGCACAACGCCCATGTTGTCGGAGGTTCGGTCGCTAACAAGACGGACAATGGGATTGAAAATACGATGCTCATTTATGACAAGAACGGAGAACAGGTTGGGAAATATAGCAAGCTTCACTTATTCCAGCTGATGGATGAACATATATATTTAGCGGCCGGTAAAGAAAAGGGCTTATTCTCCTTGGACAGCAGCAAATTTGCCGGCTTGATTTGTTATGATATCCGCTTTCCCGAGTGGGTTCGCACCCACGCTCTTGAGGAAGCTTCTGCCATATTCGTCGTTGCAGAATGGCCGATCCAGCGGCTCGAGCATTGGCGTACCCTATTAATTGCCCGGGCAATAGAAAACCAATGCTTTATCATTGCCTGTAACCGTTCTGGATCGGACCCGGACAATCAGTTTGCCGGTCACTCAATGATCATTGGACCCTGGGGAGAAATCATTGCCGAGGCAGGAGTTGGCGAGGAAATTCTTGTTGCCGAAATCGATCTCGACCAAGTGCAGGAAACGAGGAGCCGCATCCCGATTTTTGCCGACCGCAGGCCGGAGAAGTACACCTGAAGAAGAATATCTTGAAATGGAATAGGAAGCAGTCATTCATGCTTCCTATTCTGGTTTGGCCCACATTTCCGGAGGATTCAATTCATATATGCCATTTTCTCTATACATGTAATGGTTGATGATGAATTCTCTCCTGATGGTTGCAAAGTCTTCATGGAATTGCTTGATATATCCATTCAGTTCTTTTTCAGGGTACTTTTTCCCAGCTTTTAACCCTCGGACCATGTATTCAAGGACAATCAGTTTTTTCTTCCTCTGGGCGGGGATATTTTGTAATTTCCCATCTTTTGTAAAGAAATTCCTGATCACTTTTTGCCTTTCGAGATTCTGCCCAATCAACTCTTCCACATCCTCCTTCTCTTCAATCAGCCTCCCTAGCGTCTTTGCCTGCTGCCTGATGACAGATTCATTCAAATGAAAATAGATGGTATTTTTGTCCCTCCTCTCATAAATGACATTGATCTCCCGCAATTTCTTGATATGATGGGTAATTGTAGGCGGAGTCAGTCCAAGTTTTCCGGCAATCGCCTGACCATGCAGGGGGCCGCCGGACAGCAAAGCCACAATTCTGATTCTTGTAGGATCACCCATCGTCTTATGAAAGGCAACAATTCTGTCCAGCTGCACTCAATCAGCTCCCTCTTTAAGTATACATCTAATTAGATATACATCTAATATAAATCAAATCCTACAATATTAAAAGGGAGATTGAAAAGAAAATACGGGATGGCGGATTAAAGACTAAACAGACTTTCATTCCCTTATGCTACATCCCCTAAATTGGAGTGCGCAACGGATCTTGTTACACCTGCCAGTATTCTCATTGAATAAAAGAAAACAGTCCAATCCTTTGCTTTGATGATCAGACTGCACAATCTTCCCAATCATTTGATTGGCAGATATATATGAAAGACTGTCCCATGGCCCACCTCACTTTCTACTTCTATCGTACCTCCATGTTCCTTGATGATTTTGTAACTCACCATCAATCCAAGGCCCGTACCTTTTTCTTTTGTTGTGAAAAATGGTTCCCCTAGCTTAGCCAGCTTGTCCTCCGGAATTCCTTCTCCCTCATCCTTGATGGATATATGTATTCTTTCACCCGCAGCCTGGCTGATCGATATGGTAATGTATCCTCCATTTGGCATAACTTCAATTGCGTTTTTTATGATATTTATGAATACTTTTTTCAATTGGTTTGGTTCACATAGCAATTCGGGCAAGGCATCGTCATAATGTGTCCTGAATTGGACATCGTCCAGCACAGCCTGTGCCGTCAGGAGATCGACTGTTTCCTTCATAATTTTCACTAAATCTGTATAGACATATTTAATCGCCTGGGGTTTCGAAAGGATCAGGAATTCATTTATGATGGAATCAATCCGCTGGAGTTCAGAGGTAATCACCTGAAAATAAAGCGAATACTCGCCTTCTGTACTGCTTTCAAGAAGCTGGATGAAACCTTTCAGCGCAGTCATTGGATTTCTTATTTCATGGGCAATCCCGGCTGCAAGCTCCCCGATCATATTCAAGGTATCGGATTTTCCCAATCGATCTTCCATTTCCACTTTTTCGGTTATATCCCGAAAAAGGGTTAAACGATACCCGCTCATCATGTCCCGGTGTGTTTTGTATTCAAAATGCTTTTTTTCTCCCATATGAATCTGCAGGGAAAGCCTCCCTTTTTGCCCGCCATCCTTGATCAAAGAAAACTCGGGAATCTTATGCTGCAGCAGTTCTTTCCTCGACAAACCAAATATGCCGCAGGCTGCGTCATTGGCAGCGGCGATTTTGCCGGTTGGCTCCCAGAGAATGATTCCATCCGATGACTCAATGAACAGCTTTCTGATTAATCCCTCGCACTCTGCGAAACGGCTATTTAGGCTTTCATTTTCTTTAGAAAAATTCCGGGGAGGAGGAGAAAATTTCTCCGTTTTAAAAAAGAATTTTTTAAGAGAGGTATTTTCCTGTTCCAGGCTGGCGATTCTGTCTTTCAGAGTTTTAATCTCATCTGCGTAGTGAGCACTATTCACCTGAAAGCCTCCTTGTATATTTACCATATTACTTGTAATTTCTACAAGAATAGTATAAATCCCTTCAAAAATGATGCATTTTTTACGCAATAAACAGAATTCTCAAAAAACAATAGAGGCTGTCCCAAAAGTATAACTTTTGCACCTCTTTTCTTTTGACTGTAAAACAATCCGTTGATTTGCGCAGGACGCGGCGGTTTTAGTCAGCCGCTTTTCGCAGGCGCGCCGGTGAGCCTGTCTAACTTCAGCACTTGTCGGGGATGACCAAAGCACTTCCGCTTTTCTTTCAAAGTACGATCGTCAACTTGATGGGAAATACCCGAAGATTGTTTCAGCTATCGAGGGGATTTCATTGGAGGTTGAGCAAGCTGAACAGGACCTGTCCTTCCAGGAAAAATTGAATTTTTCATAAAAAAAAAAAGAGAGGCTGTCCCAAAAGGTCAAAAATCATGACCTTTTGGGACAGCCTCAAAACTTTTATGTCTTATAGATATTCGTTTTCATGTTTGGCTTTGAGTCTCTGCCATCTTTTATCGACTTCAGCCTCGAATTCTTCAAGCATCCCTTTGTTTTCTTCTTTTAATAAATGCTTTGTCTTGCCCATATATTTGAGCCATTCTGATAGGGGTACTTTTTTGTTTTTTGCTTCCGGATCATACGTAATATTGGTGATTCCTTCCTCAACTTCATAAAGCGGGAAGAAGTTTGAGTTCACTGCAGCTTCGACGATTTTCTGTCCATAACGGTCTTCCGATTTCCAGTTAAGCGGGCAAGTTATAAGTAGCTTCCCATACACAGTACCGACATTCTGGGCATACCATTGTGCCTTTGCCGCTTTTTTGACAAGGTCCTGCGGAAATGCTTCTGTACCTGTAAACACATAAGGAATGTTTGTCGATGCCATGATCTGAGCTGTATCTTTATGATGAAAGGCTTTTCCTTTCTGGGCTTTGCCTACATTCGATGTGCTTGTCATGTGCCCGAACGGCGTAGAATACGAAAGCTGTGAGCCAGTGTTCATATAGCCCTCGTTATCATATTCAAGCATAATCAGCTTGTGTCCGCGCAATGCTGTACCGATTGCTGAACCCATCCCGATATCCATTCCGCCATCCCCTGTTACCATAACAAATGTCGCATCCGTTGATACTTCTATTTCCCCCCGGCGTTTCAGCTCAAGAAACGCTTCGAGAGTTCCAGACAAGGTTGCTGCACCGTTCTGGAACAGATTATGGATTGTTGTCTGCTTATGGGAAGTATGAGGATAAGCAGTCGTGACAACGTACGCACAGCCTGTTTGGAACAAAACTACAAGGTCGCCTTCAATGCCCTTGAAGAACAATTCCAAGCCTCCGAAAATCCCGCAGCCAGGACACGCGCCATGGCCAGAGGCAATTCGTTTTGGTTTTGAAGTCAGTGAGCGCAGCGGTGGAATCTTCACGTTCAGTTTATTCGTTTCTTCATTTCGTGTAACATTGATTAGACCTGTTTTATAAACATCGCCATGCTGTGGTTCGATGACTTGCTTTAACGCATTTTCTGGTTCACCAGTAATGTAGCCATAGTAATCGAACGGCTTTTCAGCATAGCCTTTCTCCATTGCTTCGATCGCCATTTTGAAAAAGGCTTCCGCATCGTCTGCATAAAAATCCTTGCCGCCCAGTCCAAACACTCGGCTGAGGACGATTGTCGAATTCTTTTTATCTTCCTGCAGTGCAGCCTTGATCTCATGTGTCAAGTTGGGCCCGTGGCCGCCATATGAGTCAGCGCGTTCACCGACAAGCAATGATTTGACGTTTGCCAGCGCTTCACGGATTTCCTTAGCCGGGAATGGGCGAATGATATTCGGGCTGATCACCCCTGCTTTGATTCCTTGCTCACGTAATTTATCGACAACATCTTTCGCCGATTCAGCCGCGGAGTTCAGCAGGAATAGTGCGACCTCAGCATCCTCCATCCTGTACAGATCGAGAATCTCATAACTCCTGCCGGAGAGCTTAGCGTATTCGGCAGAAACTTCTTTAAATACATCCTTAGCTTTATACATTGCTTCGGATTGTTGGAAATGGTTATTGATCAAGTCGTCACCATTCATATGTGCCCCGATTGTAACGGGTTGTTTCGGGTCCCTTGCAAAATTGTACCCAGTCGGGCATTCACCGACAAACTGCTGGACCACAGCGCGATCCTTGAAATAATTCACTTTACGCTTTTGGTGCGATGTGAAGAAGCCATCATACGCAACCATGACAGGGAGCCTGACATCTGAATGTTCAGCAATTTTCAACGCCATAATATTCATATCATAAACAGCTTGCGGGGTCCTTGCGGTCAAGATCACCCATCCTGTGTTAAGGGCAAAATACAAGTCTGAGTGGTCACCACGGATATCAAGCGGGCCGCTGATCGACCGTGTGACAAGGTTCATGACCATTGGATAACGTGTCCCTGACTGTACTGGCAGCTGTTCGAGCATATACATCAAACCATTTGCGCTAGTAGCATTGAATACACGAGCCCCTGTTGCAGCCGCACCATAGCAAATACCAGCTGATCCATGTTCGCCATCTGCCGGGATCAGCTTGATATCATGCTGTCCCCTGGATTTCATCTGATCAAGGAATTGGGCGATTTCGGTAGAAGGAGTGATTGGAAAATAGCCCATGATATGATAGTTGATTTGTGCTGCAGCCATTGCCGCCATTTCGTTGCCTGATTCAAAGGTTGTGACTTGTTCAGCAGCACCCATCTTTTTCAGATTCCCTTCTAATATGGCCATTAAATAACCCCTCCTGTCACATAAGGATAATTATGCTTCACTCTATTTTCATCTGCGTAGCCAATCGTTTCCCTCAATTCACTCAGTGCTGAAGTCGGGCAAGCTTCCACACACTTCAGGCAACCCTTGCAATATTGATAATCGATTCCTTTTAAGAACATTTGCTTCCTGCCCCGTTTGTCTTCTCCTTCTTCCCACACGAAGCAATAATCAGGGCAGGCAGTATCACAGGCTGCACAATTGATGCATTCTTCCTGGACGAACTTCGGAAGGAAACCTTGCCTTGAACCGCTTAGGTCCTTCAGGATACTATTCGCCTGCGCAGTAATGACGCCGCCGATCTCCTGGGTCCCGTAGCCAAGCAAAGGCATCGGGCGTTTGAATTCCTTTCCCTGGGCCCCTTCTTCCATTTCATATACTTTTAATTGAACTTCATTGAAACCGCGCTCAAATGTCCTGATGTTCGGCTCGACTAAATGTGGATATTTCTTTTCAAATGTTTTACGTATGACACTCTTCATTGCTTCCGGATCAAGGAAGTCGATGATGCGGTATAATGCTCCTAGCATCGCAGTGTTTACCTTTGTCTTTTCTTCTACAGCAATGGATAGCGCATCAACGATTGCCAAGGTACCATATTCGAGTTGAAGGTCCTTCTTAATATCGTCAAAATCCCTTGTCGAGTTTACGAGCAGGATGCCATCCGGCCTTAAACCGCTGACAACATCTACCATCTTATACAAAGCTTCATGAAAAACTCCTACTACATGCGGTTCTTCGATCGGACTGTGGACGCGGATTTCAGTTCCTGGGTCACAAAAGCGGACGAAGCTTTTCACAGGCGAACCTTTTTTCTCCGATCCATATGATGAAAAGTTGGAGCCGTTCAAGCCAAGCCCGAGCACTCCAGCTTCGGCAAGCATCTTTCCAGCTAGATTCGCGCCAAGTCCCCCAATTGATTCAAGTCTGATCTCAAAAAAGCCTAACTCATTTTTCTTCGGTAAGATAGACATAATCTCCCTCCCCATTTTGATTACTAAAGGTATAGAACATTTACATTCCCCACCATTTATTTTAACTCCTTCTGAACGTAAATGCTGTGACATATATCAAACATTTGTCTTTTTTTATTGCAACACCACATAAAAGTTTATCTTTAACTAGTAATATCAACGTTTTCTTTTATATAACAGAAATTAATATGTAGTAGTACAGTGGAGGCTCCCTCTTAAAGGTAAAGCTTCCTTAAATTTCAGCGGTTGACATGGTTTTTATATAAGTTTTTGCGGGTAAATGGTTTATAGTGTGTTATGGGGGTCGTTAATCAAGGGAGGAGTTATGAAACAACGAGACTATTATTTTGACAACGCGAAATTCATCTTGATTTTTTTCGTGGTTTTTGGGCATCTTCTTCGCTCTTTCATCGAAGATAATGGAATGATTTACAACATATATAAGGTGATTTACACATTCCATATGCCAGCCTTCATCCTTGTTTCTGGATTTTTCGCAAGGGGCTTCAGTAAGAAAGGGTACATTTGGAAAATATCGAAAAAATTAATCTTGCCATACCTTATTTTCCAATTGATCTATTCTATTTTCTATTACTTTCTTTACAGTAAATCTACTTTTACAGTTGATCCATTCAATCCGCATTGGTCGCTATGGTTCTTGATCAGCTTATTCTGCTGGAATATCATGCTGATCGGGTTCTCCAAGTTCAATGCACCGTTGGGTCTTTTCCTGGCATTCGCTTTAGGACTCGGTGCCGGATACATTGACTGGATCTCAAACTATTTGAGCCTGTCACGGACCTTTGTGTTCTTCCCTCTTTTCCTGCTGGGATACCATTTGACGAAAGACCACATCCGTGTCCTGACAAGGCCGGGCTTCAAAATAGGCGGCTTAATTGCTTTTGCAATTGTTTTCGCTGGCTTTTATTTCAATCCCGATATTGACTACAAATGGCTGCTTGGTTCAAAGCCCTATTCAGAACTGGAGGCCGCATCGATTTCAAGTATGTTCACCAGGCTAGGTTTTTATATCCTGAGTTTGCTGATGGTATTCAGTTTCTTGACCATCGTTCCAAAAAAACAGTATTTCTTCACTGATCTGGGTAAAAACACTTTATATGTATACTTGTTGCATGGATTTTTTATCCGGACGTTCCGTGAAAGTGAAGTGAAAAGTTTTTTCCATGATACAGAAACATTCCTTCTGCTCGCAGCAATTGCGCTATTGCTGACATTGACCTTATCAAGCAAATTTGCGGCTGCATTGGCACAGCCAGTCATCGAATTAAGGACTTCAAAAATCAATAAATTAAAAACGCGGATTTCGGGCATCGCCAGATTTTACCGGAAAAAGCTGTTGAGCAACTAGAGCCATTCCTGACGGATGGCTCTTTTTTCTGCCGCCGGTCACCGTAAATAGATTTCGCCTGTCTTTTTTTAAAAAACTGGGCTATAATTAAATGTTGATTAACTCATGGATGAATGGATAAGGAGTTTTCATGATGAACATTGTTTTAACCACGCTTAATGCGAAGTATATACACACAAATTTGGCAATCAGGTATTTAAAGGCATACGCACAGCCTGAGTATGATATTCAGTTGACTGAGTATACCATCAAGGATCCAATCCTCAACATCGTCACAGACCTAATCCAAAAGAAACCTGATATCATCGGATTCAGCTGCTACATCTGGAATATTGAAGAGACAATCAAAGCGATCAAGATGATCAAAAAAATCGACTCTTCGATTCAGATTGTCGTTGGCGGTCCTGAAGTAACGTACGATGTCATGGAATGGATGGATCGTGTAAGGGAGTTTGATTTCATTGTCATCGGTGAAGGAGAGCAGACATTCAAGCAGCTCCTTGCGGAAATGGAGGGAAATAGGAATTTTGCTTCCGTACCGGGCATTGCGTACAGGACAGATGGGCTGCCGCGGGTCAGCCCTCAGCAGAACAAGCTTGATTTAAAGGACATTCCGTCTCCTTACCGATTCCCGGAAGACATCCCGCACCTGTCCAAAAGGGTCACATATATCGAAACAAGCCGTGGCTGCCCGTTCAGTTGCCAGTTTTGCCTTTCTTCTATTGAAGTCGGTGTCCGTTATTTTGACAGGGAGAAAATCAAGGAAGACATCCGTTATTTGATGGGCCACGGAGCAAAAACGATAAAATTCGTTGACAGGACCTTCAATATCAGCCGCAGCTACGCCATGGAAATGTTCAGATTCCTGATTGATGAACATGTTCCTGGAACGGTATTCCAATTTGAAATAACAGCAGATATCATGCGCCCTGAAGTCATAGAATTCCTGAACCAGGAAGCTCCGGCTGGACTGTTCAGGTTCGAAATCGGAGTCCAGTCAACAAATGACTATACAAATGAGCTCGTGATGAGGAAACAAAATTTCGAAAAGCTTAAACGTACGGTCACAATGGTGAAGGACGGCGGCAAAATAGCTCAACATCTCGACTTGATTGCCGGTTTGCCGGAAGAGGATTACGATTCGTTCAGGAAAACCTTCAACGATGTTTTTGCGATGAGACCTGAAGAGTTGCAGTTGGGATTCCTCAAGATGCTGCGGGGCACCGGCCTGAGGCTGAGGGCCGCACAGCATGACTATGTCTACATGGACCACTCTCCGTATGAGATCCTTGGCAACAATGTGCTTGGATTCAACGATATCATCAAAATCAAGCAGGTAGAGGATGTTCTTGAAAAATACTGGAATGACCATCGGATGGATAGGACCGTAGAGTATCTTGTCACAAAATCCTTCCCTACCCCTTTTGATTTTTTCCAGGAATTCGGTTCTTATTGGGAACAGAAAGGCTGGTCAAGGATCGGGCACCAGCTGGAGGATCTGTACAAGCGGCTGTATAGTTTCCTTGAAGAAATCAAAACAAAAGACCTGGATATCATCCAAGGCCTGATGAAATATGACTACCTTGCCGGAATGAAATACAAACCAAGAAAGCCATGGTGGGCTCCACAAGTGGAAAAACAGCAAAGGTCAATTCTCTACCGCGGCATCCTCGCGAACCCTGAGGCGCTGGGTTCCCGTTTCGCAGGGATGAATATCGGTGAAAAAGAACTGTACAAGCATACGCTTTTGGAGGTTCTTTCATTCGACCTCGGCCATTATTTTGAAAGTGGAGAAATCATGAAGTCCCCTTGGTTCATGCTTATTTATTTCGATCCGAAAACAGAGAAACCTGATTTTTTTCTTTTCACTGAACAAGATGTGAAGCCGGCATTATAACGCCGGCTTTTTTAATGATTTTTCTTCTTACTTTGCTTTTTTTCCTTGCAGGATAGAGGAAATTCATACAGCTTGCTGGCATTCATATCGCCAAATTCGTTCCCGAATTCTACGTTGAACGGTTTCGGTTTTTGCTGCTTCTTCATCATGATCTCCCCTTCCTTCCATGTTTGGAATTGCGGTTTGCCGCTTTTCCGGGTTCTTCGCCAGCTGAAAATTCAGCACTGAACTCAGTTTCCTGGTTATTCTTTTTCGGTGTATGCGAATATTTTGAGACAGCATTTCTTTCCGCTTTTCGCTTAACCATTTCCTCCACCTCCACAGGTTTATTTTTTTCAAAAACCAGGTTGCTATGTATTTTTCTGATTACCTTATTTTACAAAGCCCCCGTCATGATAAAATTTATCCTTTAACGGAAAATAAACTAGATAGGACAGGCACCATTTGTTATCCTCAAAAGGAAAAACTGCCGGATTGGCAAAGGCCTTCGAAACGCCGGCCACCGGTGCAGGAAATTTTGGGTTCAATCTTTATCCCGACAGCGAAAAGGAGGTGTTTTGATGAAAAAAAACGATCAAAAGCTTGAATCTTTGGACATTGAGGAAACACTACCGCATCAGATCAATGCCCCAAGCTTCAAGGGTACTGGCATTGAAATGCAGGCACCATACATGAATGAACACGGTGTCATCATCGGAGACAGCGTGTACGCTTCCCCTGAATCGCCGCTTGAGAACTGGACAGAGGATACCGACCCTGAAATCATGGTTGGAGACCACTGGGTACACCCAACGAACGATATTGGCTGGAATACAGCAGAAAACAGGGAATTGCTTGAGGAAAAACGGAAACCAATGGCCTACCCTTTCATGCATCCCACCAAGGATGTCGGCAAAGGGAAGGACTGATTTCGTTTTCATATATATTAAAAAATCCGGGAATACTCCCGGATTTTTTATCCAATGATGACTCTTTCTTTTGGAAGGTTGATGCTATCTCTATAAGCGTTTTTGCTTAGTAAAAATAAGAATGAAACAACCCCTACCCGCCCGATGAACATCAAAGTAATGATGACCATTTTTCCAAAGGTGGATAGTTCGGGTGTTATGCCCATTGATAAGCCTGTTGTACCGAACGCCGATGCCACTTCAAACATAATCGCCAGCAAAGGCTGGTTTTCTGTCAGCATCAGAAGGAGGACAGAGAGAAAACATATCAGGACTGCCATAATCGAAACAACCAATGACTTAATGATGTCATCTTGATGAACCTCCCTTTTGAATACCCTGACAGTCCTTCTTCCTCGTGCAAAATGATAAAGGAACAAGAGATTCAAAGCGAACGTAGTTGTACGGATCCCTCCTCCCACGGAGCTCGGCGAAGCACCGATGAACATCAAGGCACACAGGATAAGCAGCGTTGGATCCGAAAAGTTATTTACATCCATGGTCGATAACCCTGCACTCCTCGAGGTCGCTGATTGGAAAAACGAATAAAAGAATGCTTCATGCCATGATTTATCGGCAAAAAACCGATTGTATTCAAAACTGAATATCGCAATAGTCCCTAAAACAAGCAACCCAAAAAAAGTGATAGTGGTAATCTTGGTAAAGAGCGAAAACGTGTAGGGAACTTTTTTATTCCTCCTCAATAAAAATCCCTTCAATTCAATCAGTACCGGAAAACCAATTGCTCCTAGTGTCAAAAGCAGGATATTCATGAGCTGGACAAAATAATCTTGTGTAAATGGCCTAAGGGAAGCGCCA
This sequence comes from Bacillus sp. REN3, assembly GCF_017912555.1. Classification (GTDB taxonomy): domain Bacteria; phylum Bacillota; class Bacilli; order Bacillales; family Cytobacillaceae; genus Mesobacillus. The sequence goes on along the minus strand of NZ_JAERSD010000013.1, from coordinate 34,600 downwards.
GTTATATCCAACCCGGCATTTGTCGTAGCACTTACCGACGCGAACATTCCGTGGAGGAATGCTTCTTCCCAGGTTGGGTAGTATCTCAAGAAATAACTCCCTAAAATCAATGCACCGATTGCCTCAATCAGGATGACAAGGTAGAGGATTTCCTTTAACAATTTAACCAATCCTGACATATGTGTCTGGTTTTGATCCGTCATGATCAGCCTTCGTTCTCTTAGGCCGATTTTTTTCCGGAGGATCAGCCAGAAAAACGTTCCAAGCGTCATGACCCCGATTCCGCCAACTTGCAGGACAAGCATCAGGATGAAAATGCCGGGAACGGTCAACGTTTCGCTGATGTTCACCGTAGTCAGACCCGTCACGCTAACGGCACTTGCAGCGGTAAACAGCGCGTCCATAAATGTCCACTTCGCACCCGGCTGGATCGCGATTGGCAAGCTGAGCAATATCATCGATACAACGACAGCGATTAAATAGTAGGTAATAATGATCTGCGCAGGAGACAATTTGTTTAAATTTTTTCTTACATTCATCCTCATAATGCTTTTTCCTTTCGGCCAATTTCATATACATACCATGATAATGAATACCAAATGAATTATAAAGTATTTTCATTAGAGTATCCATATTATTTCCTTTATCTATTTAAGAACAATAACCAGATCAAAAAAACATTTCCATTCATGAACATTGGCAAAAAGCTAAAACTATCCTTACAGAGTTCTCTCTGTAAAACAAAAAAGGAGTTGTTAATGATGGCAAGGAGTTCAAATAAATTACTTGTTCCAGGAGTTGAACAATTCATGGAACAGGTCAAATACGAAATCGCTCAAGAATTTGGTGTAACCCTTGGATCAGATACAGTGTCAAGAGCAAATGGCTCAGTTGGAGGGGAAATCACAAAAAGGCTGGTCCAGCAAGCACAAGCTCAACTTTCCGGCCAAAACCGGGAATAAAAACTGGATAACTGAATGGAAAAAAGTCCGGAATTACTCCGGACTTTCATTTTTCACTTTTTAGGGCCTTTCCCATTGTCCTTTTTTTCTTGTCCTGGTACTGCATCCCTGTTATCCTGGTGCTGTTTGCCCTTATCTTGTTTAGGCCGCTGCATGAACTGAGGCTGTCCACCCTTGCCTTCCTTATTTTCATGGACCTGGCGATTGCTATTTTCCTTACCTTGCCCGTTTTGCCTGTTTTCATTTCTGTTCCCTTTTAACCCGTGGTCTTTGTTCTGGTTCTGGTTTGCCGGAGGTTTTTGAGGAACAACTTTATTCACCTGCGGTTTTTCTTTCGCAGGTTTCTTCAATTGGCCTTTTGGTTCTTCCCTGGCAGGTTTGCCATGCTCCTGCTTTGCAGTTGTCTCTTTGTCTTGCTTCTTTTCATCCTTTTGTCCCGATGGCTTCTCCTGCTTTTTCGTCTCGCTCATTTTTTCTTTATACTGCCCAGTAGTCAACCCTTGTTCCTTGGCTTTTTTGCGTTCTTCTGCTGTACCGTGCATTACCTTAAGCTCAAGGCGGTCATTTACACTTTCTTTCCTGATTTCCGAAACTTTTTCTTCCAGTTTTTTGTCTGCTTTTACTTGCTTTTCTCCAGCAGGAACTGTAGTCAGGACAATTTCTTTTTTCACATCCAGGTAGCCCTCTTCTTCAATTTCTTCCAAAACCATATCTGCTACCACAGCTGCATCTTTCTTTTCCCAATTGGAAATCCTGGCTGCAATCTTTTTGCCGTCCTGATTATAGCCCTTGATGCTCAAGACTTTTATGTCTTCATTGACTCCCAATTCAATACTTGGATTCACATCGATCGTCATGTAAGCATATACCTCTCCATCCTGATAAACAGGCAGGAAAGCTGCCAGCAAAAGCAGGACAGCAGCCGACAGGGCAACCGTTTTAGCCTTGAAGCTATCCAATATAGTGAAAATGGAATTCTTTCTTTGAATGGATGCGCTTTCCGGAAAAAAATTAATTTCCTCTCCGAGCCGATAATCCTCCTGGACTTTCCGTGCTCTTAAAAACTCGCCTTCAGGGGTCAACAATGTAAGGTACCCATCATTGATTTCCATGATAATCCCTTTTTTCATGACTCTATCACCCCTTTAATATAATCCTTTAAATAGATATAATCACCGGTCAAGATAAGTGCAATTGCAATGATATACTTCCTATTTCTCTCGATTGTTTTTCTGCTGACATCAACCATTCCTTCCAGCTGCTTGATTGGAAGGCGTCTTTTTTCGAGCAGCAGCTGTTTAAGCTCTTCGTTTTCCACCATCGCCTTCGCGATCAGCATTGCATTCTTCCTTGCATCCGCATGCTTGGGCGACTGTTCAAGCAAATCCTCGAAGGAAAGCTCAAAGTCTTTCAGGACGGCCTTGAACTGTAGGATTTCTTCGCGTCTTAGTTCTTGTTCTGTTTTTTTCTTGAAGTCATCCAGGGAAATCTCATCCTCGATTGATGATCGCTGTGTCTCCTCTTCATTAGGATCTGACGCAATATGGAAACTGATGGTTTGGTTCCTGCTTTGCTGCCGGATATAGTCGATAACCCGGCGCTTGATCATGACTTCGGCAAAGCTTAACAGGGAATTGCCTTTTTCAGATGAATACTTCTGGATTGCCTCATTAAACGCTATAAGACCAATGCTAAACTCATCGTCAGATTCATGTATATATCTTTTGCAGACAGTCGAAACGGTCTTGGCTATGAATGGTTTATAAGAATCAATCAATTCTTCCTGTAAAGCAGAATCCCCCATATGGATTCTTTCTACTGTTTCTTCAAGTGATTTTCGCCGTTTTTTTGCCATGAACAATAAACTTAGCACTGGCCTCACCTCTTTTCTCCCCACATTATATCACAAAGTGTCAACTGCACCTTTTTGTGGTTAGGCAGTGAAAAGATAGCCTTCCCGGCTATCTTTCCAGTCTATTGTTCAATTCGATTCAATTTTTACCGTTGCCCTTGCCTTCGTTCCCTGCTTTATTCGGCTTATTTTCCAGTTTCTTTGCAGCTTTTTCTTGCTTTACTTGCTGCTTGACTTCTTTCTTTTGTTGCTTAGCTTCCTGCTTGGCAGCTTTACGCTCCTGCTTAGCAACATTGCGTTCCCGCTTTACTTGGGCCTGTTCAGCTTTTTTCTGTTGTTTCACAGCCTTTCCAGGGACAACTGCAGGCACTGCAGACTGATCATCATCAGCTGGCATTGTTTTTTCTGTTTGCTCCTCAACTGGTTCTTCTGCTGAGTCAGCTGGCTGCAGGTCAGGCTCTACCACAAGCGGATCTGTTTCAGTTAGTTCTTCCTTATCAGTATCTTCCGCTTCTGCTTGCTTTTTAGCGAATTTCGCTTCAAGCTTGGCAAGTCTCTCCGCTGTTTTTGCATGGGATTTTTCAATATTTCTTTGAAGAGCTGCCTTCGCTACTGGATTTTTCACTTTCTCCATCGCTGCAGTCAAGGATATGATATTTTGTGCCAATACCTTTTCAATTTCTTCGAATGGATCTTTTTCTCCATCCTCTTCCGTTACCTCTTCCTCATCTGCTGGTTCTTCTCCGGTATCGGAATCCTTATCTTCTGGATCATCAGTTTGGACATCATCCTCTGAACCTTCCTCATCTTCAGCTCCATCGTCTGGTGTCGTTCCTTCTTCTTGTTCTGTTCCGTCCTTATCAGTGTCCTCATCATCGAAAGTTTCTTCATCGACGATATCCTGTGAATTTTCCATATATTCGATTGCTTCTTTAATGACTTCTAGCGCCTCTTCTTCTTTTCCTTCAGCAAAAAGCTCCCCGGCTTCTGCTAATCTTTCCTTAGCGTATTCAGCTAGCAATTCTGCTTCTTTAGCTTTGTCAAATGTAAACGCGAGCTTGATTTTTTCAAGCGCGACTTTGGCAAAGTAGAAGAAATCTCCAGGGATCAGTGATGGATTGGTTTCTTCCAGGTCTTCCACCTGTGACTTTGCATCCTCGATTGCATCTTCGCTTACGGAATTATACTCATTCGATTTCAGGTCTACCGTTTCGATGTCTGTTTTGTTCTCTTCTGCTAATGCGATTGGAGAAAATGCAAACGAACCTGCTAGGACTAATGCTAATGTGCTTTTGGCGATTTTTTTCATTTCTTGGCTGGAAAGTTTCTTCATAATTGTTCACCTCATGGATTATTGGAAGCGGCCGCTTTTTCATTAAAGGGTTACGTTTGCACAAAGTTGTTTTAAGGGGTTGAAATGAATAAAAAGAAAAAACCCAAGCAAAACAAGCTGAAAGTCCTATATAGGGATTGTGCCAACCTACAGCTTCCTCACGTGAAATAAAGCTTGGCAAAGCCATCAAAATCAGGTTATACTTCCTCCTCTACTCAACTCTGCTGAAAAAGACCTTCCATCATTTAAAATCGCTAAAAAAGCCCCCTGATAATTGGGAGCCACTGAAAGAGTCCTTGAACTTAATACACTTTTCCTCACAAAAAGCGAAGTAGGATTTTCCGGATGATATAGCCTGACAGCAAACCAGGAATGACGAAAAGCATCGGCAAAAAAACCGGACCAGGAAATAAACCGAGGATTTTAACGATTGGAGAATACATGAGGCCTAATGTAACGAAATAAGCCGAGAAAGCAAAAGGCAAAAAGCTCAATTTTTCTGTGTCCGGCATGGCACTACGGTATGCGTCCCACATTACGAACATATACAGGCAGGGATAAAACATGAGCCATTGGTAGTCGATTACCTCCATTGCCCTCTTCGTTTCTCCAAGGAAGCTGTACATGATGGCTTTATTGAAACTGCCCATGACATTCACGAGTATTTCAAGTCCTACAAAAAACACCCCTTTTATAAGATTGCCTGTCAGAAGCTGTGCAAACCCAGGAAGGGCAATGCTCCACATGATTGCTTCGACTTTGGTTAATTCTCTGTTATTGGCCACTTCGAGATTCATTCCCTTGGTTTTCATATTAAATAACGGGCTACGGTTTTAGAGTGTCCAAACAAAGTGCTATATTATCAATTTTTCCATTAATTTGTCAATTTTATATTGTTTCTGGCCAAGAGAAGCCCAACATCGCACAACAATTGACTCAGGCCTAAGGCCTATTTGGTTGGAGCAAACAATTTCCAAAATGCTTATTTTCCCAAAAAAAAGAGAGGCTTTCCAAATGTTTAACTTTTTGGGACCTCTTTCTCTTTGTCTTGCAGAGCAACACGTTGATTTGCATTTCATGCACTTCGCTTTTTAGGAGGCATGCTGGAAAAAGCCATGGCCTCCCTTTGGGCATTAGTATAGAGGATCATTTATTTTTTCTCAGCAATTCAATATAGTTTTTTGCGAAACCTAGCCAGTTCCTGTTTTTATTGAAGTAACTTTTGAACAAATTCAGGAATAACGGATATTTCCCATTATATGGATACCACTGGATTTCGGAATTCATAAATCCCCTGTCCTCCATGACCGCCTTTTCATGGCAAAAAATCCGAAGGCCCGCCTCTCCATGGTATCTTCCCAATCCGCTTTCCTTTGTACCGCCAAAAGGCAATCCGTGGTTCGCGACTGTTATCAGGACATCATTAATGACAACTGCTCCCGATACGAGCTTCGAAGCAACCCGGCGGGCTTTTTCTTTATCGTCCGTCCAGACACTTGCATTGAGCCCGAACGCAGTGCCATTCGCATAGGAAACGGCTTCTTCTTCATTATCAAATGGCACAATCGGCAGCAGCGGACCGAAGGTTTCCTCCTGGATGATTTTCATATCCTGGTCCACGTTCGTCACAATAGTCGGCGGAAGGTACATTCCTTCCTCCCACTCTTCAGGAACTGTTCCCGTTTCAAGCCGCGCTCCACGCGCCAAGGCTTCATCCAGCTGTTTCCGGACAATTTCCTTTTGGTCCGGAAAAGTCATTGAGCCGATATCCGCATCTACATCTTTCCCCTTGGTAAGAGAATTTACCTCTTCCTTCAGCAAAAGAAGGAAGCGATCATACGCAGATCGCTCCACATAAAGACGTTCTGCACTCATACACACCTGCCCGCTGTTCGTGAATGCCCCCCATACAGCCCCCTTCGCGGCTCTTTCAAGGTTCGCATCTGCAAAAACAATCATTGGGTCTTTTCCCCCAAGCTCGAGGGTTGTCGGGATCAAATCCATGGCAGCCTGCTGCTGGATGATCTTACCGGTCCTTACCGAACCAGTGAAGAAGATATAATCAGGCTTTCCAGACGTGAACGCTGCCCCGACTTCTTTCCCGCCATGAGCAACCTGGACAGTCCCTTGCGGAAAACCGGCACGTTGAAACAAATCTTCGATACATTTTCCGACGAGAGGGGTAACCTCCGATGGTTTAAGTATGACCGAATTTCCCGCCGCTAGAGCACTGATCATTGGCACCATCGCCAGTTGGAGTGGATAGTTCCATGGGGAGATGACGAGCACCACTCCCCTCGGCATGTATTCCACATATGATTTCTTTCCGAACAGGAGAAGGGGCGTTTTCGCTTTTTGCCGGCCAAGCACTTTGGCAGCATGCCTTGTGATATGATCAATTGCATCCAGCGTAGGCATGATGTCCGCAACGATTGATTCGGTAAGTACTTTTCCTGTATCCTCCGAGATTATGTTTGAGATCGACTCCATTTCATCGACCATCAATTGCTTAAGCCTTTTGAAATAGACCAAGCGTTCCGGGATGGACAGCCGGCTCCAGTACAAGAACGCCTTCCTTCCCCGCTCGTAATAAGCAGGCACATCATTTACAGGAGTCTCCTCAATCTCACCAATCACCTTTCCGGACGCGGGGTCAAGAACTTTCAATTTCTGTACCTTTTCCACTGAATGCACGTTCATTCACCTGCCGTTATAAAATTTTTATCTGATACTGTGGTTTATGTTTGTTCTCTTTATAGAACGATACCATAGCGGAAATCCCATCCTTGAAATCCGGACATTGGATGCCCGATCCTTTCAAATCATCCTGCGCATGGGACGAATCAAAATAGCCCTTCCAGGTGAAGTAATCAAGGGCTTCTTTTTCGACGCCAAGATATCTTCTAACCGCCCCCATACTCAAACCGGCCTTTGCCAGGGCAAGCGGCACCGATCCCTTTGGCTGCCTCTGGATCAACTCTGACATCATCATTTCATAGAGCTCTGAAACCTTATAAGGTTTCGGATCTGTCAGATGATATGTCTTCCCCTCGCCTTTATCTTCGAACGCCAAATAAGCGGTGGCTTCAATAATATAATCGACAGGAACAAGATTGACAACTGTTTCAACATTACCGAGGCGTGGAAGGAAGGGCATGAAGTTCAACCGGTCAATGAAGTTCATGATGAAATAAGGACCGTCGAATTTGATGGTTTCCCCTGTCCTCGAATGGCCTTTGACGATTCCTGGCCGGATGATTGTCACTGGCACTTCGGCTTTTAACGAATCAACCAGTACCTCCGCTTCGTATTTGGTTTCCTCATAAAAATTCTTGAATCCTGGAGGATTGATCAATTCATCCTCATAAAGCATGCCTTCTCGCTTTCCCGCCACATATGCCGTGCTGAAATAAGTGTAGCGCTGGAGGTTTTCCAATGATTTCACCCATTCATTCACATTCCTTGTCCCATTCACATTCACTCGGAAAGCAATTTCCTTTGGAACAGCAAGATCGTATATAGCTGCAAGATGGAAAATATGCGTGACGGATTCCCTGAGCATATCGGCTTTTTCCCTGCTCATTGCTAGTCCGGGGACTGTGATATCCCCTTCAATGATCTCGAAGCGTGTCCCTTCCATCGAAAAATCGTCCATGATCGCTTTCTTTTCAGCTTTTGCTTTTTCAGCCATCGAAGGAAGAACCAGGACGAAGACTTTCCCCTTCCCGCTATTCCTCCGCAGTACTTCCCTGATCAGCTGGTTGCTGATAAAGCCCGGAAAACCGGTAAAAAAATATCCTCGCTCCATACTTTTCCTCCTTTTCAGTCATTAACTATATTCTACCGATAAGCATTCATCACATCAAATATTTTGCTGACTATTCTGAAAATGGTTCAAAAAAGTGCCCGGTCCTCTCCGCTTTTCGCAAGCGAATGGGGCACAGGCACTTCATGGAAATTACCTTTTTCTGCGAAGGTCCCTTCTTGGAGGGAATCCCTCTTCTTCCTTAACGATTTGTAGCAACTCCTCAAGCATTCGAGCCATTTCTTGCTTTGTATATTTCCCTTGTTGCGAGCTAACCGGCTTATCTTCCAAGCCATGCCCATTACCAGTGCCTGGATCCTCCTTCAGCAAATAACCAGGAACCAAATGGCCGTCAGGAGTAGCATACATTTTGTTCATCCGCCTTGTATCCTTATCAATGAAGCTGTAAATCACAGGAATGACATAAAGGGTCAAGAAGGTACTGCTGATCAATCCGCCGATCACAGTGATTCCCATAGGTTGATTGATTTCCGTTCCTTCCCCGATGCCAAGAGCGAGCGGCACCAAGCCAAGGATTGTTGTCAGTGCCGTCATCAAGATGGGGCGTGCCCTATCCTTGACTGCAATGACAATCGCTTCGTGTGGGTTTGACCCTGCCTGCTTTTTCTGGTTGATGTAATCAACGATGACAATCGCATTATTGACAACAATTCCAGCCAGGACGATGACACCGATGATCGCCGTCAAGCCAACAGGCGTATTAGTTGCCGTCAATGCGATGGAAACGCCGATGACGAACAGTGGCACTGAGAACATAATAACGAATGGATACTTCAGTGACTCAAATTGGGCTGCCATCACCAAATAGATGAAGAGGATCGCCAGGACGAATGCGAGTGTCAAATCATCCATCGCCGATTCAAGAAGTTCCCTGTCACCACTGAAAATAACATCCGTTTCTTCGGGTAACCCAAGGTCAGCAATTTCCTTATCCACCTTTTTTGAAATCGCACCAAGGTTCGTGGAGGATTTGTACTTCAGTGTGAATTCAACTGCATCCTGCTGGTTGATTCTCTGGATGCTCACAGGTCCGCTTCCTGTTTCAATCTTCGTCACATCCCCAAGAGCAACATAGTTCCCATCTGGTTTCTTGATTTGCAGCTGTTTGAGTTCATCAAGATTCTGGGTGATGGAACGGTCATATTCAACGAAAACACCAAAAATATCCCCGTCTTCACCTGGCATTTGCGTAGCCATATTCCCCCTTGTCACATCGTTGACAATCATTGCGATTTGCGCGGGGGCAAGCCCCTGTGCGCGTGCCTTTTCGCGATCCACTGTTAACTGGACCTCATCCACCTTTTCCATCCGGCTTGTTGAAAGCTCATTGACATCATCTAATTCCTTGAGTGCCTCATAAATCTTCGTGACCGACTTATCGAGGCGCCTTTCACTTGTATCCCGGACACTGAATGTAAGCGTATTTGGAGCTGATCCCGTGGTCGATTGCATATTAAAAGAAAGCTCAGCGGTATCATTTGCTTTCTTCGCACCCTGCTCCAGTTCCTGCTTTTTGTCATCGACAAATTCAAAGGTGCTTCGTTCACGCTTTTCAAGATCATCCATCTTCACATACAATTCACCGACATTTGCCTTCGTTGTTCCCCTGAAAGAAGCTTCCTGGGTCGTGCCGACAAGACTTACATATACATCAACATCCTCTTCTTCCTTCAGCTCATCTTCAAGGATAGAGAGGACCTTTTCCGTTTCAGTCAGTGCCGCGCCGTTTTCGAGCTCGACCCTGACGCTGAAAAATCCTTCATCTGTCGCAGGCAGGAACTGGGTACCAACCGTTGTCAGCCCATATCCGCCTCCGGCAAGGAGGAGCAACGTGATCAACAGGACAATGAATCGATGCCTTAAAGACCACCTAACCGACCTTTCAAGAGCTTTCATCGATTTTGAACGCTGCCTTCTTGCTTCAAGATTCTTTTTCGGAGCTTTCAGCATCCGGCTTGCAAGCATAGGCACGACCGTTAGGGCGACAATCAATGAGGCAAGGAGGCTGAACGAAATGGTCATCGCGAATTCGGTAAACAGCTCGCCGATAATGCCTGAGATGAAAACAACCGGCAAAAATACAGCAACTGTTGTCAACGTTGAAGCGGTGATTGCGGCACCGACTTCCTTTGCTCCATCCATCGCAGCGGTCTTTGCATCTTTCCCCATCGACAGGTGCCGGTAAATGTTTTCAATGACAACAATCGAGTTATCCACGAGCATCCCGATCCCAAGAGCCAGGCCGCCAAGTGTCATGATATTAAGGGTGAAATCAGAAAAGAACATCAATACAAAAGTAAAAATGACAGAGTACGGTATGGCAATCCCAATGATGAGAGGACTCTTGAAGTTACTCAGGAAAAAGAAAAGTACTGCCATCGCCAGGAGGCCGCCGACAATCAACGCATTGGAGATATTGCCGATCGCCATTTTGATATAGTCACCCTGATCGAACAGGATTTCTGACTTTATCCCTTCGTATTTCTCTCTCTCGAGCAATTCATCGAGCTCTTTCAGGAAAGCCTTCGAGACATCAGCTGTATTCGCGTCGGATTGCTGCAAAACGCTTAAGAGGACCGAAGGAGACTGATTCGTCCGCGTGATTGTGCGATCATCCTGTTTCTTCACTTCGACATTGCTGACATCATCCAGCGTGACCTTTTGCTTTGTCACAGGATTCGTGAATACGGTCAGGTTCTTTAATGTATCCAGCGAATCGATCGAACTGATGATCCTTGTCGTCAATTCTTTTCCATCAGTGAGGATTGTATCGCCTGGCATGGACACATCATTCGCCCTGATCAAATCAACGATATCAGACTGACTTAATTTATAGGTCTTCAGCTTGTCCTGATCCAGCTCAACACGCACTTCCTTCACTGATGTTCCTGAGAGATTCACACTCGCGACGCCATCAACCTTTGTCAGTTCGAGTTCAAGTTCTTCAGCCAGTTCTCTAAGCACATCCTCATCCTTTTCAGAACTCAACGACAGTTGGATGATTGGAAATTGCGATGGATCGAATTTCAGGAATCTCGGTTTTTCCGCATCATCAGGAAGCTGGGCCATATCAAGTCTTTGGATCACTTCGTCCTGGATATCATCTATATCGGTTGTCCATGAGAACTGCATCAAAATCAGGTTGGATCCTTCCTGTGAGGTGGAGGTCATCGTCTTGATGCCTGGCAGCGTGGCCAGGTTCATCTCGAGGGGTTTCGTTACCTTTTCCACTACCTCTTCCGGGCTTGCTCCCTGATAATTCGTCACCACTACGCCAACAGGCGGATTGATTTCCGGAATCAGCTTCAACGGAATCTTCAATAAGGAAACGACACCAAGGATAAGGATCAGAAACATCGTCACCATCGTGAAAACCGGACGTCTGATCGAGAAATTGCTGACTTTCATATATAAGCTCCTTTCGGGTACAAAACAAACCTGACTGACCGACAGTCGAAAAAAGAATTCTACTCTAAATATTAGGGACAGCCTGTCGATTATGCAACCATTCGATATGCATTTCCGACAGCAAAACCGCTCCGGCGAAAAACCGTCCTATCCATTTTAAATCAATATCTGTTTTATGGGAACTTCAATGTATTGAGATTTCATGTTTTTTAGCTTTATCAGCATGTCTGCCGATTTTAAAGAATAAGGGGATGTTTTTGTTTTTTCAGCCATTTTAACAAAAAGGAACATTCATTTTATCTCATCCTGACTATTTTTCCCTTCAGTTATCAATAAAAGTAAGAGAAAAGCGGCAGCCTAGGCCGCCGCTTTTCTCTCAATCCGTGATAATGTCATCCCTGTAAAGCCTGCCGTGAGTGTCAGTATAGGAGACAGAAGACAGAAGAACGCGAAAGGAAGGTATTCAAGCGTATCCACTCCAAGGACTCCTGCCAGGAAAACACCGCACACACTCCAAGGCACAAGCGGATTGATCACTGTACCTGCATCCTCCAGCACTCTTGAAAGGTTCTTAGGCTTGAGACCTGCGATTTTGAACTTTTCCGCAAAAGTATTTCCCGTCAGCAGGATCGATAGGTATTGTTCACCGATCAGGATATTGATCCCGATAGCCGAAGCTGCCGCTGAACTAATCAGGACTGGCACCTTTTCAAGACTGTCACTCACCCCACGGAGCAATGCCGGCAGGATTCCGAGTTTGAACAGCAGGCCGCCCATGCTAAGGGCCAGCAGAACAAGCGAAACAGAGAACAACATGCTCTCAATCCCACCCCTTGAAAGGAGCGAATCCAGTTGTTCGTTTCCACTTTGCGAACGGTACCCGGAAAATAACATACCAGGCAGGGATCCCCATTCTGATTTTTCCGTTATGACCATGCTGATCGCCATCCCGGACACCGTCCCTATACTAAGTGTAAGGATGGATGAGATCTTTTTGAAGGCAAGAAGGGCAATCAGGAAAAAGGGAATCAAAGAATACCAATGAACCAAATTCATATCCTGCAAGACTGCCTGTAATTCATCCAGCCTGTCGAAGTCCGCTGAACCGATTTTAGGTGATAGGCCTGCAAACAAAGTCAATGAAATGAAGAATGCCGGTACAGTCGTCCAAGACATATTCTTGATGTGTTCGAACAAATCTGCCTGCACAGTAGTAGACGCAAGGACAGTTGTATCCGAGAGAGGCGACATCTTGTCGCCAAGAAAAGCTCCTGAGACCACTGCACCAGCTGTTATCGCCAGGGACAAACCGAGAGCTTCCGCAACTGCCATGAAAGCGACACCGATGACAGCAGCCGTTGTCAGGGAACTCCCAATACTTAGCCCGACAACTGAAGTCACTATGAATACAATCGCATAGAACCATTTTCCGGTTACAAGCTCAAACGCCAGGTAAATCAAGGTTGGGATTGTCCCTGCTGCCATCCAGCTACTGACAAGCATACCGATGAAGAAAAATATCATCACAGCTCCAAGGCCTGCTTTAGCCCCGTCAATCATACCCTTTTCCAGTTCCGACATTTCCACTCTCTTGATTAGTCCATACACGAGAAGCGCTGTTACTCCCAATACAACAGGAATGTGGGGAACCAGCTCAAGCTTGATCATCCCATAGCTGATTCCTGATATCAGCAGCAGGACGACCACTAGCGCTTCGGATGATTTTATCGAAATTACAGGCTCATGGTTGAACATGCGGTTACCCTCCCCAATGGAAATAAATACAAAAAAGCTCCTATTCGTCTAGGGACGAAGGAGCTCCGCGGTACCACCCTAATTGGCAAACACTAATGGCCTGCCCTCTTCATTCAACAAGTGCATCAACCAGTGGATGTAATTCAAATCGTCACTGCCTGGATTTCCAGCGTCCATCCAGTCTCTCGGTGCTGCCCATGGCGATTCTACTTCTTTCCGCTTGCACTTGATATCCACTTTTTCACTTGAACGCTTTTATGCAAGGAAGTGAAGAATAGTATTACTATAGTATCCTTCATTCTAAAAGTCAAGGAAATACTTTTTTCACCATGTAAATCTCCCTGCCAAGTGTTTCGCTGGAGCCCCAGCGAAAAGGATAAATATTGTCAGGATATCTGATAGAAAACAGATAGAACGGAATCCTTGAATTCTACTTAGTGAGCAGTTGGCTGATTACAGAAGAACTGGTCTCCAGTTACGGTGCAATGGCGATGATTGTAACAATAATGGCATCCTCATTGACTTCCAGGAATTTCCTTGAAGTTCGGGAAAGTAAGTGATTGCAGAGCTGGAATGGCATTCCCTCAGTATAATGAACGTAATAGGACATACCTCATTATCTATTGAAAAAGCGAATTTTTTCATTAATAATGCATATCCTGGATGCCAGCGAGGTGATACCTAATCTGGAGTCGGGATCAGGTACATTGCCACCATGGAGCATTTTCCTTTGCAAAAAAGCCGGCTTCCTTAAGCCGGCTTCCTTCTTCATTATACATCCATTGGATTATAAAGTTTGATTTCCGGGTTCTTCTCCTGAAACCACCTAAGAGCAAAGTCATTTTCAAACAAGAACGCCTTCTTGCCATATCGGTCAGTTACGAGCAGACTCCGAGAACTGGAAAGATTGTCATTGACCTCATCACCATCGATCCAGCGGGCGATTTTGGAACCTTCTCTTTCCATTATGACTTCTACATTGTATTCGTTTCTCATCCTTGCCTCGAATACCTCGAACTGGAGCTGACCAACGGCACCCAGCAAATAATTTTCAGTCTTCACAGTCTTGAAGAGCTGGATTGCTCCTTCCTGGACTAGCTGCTGGATACCTTTGTGGAAATGTTTTTGCTTCATGACATTCTTTGCTGATACCCTGACAAAAAGCTCAGGAGTGAACTGTGGGAGCCTCTCGTACTCATACGCTTCTTTGCCAGAAACGATGGTGTCGCCAATCTGGTATGTGCCTGAATCATACAAACCAATGATATCGCCGGCAACTGCTTCATCTACTGTGCTGCGATCATCAGCCATGAACTGGGTTGACTGGGCAAGCTTCATCGGCTTTCCTGTCCTGCTTAGTTGAACGGTCATGCCTCGCTCAAATTTGCCTGAGCAAATGCGGAGGAAAGCAATCCTGTCCCGGTGGGCAGGGTTCATGTTTGCCTGGATTTTGAAAATGAATCCAGAAAACGATTCTGACAGTGGGTCGATTTCTCCTGTACTGGAATTTCTCGGCTGTGGTGCCGGCGCAAACTGCAAATAAGACTCCAGGAAAGTTTGGACTCCAAAGTTTGTCAGGGCACTTCCGAAGAAAACAGGAGTCAATGTACCGTCAGCAATCCGCTGATCGGAAAATTCATTCCCAGCTTCATCCAGCAGCATGATTTCTTCAAGCGTCTGGTCGTATAATGACGATTGCTTCAATGGATGTTCACCCTCAATATCGCCATCGCCATTCAGCGGAATGAACCGGTTCTCTTCGTCAACTCGGAATTGTTCGATCCTTTTATTGAAACGGTCATAAATTCCGAGAAACTCTTTTCCCATTCCTATTGGCCAGTTCATAGGATAAGACTCTATGCCAAGTACCTCTTCCAATTCAGCGAGCAATTCAAGAGGCATTTTCCCCTGGCGGTCAAGCTTGTTGATAAAAGTAAAGATCGGGATGCCCCTCATCCGGCAAACCTTGAACAGCTTGAGGGTCTGATCCTCGATCCCTTTCGCAGCATCTATGATCATAACGGCACTATCCACAGCTGTCAGTGTTCTGTATGTGTCTTCACTGAAATCCTGGTGCCCCGGTGTATCCAGGATATTTACCTTGAAGCCATCGTATTCAAACTGCATGACGCTTGAAGTGACTGAAATTCCACGTTGCTTTTCAATTTCCATCCAGTCACTTGTCGCAAACTTTCCTGTCTTTTTTGCTTTTACGGTACCCGCATCCCGGATTGCGCCGCCAAAAAGCAGCAGTTTTTCTGTCAAAGTCGTTTTCCCCGCATCCGGGTGGGATATAATCGCAAAAGTCCTTCGCGACAGAACTTCATCTCTTAATTTTTTCATAACTTATTTTTTCCTTTCTTTTTGAAGGCAGAATTCCTCATAAAAATAATCTTATCTTTATAGGGAAAAGTTTGCAATCCTGCTTTTGCATCTAAAAGCTTTAAATTTTTTTTTCATTCCCCTTATAATAGAATTCCAGGGAGGTGCTCTATGGATTCCGTTACTCATACATTATTCGGCTTAGCTTTATATGGAGCAATGGATAAGAAAGAAATGAACAAGCAAGAAAAGCTTGCTTATTTTCTGACCTCTGCAGGAGCAAGCCAGATTCCAGATATCGATGTCATCTCCAAACTCTGGGATAGTGAGGGCATGTATCAAATGTGGCATCGGGGCATCACGCATTCTGTGTTCCTGACTCCCGTCTGGGCAGCATTATTTGTGGCACTCTCTTTTCTTTTGTTCCATGTAAAAGATCGCAAACTATTCTTTCTTGCCTGGCTGGCGGTAATGATCCATATTACCAGTGATCTGTTCAATGCCTGGGGAACAGGTTACCTCGAACCTTTTTCCAACATCCGCGTATCCTTCGGAACCATCCCGATCGTCGATTTCGTTTTTTGGATGATCCTTGCAACAGCATTCTTTGCTTCAAGAAGGAATAAGGAGAAAGGACCTTCCTATTATAAACTTGCGTGGTGCTTCATTGCACTTCATCTTATTGTCCAGAGTGTCCAGGGTTGGATCATTTATGAACAGTACAAGGACGACTATGATCAAATTGCGCTATCAGCAGGGTTCATTCCATGGACATATTCCGTTATAACAAAAAACGGTATTGATGTCTCAATTTTCCAGGACAACCTTTTCATGGGAAAGAAACTCCAATACGAACTGACATCCGCAGAGGATACAAACTTGAACCAGCTATTTAAAAAACGGCCGGAAGCCAGGACGCTTCATGAATGGTCGCCATTCGTCGTCATCGTCAATGATGGTGAAAAACTGGGGATCTATGACCCGCGGTTTTACCGCAATGGACAATCATTCCTATTTGAGTACATCGAAAAGAAACAAAAAGAACGGTAAGAGAGCAGCCCTGGGGGCTGCTCTCTTACTACCTGGATATTTATAACTTTGCTTCGATATCTTCTAGCAATTCGTCAATTGTATCAGTCACTTCATTCGTCTTCCTGGCAACAGCGATGGTGAATTCCAATAATTCCTTATATTTTTCTACCGGAATCATTGGACTTGTTTTCTCGAATTCATTGATTTTCAAACCGAGATTTTGCAGGATCATAATCGCTTCTTCTACAGATCCTTTTTCCACTTCAAACATTCTGATTCCCCCTATTTCTTCGGTTGAATTCCATTATGAGGGAGATAAACATATTTTTAAATGGTAAAAGTTTCAAGTTCCAGCAAAACTCGAATAAAAATCAGGCTTAAAGTATGATTCATGCCTATAGATCCCTGATTTCCTCTTTAAAGCAGAAAAAGAACTAACAAAAAATAGTTTAAAAGGACCATGAGAAAAATCCTTGTTCTCCTGATATCTCGTCCATATCCTGTTCAAAACTCATCCGTTCCATGATTCAAGCTTTTTTTGACTTTTGAGAGGAATTCTTCTCCTGGCACTCGTAACTCGCCGCCTCCCTGGGCAAACAACTCAGTGCCTCCCCCTTTGCCATGGATTGCCGGAAGTGCCTTGCCGGCCAACTCCTTCATGTCACCCTCTGCTTCCCTTCCCTTAGCAAAAACAAACTGGAGCTTCGAGCCATTTTCGGCAGCTAGCAGGAACACGTGGTCATCTGCCAAGGAAACCAGCTTTCTTGCTAATTTCTGAAGTTCCTGGATGCTGCGGTCCTGATATACACAACAGCAAACGGCGGGGTAACTTTTTTGCATAAGCAATTCCTTTGCTTCATAAGTGATGAGCTGGTCATTCGTTTCCTCCAGCGACTTTTCAAGCTCCTTCCGGTGATCGAGCAATCTCTCCACGGCTTCAGGCATTCCCTGTTCAGGCATGTTCAGCAAGGAAGCAAGTTGCCGGAGAATGGCGTGTTTTTGGCCGAGTTGCGTAAGTACCCTGTTACCGCAAATAAATTCTACCCTTACTTTCTTCTTTTGCTTCTCCCATCCTAAAATTTTCAATAAGCCGACCTGGCCAGTGCTGGAAGGATGAGTACCGCCACAGCCATTGTAGTCGAAATCCGGAATGATCACGAGCCTGATGTCTTCGGAAACTGACAGCTCTTTTCGCAGCTGGTATTGAGCCACTTCTCCTTTACTGACCCATTTGCACTCGATTGGCCTGTTTTCAAGGATAAGCTCATTTGCCAGCTTTTCAGCTTCTTCCGCTTCTTCCTTGGAAAGCTGTTCAGCCATGAGGTCAATTGTCAGCGTATCTTTTCCCAGATGGAAGCTTACTGTCTTATGATCAAAAAGCTGTTCGAAAGCAGCCGACAATATATGCTGGCCGGAGTGTTGCTGCATGTGATCGAATCGGCGGACCCAGTCAATCATTCCTTCTGCCAGGCTGGCACCATTGAGGGTCTCCCTGATGTAATGCCTGATTTCCCCCTCGGTTTCCTCCACCTCTGTCACTTCTATGCCATTCAGTTTGCCTGTATCAGATGGCTGCCCTCCTCCGGTCGGATAAAAGGCTGTTTGGGACAAAACAACATACCTTCGTCCGTCATGATCAAGCCCTTCTTTCATGATTTTTGCTGAGAAACTTTTTAGATACGGGTCCTGATAATACAATTTTTCTTCCATTCAAGCTTCACGCTCCGTTAATAAACTATGTAAACAAGTATAGCATTTTTCCATCGAGTAAAATTCGCGATTGGCAAGCTTTAAGGCGATGGCGGAAATATTGACGTCCTTTTTGGCTGAAGCCATTGATGATATAAGTTTGAACGGCAGTGTCCATTCTTTTTCGCTTTTTAAGCTCATGAAGAAAGGCAGCTTCCTATTGAACATGGAAGGCTGCCTTCATTCTTATGATCAGTGATCATTCAAGGCTTGTTCTGCTTTCTCGACCAGCGATTTACCATGATCAACAAACCCTTCGGGAATGGGGGCATCCTTATCGGCTGGCTCTTTAAATTGATTCACTGAAGCGGAAAAATTGCTGATATTCCCTTCTTCGTCAACATCCGTCTTGAATTGGTGGTCAAGGATGAAAGGAGTACCGACCTGGACGAGCGTCCCATCATCGTCAGATGCCCCTCCTGTTGATTGGACTGGAATACGGACATACTGCTGATCACCATGGTGATCGTTCATTTTATAATCAAAATATCCATGATCGTATTCCCAGTTGTCGCCGACTGTGAACCCAATCGGCTCAAGCTTTTGTTTCATATCGCCAATACTGTATTGTTTGCCGTCGATGCTGGATGGGATTTGAATCATTGCTGAGACCTCTTTTCTATTTAGTTTCGCCCATTGATTTTTTCCACCAGATGACAGGCATCAAACATCGAACAGCATACTCTGTATGTGCTTGTGAAAGTGTTGATCGGGGCACAGCGTGATTCCAATTGAAGCACGATGATTCTTACCATGAACACTGCGATTTCCTTATGAACTTATGAAACTCTCTCAATCACTTTTACAATATACTTACTGGGATTATAACCGCCCCAACTAAGATTATCCCAACACGAACTGGAGTAAAATCCACGCTCAAAACACTAAATAATATGAAAAACGAAGGACACAGACAGTCCTTCGTTTAATCATGATTATTTTGTTAAGTGGTAAACGATCGACTCGTAAGGGCGAAGCTTCACAACGGAAATATCATTGCCCGTATCCTCATAGTTTGATAACAGGATCTCTGCCTTGTGGTCCTTCAGCCTGTACTCATTCGGAAGTTTGAATACGGTGTTTTTACCATAGAAGTTATTGACGACAAGCAGCTTTTCATTCTTACTGTTCCGGATATAGGCAAAGATGTCAGGATGGTCAGCAAGGATGAGTTCGTAATCGCCGTCCGTGATGATATTGTATCTTTTCCTGAGCTGGATCAGCTTTTTATAATGGTAGAAAACAGAGTTCTTATCTTCGAGCGAATTCTCCACGTTCACCTCACGGTAGTTATCCGCTACACCGATCCATGGTGCCCCCTTTGTGAATCCTGCATGCTTCTCGCTATTCCATTGCACGGGCGTACGGGAATTATCGCGTGACTTGCTCTGCAGGATTTTAAGGATTTCGTCCTCAGGCATCCCTTCAGCTAGCTTGGTTTTAAACATATTAAGGGACTCGACATCACGATAATCCTCAATTTCCTTAAAATAAGGATTGGTCATGCCGATTTCTTCACCCTGATATATATAAGGCGTTCCCTGCATCATATGGATGGCCGTTGCGAGCATCTTTGCGGACTCACGGTGGTATTCGCGATCATCCCCATAGCGGGAAACGACTCTTGGCTGGTCGTGATTGCACCAGAACAATGCATTCCAGCCACCGCCCCTGTTCATTTCCGTCTGCCACTGGGATAAAATCTGCTTCAGGGCAAGAAAGTCAAAGTCAGCCAGGGTCCATTTATCTCCATTTAAATAATCGACTTTCAAATGATGGAAGTTGAAGGTCATACTCAATTCATTCCGCTTTGGGTTGGAATACTTGATGCAATTCTCGATCGTCGTTGAAGACATTTCCCCTACTGTCATGATGTCATATTTTGAAAACACTTCCTGGTTCATTTCCTGCAGGAACTCATGGATTCTCGGTCCATCCGTGTAAAACTTCCTACCATCCCCTGGAGGAACCGAACCGTCATCGTCCGGGAAATCCTGGTCTTTGGAAATCAGGTTGATGACATCCAGCCTGAAACCGTCAACGCCTTTCTTAAACCAAAAATGCATCATTTCATACACTTCATTGCGGAGCTGTTCATTTTCCCAGTTCAAATCAGCCTGGGTGACATCAAACAGGTGCAGGTAATACTGCCCTGTCTGCTTATCATATTCCCATGCATTCCCTCCAAACTTGGATTCCCAGTTGGTTGGCGCGCTCCCATCATCCTTCGCGTCCTTCCAGATATAATAGTTCCTGAAAGGACTATCCTTTGACTTCCTGGCTTCCTGGAACCACTCGTGTTCGGTTGATGAATGGTTCACAACGATGTCCATGATGATTTTTATGCCTCGCCGGTGGGCCTCTTCCAGTAGGTCCTCAAAGTCTGCCATTGTGCCATATTCCTGATAGATTTCATAATAGTTTCTTATATCATAGCCATTATCCCGCTGAGGCGAGTCGTAGATTGGTGTCAGCCAGATAACATCCACGCCAAGCTCTTTCAGGTAATCAAGCTTGGCAATAATGCCTCGAAGGTCGCCTGTACCGTTCCCCGTCGTGTCATAAAAGCTTTTTGGATAGATTTGATAAACTACGGCTTTTTTCCACCATGGTTCTGCCATAGCAATGATGCACCTCCGTCTCTTGTTGTTTTATGCTTCCTTCCTTCTTTTCGTTTTTGCCATGATGAATGTCAAAACGAACGGAACGACAAGGACAATCCCCATGCCAAGGAAGAATACTCCCCAGTACTCGGTGAAAATGGACAGGAACGCCGGTAAACCGCCGACTCCTATCGACGGAGCCTGGACACCGCGTAGCGTAATGACGATACCAGCGATCGCAGATCCGATGATGGCCGCCATGAAAGGGTATTTATAACGAAGGTTGACCCCGAACATCGCTGGCTCCGTAATCCCAAGCCAAGCGGAAACAGCTGATGTCAATGATAGCCCCTTCAGCTTTTCATTGTCCTTTTCCGCAAACATCATTGCGAATGCGGCGGATCCCTGGGCGATATTCGATAGCGCGACCATCGGCCAGAGGAATGTACCGCCAATGGTCCCGATCAGCTGTAAGTCGACTGCAAGGAATGTGTGGTGCATCCCTGTAATGACAAGCGGAGCATAAAGGGCTCCATAAATCAGGCCGCCAAGCACTGGTACAGCATCAAAAATGCCGACAACGCCGTCAGTGATCAAGTTTCCGATAGCAAAAGTGATTGGACCGATGACAATGAAGGAAAGGAATCCGGTTACCAGTAAAGCAATCGGAGCAACTGTAAGCAGTTGGAAAGCATCGGGTATCCGCTTTTTCAGGAATATTTCCATTTTCGCAAGCACATAAGAGGCAAACAATACAGGCAGCACCTGGCCCTGGTAGCCTACTTTTTCAATTGAGAGGCCAAATAGGTTCCAAGTCGGAATTTCTCCTTTTTGCTGTGCTTCTCCGTACCCCCATGCATTCAGCAAATCAGGGTGCACAAGCATCAGTCCCAGAACGATACCTAACAGCGGATTGCCGCCGAATTTATTAACAGCACTCCAGCCAATCAGAGCAGGAAGGAACACGAAGGCGGTGTTGGCAATCAGGTTAATGATGCTTGCGAAGTCTGCCCAGCTCGTATACACATCGATAAGCGCCTTGCCTTCAAAGAAAATATCCTTTCCCGTAAGGATGTTGTTGATCCCCATCAGCAAACCTGCCGTTACGATTGCTGGCAGGATCGGGATGAAAATATCAGCCAAAGTCTTGATTGCTCTTTGCAGCGGATTCAGGTTTTGTTCCGCCGCATCCTTGATTTCTTGTTTCGTCGCGGTTCCAATCCCGGTGATTGCAACCATTTCATTATAAACCTTGTCTACTAGCCCCTGGCCAATGACGACCTGATACTGGCCATTTGCGGAAAAGGAACCTTTTACAAGATCATTGCGTTCGAGTTTTTCATTGTCCACCTTTCCTTCATCCTTCAGGGCAAAACGCAGCCGTGTCACACAGTGTGTAGCAGCAGCTATATTTTCCTTGCCGCCAACCGCTTCGACAATTTCTTCTACCGCTTTCCGGTCCATGCTAAATCTCCTCCTGGTAACGTTTTCATTCTTAGCCTATATAACTCTTTAAAAACCAAAATCTTGAATATACATGTTGTTCACGCTTTCATTCTACTTGTATATACAAGGTTAGTCAACTAATTTTATTTACCATTTTAGAAATTCCCTTAATCGTATAATTGAAACAGCGATTCACTCTTTTTCCTGGAAAATCGCTGTTCCGGACATCATTTTGTTTTGAAATCCGGTTCTATCGGGTAAAAATAACAGTAATTGTATTCCGGTAGACAGGAAGGTGTTAAAAATGATAGGCACTGAAAAAATCGAGCAAAGCATTAAAAAGTATAAGTCAAAGGCTAGAGAATACATGAAACGTCCCGAAAAAACGGACGTGCTGATCAAAGATGCAAGTAAAAAGGCAGAGAAGGAAAAGAAGGGACTCGCGGACATTTGGGAAAACCTTCAACTTCTGTTCCAACTGGTTACTGCATGGCGTCATGGCGAGTATAAAAAAATCCCGATAGGATCAATTTTAGCGATCCTGGCTTCCATTATTTATTTTGTCTCGCCAATCGACCTGATCCCGGACTTTTTAGCAGGTGTTGGTATCGTGGACGATGCTGCGGTCATAGGCTTCGTATTGAAACAGATTTCCTCCGATCTGGAAAAATTCAGGACCTGGAGGGATAATAATAATCCAGAAACAAACATTCTGGAAGAAACTACTGTTGAATAAGCGAGCAATGCCACCTGCCGCCAGAATCTTGGCGGTTTTTCTTTTGGCTGGTATCTGCCAATCGACTTCTTTTCGTCTTCCCCCTGCGGCGATTATGAGGTTACCAGCTGAAGGCAATCCACAAATGAATCTACTCCCCTTTTCTCAGCCTGTCACACATACTGCAGCGCCAGCCAAGGTACCAAGAAAGCTTTGGGCAAATCAGCCGAAGTTTTGTTCTGCGATCAAAGCCTTCAAGAAAGCGCGGTGTCTTTATTGGGAAATAAAATCGGAAGATATGGTGGCAGAAGAAGGAATGAATCCTTCTTCCTATTCTAAACTGTCATTCCCTTCCGTATGTTATAGGGAAAAGTAATTTTTTTACAAAAGGGGGAAGAAAAATGAAGAAGCTGCTTTCAATGTTCCTTGTCATGATGCTTATGTTTTCCGGTTCTGTTGTTGCTTCTCCTGCAAAGAACAACTCGGAAAATCCTGAAGGCTACTTGTGCTGGCAGTGCACAAAAATGGTTTATAAAAATGGCTACTGGCAATGCACCGAAGGCTATTGGCGGACGACATGCCCTATTTACGGCTGAACAAATAACTAAGGATGCTTCGCAGCGATGGAATCCTTTCCAACTGCAAAGCATCCTTTCTTTCATCCTTTTGAACCTGATGCAATGTTCGCACCCTCGATAAAATATTTCTGGAAAAAGAAGAACAATAACACAACTGGCAACAACACTGTGACAGACATTGCCATTAGATAGTGCCATTGTGTCTGGACTGCCCTTTTGAAAGTCTGGAGTCCGATTTGCAAGGTATACATGCTTTCATCGTTGAGATACAGCAATGGACCGAGCAAGTCATTCCAAGCGCCATTGAAGGAAAAAATGGCTACAGTGATCAAACCGGGCTTTGTCAACGGTACCATGATATGCCACCAAATTTGCAAATGGCCGGCTCCATCAAGGATAGCCGCCTCTATCAGTTCATCCGGGATGGCCAACATGAATTGGCGCAGCAAGAAGATGAAGAAGGCACCGCCAAGGAAGGCTGGAACTATTAATGGCAAGTATGTGTTCACCCAGCCGAGCTTAGAGAACAGGATATATTGCGGAACCATCGTCACGAAACCGGGAATCAGCATGGTCGAAAGCGCGATGACAAAAAAGGGGGGCCTGCACTTAAACCTGATTTTCGCAAACGCATATGCTACAAGAGAATTCACGAAGACACTGCCAAAGGTGGCAATCGTTGCAATGAAAATTGTATTCATTGCCCATCTTGTAAAAGGTGCCGTCTGCCATGCTTCAAGATAGTTTGAAAAATTGAACTCCTTTGGTATAAGGGTCGGCGGATATTGGGCGATTTCTGCAGGTGACTTAAGCGAGGTAGAAACATCCACCAGAGCGGGAGAAGGATGAGGGTGCTGCTTGCGGCAAGCACCAATGTCACAAAGGTTAGTCTCGCTTTATCTTTGAATATCCTAGTTTCGTAGAATTTTGGCGCGGCTGATTCCCTCATTTTCCATCTCCCCCTTCATAATGAACCCAGCGTTTTCCAAGCTTCAAGTTAATCACCGTCAATATCATCACGATAAATAACAACAGCCAGGCCATTGCTGATGCATATCCCATATTGAAAATTTCAAAAGCATTGTTCCACATATGAAGGTTATAGAACAACAGTGAGTTTCCCGCCCCCCCGCTTCCATTTTCCTTCATCAAATACACTTCCTGGAAAACCTGGAACGAACCAATTGTACTGGTGATAATATCAAAGAAAATGATTGGCGAGATCATCGGCAAGGTGATATGGAAGAATTTTTGTCAGGAAGTAGTCCCATCCAGCTCTGCAGCCTCATACATTTGCCGCGAGACGCCCTGCAAACTTGCCAGATACAAAAGCATACCGCCCCCGACACTCCATATTTTCATCATCAACAGCACAGGCTTTGTCCATACAGGATCAAAAAGCCATGCCGGTCCTTCGATTCCAAACCAGCCCAGCATTGTGTTGAAGGCCTGTCGACGGGCTCAACATCTGCATCCAGAGCAGATAAACTGCCACACCGGATAACACAGCAGGAAGGTAGTAAATTGTCCTGAACACCTTCATCCCTCTAACCTTCTGATTCAAAAGGACAGCCAGCACGATGGCTCCAACTGTCATCAGCGGTACTGAAAAAACCACATAATAAAGCGTATTGTATGGAGAAGTGCGAAAAAGGCCATCAATCGTGAACATTCGCTTATAGTTATCAAACCCGATAAAATTCATCTTCGAGGTAATATTGTAATCTGTGAAACTGGCGATAAGCGAGAACAGCAATGGTCCTAAAGTGAGCCCGACAAATCCTATCATCCACGGTGAAATGAACAAATAACCAGCGATATTGTCTTTCGTCCTCCTGCTGAATTTCCGCTTAGTTACAGGAACACCAGCCTTCGAATCTGGCAGGGTTTTCGGTTGCGTACGGGCAATGTTTGAATCTGAAGGTTTCATTTCAATCCCCTTTCTTTTGAAGGCTGGCCAAGCTTTCAGATGACTTGCCGATCCAGTCGTCCATAATCCGTGAGCCACACGGAAACCCGAAACCATGAAAGTTTTTCGCTTATAAGTTTATTTCGGGCATGCATCCACTTAAAGGGTGGATGCATGCCCGGGATGCCTTGAAATTTCCTGAAAGTTTTAATAGACGGATCTTTTAATATAGAAACAATTCATACCCCGGATGATTTTTCCATCCTCCAGTTTTCCTCATGCCATACCCTCGCCCAGGCGAGCAGCTTATTCAAGGTACTTCTGTCCCGCTGGAAATTGATGGTTCATGCCCGATTGGACCTTTGCACGAAGGAAACACAGCAGCATTTGGAATGATCGTAAACCTTCCGCCCAATCATATCAATTGTTCGCAAATCTCTTAAAATACCTTTATGCAAAAGAGAAGGGCTCGGCCCTTCTCCCTTTCAACTTATTTTTTCATCTTTGCTACATCCTTTTCCGCTTGCTCCAATGCTCTTTCGGGAGAGATTTTACCAAGGAGGGCATTGTCTATCAGCGGATTGATCCGGCTGTGATAGTCAGGATACTCGACAGGGATAGGGAACATTTTGGTTTGTTCAAGGTTTTTTACAGATGCTTCATAAACAGTTTTGTCCTTGCCTTCCAGTTGATCTACAGTTGCTTGGGCAGCCTCCATATTCGCAACATTGTCATAGTTTTTCATTGCCCAGTATCTTTGCGCGTCACTGCCGGTCAAATACTTGATAAAGTGCATCGCTTCTTTAGGATTCTTGGCCCCTTTCGGTATTTCGGCCACGAAACCGCCGCCTTCAGCCCAGTTGCCTGCTCCCTCCTGATAGGCAGGAATCGGGGCGACACCGAATTCGATGTCCTGTCCATAATCCCTTAACTGAGTATAGAATGTCCCTACATCAATCCACATTGCCACTTTACCGGCAATGAACGGATTGGATTGTTCACTTCCGAATTCTGCCTGGAATGCCTGTACCGTATTGTCTCCCAACCGTTCTTTCCAGCTCAGGATCCAATCAAGAGCTTCCGCCTTTTTCGGGGTATTGATCGCAAGCTTTCCTTCCTCGATGAATCCCTTGCCGTTGTCTGCGTTCATCATCCAGTTTGATGCCCCGATGCTCCCCCAAAGTGGATAGAAGCCAATCCGTTCGTATCTGTCAGCGGTTTTCCTATCAAGCTTCTTTGCATATTCCTCAAGCTCATCCCATGTAGCCGGCGGATTTTCCGGATCGAGGCCAGCCTGCTTGAAGGCTTTCTTGTTGTAAAATAACAGGCGTGTATCAGTATTGAAAGGAACAGCATATGGTCTCCCTTCATATTCGACTGTATCCCATAAATGTGGATAAAATTGATCCTTATATGTATCGTCAACATACTTGCTTAAATCCTCTACCTGCTTATTCTCGGCTCTTTGCGACACCGTGTTGATGTCATTGATGATAACATCAGGCGGAGTTCCTGCGGCGATGGAGGCGAGATTCTTTGTCCAAATGTCTCCCCATGGAAGGAAGGTATGTTTCACAACAACTTTATCCTGTGATTTATTGTAATCGTCGATAATTTTCTCAATGATTGGTCTTCGAGTTTCAGAACCCCAGAACGTCCAAAAATCAACGATTACTTTTCCGTCCTTCGTTTTTTCCGCTTTTTCCTCTCGATTCCCTGAACAACCGGATAGCAGTCCGAAAAGCAAGAATGATGCCAAGAAAATTGCCAGACCTTTTTTCATATGCCCCTCCTGTCAACTACCTGATGATATTTGAATTAGAACTTGTATATACCCCAACTTTTTGAAACTAAAACATTAATTGTAAGGAAAACAAACTTCCAGATCGCTTCTCTCAGTTCCTGCTGCCAGTCTTTCAGTAAGTTTACAAAGCATCATGGGAATTTCAGGGCGGATGCATTATAAAAAGGCTTCCGTCCGGAAACCTTTCTGTTGGACATACTCCATGATTTTTATGATGCTCTCCGCATCCTTTCCTTCTATTTTATAGTAATTATCTTCTTTTAGTTTTTTCAGGTATACTTCTTTTTCCGTCAGCCAGATCTTGCACTTGATGGCATCCCTGCCGTCAAGTATGACTAATAAATCATAGCCAGCATATCCAGATGGCGTGGAATGTACAGGAACCATTCCAGCCAATGCGGAATCGATCGTTTCCAGCCATGCTTCATTTTCTTTGATGAAGATCCCCTTCCTCTTTAGGTTCGAATGGAGACTGAAATATTCATTCGAGTAAGATTTTGTGAAGTACGTTTTAACGGCCTTTCCCGTTCCATTTCCAAAGATCGCCATGTCTGAATGCCCTTCGTCTGCTGGAGCGGTAATCTGGATATAAAGCAGGCTTGAAAAACTTGAAAATAGTGAGATCGCCAGGAATATCCCTGCCAGGTTGCCGAAAATCCTGGAATATTGCTTTTCCGGCCTGCTATTCATGATATTTTCAAATGTTTTCCTTTTCTGTACTTGTGATCTCGGTATGTGATTAAGACTCCTGAACCCTTCTTCCAGCTCAAATGATTTCTTCATTGGCTTCTCCTCTTCTCCTTAACTCTTTTCTTAAGGCAGCCATTGCCCTCGATGTAGATATTTTCACTTTATTTTCACTCCAGCCAAGGATTTCCGCTGTTTCCTTTATCGAAAACTCCTTGATTTTCCTTAATAGCAATACTTCCTGATAGCTTAGCTTCAATGATCGTATTGCTTTGTATAGCTGCGATGCCCGCTCCCCCTTGACGATAATCTCAACGGGAGAAGGCTGGTTCGCCCTGATAGGATACTTGTCCATTGAAAAAAAGCGGAACTTGTTCCTTCTTCTTAAATAATCGAGGCCGGCATTCCTGGCTATTTTCACCAGCCAGGTGAAAATTTGTGATTTCCCTTGGAATTTATGAAGATTCTGATAGACCTTCAAAAAAGTTTCCTGTGTCAAGTCCTCAGCGACCTCTTTTTTCCCGGTCAATAACAGGAGATAACCGAAAATTTTGTCACTGTATTGGTCATAAATTTCCTGGAACCGGCCACTGTTTTTGTCGCGCAACTGTCTCCCCCCTTTTCTTTCCAGTTAGACGAACAAGCAACGAAAAGGAATCACTTATTTCCGAATTTTTAGTCTTTTTTCGAAGATACCATCTATCTCCTGTTTTTACCACCCACCAATGCGACTAACTTTATGGACATAAAAAAGCACGGGATATTCCCGTGCTTCCCTTGTGCGATTATAGATAACATGCGCAGCCAACAATGATCAAAAGGATGAACAAGACAACTATTAATACAAAGCAGTTGCCATATCCTGCACCTCCATAGCCATAGCTGCCATAGCCTGGGCCCCAACCGTACATAATATTACCTCCTTTGTGCGGTTCAGCTTAGCAATATCCGAATCCCCAAGACGCTCCGATTATAATCAACAGAATGAACAAAACTACCAGCAGAGCAAAGCCTCCACCGTATGCGAATCCGTCTGCCATCGTAACAACCTCCTTTTTTTATGTCCTTATATCCTATTCAGTTCAGGACATTTGTGCAATTAATCAATCGAAAAAAAATAAGCCCATCTTCTTTGCAGTTAATTCAGACATCCAGTAAAACAAAAAAAGAGCCTATGGCTCCTTAATTGTATGCTTTCAATAATGGCTCCCGTTCTGGAATCGTATTCTTAAAATCGTATGTAATGGACCGGTTGACTGGCATTTCAATCCACCTTGCAACTCCATTCTGCGTCAGCTTTTCCCTGTATTGCGGCTGGCAATTCTCTAGTGCGCAAAGCCTTAACGTCTCGAATCCGCTCAGATTCATGACAGTCTGTTCAATCTCCCTCTTGACTTCCGGTGTTGACAGAATTTTTTCTTTCTTAGGCTCAACCAAGATAACGATCAACTCTTTTTCCAGGTGTTTTTCAAGCTCCATCCTTGAAAAAGCAAGCTTCTTAAGCGCCTTGTTCAGCTTCCACAAGTTGATTCCATCGAATTTCCTCAATAACATTCATGCTGCCTCCCCTTTTTTACCCTAACATACATTCTAAAAGAAAGTTCGTTCAGCAGTCAAAATATTTAAGGGTAGGCATAGTGGATTACAAAAAGATTGCTGGTTTAGCGCGGTCTATAGATCAAGAATGAATTTTGCGTACCGGGACATCCGCTCCTTTGTCCATTTAGGAGATGCCACCATTTTTATGTCAATGTCCCCAAGGTTTTCGACCCGTTTCTCAAGGAGTTCCCTTGC
Source organism: Bacillus sp. REN3 (assembly GCF_017912555.1). Lineage (GTDB taxonomy): Bacteria > Bacillota > Bacilli > Bacillales > Cytobacillaceae > Mesobacillus. The sequence continues at coordinate 4,825 of NZ_JAERSD010000013.1, read as the reverse complement.
AGAGACGGCTATATAATCCGAAAGCATCGTGTCGCCATTCCTTGTTGTCATCACGATTTCAATATCTTTTTCATTTTTTATGCAAACCTCATAAACAAGGCCGAGGTTCACAATATCAACACCAAGTGTCGGCTCTTGTACTTCTTCAAGCGCTTTGTATATTCTGCTTTTCATATTGAGTGCCCCTTCCTGATGTTGGCCATGCATTCCGACTTATTCTTATCTTAAAAGAAACTGGTAAAAAACTGGAGTGACTGACTTCACAGTTCATGGGATTGTCATTTTCAGAAGAAGATTTTGTGTCAATTATCCAGGATAAGATTAAATCCGGTTGGAGAGCAAAAGAAGGATTAAGATATCAGTTTGCGGAATCCCCAAATCAGACATAGAAACCGTCCAGGTGTGAAGGTAATGTTTCTCTCGCTATATTAAAAAACAGGCTTAATTAACATTAGCCTGTTTTTCTATGAGTTAGTTTCACCCTATAACCTTTTCTTTATTCTTCATTTCGTGCAGATAGGATAGTGTCTCTTTATCTGTATTTGTGGGCAGTTGATAAATCCCCTGGTATTCCTCCGGTCCCTTTCCGGTGATCAGGATCCACTCCCCCTGCACCGCCGTATCCCATGCGTACTGGATTGCAAGCGTCCTGTCAGGAATGATTTTCCCTTTATTCTTGCCAAAACGTTCATTAAGCGCCTTGAGTTCAGCAATCATTTCTTCCTCCGGAACGCCGTTCAGATCATCAAAAGTTAAAATGAACTCATCACTGAGCCTGGCAGATGCTTTCACCATTTCCTCCCTTTTTGATTTGTCCCGCTCACCCCTGAAGCCGAATATATGCCTGATACCGGCCGCTTCATGTTCCTTTGCTGCTTGCAGGCAATATTCGATGGCGTCTGATGTATGTGCATAATCAATGATGAACTTTGCGCCATCCGGATGGTCAACCATCTCGAATCTGCCAGGCACACCTGGGAAATTTTTCAATGCCGAAATGATGATTTCAGGTTCTACTCCGATTTTTGCCGCGGTCAGGAAAGCCATCGCCGCATTATATACGTTGTGAAGACCAGGGGATGGATAAGTCAGTGAATATTTTTGCCCGTTGTATGTGATTGAGAATCTTGTTTGCCCATTGAGTGTGATCTCCTCAATTTTCAAATCATCTTGGTTATTATAGCCTACTGACTGGACTGGAATGTTTTTCTTCGCTAAAACTCCTGATAATTTGCTTCCCCAAGAAGTCAGCTGGCTGACAATAGCCTGTCCATCCGATTTCAAGTATTCATACATCATGGTTTTTGTCTCAAAATACTCATCGATGGTTGAATGGTAATCAAGGTGGTCATGTGACAAGTTAGTAAATAGGCCAAAATCCAGTTCAAGCCCCTCAATCCTGTATTGTTTCAGCGCATGTGATGATACTTCAAGGACAACGAACTCATCATTGCTTCTTGCTATCAATTCCTGCATTTGCAATGCATCAGGTGTCGTATTAGAAGGCTCGTACACTTCATTGTTGATTAGATAAGAAACCGTGCCCAATAAGGAACAGCTCTTTCCTGCCTGCTCAAGAATATGTTTAAGGATATAGGAGACGGTCGTTTTCCCGTTTGTCCCGGTAACGCCAATGACTTTATGTTTCCTGGATGGATACCCGAAGAAGGCACTTGCTGCCTTTCCAAGCGCAAGCCTGCTATCGCTTACCTGGATGGTGGGCACGGAATGTTCCAGGTTCTTTTCCACAATGATGGCAGAGGCGCCCTTTTCAATTGCCTCGCCGATATATTCATGGCCATCCGTCTGGAAGCCAGCAATCGCTACAAATATATCCCCTGCCTTAACCTTCCTTGAATCCATCTGGACTCCGGTCAATTCAGGGTCTCCCTTGCCGTAGAATGCCTTGACATTGCCTCCTAAAATTCCCAGCAACTTGGTTAATCTCATTTCCAAAACTCCCTTTAACATGCAATAAATTCCGAACTGCAACTTAGAAATGTTTATAATTATTCTGTTTTTATATTCCCCTGTTTAATAAAACTATGCCTTGTAAATTCTACTAGATAACAAAAAGAGAATAATGAGGAGAAAGAAATAGAAAAAAAGACCGGCAAAGGAACCAGTCTTTTAATGTTTTGGAACTATTTTCTCGAAAACCGGGAAAGGTATTTGAAGTTCAGCCGGCTATGCTGCTGGAGCATATAAGCGGATGTGACGGAACCTTCCTTGCGCAGTGTATTCAAAGCTTTTACCATCTCTTCAGCTGTACCGACCCCGATTCCATGGCCATAGTAGAGACCTTTTCCTAGAAATACAGCGTTCTCTCCACGCCAGATCGGTTTCTCATAGTCTGGATTCATGAAATAAACAACATCTCCCGGAATGAACTCGCTGCCTTCCAGGGTGATGATCCATAAATCAGGGTCATAATTCCAATTCCAGACAAGCAGGCCACGAAAAAGATAATTGAAGTCGCTGATTCTGATCGAATCAAGAACAGCCTTGTAAAAGATGACGACCATTGCCGTTGAGCACTCGAATCCGTATTCTGCCCCATTCCGGAACATATCATTGATTGCCTCCGCAGGAAGGACGCCAGGATTCAATACATACCCTCTCGTTGTCTTTGTCCAGTAAATAGGGTTGAACTTCGAGTAAGTGAAGGAAGAAAACGCCACTCCACTGTCTTTCAGCAGCAAGGAAGATTTAATGATATTCTCGCGAAGGCGGATTTCGAATAAAAGCTGGAAAGCAGTGTCATATTCGAACATTTCCAGGCTGCTATCCAAGTATTCGTAAATCTCTTTTTGCTTTCCGGATAATTTCTGCAGCTGATTGCTGCCCGCAGCATCTGGATACCTGATGATGATCATCCTTCTCCCCCTTTAGCTAATTATCAACACGCTTAATTAACTATATGAAAGGAAAGGGCTCATCAGACATCGCTTTCCGATTCCCTCTGTTTAATGGCGCGATTAGGAACAGGATACCGGATTTGGACCTACCCTATGATAACTGGTGAGGGGATTGCGGGCGGAAAGGCGGTTAGTGATAGTTCGTTCAGGTTCTTATTGCCAATCAAATAGAAAACAGACAGCGATTGTTGCTGCCTGTTTGACATTGCTCATTGACCAGATTCTTCTTCAGTTTTCTCAGCATCCTCTTCTGAGCCTTCATCCATATTTTCCTCTTTGCCTTCTTCTGTGCCTTCTTCTTTGTTTTCTTCTGTGGCTGGTTCCTCCGAATCCTCATTGCTGCAGCCTGTTGCCACTCCAGTAAACAAAAGTGCTGCCAATAAAGCCATCATCCACTTTTTCAAATTGAATGCCTCCTTGAAGAAAGAATTTAGTTACATTGCTATCATACAAGGTTTTTCAACTAAAAATAGCAATTATACAGAATATTTACATAAATTAACAAGAAGTTAACAACCTCCCTAAAGCTACTCTTCATAAAATGGTCAAGGTCATGAAATGGCAATCATATTATAGGTTCCCTTCCATACTCACTTCATTGTTTTGTTTCAATTTGAAAGGGTATTTTTATAGTATTCATTTCGATAAGGAGGTTTTAGGATGTTCCAAAACAAAAAGGATAAAAATGATGGCTCTCCTGAACAGGAAGCAAAGAAGGATGACCATAAAGACCTTGAACCTGAAAGAGACCCAATAAAACCTCAAGATGAAACGAAGAAAAAAGATGGATGAAACAGGAACCTGACTTAGCAGATCAGAGGAATAATGGCTGTCTGACACTCTTGTCTACTCAATGAAATTCCGGACCTATATTGAAGCAGAGGCGCCGGATGACCACCGATTTAAATCGGGATCTGCAGTTTTGTTACAGAGCTTTTCAATAAATAAAATGAGGTGAAAAATATGGAAAAAGATAAAAAGAAACAAGTGCCAATCGAGAATACACAAAACATGGACAACCCTGAACAGTACCGGACGGAAAAAAAGAGCCTCCACGATAAGTTTGAAAGTGAATTGAACGTCGATCCAATCCCGTTAGAGGATTTAAGAGAAGAACAATTGGAAGAAAAAGATGGTCCGAATACGAAAGATACTTCTTCGAGTGAAAAGAAATATAACGTGGACTACGACAACGATTTATAGTCCTGTGCAAATGATAGGATATTTGGATAATCTAGTTCAAGTACGAGAATAGTAAAAGAATGAACTTCAAGGAGGCCGATTATGAGCAATCATGAATTAAAGGAAAAAATCTTGAAGGTATTGGGGGAAAGCAAAGTTGGCTCGCTTGCTACGGTTGAAGGCAATAAGCCCCACTCCCGCTATATGACTTTTTTCAACGAGGACCTTACCCTCTATACTCCGACTAGCAAGGAAACATATAAAGCTGAAGAAATCGAGAAAAACCCTTATGTGCACATTCTCCTCGGATACGAAGGAGAAGGCTTTGGCGATTCTTACATTGAAGTGCAGGGGAAAGCAGCGATCAGGGAGGAACAGAACTTAAAGGAGAAATTCTGGAATAAGAAAATGCAGAAATGGATCGAGAGCCCGGAAGATCCTGATTATATCATCCTGGAAATCCAGCCTGAGACGATCCGCCTGATGAACAATCATGGGCAGCCTGAAACATTGAATTTATAAAATTGCTTTTTAAGAGGCTGACTCAAAAGGTTGAATAAATTCGACCTGAGAGTCGCCTCTTTTACTTTTTATCCAGTTTCTAGGTTTTGGTTTGATGAATTTATAAGAGAAAGAGGGATATTCCCCCCCTAGTTACCCTAATTTTTGTTCGCTTTCCTTGTTGGCTGCCCACTTCAAAAGATTGTGTGCAGTACAAATAAGAC
>NZ_JAERSD010000012.1 GCF_017912555.1 Bacillus sp. REN3 | reverse complement strand
TCCTTTGAAAAATCCGATGAAATTCAAAAAGGGGTTCGGAATGTGAGCATTCCGAACCCCTTTTGTCTACAAACTGAAATCCCTCAATTTAATGAGGGATTTTTCTTATGCATATTTTATGCCTGCTGGCTTGACGTTATGTTTATCTGCGGAACTGCAGGGTGTTACGCCGTAAGTCATTCCACAGCCAGGGCAGTTCATGATGACTTTTTCCAAAGTGAATAGCTCCCCGCATTCACAAATAATTTCATGTTGGACCCTGGGAGGCTGGTTTTCTTTTCCCTTGCTTTTTACATGATCCACGATTGCCTTGCCATCCTTCAAACTAGAACATCCACAGCTCATTCAATTACGCTCCTTTGCTTAGTTATACGCTGTATTTTTCAACCATCTTAGCATGGATTGCGGGTTTGCCATATGAGAAAAGTTACATAGTCAACTTTGCTTTAAATTCTTATTGAACAAAAATTGAATTTATGACATATTAATAATAAGGTCATCAGATGACCTTATGAAATGATAAGTTGCCATATAATGAAAACGCTTTATTTTTACATGGGGCTAGGGGGAGGACTAGTATGTATTTGTTGATTGCGTTAACGGCGATCATCGCACCATTTCTTTTTTTGGTCGTGATGAGGATGCCTGCCGCCAAGGGAATGACATTAAGTTCGCTGATTGTTATTTTGTTGGCGCTCATGGTTTGGGGGATGGAAGGGAAAGTGGTGGTTTCTTCTATTCTTCAGGGTACTCATAAGACACTGACGATCCTGTGGATTTTGTTTGGCGCTCTTGTCTTATTGAACACACTTCGAAATACCGGGGCGGTTGACCGTATCAACCAGGGCTTTCAAAGCATTTCGGGGGATATGCGTGTGCAAGTCATCATCGTTGCCTTTCTATTTGGTTCTTTGATTGAAGGGGCAGCCGGGTTCGGGACGCCTGCGATGGTTACTGGCCCGCTGATGATTGCGCTTGGCTTTAACCCGATTGCTGCCGCGACGATCGCCTTGATTGCTGACAGTACAGCCGTAGCTTTTGGAGCGGTCGGGACGCCAATTGCTGTCGGATTAAGTAACATTCCGGATGCTAATATCTCTTTTTTCAATGAGATAGCGATAAGGGTGACAAGCCTTGATTTGTTAGCTGGGACTTTCATTCCGTTCATCCTGATTGTCATATTGACAGTTTTCTTCGGAAAAGGGTTCAAAGATGCGCTTCCGATGCTTCCTTGGACGTTGCTGATCGGAGTTATCTATACAGGCAGCGCCTTGTTGTATGCAATCTTGTTCGGCAATGAATTCGTTTCGATTTTAGCATCGCTTACTGGCCTTCTTGTCGCGACTTTCACTGCGAAGAAGGGCGTGCTGCTTCCAAAGACGGAATGGAAAGATGCGTTGAGCGAAGGATTCCAGGCGTCAACGGAAAAATCAAAGATGGGAATCGTCACAGCATGGTCTCCGTATCTTATTGTGGTCGCCCTGCTGCTGATCACGCGGATCGTCCCATGGCTAAAAGAATTTACAAACACGGCGATCGATTTTACCTGGAGCAATATTCTAGGAGTCGAAGGTGTCACTTCCGGCTGGGGATTCCTCTATTCGCCCGGAACAGTGCTGACGCTGGCAGCGATATTAGCGTTCATCATTCAAAGGAAGTCCGCGAATACTTTTGTCAAAGCATCAAAAGAGTCGCTTTTATCCATGAAAATGACCGCGATATCATTGATTGCCACGCTTTCCATGGTGCAAGTGTTTGTTAACTCTGGCATGAATGTCAATGAACTGATCAGCATGCCGCAGTACATAGCAGAAGCGCTTGCCGGTTCACTGGGGTCTGTGTGGATTTTCGTCGCTCCGTTCCTTGGAGAATTGGGTGCGTTCATTACCGGCAGTGCCACGGTATCAACCCTGACTTTCTCGCCGATCCAGTACAATGTTGCTGGCCAGGTAGGCCTTGACGTTAACACCGTACTTGCCTTGCAGCTGATTGGCGGAGCAGCAGGCAATATGATCTGCGTACACAACGTCGTTGCCGCAAGCGCAGTCGTCGGCCTCTCCGGCAGGGAAGGTGAAATCATCCGCAAAACACTCGGACCAGCCATCCTGTACGGCCTGCTCGCAGGAATCTCAGGATTCATATTCCTATAAAGTAAATGTGAAGCACGGGGACGGTTCTCGTGCTTCACTTTTTTGCGGAAGTGAAGCAGAAGAACCGTCCCCGTGCTCCAAAAAGAAATGGTGAAATGTTTTGATAAATGTTATATCATTATACTAAACCCCTGTAGGGCTTCATGACCAAACCCCTGATTCTCTTTTTCTCGACCCTCATCGTTTTTTTCAACCTTCTAAACTTTTTTCTGATTGTCTTCATTTCTTGTTTATCCCAAGTTATTTTGGCTGTTTTTTATATTTCTAATATGGTGGTGATACTGAAATGCCGCGCAGAGCCAGGCAGAAAAGCGTGAATGGGATTTACCATGTGATGCTGAGAGGTGCTAATCGGCAGGAAATCTTCCATGATGAATTCGACAACATGAAATTTCTTGATATTGTTAAACGGTACAAAGAGATAGCGGAATTTAGTTTGTACGGATGGTGTTTGATGGGGAATCATGTCCATCTTCTTTTGAAAGAGGGGAATGAGGATTTATCGATAACGATGAAGCGGATCGGTGTAAGTTATGCCTCGTATTATAACTTGAAGTATCAAACGACGGGGCACCTTTTTCAGGACCGGTTCAGAAGTGAAAACGTCGAAAGTGTCCGTTACTTCAAGACTGTCTTAAGGTACATCCATCAGAATCCAGTCAAAGCAGGGATTATTGAAAGGGTGGATGAATGGCGGTGGAGCAGTTGTGCCGGGTACTACGGAAAACCATATTATCCGGGAGGTTTACTTGATCAGGATCCAGCTCTTAGGTTATTCTCCGAAAACAATAATTTTGCGAGGGAACAGTTCAGGGAATACAACGAAACTCCAAACGAGGATGAGTGTTTGAATAATCGCACAGGAAAAAGAAGATTGTCTGACGATGAAGCGAGGCAGGAAATCAAGAAAATGCTAAAGGGAGTGGAAATCGCCCAGGTAAAAAGCCTGCCGAGGCATGAGCGAGTTGAAGTGCTAAAGGACTTAAAAACCGTCGAAGGATTGACACAACGCCAGGCTGCAAGAATATTGGGAATCTCAGCAAGCATCATTTTCAGGGCTTAAAAAGGAAGGTATGAAACGCAGGGACGGTTCTCGTGCTTCATTTGTTATCTGGAAATGAAGCACGAGAACCGTCCCCCTGCTTCCCCCTGCTTCCCCCCATGGTTTGGCTTGTTATGTTTCTGGTGGGTATTGGTTCATTGGATGTTTTTACTTTAGGAACTGTTAAAATATAGTTGCTGTACGGCAGCAGTCGTATTGCTTTCACCAACACAATAGTAAGTGCCAGGATGATTCCGTACGTTACTGGGAATAATGATGTTTTCCAGAAGAATGCTGGCGCTGTTTTTTGAAACACATAAATCACGAACGGATGGACCAGATAGATTGCCATGGATAAGGTTCCGATGGTTTTAAGGAATTTGCTCAGCCACTCCGTTTTCCTGATATCTTCCATTATGCCGGCTAAAAACAGGACTAAAACAGGAATATTGATTAGGTTGGTAGGCCGGTTTGATGGAATGGAACCAACCTGCTTATATTCCAGGACTGCCAGAACAGTCAACACCAACGCAGCTCCAGAAAGGGCGATTTTATACCGTTTCGAAAATGCCAGAAGCGGTTCCCAATAATACGCAAGAAACCCGCCAAAAATAAAAAAGTAAATCCACTTTGGCAGGAATGCCCTCTGATTCAAGAACTCAGCCAGGAGTCCATCCAGGTCTGCAGGCAACGCGGTTTTCAGGAAATACAGGTTAACAAGAGCCGCGATACCCAGCAGGACCGGCCAATGCCTTCTTGAACGAAACACCTGTAAAATCGAGAAAATTAAATAAAACTGAAAAACGATAGAGATAAAATATAAATGATAAAAAGCATTGCCCGACAAAAAATTCACGACAAATAATTTGCGGCCATTTTCCAGTGGATTAACATTTTCTGCATAATACATAAATAGCAAATAAAAGACACTCCATACGAAAAAAGGAATGCCAATTTTGGTAAAACGGCTTGAGAAAAACTTTTTAAGGTCGAAGCCTCTCTCCCTTGTCTGATAGAAAAGCAGGAAGCCACTAATCATCGCAAACATCGGTGTTCCAAAACGGCTGATTTGATTAATGAAAAAAGTAAAATCATTATACTGCTGGCCTTGCTGATAAAAATAACTCGCAGAAACATGGACGAGTAGTACCATCAAACTCGCAATCGCTCTAATATAATGAATCTCATAGATGTACCTGCGCTTGGCACTCATCTACCACACCCCTAAAAACAAAGATTTAAAAAAACACCTTATACCATAATAAAAGAAAAAACCAATCCCTGTCCCGATGTAACAACCATTTAACACAAAATTAGTGTTATTTTAATATAATGAAACGCAGGGACGGTTCTTAAAGCGGACAATCGGAAGTTTTGCGTGAAAAAAGGCACGACGAGCGGTGTCATCTGCTCATCGTGCTTTTTGATTTTTGGGTCACTCCAAAGGTGACGGTATCCTCATCAATGGAAATGATCCGGTTATTTGAAATGGCAATCCTGTGGGTGTAACGACTCCCTGGAAGGGATGCCGGGAAATGACTGGGTACGCCTCATCCTTGGAACCTTCATTGGATTCCATTCCTTCTCCAGGACATACGTATAGAAGAATCGGACAGAAGAGATATATGCATTGATGGTCCCGGCCGACAGCCTCCGCTCATTTTTTAAATGGAGGATATAATCCTGGATATCCTCAAAGGTCGTTCTATCAATCGGACGATCTTGTTCAGTCATGAAAGAGATGAATGAACGTATCCTTCTTGAATAGGACTCTCTTGAAGACTCGGGAGTATTTTTGAGTTCGAAGCACAAGTTTACTTTTTGATCATATTGATTCATTGTGTGCTTCCTGTTTTTAAATTGATATTTTAAATCAAGAGGCAGGAGGGGCTCTAATAAGGGAATGTGTGTTATATAATTTTCGATGGTTTTGAGTTATGATCATAGTGAAAAGTTTCTTTCTATTGTATTTGTTTGGTTTGGCGATTAAACAATACAATAAGAAAGGAAACTTTTCTTTTTTTACGCACTTTTTTAACTGTTTAAACTAGACTTGGAAGCCATCGCGGAGCGATTTCGTTCTTCTCCTGCTCCAGTCGTTAGCTGGAAATGAAGCAGGAGAACCGTCCCTGTGCTCTGCTGCCGGGCATAAAAAATGAAGCAGGAGAACCGTCCCCCTGCTTCACGCTCTTGAGTGGTTGATCATTTCGATTAGTTTGATGATTTCTAGGGTTTCTTCTTTTGGGATGGGGCTGTTTTTTGTTTTGAAAAAGTGCATGGCTTGTTCTAGGAGGCTGGCGTAGAATGGTTTGCTGTCTTTTGTGATGTCTGCATGGTAAAATGCGTCCTTTGTATGGAGTGTTGCGCCAAAGCGGGAGTGCCATTCGTTTTCCCCTCTTATGACGGCATGTCTGCCGTCGCTCCATTCGATAATCGCCGTTTCATGATCGCTGCTTTTTTTCATCGTTATGCCCGATGCGCCTGTCCCCATTGCGGCGATGACCATTTCGACCATATGGATCCCATACCAGAAGTAGCCGGGCATGAGTGGCTGCATGGGGAGGGGGCCGTGGACGTAGATCCCGCTGATGTCTTCATGATGTTCTTCAACCAGCTGGTGAAAGGATTCAGCGTAGCGGAGGGAAGAGGAACTCATGACAGGGATATCATATTCTTTTGCCAAAGCGTATATTTCTTCTGCATCTTTCAAGGAAGTGGCCAATGGTTTGTCGATGAACACAGGTTTTTTATAAGAGAGCAGCTGTTTAAATAATTCAAGGTGCTTCCTGCCGTCGACTGCGGTTAAGAGAATCGCGTCACTCGCTTCAGCGGTTTCTGCGATGGAATGGGTGATTTCCACTGAATGGTCGTTGTGAAGTGTTTCTGTATAACCTTGCACCCGGTTCCTGCTGATTTCCAAGTCTTCGGAGCTGAAGGGGAAAGCATAGGCGACCCTGCCGCCTTCAATGTGGAAGGGGTGGTCCGGATTGTTCAAAAGCTTGGTGAATTCGAGGCAATGAGAGGTATCAAGGCCGATCATGCCAATGGTCAATATTTTCATTCATCTTCCTCCTTGCTTTGTAAAATAATCGCTGTCTTTCAGCTGGTATACTTGGCGCGGACGGCCTCTGGTCGACATTTTTTCCATCCCTATGATGGAGATGAGGTCGGCATCAAGCCATTTCAATATGATCCTATGGGCACTGCGGGCTGTTATTCCCAGCGTTTCGGCCAGCTCATGAGCCGTGAATTGGCTGTCCTGCTTCCTTTTTATCAGGGAAATCAGTTTTTGCTGGTAAATTGCTGACATTCCTGCCTGTTCCGCTTTTTTCAGCAAGGTCTCATCGGTGATATACAAAGGATAGGAGATTGGCGCGGACATTTCTACCGGTCCGAACACGCTGCGGTCTTCCTTTACAATGAAACAGCACCCACCGCCAAAGTCCTTTGCCTGCATTAGGGCGATCCGCGCGTGAGTGCCTGCCTCATTCGCGGATAATCCAAATCCGACACCCATGGATAGTTCCATTTTCAATTGCTTCTTCGCCTCTTCGATGAGAGGGATCCATTTGTATCCCTGTGTGATCCGCTCGAATACCCCTCTTGTTGTGATGAACATGTATTCATTTCCGCTGAGCGAGGTCAAATGGCCTTCAAGCTGTTCGACATAATCGAGGATCAGGCGATACAGGCGGAGGTTTTGCCGCTGGATCAGATGCTCTGATGTTATTTGATTCACGAGTTCATGGTAGCCGTCTACCTGAATCAGGCCGAATACAATCTGGGATTCGCGATTCCTCCGCTTTTCCGTTGACAGGAGGGCGCGTTCAAGTGTCACGATGATATCCTCGTCGGTTGGGACAACCCACTGGTTTGGGATGCCCAATTCAGCAAGCTCATCCGCAACGGCCTTGATTCCTGTTATCGCGCAATTTGTTTTCACGGATTCGAAGGAGGTTTGATGGAAATGGACCATCTCCTTCAATCGATCCATATGGAAGGCACTTTCAAAATGGAAGACAGGAAAGGTTTCATTCACTTCCTTGAGCGCGCGTTTTACTTCTGCTGCAGGCAAAGTATCTAACGACAGGCCGTTTATAGCTGGCTGGATTTGCTTTATTTTATACAAAGCCCTGTACAGGCCCGACCCTTTCAATGGGATATAATGGGCCGGAATGTGGGCGGGGATATCCTGCTTGGAGAGGGAATAAGGCGGCCACCCTGAATACAGAAGGACATCAACTTGGTTTGCCAGTTCCTTTGTGAAACGGGGAGCATCAAGGATTTGATTGGAAAGCCGGAATACAGGCTGGAAATTAGGGAACATTTTCAAACAATTGTTCAGTTTTTCAAAAAGGATCTCGGGGCCGATGACTCCTATCTGGATTTGGTTCTGCATGAATTCCCTCCGGTAAAAAGCTGAACACTCTCCATAAGGGAAAGTGTCCAGTAATGATGGCCGTTTCATAGGCAATTGATTAGAACGGATTTCTCCTATTAGTAGATTCAAAAAGGATCTGTTTTACAAAAGCATCATCATTCAAGTGCGGATAATCCCTGTAAATCCGGTCGATTTCGTTTTCCTGGCCGTGACTTAGCTTTTCTTTTTCAAGAAGGCACCAGTTTCCTTTAATCAATCCTTGCCGGGCCAGTACCTCGTTTATTCCTGCTATGCAGCCTTTGAAGCTATTGGCCGTATCGAACAGCACGGCGTTCGTATCGGTAATTTCCTGGGCTAGTGTCAGGAAGGAAGCGGGAATCTGTTCATTGTTCCTGACAGCTTTGATTTCTTCGAACAGCTCCACTGCCTTTTTCGTCCAAACCGCCCAGTGGCCGAGCAGTCCGCCGATGATCTGCTTTTTGACGGGATGGCCATTGACCTGGATTTGATACGTGGTCAGCAAATCGTTGACGATATTATCATCGTTGCCGGTATACAGGGCAATTTCCTCATTGCGTGAAGAGTGGCACACTGCCCTTACGACATCAAGTGTTTGGTATCGGTTGAAAGGGGCGATTTTAATCGCATGCACATTTGGGATTTCGGCAAATTCCTTCCAGAATTCATAAGAGAAAATCCGTCCGCCGACAGAGGGCTGCAGGTAAAAGCCGAATACAGGTATCGCTTCGGCAACCTTCCGGGTGCGCTCAAGCAATTCTGCTTCTGACAGCCCTGCCAAACCTCCATTGCTTAACAGTCCCATATCATATCCTAAGCCCTTTGCGATCTGCGCTTCTTCAACTGCTTGATGTACGGGCCCGCATATCCCTGCTATTTTGATGAATGGGCGAGTGAGTTTCTTCTTATTAATTTCTTCGACAGCAAGCCGCAAAACCCTTTCATAAAGGTTGAATTCAGGGTCCCTGATTTCAAATTGCGTTGTATGGACGCCGACAGCGATTCCTCCTGCCCCTGCATCCATGTAATAGTTCGTCAGTCTTCTCTGGCTGTCCTCATCCAGGCTTCGGTCTTCGTTCAGCGCCAGAGGGTGGGCTGGGATCACGGTGCCTTCAAACAATAATTTATTTATCTCATTCTTCAGCATGTTAAAACGCTCCTTGACGTTCTTGGAAATGTGTAGGTTTGTTCAGTACATAGCCATCTTGCTTCACCCAGTCGGCTGTCCAAGAGATCATCTGATTCAATGACACCTTTGGATAGCCAAAGAGCTGGTGCGCTTTTGAGGCATTGTTCAGCAAAGCGGTCGGCTGCTCTTCATTAATAAATGAAACGGTTTTATTGAACGCCTTGCCAAACTGCTCGGCCAGCCATCTGACGGAAATCGTTTCAGGGCCAGTCACATTGAGGATTGCCGGAGGATTGTCAGCCAGCAATAGTGAACGGAGAGCGTATTCATTGGCATCTCCCTGCCAGATGACATTCACATGGCCCATTGTCAGGTCGACCGGTTTGTCCTCATATACCTGGCGGGCAATCTCCAGAAGAACACCATAGCGCATGTCAATCGCGTAATTCAGGCGGAAGATAGTCGTAGGCGTGCCGTTTCGATAAGAGAAATTCGTGAAAATCCTTTCCCTTCCCAGACAGGATTGAGCATATTCGCCGACTGGGTTGACAGGATGCTCTTCGTCACAGCCTCCCTGCGAGACAGGTACAAGTGGATACACATTTCCCGTTGAAAAAACAACAATCCGGGAATCCTTGAATTTGTCGGCGACACGACCAGGAAGATACGCATTCATTCCCCATGTATAATGTTCATTGCCTTTTGTCCCGAATTTATTTCCTGCCATATAAATGATATTTTTCACATTTGGGAGACTCTGAAGATCTTCATCATTCATCAGGTCGGCTGCGATTGTTTCAACGCCGGCTGCCTTGAGCTCCTCTTGCAGGGTGCCGGAAGAGAATCTCGAAACACCGATGACCTTTTTGGCCGAATTTCCTTTCCTCAGGGCTCGGACGGCCACTTTTGCAAGAGTCGGCCCCATTTTTCCGCCTACACCGAGAATCAGGATGTCACCATCAAGGCCGCAAAGATCATTGATTAATTCGTCAGAGGGAATGGTCATTATTTCTTCTACTTCTGATATGGTTTTCATGTAAAGCACCTCCGGATTTATTTGAAAAAGATATTGATAATATTGTTGGCTGCCAGCAAAAGGAGGACGATCAGCCCAGCGGCGCCAGCAGTATTTTTCCAAAGCGTATTCTTCAATGGCCCCATGATTTTTTCATCATTTGCGACGACAAGGATGGCAATCGCAATGAATGGAACGATGACAATCGTGATGGCCTGGGCGAAGATGATCATATTGATCGGTGCGCCGCCAAAAACCAACCCAATTAGGGAGCCGAATACCATGACTAGTAAAATAAGGCTTTTCACAGCTTTGGAGGACAGTTTGCTGCCGAGGCCCAGCCCGTCAGCCAGCAGGGAACCGCCGATGGTGGCATTCCCCATTTGCGAGGAGAAAGATGCGCCGAATAATCCAACCATGAACAAGACAGTAGCCCAGTTTCCATAGAGGGGCTCCAGAGCCAATCCCATCTCCGAGACCGAATTGACGACGATTCCCTGAGGCTTGAGGATGGCAGCGGCGCAAATCATGATCATCATGGAAATGAAGCCAAGGATGAAAATGCCCAAGTATGTTTCTTTGATACTCGTACTGTTTTGCTGGAGCGTCCAGCCTTTTTCCTGGACTAAGTAAGATTGATAGACGGCCCCGACAATGGAAAAGCTTGTGGCGGTAAGGGCGATGATGAGAGGCAGTGAACCGTCAGGGATGACAGGGACAAAGCCTGAAAAGATATCGGCAATGGATGGTTTTGTTAGAACGAGAGTGATAGCAAAGGAGAAGAGCATGAGAAGTACAAGGCCGAGCATTAATTTTTCAAGTAACTGATAGAAGTTCCTCGCGAATAAAAGCGCCATTCCAAGCAAGGTGATCGTAATGATCCAGAAAGTTGAAGAAAAGCCGGTGATCGTTGAAACAGCCAGACCGGAACCAAGTGCATTTCCTGCCTGGAAGGATGCGGTCACAAGAAAAGCGCCCAATCCAATCAGCACTGAAGCGGGTTTGCCCCATTTCTTCTTCATTACCTGGATGAAAGACTCTTTCGAGGCAAGGCCGATCCTCGTGCTCATCTCGGTGTACATCATCATGAAAAACACGACAACCACCAAAACCCAAATCAGCTGCATCCCATAAATGGCACCGATCTTCGAAGACAAAGTCAAACTGCCAGGGCCAAGCACCAGTGCCGACGTAATGAATGCCGGACCCAAATAGCTTAAAAAGTTCTTCTTAACCTTCATCTCCCCGCCAGGAACAATAGGATTTTCTTTAATACCCGACTCCATAAGCCAATCCCCCTCTTGAATAGTTAAATAG
Source organism: Bacillus sp. REN3 (assembly GCF_017912555.1). Classification (GTDB taxonomy): domain Bacteria; phylum Bacillota; class Bacilli; order Bacillales; family Cytobacillaceae; genus Mesobacillus. The sequence continues at coordinate 127,190 of NZ_JAERSD010000012.1, read as the reverse complement.
GATAAGATATTCCGAAAACACCCAACATTTTCGATATATTCAGAATACTTACACCCCCATCATATCCACCCCCACAAATTAAGACAATGTCTTTAATACGTCTTTAATTGAAGCACAGGTGAAGCACAGGGACGGTTCTCGTGCTTCATTTTCTTGTGGAGCAGGGGTGTGGAGCAGGGGGACGGTTCTCGTGCTTCACTCCCTTTCCAAAGCACAACAGACAAGGAATGCCTTCATTCGTTTTTGTTTTTCTTTGTTTATCTTTGTTTTGTGTTGGTTTCTAGTTGGGGGTCATCCCCTTTTGGGCTGATGGTCCAGACGGCGTTTGGTTACCTATAGGGCAATAAAGGCTCTTACAAAAGTCACTGCTAAATGGAAGTAATCCCCTTTAATTCTACAAAAAGAAAACCAAACACACCTATATGAAGCAGAAGAACCGTCCCCGCGCTTCACCCACATTTCACCCATGCTGGAGCAAGAGAACCGTCCCCATGCTTCCGAAAACAACATAAAACAAGACTAATCGGTGGGTTTTGTGGATAAAAACCAAACAAATTATAAATAATTCAAAAAAAACATTGTATGAAGGTGGTTTGCGTGATAAAATCTAAGCAATATGTAAGCGCTTCATGCTTGATTCTTCTATCTGCTAGATAAATAGGCATCTTGGGCGTGGGTAGATAGGCTTGAATCCAATTATTCTGAGGGGGAAAAAAGATGAGGAAAAGAAACTTTCTGAAAAGTGCTGCAGTATCATTCATGGCAATGACCCTTTTATTGACAGGCTGTTCGTCGAACGGGTCCAGTGAGCCGGCTAAAGGGAAGGAAAAGGTTTCCTTGGAGAATGTGCCTGAGAAGTTCGCGAAAGGCAATGAGATGAAAATCAAAGTCATCAGGAAAATCGGCGGGGATGACCATACTGCCCAATTCCTTGCAGGTGCCAAATCAGAAGGGGAAGCGATGGGCTTCCAGGTTGATGTTTTCACGGCAAATGGCGACACCGCAAAATTCCACGATGCGATTGCACAAGGATTGCAGGAAAATTATGATGGCTTCATCATTTCACATGGTGATGACGCTGCGACTGTAGAAGATGTGAAGAAGTTGACTGAAGCTGGCAAGAGCGTCGTAACTTTCGACTCCAATGGCGATTTGAAGAATGTGGAGGGCGTGACGTTGACATCCCAGGATGACGAAGCCCTTGCAAAATTGGCTTTGGACCAATTGGTGAAGGAGACGAAAGGCGAGGGCAACATTGTGTACCTGTGGGTCGACGGATTCCCGCCGATGGTCCGACGCAACAACATATATAAGGAAGTACTTGAAAAGAACCCTGGCTTAAAAGAAGTTGAACGATTCGGTGTCGCTGCTTCAGACACTTCTGTCCAGACACAGAACGCGGTTTCCGCCATGCTGAACAAGCATAAAAAAGGAGAGATCGATGCCATCTTCGCTACTTGGGATGCTTTCGCGATTGGTGCAGCCCGTGCCATCAAAGAAGCTGGCAGGGATGAAATCAAGATTTATGGCATCGACGTATCAAATGCTGACCTTCAGCTGATGCAGGAAAAAGGTAGCCCATGGAAGTATACAGCCGCTGTCGATCCTAAGCTGATCGGTGAAATCAACATGAGGATCCTGGCTAAGAAGCTAGCCGGCGAAGAAACTCCTCAAACCTATGACCTGGAGCCTTCGATGATTGACCAGAAAACACTCCAATCATCAAAAGAGCCTGTCAACATGCAAAGCCTGGCAAACATCATCGATGGCTGGGGCAATTCTGATGCGTTCCTTGAGGATTGGATGAAAACACTCAAAGACCACTATAAAAAATAATTTGAAGATACAGGGGCAGCACACTCTCTTATGGTCATCTCTGTAAGAGAGTGTTTGCTTTACTGGATTCATTTCCATTTCAGAAAGGGGGAAGGACTGTGACAAGAACGTTGCTGGAAATGAAGGATATCACCATTGAATTTCCCGGAGTCAAGGCCCTGGATGATGTAAGCTTCTCAACGGAAACCGGAACCACGCATGCCCTGATCGGGGCGAATGGGGCCGGGAAATCCACATTGATGAAAGTCCTCTCGGGAGCCTACGGCCACTACACGGGAGAGATCTACCTTGATGGCGAGAAAATAACCATCCGGTCTCCTAAGGATGCGCAGCAGCATGGGATCCAGATCGTATATCAGGAAGTGGATACGGCGCTGATCCCGTATTTGACTGTCGGTGAAAATATCATGCTGAATGAAATGGTGAATGATATGGGGGCCAGGCAGATTGTCAGCTGGAAAGAAATTCACGAAAAAGCGGCAGAAATCCTTGAAAGCATGAATGTAAAAGTGTCCACAAGGAAGCTTGTCAGCGAATTGACGCTCGCTGAAAAACAGATGGTGCTGATCGGAAGGTCAATCTTGAAAGACTGTAAGTTCCTGATACTCGATGAGCCGACAGCGCCGTTAAGCCATTCCGAAACGAATGAATTATTCCGGATCGTACGCAACCTTAAAGAGCGGAATGTCGGCATCATCTTCATCTCCCACCGCTTGCCGGAGCTGTTCGAAATCTGCGATGACATCACCGTGATGCGGAACGGGAAATTCGTCACTAAGGAAAAAATCGCTGAAACAACGACTAATAGGGTCATCGAGCATATGCTGGGGCAGAAACTCGAAGACCAGTTCCCTAAAAACAAGGTAATGATCGGAGACACGCTTCTTGAAGTCAAAGGCTTGCATGATGAAGGAGTCATCAAGGATATTTCCATGCAAGTCAAGGCGGGTGAGGTCATAGGCGTCGCCGGGCTTGTAGGCGCTGGAAAAACAGAGCTTTGCAAGACGCTGTTTGGCGCCACGAAGAAAACAGCCGGTGAAATCATCCTTAAAGGAAAGCCGCTTCGGATTAAAAATCCCCATCAAGCGGTAAGGCAAGGAATCGCCCTTGTTCCGGAAGAACGCAGGAAAGAAGGGATCCTTGTCTCTGAATCGGTATCCAGCAATCTTAGTTCAGCCAATCTTCAAAGATTCGCTAAAATCCTAAGCTTCCTTGATTTCAAAGCAGAGAAGGACAAGGCGAAGGAAATGATCGGGAGCCTGGGAATCAAGACTCCGTCGGAGAGCACGAAAGTCCAGAACCTATCTGGCGGAAACCAGCAGAAAGTTGCGATAGGCAAATGGCTGCTGACGGATGCGGAAGTGTATATTTTCGATGAGCCGACAAAGGGTGTGGATGTCGGGGCGAAAAAAGATATCTTCGAGCTGATTTCGGGTCTTGCCCAGCGCGGGAAGGCGGTCATATACGCCTCTTGTGAGCTGTCTGAAATCATCGGCATCACTGACCGTGTCTATGTCGTCTATGACGGGAAGATAGCCAAAGAGCTTGAAACGGCGTCAACGAATGAAGAAGAACTACTATTCTATTCAACAGGAGGCAAGTAAGATGAGCGTTCCAAATCCTGCTCCGTCAAAACAGACAGTAAGTAAGACGTTCGATTTTTTTGACTTTCTATACAAATATGGAACGATCCTTACGATCTTTATCTTGATTGCTGTATTCGCGGCAACGAATCCGAGCTTCATCCAGGGAAACAATATCGTCAATATCCTACGGTCCATCTCGATAGTGACCATCATCGCGATTGGCATCACCATTTCATTGACGGTCGACGGCTTTGACCTTTCGGTAGGATCGGTCGCTTCGTTATCGAATGCGATTGTCATATCGATGTTTGTGTGGTTTTCGCAGAACACTTTCATCGCGATCCTTTCGGCGATTGCTGCTGCGCTGATCGTAGGCGCGCTCAATTCCTTCATGATCGTGAAAATGAAGATTCCTGACATGCTCATGACACTGGCGACAATGTTCATCATCCAGGGGATTGCCCTTACATATACAAAAGGTGCGACGGTCTCCCAGAACATGGTCATGCCTGATGGGACTTTTTCTGAGGGGACGATCAGTCCGTTCTTCGCAAAAATCGGCCAAGTGCCATGGATCATCCTGATCATGGTTGTTGTTGTCATCCTGGTGCATATCCTCCTGACGTATACCAAGCATGGCAGATATATGTATGTGATTGGCGGCAACAAAGAGGCTGCGAGGCTTTCGGGCATCCCTGTCAATAAATACAAAATTGCGGCCTACCTTCTATCCGCTACCTTTGCTTCCATTGGCGGGATTGTGCTTGCATCCCGTGTCATGACCGCAGAAATCAATGCCGGAGCCCCGTATCTAATGGACTCCGTTGCAGCGGCCTTCATCGGTTTCTCTGTCTTTGGGGCAGGCAAGCCGAACGCACTTGGGACATTTGTCGGAGCTGTGCTGATTGGGATCCTTGCGAATGGATTGGTCATGATGTCTGTCCCGTATTATGCGATGGATATTGTAAAAGGAACGGTATTGGCATTTGCGCTTGCGCTTACTTACTATAAACAAAAGTAGAGTGGGGGAATAAAGATGGCTACTTTCACAACCGAGTATTTTACAATGACAGAGGCGGATGCAATCGAATATGCAAAAACCCGTCTGGATTTCTTTGACAACGATGCCGAGCTTTCATGCAAGGAAATCGGCGATGGCAACCTCAACTATGTATTTAGATTAATAGATGAAAAAAATCATAAGTCCCTGATCATTAAGCAGGCAGGACCTGTTGCGAGAATATCGGATGAATTCAAGCTTTCACCGGACCGCAACCGGATCGAGAGCGAGATCCTGGAACTCCAGTACAAGCTGGCGCCAGGGTTTGTGCCAAAGATGTACGGATACGACCCGATCATGAACTGCTGTGCAATGGAGGATCTTTCTGACCATGAGATCATGAGGACAGCGTTGATCAATCATAAGAAGTTTCCGTTATTCGCAGACCATATCACCACCTATATGGTGAACACGCTGCTGTTGACCTCAGATGTGGTAATGGAGCATAAGGAAAAGAAAGAACTCGTCAAAAATTTCATGAATCCTGAACTGTGTGAAATAACGGAAGACCTCGTTTACACGGAGCCATTCTATGATTGCCCTCGCAATGATGTTTTCCCGGCGACAAGGGATTATGTCCAGGAGCACATCTGGAATGACAAAGAGCTACAGCTCGAAACCGCGAAACTGAAATTCGAATTCATGACGAATGCCCAGTCGCTACTTCATGGCGACCTTCACACAGGTTCGATTTTTATAAAAGAAGATTCAACGAAAGTAATCGATCCGGAGTTTGCGTTCTACGGGCCAGCGGGCTATGATGTCGGCAATGTCATCGCCAACCTTACCTTTGCCCTTGCCAATGCGAAGTACACGATCGACGATGCCGGACAAAGGACGGACCAAATGGAGTACCTGCAAAACACGATCATCGACATCATCGACTTGTTCAAGGAGAAGTTCATCAGGTCTTGGGAAGAGAATGCATCAGATCGTACAGCCCGTTATGAAGGATTCAGGGACTATTATTTAGACACTGTGCTTCGCGATACTGCGGCGGTGTCGGGTCTGGAGCTGTGCCGCAGGATTATTGGACTTGCCCATGTAAAGGATATCACTTCCATAGAGGATGCAGGAATGCGTTCAGCGGCGGAGAAGCTATGCCTCACAGCGGGCAAGCGATTCATATTGGAACGGAACAACTTGAGATCAGGTGAAGATTTCATCAAGGTGATCAAGGAAAGTATCGAGAACATCTAGGAGGTAAGGGAATGGAAAAACCAGTGGATGCAATCCAATCGGTAAGGCTTGACGACGAGAGAGATACGCTGGTCCTGCTGGATCAGACGCTTTTGCCGAACGAAAAGAAATTCCTTGAACTGAAGGAATTGAAGGATATTTGGGACGCGATTTACTACTTGAAGGTACGCGGGGCCCCGGCGATTGGCATCGCGGCAGCGTATGGCGTCTACCTTGGGACAAAAAAATCCGCAGCAGATTCATATGACGCTCTTTATGAGGACTTCAAAAAGGCGAAGGACTATCTGGCGTCTTCAAGGCCGACTGCTGTTAACTTGTTCTGGGCGCTTGACCGGATGGAGGCTCGCCTCAAAAGCGAAAATGGAAAGAGTGTTTCTGAAGTCAAGCGTGCCTTAAAAGAGGAGTCTGAATTGATCCGTGCTGAAGATGAGAAGGTGTGCGAGTCAATTGGTGAGCATGCCCTGTCATTGCTTGAGCCTGGGATGGGAATCCTTACACACTGCAACGCGGGAACGATTGCCACTGCTAAATATGGTACCGCTCTTGCGCCGATTTACCTTGGGCAGGAAAGAGGATATGACTTCAAGGTGTTTGCCGATGAAACCCGCCCGTTGCTGCAGGGGGCGCGTCTTACAGCGTGGGAATTGCAGGAGGCAGGTGTCGATGTCACGTTGATTTGTGACAACATGGCTTCGATCGTCATGAAGGAAGGGAAAGTCCAGGCCGTGCTGGTAGGGTGCGACCGGGTAGCCGCAAATGGGGATACCGCCAATAAAATCGGTACCTCAGGGGTCGCCATCCTCGCGAAGCATTATAATATCCCTTTCTATGTATGTGCGCCGCTATCGACCATTGACCTTGAGTGCAAGACAGGGGATGACATCCATATCGAATTAAGGCCTGCTGAAGAGATCACGACCCAATGGTATGAAAAACCGATGGGGCCAAAGGATGTGCAGACATATAATCCAGCCTTCGATGTAACGGACCATGAACTGATTTCAGGGATTGTCACTGAGAATGGCATTGCCTATGCTCCTTACACAGAAAGCCTTCCGAATATGTTCAAAAATAAAGCGTAAGAAAAAAGCCGGCATTGCCGGCTTTTTATTCGCATTCGACAAGCTGCACGCCTTTTTCTGCGAGGAAGCTGTGCCATTCTGGAGGGAGTTCTTCATCAACGATAATCGTGTTGATCTCCTCGAAGGTGCAAATGCTTGTGAACGACGTTTTATCAAATTTTGTATAATCCGCAATCAGGAAGACTTTGTTCGCGTGTTCAGCAGCTATTTTCCTGATGACTGCCTGCTGTTCATTGGAATCGGTAATCCCGTGCTGCCTGCTGACCGAACGGCAAGAGATGAAGGCAGTGTCGAAAAAATAATGCTCCATATTCGTTTCCGCCGTGCGGCCAAGGTTCGATAATGATGACCCGGAAAGGGTGCCGCCAATGATCACGAGCTTGATGTTACTGTTATTCATCAACTTTGTGACAACTTTGATCGAATTGGTCACGACGGTAAGCTTTTGGTTTGTCAGCATGCTGGCGATGACAAGGGATGTCGTCGAGGCATCAAGAAAGATCGAGTCGCCGCTTTTGATATAGGAAAGAGCCTTGGCTGCGATTTTCTTTTTTCCTTCCACATGGATGAATTCACGAAGATTGACATCGACGTCATTTTGGACACCGTCGGAAATATAGGCGCCGCCATAGGTGCGGTTCAGGAAACCTTCGTCCTCTAGCTGTTTTAAATCCCTGCGGATGGTTTCTTCTGTGACATTGAACATTTTCGTCAGTTCAGAAACAGTGACGCTTTTCTTTTCGATGACAAGTTCCTTTATTTTGCTTTTTCGGGTTATATGCAACATGATAGTACTCCTTAATCCAATAGTCGTTTTGTATTATACCATTTTTGTTTGGTTTTTCACAGTTACTATTCACACAAAGAATCATCAAACAGTATTTATAGGAAGAAAAAAATTAAAAACAAGAATCAATTACCGTGTTATTGGTATTTTCTTTGTTTTTGTGGGATTTTATGAATAAATCAGAAACAAACAAAAATAAACGTTGACAAAAATGCTATAAAATAAGAATATTAGATTAAGTATAATTGGGTTTTTGGTTATTTGTGTGGTTTTGAAGACCCATCGCAGCTGAAAAGTTAGGAGATGTAAGCAATGATTGCGACAAATAAGTATTTGTCAGATTTTGAGGCGAAAAAATTGATTTGCGAGATTGGCAGGAGAGTATATAACAAGAATTTCGTGGCTGCCAATGATGGCAATATATCTGTCAAGGTTGGCCCCAATACGATTTGGACGACACCAACAGGAGTAAGCAAGGGGTTCATGACTCCGGACATGATGGTGAAAATGGACCTTTCCGGGAAAGTGCTGTCAGGCAGGCTTAAACCATCATCAGAAGTGAAAATGCACCTGCGTGTCTACCAGGAAAATCCGGATGCGAACGCAGTCGTGCACGCCCATCCTCCTGTCGCGACTTCATTTGCCATTGCAGGCATCAGCCTTGATCAGCCAGTTTCTCCTGAAGCAGTCGTTATTTTGGGGACCGTTCCTGTAGCGCCATATGCGACGCCAGGAACCCAGGAGGTCCCTGATTCGATTGCGCCATATTGCAAGGATTACAACGCCGTGCTTCTTGCCAACCATGGGGCACTCACCTGGGGGAGCGATTTGGTACAGGCTTATTACCGGATGGAATCACTTGAGCATTATGCTCTCATGCTCATGTATTCAAACAATATCATCAACAAGGCAAACGAGCTGAATTGTTCGCAAATATCCGATCTGATCAACATCCGCGAGAAGATGGGCATCAAGACGGGAGGCATCCCAACTTGCGACCCAAAAGCAGTTGGCGGGCCGGCCGGGGCCGGAAATGATGGGAACGCGGAGAAAGGCGAGTTGATTGAGTCGATTGTCAGGAAGGTCACCGAGGATGTATTGAAAAAATATCTCAAGTAAGGGGGAAGCAAGTTGAGCACCCAGATTTCTGAACAGGATATACAGAAAATAGTCCAATCCGTCTTACGGAATGTTGAAGCGGCCATCAAGGACCAACCCTCCTCTTCAGCTAGCAGCCCTGGAAACACCCCGGTCCGGTTGAAGCAGGCGGTCCATCCTTCGCAGGAGGCCCGCAGCCATGTATCTGCCGGAACCGCCGGACGAGTGTCTGCCGGAACAGCCAGCCATGTGTCTGCCGGAACGACCGGCCAGGGTCTGGATTCCAGCCAGCAGGGGGACCAGGGGGTTTTCTCCAGGATGGAGGAGGCTGTCGAAGCCGGCCATCACGCGCAACTGGTCTATATGAGGAATTTCCAGCTGAAGGACAGGGAAAGGATCCTATCCGCCATACGGCAGGCTGTTTTGGATGAAAAAGAACAGCTGGCGAAGATGGTCCATGAAGAAACTAAGTTAGGTAACGTCGCTGACAAAATTGCGAAGCATGAATTGACCGCCCTGCATACACCAGGGACCGAAATCCTTAAAACAGAGGCATTTTCGGGTGATGATGGACTGACGATTGTGGAAGAAGCTCCATTTGGTTTGATTGGTGCGGTCACGCCGGTGACGAACCCGACAGAAACGATCCTCAACAATTCAATCGGGATGCTGGCAGCAGGGAATGCGGTGGTATTCAATGTCCATCCTTCTTCGAAAAAATCAAGTGCCTATATGGTGCGCCTGCTGAACAAAGCGATCACGTCCGCTGGCGGTCCAGAGAACTTGGTGACGATGGTCGGGAACCCGACCCTGGAAACGATGCAGGTGCTGATCGACAGCCCGAAGGTCAGGATGCTTGTCGGGACAGGCGGGCCCGGACTCGTGAAAACACTCCTTAAATCAGGGAAAAAAGCCATCGGGGCAGGAGCGGGGAATCCGCCTGTGATCGTCGATGATACAGCAGACATCGAAAAGGCGGCAAAAGCTATCATCGATGGGGCTTCCTTTGACAACAACCTTCTTTGTATCGCTGAAAAAGAAGTGTTTGTCCTTGAATCAGCTGCTGATGACCTGATTTTCCACATGCTCGATAATGGCGCATACATGCTTGATAGGCATCAGCTTCAGCAAGTCATGGGCTTTGCGCTTGAAGAAAATGAAAAGCAGGAAGCGCGTGGCTGCTCGCTCGATAACAGGCGTGAATACCATGTCGCAAAAAAATGGGTCGGCCAGCCGGCGGGAGCTTTCCTGAAGGAAATAGGAATTCCCGCCAATGAAGAGATTAGGCTGTTGATTTGCGAAGTCGATTTCGATCATCCGTTTGTCCAATTGGAGCAAATGATGCCGGTCCTTCCGATTGTCAGGGTCAAGACGCTGGATGAGGCGATCGATCTCGCCGTCAAGGCAGAGCATGGGAATCGCCATACAGCGGTCATGCACTCCCGGAACGTGGACCATCTGACCCGGTTTGCAAAAGCCGTCGAAACGACCATTTTTGTTAAAAATGCTTCATCCCTTGCAGGTGTCGGTTTTGGCGGTGAAGGGTTCACGACAATGACCATTGCCGGTCCTACAGGCGAAGGAATCACTTCTGCGAAGACTTTTACAAGACAGAGACGCTGTGTATTGGCTGAAGGCGGATTTCGGATCATAGGATAGGTGATGGAGATGGGCAATGCAATCGGATTATTGGAAGTACAAGGGTATAGTGTGGCGCTTGCGGCGATGGATAAAGCCTGCAAGGCAGCGCACATCATGATTGAAGGAATCGACTGCAACAATCCTGCCTCAGGCGACAGCGCCCCGATCCCGGTCGTCGTCCAGGTGAAATTCACCGGGAAGGTATCGGACGTGGAAATCGCGCTGGACGTTGCAGAAGCCGAAGCAGCGAGATATATAGATGGACGTGACATTTCGGTCCACCTCATCCCATCGGCGACGGATGGCATGGAGAAGCTGCTTCCGATTGGAAAGGTCAAGGTCAAGGCTTAAGTCGATAAGAGGTGAGGCTCATGAAACAATCAATTGGAATCCTGGAGGTCGTCGGGAATGTAACCGCTTTATCGTGCGCGGATAAGATGGTCAAGTCCTCATACGTAGAGATCCGCAGCATCAAGAGGATCGGGACCGGCATGATCGCTGTCATCATCCGCGGGGATCTCGCCTCTGTGCAGCATGCGATCGCCGTCGGCCAGGAGGCGGCAGGCGAACACGGAGAGCTGGTTGCGGCAAAGGTCATTCCCAGGCCTTATGAAGGGCTTGGGAAGCTAATCAATCCCTCGGAAGGTGGTGGACAGTGATCAAGTATGAAGCAATAGGTGTCATTGAGACTCAATACTTCGCTGTGGCGTCCGAGATTTTGGACAAGGTTTGCAAAGGGGCGAATGTTGAATTCCTCTCATCCGAAAAATATCTTGGCGGCAGGCTCGTCAGCCTGATTGTCGGCGGCAGCGTGCCGGATATAGAAGCAGCAATAGATATAGCCAAAAGGGTCAGCGAGGATAAACCAGGGAGTCCGCTGAAGATGGCCCTGGCTATCACGAATCCGCATGAGGAAATCATGAAATACATCATCCCGGGCAGGGGGGAAACTCCTGCGGCTGGACAGGCTGCTGCACGATCAAACAAGGAAGGACAGCAGGAGGGCCGTGATTCAGGTCCGCTGATCATCGAGGATCGACCAGATAAGGATGCAATCGAAGCAGAAGGCGACAGACAGGCAAAAGGAAAATCGGCCAAAGTGAATAATATCGAGGAGGAAAAATGATGAATGAATCAATCGGCTTAATCGAAACAAGAGGACTCACAGCGGCAATCGAGGCGGCAGACGCCATGTTGAAGGCAGCGAATGTTGAAATTGTCGGCAGTGAAAAAATCGGCTCCGGCCTTGTCTCTGTGATTGTCAAAGGGGATGTTGGAGCAGTCAAAGCAGCAACAGAAGTAGGAGCGGAAGCAGCACAGCGTGTCGGAGAGCTTGTGGCCGTCCATGTCATCCCAAGACCGCACAGCGATATTACAAAGCTTCTGCCAAACTTATAATCTCTTTTTTTATCGAAGAGTTATGTTTGATTTTTGAGAAGATTTGGAGCGGAAGGCACGGAGACTCCGGCGGGGCTGTAGGGCAGGGGGGCTCCGTGAAGCGCAGAGCGCTGAGGAGGATCCCCGGTATGCCCGCGGAAAGCGAAGTGCTTGAAGCGGAAATCAACAGTCAAATATGACATGCCTATGGAAAAATAAAAAACTGGAGGCGAAAAACATGAGTGGATCATTAGGAATCATTGAAACAAGAGGACTTACAGCAGCAATCGAGGCGGCAGATGCCATGCTGAAAGCAGCAAGCGTCGAAATCGTAGGCAGCGAAAAAATTGGCTCCGGCCTTGTGTCTGTCATTGTCAGCGGTGAGGTTGGCGCGGTCAAGGCTGCGACAGAAGTTGGAGCGGAAGCGGCACAGCGGGTGGGGGAATTGGTGGCCGTCCATGTCATCCCAAGGCCGCATGGTGATGTTGCGAAATTGATGACTGGATTGAAGTAAACATGAATGCTGTGAATCAATCAGAGTTATTGGTTGAAATTACGAAATCAGTCGTTGACGAACTTAGGAAACACAAGCTTTTAAGTGAGCCTTCCCGCAGGGAATACGTGCCTGTCAACATCTCTGCCAGGCATGTCCATCTTCAACAGGATCATGTCAGCCAACTCTTTGGGGAAGGTTACCGCCTGACAAAGATGAAGGAGATTTCGCAGCCTGGGCAATTTGCCTGCCATGAGCAAGTAACGATCCAAGGTCCCAAGGGCACGATTGAAAAAGTCCGGATCCTTGGCCCGTTGCGGAATCAGACACAGGTGGAAATCGCGAGGACCGATGCCAGGAAGCTCGGCCTCAATCCGCCTGTCCGCCAGTCTGGAAACATCGAGGGATCTTCGCCGATTACCATCATCGGGCCACGCGGGAAGGTCGAATTGCATGAAGGCTGTATCATCGCTGACCGCCATATTCATATGACGCCAGCGGACGCTGCCCAATTCGGCGTATCCGATCAGCAGAAGGTATCTGTCGTTGTTGAAGGGGAAAAGGGCGGTCTCATGGGCCAGGTGACCATCCGCGTGAGGGACAATTATGCGCTGGATATGCATATCGATACAGACGATGCCAATGCATTCGGGCTTGCAGGGAATGAAGAGTTGAAAATAATTCCCTAAAAGGGGGAGTAGATGATGATGATTGGCAGGGTTGTCAGCAGTGTAGTGTCATCAAGGAAATACCAGGAATTGCAAGGGTTCAAGCTTCTCGTCATCCAGCCTTATTTCGGCGGCAAGGAAGACTGCCTTGTCGCAGCGGACGAAATTGGCGCTGGAGAAGGGGAACTAGTCCTTGTGACCAGAGGCAGTGCCGTTGAGCACGGTCTGAGCAGGAAAGCACCAGTAGATGCTGTGGTAGTTGGGATCCTCGATCACGATCCGATTTTAAAAGATTAGGTTGACGGGTGGTGCAGATTAAATGTTTCCAATATTAAGGGTTCTGGCGGTCGCTGATCCCGCTGTCTATGCCTATACCGATCAGCGTTACAGGATTATTGGCACATTCAATGAAGTGAAGAATACAATGGTAGATTTCAAGATTGTTCCATGGGCGGAATACTATCCAAGGATGATCGAGGCGCTCGAAGGGAAGGCGGACTTTGATATCGTGATGGCTGCCGGCCATCTCTGGCCGAAGGACTTCGCAACCAAAGGCTATATTGATGAAGTGGCCTTTCCCGATACTCCGTCCTACAATCGCATGGATATCCTCCAACCCATCCGGGAGGAACTGACTCTCGACGGAAAACCTTACTTGTACCCGTCCTTTTGTGATGGCCACGTCTTGCTCTACCGGAAGTCCGCAGCTGAAAAAGCATTTGGCGGCCCGCTCCCAGAAGTGGTCGATCCGGATACTGTCATTTCCCTTGCTTCCAGGCTCCATGGCGAGGATGGAATGGCAGGCATCAGCATGAAGGCGCATGAAAGCGAAATTTTCCTTGATTTCCTCCCTTATTTGAGAAGCGAAGGAATCGATGCCTTCGATGAGCATACCCACGAACCTTGCTTTTACCAGGAAAAAGGGATCAAGGCACTCGAAAAGTACCTGTCCCTAAAGGACCTCGCGCCAAGGCATGTCCATATGTATGGAAATGATGAGGTGAGGGAAAGCTTTCAGAAAAAGCAAGCGGCACTGGCGATCACCTGGGGCGGCCAGCTTGGTTTTGTCATGGATGATCGCTGCCTTGAAAAAGAGGATGTCGGCTTCGCTGCGATCAGCACTGCATGGAACGTGACCTGGGGTTTTGCCATCAATAAGAAATCGGCCAATAAACAATTGGCGAACGAATTCCTCGGTTATCTTTCTTCCCCGCCAATCGACAGGATTGTCGGGAGCTATTCAGGCGCGCCGGTCAGGGAGTCGTCTTATGAGGAAAATCGCGAGGACCATCCCTGGTATCCTGTGCTGCATCATTCAATCAGGGAATACGCCAGGCCATTACCGAAGATGGAGGATGCAGGTGAAAGGCTAGCGCCGTTATATACTCATATCCATAAGGCGTTTACGGGGGATTTGGCACCTGGTGATGCGCTGAAAGCAGCTGAGGATGAAATCCTAAAAATAAATTCCAGGGAGAAATAGTCTATGAAGCTTATCGTGATTGGCGGGGTTGCGGCAGGGATGTCGGCAGCTTCCAAATTGAGGAGGATGGACCGGGACGCACAGATTGCCGTCTATGAAAAAGGGAGCTTCCTTTCTTATGGTGCTTGCGGACTGCCATACTATGTCTCTGGTGAGAATGATGATTACACAAAAATGATCGCCCGGACGAAGGAGCAGTTCGAGTCAATGGGAATGGAGATTTTCCTTAAGCATGAAGTTGTCAAGGTCGTCCCCGAGAAGAAGCAGGTGATGGTCCGCGACCTTGAGAGCAACAGGATGTTCCTTGACGGCTACGACAAGCTGATGGTCGCCACGGGCACCTATCCTATTGTCCCGCCATTCAGCGGCAGGGAGCTTGATAATATCCATGTCCTGAAGACATTGGAGGATGGGATTGGGCTAAAGGAGATTGCCAGCCAGCCAGAGATCAGGAATGTTGTCATCGTCGGGGGAGGCTATATTGGAATCGAGGTAGCCGAAGCGATGGGACATTTGGGCAAGAACATCCGTGTCATCGAATTATCTGACCGGATCATGCGGACATTCGATAAGGAAATCACCGACCTTGCAGAAAAAGAACTGGTCAGGCAAGGCGTCCAGCTTAACCTGAACGAGAAGGTGGTAGGCTTTATTGGCACTGGCAAGGTGGAGGGTGTTCAAACCGATAAGGGGACCTATCAAGCCGACCTGGTCCTCCTGTCCTTGGGAGTCAGGCCAGCAACGGGCTTTTTGGAAGGGTCCGGGATCGCGCTTTCCGAGAATGGTGCTGTCATCATCGACAGGGAAATGCGCACCAATATCGAAGGTATCTATTCAGCGGGCGATTGCGCGCTTGTCTATAACAAGGTAATGGAAGAAAACAGCTACATTCCGCTCGGCACAAATGCCAACAAATGCGGAAGATTGGCAGGAGCGAACATTGCTGGCAGCCATTTGAAATACATCGGGACCCTTGGAAGCGCGGCCATCAAGGTATTCGACCTTGAAATGGCGAGGACAGGAATGTCCGAAGAAGATGCAAAGAACTTAAAGATCGAATATACGACCGTGTTTGTGGAAAGTGCGGACCATCCTGGCTATTATCCAAATCAAACGCCAATCTGGATCAAACTGATTTGCGAGAAGCGTACGAGAAGGATTTTGGGAGCGCAGGCTGTTGGCAACAAAGGAGTCGTTTTGCGAATCGATATTTTTGCTGTCGCCATCCATGCGAATATGTCCGCTGATGACCTCGGGATGGCTGACCTATGCTATGCGCCGCCTTTCGCCGGTGTATGGGATGCTGTCCACATCGCCTGCAATGCAGTGAAATAATGGTGGTGATTTTATGGGAAAAGTAATGAGTTTAACCGATGCGGCGGCTCTGTTAAAAGATGGGGATACGGTTGCGTTCGGCGGGAACGTCCTTCACCGTGCCCCGATGGCCTTCGTCAGGGAAATCGCAAGGCAGGGAAGGAAGGAGCTGAAAATCGTCAAAACGGCAGGTGCCCATGACATTGACCTTCTTTGTGCCATGGGCAGTGTCTCGACGGTCGATGCCGGCTTTGTCAGTTATGAAACGAAGTTCGGCCTTGCTTCCCACTACCGCAAAGCGGTCCAGGACGGTGTCGTCAAAGGGAATGAGCATGCCTGCTATACGGTCATTTGCGCGCTCCGCGGCGCCCAGATGAATGTCCCTTTCATGCCGGTAAAAGGGTTGGTCGCGGGGGAGCTGCTGGACAAGAATGATTATTTCATGGTCGTTGAGGATCCTTTCGGCGGGGAGCCTGTCACTCTTGTGAAAACGATTGTGCCTGATCTGGCTGTCATCCATGTCCAGGAATGCGACGCCAATGGCAATGCGAGGATTTACGGACCGAAATTCGAAGATGTGCTGATCAGCAGGGCAGCCAAAAAGGTGCTGATCACAACCGAACAAATCGTTCCTTCAAGCAAGATGAAATTGAATGCAGAATATGTGGACATTCCCGGGTTTTTGGTCAGCGCTGTCGTACATGCGCCGAAGGGTGCCAGTCCGACTTCCTGCCACAGGAAATACGATATCGATGAAAAAGCCCTTGTGTCTTTCTTGGGCTTGAAAAACAGGGAAGAAATAAAAAAATATCTATCAAACTATGTATCTCGCGATCACTCAGGAGAAAGGACGGCGATCAGATCATGACCCAAATGTATCGCCCAGTCGACATCATGACATGTGCCATTTCCAATATGCTTGGGGATGGAGAGACTGTGTTCCATGGAGTATCCTCCCACCTGCCTATGGTCGCGATGAGCATGGCCAGGCAGATGCACGCCCCTGGCCTCGTCCATTTGAACATTCCTGGCGGCGTGAATCCCAGCTCCATCCAAAAGGCATCCTATTCTTCGGCAGGCGCAGACCTGCTTGACAGCGGCGAGGCTTACTTCCCTCTGGAGGAAGTCTTCGACCTGTCGATGAGAGGCAGGCTGGACGTAGCTTTTTTGGGAGGAATCCAGTTTGATATCAATGGGAATGTCAACGCTTCGGTCATTGGCGAGTACCACCGCCCAAAGCTTCGCCTTCCAGGCGGAGCCGGGAGTGCAGTGCTGATCCCGACCGCGAAAAAAGCGATTATCTGGAGGACTAAACACGACATCCGGACATTTGTCGAAAAAGTAGACTTTGTCACCACCCGAGGGAACCTGTGGAAAATCGTCACCCCGCTCTGCGTGTTTGAATTCAAGGGCGGGAAACTCCAGCTTGATACCATCCACCCAACCTCAACGCTGCAGGAAGTGCAAGAGAACACCGGGTTCAAGCTGATTTATGACCAAATCAGATACACCCCGGCACCGACAAAAGAAGAACTCCAGATGCTAAGAAGAATCGACCCTCATGACTATCGTTCCATCGAAATGTAGGCAGGGGGTGATCACTCCTCCTGAAGAATGATTTGATGGGCGCAGCGCTGTTCCCGGTCATGCATTCTGGGTGCTTTTTAATTCGATCCGATAAAAAAGGAAATCCCCCGGCCAATCCGAGGGATTTTAATTATGCATTGTCATCTCAGCCTGGCGCCACGATAATCAGCCGATCTGCAGGCAGTATGCCATATGCCAGTCCAATGCATGGCTATGGACCAAGCGTATCCTCTTCACAAAAAATCAAAAGGCAGCCCCGGATTAAAGGAGAGTGGACCGGTCCACTCTCCTTTTCAATCAATGATTCAAATGCCAGGCTGATAGGCTGTCTCAGGGATTTTTTCATAGTCGTCAGGGTTGAGTCCGTAGACACTTCCATCCGCTACACCATTGATGATTCCGTACAGGCCGGTTTCGACTGCTTTGACAAGCTGGCCTTTTTTCTTTTGGCCAAGGGTGTGGGATTGGCCCCTCACTTCAAATAATACCGTTCCGCTTCCATTCAGGGCAAAGCTGCCGAGGGCAGTACCCGGAAGGTCGAGGTTCCGCTGGTAAAGGGTGATGTTGTTGAATGGCGAGCTGGCTCCAATAGATTGGAGGGCATTGTAAGCTGCCAAGTTCAGCTGTTTTGAAAACTCCCCTTCATAGTTCCCTGCGTAAGCAGAATACTTGGCGCCTTCTGGTGTGCGGGGATCCGGGACGAATTCACCAGATAGCGACATGGTCACAAGATCGTCCGTTCCTTCCACGTAGTATTGTCCCTGATGGTGCAAGTCGATGAACACATCCACCTTCCCGAACTCGTCCTTCAATGACTTGTACACATCCCGGACAGTCTGCGCTTCCGGTGTGATGTACCATCCCGGTTCACTGGACTTGCCAGGCATATCCTCTGCTTTTGGCACATAATCCAAATCCGGGTTGAAGTCACGGTTGACATCGAAACCAGGCTTGCCGAAATAGTCCCGATCCTGGAGGATACGATCCGTATAGTAATTCCAGGTTGGACCGGAGAGCGAAGCGAGCTGAGGGAAATCCTCGACGACTTCGGCCCATGACAGATCGTTTCCGCGCCGATCCAGCTCGGAAGCGTCAGGATTCATTTTAGGCAAGGCAACGAGGGTGATTTCACTGCGGATTTTCTTCGCTTCAGGCGAGTCGCTGGAACCCAGGTATTGAAGAATGTTCAGGATAGCCTCCGTCCCTGTTTTTTCATTGCCATGGATTTCACTTTCGATCAGGACCACTTTGTCCCCGGTACCTACCCTCGCCTGGTAGATCTCCCTTCCTCTGTTCGATTGCCCCACAGTTTCGAGGGCAACCCTTCCCTGGCTGTTCCGGGCGATTTCCTGGAGACGATTGGCCATTTCCGCATGATTCGTAAAGCCTTTCACAGAGTAAACTTGTTGGTCATTGGTCAGATTCCCATTAGGGGAATTGGATGCCAGCGAAGGGGAAGCCAGGCCGGCACATAGTGCAAGTACACTTAATCCAGTCATAACCTTTTTCTTGTTCATATACTCGATCACTCCTTGGCATAGTTCATTACAAGATAAATATTAGAATATTCAGAAATAAAAGTATACTATTTACTTCGCAAAACGAAATAAACAGGAAAAACGTCCTGGCATACAACCCGACGCACGGGGACGGTTCTCCTGCTTCATCGCTGAATGGTGGGAAGAATTACTTACAAATATTAAATCCGCTATAAAAATATTAAAATCGTATAACGATTCATTTACAGTTCGTTTTGCAGGCGGAAAATATGTTAGTATGACGGACATGTTTAATGAAAGGGGACTGATCAGGAATGAAAAGAATCTTTACAAGCATCCTTGCTTTGAGCATAGCTGTTCTTGTGCTGGCCGCATGCGGCAGCGGAAGCCCGGAAGGAAAGGCGGATAAAAAGAAGAAAGAGGATTTGGTCGCGACCGTCAATGGAGAGGAAATCTCGAAAAAAGAGTATAAGAAAGAACTTGATGCCGCAAAGTCGACCTATGAACAACAGGGAATGCCTCCTGACAAAATGGACAGCAAAATGAAAAAAAAGTTGGAAAAGTCGGTTCTGGATCAAATGATCAATGCTGAACTGCTTCTGCAAACAGCGGAGAATGACGGCATAGCGGTTGAGCAAAAAGAAGTGGATGCGGAACTGGAAAAAATCAAATCCGGATTCAAAAACGATAAGCAATTCGATGACGCGCTGAAAAAGAATAAACTGACCGAAAAAGAGCTGAAAACCCAGCTGGAACAGCAAATGATGGTCATGAAATACATGGATAGCAAGATTGGCAAGATCGAGGTTTCCGATCAGGAGGTCCAATCGATTTATGAACAATATAAAAAGCAGACCGAAAGCCAGAAGCAAACGCCGGAACCATTCGAAAAGGTAAAGCCGCAGCTGGAGCAGCAGGTGATTGCCCAAAAGAAAGAAGAAAAAGCCAGCAAGCTGATCGAGGAAATCCGTAAAGCGAATGAAGAAAAAGTCAAGATTCTCTGATTTTATTAAAAACCATCCCAACTTGGAAAATAACCCGTTCGGTTGATAGGGAGAAAAACGGAAATAACCAGGCTTTTAGAGGTGGAATTAGCACGCTAATTCGCACCTCTTTTTTTCGTTAATAGTTCAATGATTTCGGTCATTTTACATGGATTTATCTTGTTAATTAGTACCACTTTGAGCATACAAATTCGCGAGCGTCCAATCATTTATGTACACTTGTTAAAAGATGTGTTAATTGGGTTATTATTTTGTGTTCAAAAATATAATAACTCGATTTTTATGGTAAAGTAGAATTATTTCTTATGTTATAATTAGTGTAATATTACACTAAGGGTGATTCTTGTGAAGAAAAAGGTGATTATTGGGATTACTGCAATTGTCCTTTTTTTAGTCTGTTTTATTGTTTGGTATGTGAATTTTCCTGGTTACAAGAATATCGCAGAAGATAGAATTGATACATATATGGAAGCTCAGAAAGTAGATTTGGAGCAAGGATACAAAAAAAGGTCATCAAGGGACTTTAAAACAGGAAGATGGATGATTGTTTATAAATTTGCTGAGGAACCAAATCTGATATATGAATACGAGTACGATAGAAATACGAACAGTGTTTTGCTTATCGTATTTGAATCACCCACTATGAATGGTGGGAGTTCAATTGAAAAAGGTATGCATTATCCAAGTCTAGAAGATGGCTGGTCTAAATTCGATTCTAATGGGAATTTGATTTTAAATTCTGACTGATGAGTAAACTATCTAGTTCACTACTGTGTTTTCAGAAATAAGGACCTTAATTGGGTCCTTGTTCCATTTATCGGAGCTTATTTTATAAGCCGGATTGTGAATCAATGCACTTAAATTATCGGGTGCTTAAGTTTAAGAAGACTGCAAATTCAAAGCAAAAGAATCAGATATAATCGATAGCCCTGCAAAATGGGTGAATATTTCATATCTAAGTACTAAAAAACAGCACCAGTTTTTTTACATATACTGGGTGCTGTTTTTGTAATTGATATCATCTAATCCCCTTTGGGGATTACTGGAGGGTCTCCTCAAGCTTTATCATCCTCTTCACATTGACGGTAAATGCCGTCAAGAAGGCTTGAATGCGCATACCAAAGAGACCACGGTATTTGGCCATGGTTAGCCCATGCGCTCTCTTCATTTCCGAGTTCTTGTGTTCAATTCGTAAGCGGACCTTTTTTCTTTCTTTATACTCAGATGACTCGGGAAATTCCATTTGTTTTTTATGTTCTTCTGACTTAATGGAAATGGAGTAGGTCTTACTTTTGCCGCCGTTATAACAACCATCCCTCATTGGACATTCCTTACAGAGGTTGATGTCAAAGAAATAGGTCATCATTTGGTTGGTCCCGGTATTCTTTCTTCCGGTTTAGCTTTTTTAATCGTCCATTGGCCAGCGGGGCACTGAACCTGATCCTTTTCCTTATCGTACCTAAATGGGTCCTCTTCACGGCCTTCAGCAATAAGGAAGGAAAGAGGCGAGGCCGCTGCGGTTTCCTTTGAAATAATGCCGTTTTTCAACTGTTTCTTTCCTCCAAGAAGGAGGGCGCGAACCGCCCACTTGTCCAATTCACTTCCACTCAGGGTCTGGGGGATTCCCTCCCTTTTAAGCTGCTTTTTGAAAAAAAGAATGTCTGCCTTGATGGATAGGGCATCTCCCGATAAAAGGGAAAAATGCGTGCCATCCTCTTCTATGCCGTGTCATTGATTGCCTCTCTAATGACTTTCGATGAAAACCTGGCTGGATGGCTGCTCCTGGCTGCGGTTCTTGCCCTAGCGCTCCATTTGCTGGTACCGAAAATGAGGGTTTCAGCCAGCTCCTGACCAGCAGGATGCCAGCGATAACCGAATAGACCGACATCGAAAAAATGGACATCGAATCGAGGTAATAAGCGATAAGTATGAGGGCAAAGACCGTCAGCATCAAACCTCTGCCGGCAAAACGGGTCAGCCGATCGCCAAGCAGTCCAGTCCGCTTAGCCTCATCAAGCACACATGAAAACCACGCTTTTTCCTTCTCCAGGTAAGACTTGTATCTATGGTAAAAATTCAGGATTCGTCACCGTCATTTGTAAACATTAAATTTATTGCTATTTTATGTAATTTATTTAGGGATAAAGGTTCGTTTAGCTTTAATTAATTTTCTTTCAAATAAGATGGTAATTAATTTCCTATATAATAACGATATAAATAAAAAAATTCATTCAGATAAAGAGGATGACACTTCCTGTTTGTTGCTACCCTTTAGTTCAGTAAATACAAACGGATCTCTGAGGAGGTTTTTCCATGGATAAGGTGCTTGGATTAAATTACAAATTGAAAAGAATGTCTCTGGGTTTGTCGCAAGAACAGCTATGTGAACAAATTCATCTCAGATATGGATATATAGTAGTTCCGCAGCAAATTAGTGAACTCGAGAATGCAAAGAGAATACCAAGTCCTTCCGTAATCAATTATCTGAATCATACTCTTTCACTTACATGGGATGATTTATTGGAGGACTATTTGAACCATATTAATGAGCCCAGGGATTTATTGGATTTACTTGAACTGCTACTTATTGATCGAAGCAGCTTTTCCAATAAAGTAATGAGAAAATTAGTAAGAACAGTCAAAGGAAACCCAACGCCAAAAAACCTTCAAATAAATATCAGGGCTATGTTCTATTATGTAATTTGGAAATCGAAATATAAGCGCAGCAAGGTTTTGAATTTAGTAAAAAAGCTGATGAGTGAGATTCCAAAAAAATCTCAAATCAACTTATTGGAGGAATTTTACCTATATTCAAATAATCATACAAGTTTACATAAATATATATGGTTCACCCGTCCAATGTTTGACATGATGATTCCATTTAAAGTAAATCATTTTACAATATTGGAGTATTATTCATCTGCGTTATTTAAGGAAAAGAGATATCTGGACATTGTATTATTATCTGAAAAAATGCAGGAAATCCTCGCAGATTCGAATTGTCCAGAGAAAGACTATCTGTCATTCACTTATCGGTTTGCCTTGTCCTACCTCTATCTTGGTTACTTTTCTGAATCAAGAGACCGGTTAATAGAAATTCTTAACAGGATAAATGATAATAGGGAGCTGAAAAGGGACTGTCATCACGCAATCGCATTTAGTTATTTTAAAGAAAAAAAATACGTAAAAGCGAAATCTCATTGGGATGAAGCGTTGAGTCTTTGTTCCGACTATGATTCGAAAAAAATAAGGATCTTATCTTATTATTGTTATACAGAAATCCTGAGTTCCAATGGAGAAGCAGCAGAAAATCTCTATTACCAGACCCAGCTTTGTCTTGATCAATTAGCGGGGGAAACTGAAGGGAGAATCGATTTAGCCCTTCATATGAGAAATGAAGCATTGTTTAGAATCAAAAACAAAGAATATAGAAAAGCCATTGAACTCCTGGTTAGTTCTATTGAAATCCTGAAAAATACACCTTATGAAGATGAAGTGATGAATTCCTGGCTTGCGGTTCTATATGGGCTGGGCCGCAATGCCATTGATTCATCAAGCAATGTGATAAAAGAGGCGGAACTAAATTCAATCATGTCTTTAACTTGATTTAGTCGCTTTTTGTCGAATACTTCCCTTTGTTGATTAAAAAAACGGAAAACCCGAAAAATACTGATTTAAAAATCAGTAAAAAAGACTTATTCTCTAATTTAGGCATTATTGCCTAATTTTTTTGCCGAGAAAGTAGGAATTTTCATGTATTAGGGATGCTATCTTGGATATTGTGAAAGAAAAAAGATTCCAGGATACCGGTCTTTGGTAATAACTGAGGCATTTGACAATGGCGGTCGATTTAACCTGTACCTTTTGCAGGACAAATAAAAGCAGCGGACCGCATTGAAATGGAGAGAACCAGTTGTGGAGCAATCTGAAAAGAGAAGGATAATTATTGTTTTTCAATTAGGGCAAGAGCACTTTGGTTTGGATATTGGCTTGGTAAAATCGATTGAAAAAGTATCAGGAATAACTTCCGTCCCGCAAGTCAATGACATCATATTAGGAGTGATCAAACTAAGGGGCGGCAGTTTTCCCATAATAGACTTAAAGAGAAGGCTTGGGCTCGGCCATACCTCGCTGTCCGAAAATACAAAGGTATTGTTTGTTCAGATAGATGGAGCCAATATTGGCCTGGCAGTTGACACAGCAAATGATGTCATAGACTTGGGCAGTAAATCGGATGGATTCCAAATCAAACCCTTCTCCGGACCAGGAAGTGAATATATAGAGGGAATAGCAAAACTTGATACTTTTGTATGTTTGCTTAATTTGAAGAGCATTTTGGAGTTTGATGAATTGATCGATTTGAAATAGGGATGAAACATTTAAAGAAGATGGAGAGCCTGGCTTTCAAGAGAACATCAATGTATGGCTTCAAGTAATTGAAGAAGCTGGGGCCGGGAAAGCCGCGTTGATAAAGATAACAGAGGTAGGGCGTCTGGTACATGGGATATTCGCTGAATGTATATATGCTCAGCAGATAATCTGGATTAATTGGAAGAAAGAGGAATAAATATCGGCCTGACTGTTAGGGATGAAAGGAGAAATTGAGTTTCTGTGAGTAAAAATCAATTAGAATTGAAGTATCTTGAAGAAAATCTTGGTTCATTGCCATTGACTACTATCGCCAAAAAAATGGGGAGGTCTGTTAAAACACTTGAAGTCACTATGAATAGGAAATTTGGCTCCTCTAATACTAAATCCCATACAGGTATGATTACTGCTGGTGAACTGGCAAGAGCCTTAAAAGTGGATAGGAACACTGTGATGTGCTGGATAAAAAGACATGGATTAAATTCAAGGCAAAGGATTACGCACACAAAAAAAAGATTTACCTTTATCGATATTCAGGATTTTTGGGAATGGTGCTATCACCATCGTGAAAAGGTAAACTTGGCATTGCTTGAAAAAAACGTCCTGCCTCCTGAACCGGAATGGGTTGAAGCGGAAAGAATGAAGCCCAAAAAAGTGCATAGCTATAAACCATGGACCGTAAGCGAGGAGACTATACTATTGGAATATATACGGCAGGGAATGGGATTTAAAGAGATTGCTGATAAGCTTGGCAGGACCTCCTTCTCTGTGGAAAAGAAATATTGCCGATTGAAAGACAAAAATGAAAGTTAAGACATGGCTAATCCAAATTAGGATTGGCCGTTTTTTATGGAAATCACACTAGATAAATAGTCTCTAGTGCTATAATCATAGTAAAAGACGTAAGCGGGGGGAGCGGTTAAATGCTGGCAGATGAAAAAGGTGTGACGCTTGTTGAAATCCTGCTTTCCATCGTGATTCTATCATTCGTGCTTATTTCTGTGATGAATCTCTTCCCACAGGCCGGTTTGCTGATCGAGAAGAATGAAACGAAGTCGAATGGAATCCATGCGGCACGGGAGCTGCTTGCATCCTGGCAAGGCTCAATGGAGGCCAAGGTGTTCCTTGAGCATCCTTCGGAAGAAAACAGGCCAGCATCGTTTGTAAAAGAGGAAGGCGGCTATTACTTCTTCCAGACGGACATCGGTGAATACATAGGAGAGATCAGGATCAAAAAGGCTGCCGACCTGGATTCCGCGCCTGCCAAGCCGCACCTGGTCCATATAAAAGTCCTTGATCAAAAGAATGAAAAAATCAGTGAAACCCACGGCTATCTTATCGTTGATCAATAAGGAGGTTGATGGCATGTTACGGAATGGACGCGGTTTGACACTGGTAGAGGTACTGGCCAGCCTGGCTATCCTCTCTTTTGTCGGTTTATTGATCTGGCAGGTGTTTTTCCAGGGCCTTGACTATTCGGCAAGGGCTGTTTCGAAGAATCAGATGCAGCAGGAAGCGAATATTTTTTCCGCGAAATTGACGCGAATCCATCAAACCTCAACCGTATATGAGGTTTCGGCATCCCCTTGCAAGGTAAAGGTCGATTTCACGAAACAAGGTGTAACGGGCGAGGAAGAATTCAGCCATCCAGGCATGTGCTTTGAGGTTGACTTTACTGGGGACATTGACCCGAACCTTGAGGATCTTCCTTTGACCCTGACGATTTACGATAAAAACAATCCAGAAAACCGGATTGTCATCGATACTTTTCTATATAGGCTGAAGGCGGAGGGGAACTGATGGACGCTGGGAAAAACGAACAAGGATATGCACTGCTGACGGTCCTGGTCATGTTTGTCATTTTCATGTCGCTCGGAATGACAATCTTCGCGCATTCCTATAACAGCACAAAGCAAAATAACAGCATTGAGGATGACAGCCAAGCCGTTGCGCTTGCCGAAATGGGAATATCCTATTTCCAGGCTGCCGTCAACAACGCCTATATTTCAAATCAGCCAGCCGTCTATGATCAAGTCATGGCGATCATGCTTGCCGACTTTGAAAAAAAGAAGGGCAGGCCGGAGGGATTTTACACAGATCAAGCCATTGCCTTGATGGCCGATTCCTTGCAAACGGACCTTGATGGAGTGGAACAGGCCGTTACAATGGAAGATCAGCCAGATGCCTCTTTTTCGATAAAGAACCTTGTGATCGAGCAACATTCCAAAGGCATCCGGATTGTCTATGACAGCGAAGGGAAGGAAGGAGAACAAGAAGCGGAACTGGGGGCGAAATTGGACATCCCAATATCAGGAGTGGATCCAACTGGCCATCCAGGCCCGGGTTCCGGTGAGGGCGGTCCGCCTTATGTGCTCCCGGATTTCAGCGTGATCCCATATCCGGAAGGTGTATCAGCCTATTGTCAAAGTCCAAGGAGCCTGAACGTTGATTGCCAGGAAATCTTGATCAATGGATCCAGAAACTATACTGCGAATTACAATCGGCTTTCAGGAAAAACAATCTATTCCACAGGATCCCTCGTAATGGGCGGGAATGGGAATAATATGGAGAACATCGAGTTGCACACGGACGGATCCTTCTCGATCGACAAGAATATGAATAGCCTGACTGCTTCGATTTTAGAAGTGAAAGGCTCTGCCACTTTTGACGGCCATCTGGAGCTCTGGCAAGATACCGGGGCATTTGTCGGAAGCAGCCTGAAAGTCATGAAACATCTGGACTTGAATGAGTCCAGCCTGTATGTCGGCGGCAGTGCAGCCATTGGCAATCAATTGAATATCAATGAAAATTCAAAGATGTGTGTAGCCGGCAACCTCTCTGCCAAATCAATCAATTTAAAGGGGAAGTTATATATTAAAGGTACCATCCAGGGCAGGATTTCAGGCAATCCTTCCTATGTGAACGACCAGCAATTCATTGAAGCATGCGGCAGAGAAGCGGAGTCCGGACAGCCGCAACTCACCATCGATTGGGGAAAACTCATCAACAATATAGAATACACCTATTAACGAAAAAGGAGCCAGCCGCCCCGTCCTAGGGGACTGGCTCCCTTTTAATTTCGGTGGCCAGAATCTGTTTTCTTCCTGGTATCCTGGTCGGTTTCCGCAGTGGCGGCGCCCGGCCAGCAAGCCAGGCCTCCTCCTTTCGCTATTTTTAAGATGACCGTGATCCAGTAAAAAGAAGATTGCCCGTTATTTCCCCGTCTGCGCCATTCGCCTCGTTAGCACCAGCCACTCGAAGGGTTCATTTTGATTGAAAGCTATTAGCATATTCTCCTGGCCCCCTTAATACAATGAATATGAAATTTGCTATGAAGGGGGGAATACCGATGCACTATCAGCCTCCGCTGCCAGGACATGTGAGCAGGGACCAGTTCAATCAGATGCTGCAGTCACCGGAATCGTTCGCTGCGAAACCCGAGTCTCTTGATGAACAGATGTTCATTGAACGGTCACTTACGGAAAATCGGTTCTGGCTCAGGATCATGAAAGAGCATGCTTTGTTCCTGGGAGAGGGGTTCAACCGCAAGGATACGCAGTTGATCCAGCAAACAGACAGGTTTCATACTTATTTTGAACAGCAGGAGAGAAAAGCTTATCAGGCACCAAAGAATACTGAAGCAGTCAGGAAACTGAATGAGGAGAGCATCGAACTGGCCCATGGATTCAGGAACTTCAAAAGGAACCTGCTCATCCTCATCGTCAACTGCAAGGTAAGCGGCTTCAACTTTCCCTTGCTCGTCGATCATATCGCTAGGGAAGCCGAATACTTCATGAGGACGCTGAAAAAATTCAACGATGGCATCCTTGACCCTATCCAAGATGCGATCATCAGTGAAAATGTGTTCTGGCTCCGCATCATGATGGAGCATTCCCGCTTCATATCTGCCCTTCTCGATCAGTCTGAAAGAAATCTTGTCAATACAGCGAGGAAATTTGGAGATGACTTTGAAACGCTCCTGAACCAGGCAAGGGATGTAGAATCCATGCTATATCGAAAGCACCCTACATACCCAATCATCGGGAAAATGAACAAAGACAGCGAGAGCGCGGCCTCGGAACTAAGGGATTTCAAGAAAGCTGGCCTGGATCTGATCCGTTCCTGCCAAATCCGCAATGTGATCAATCCGTTGCTGGCCGACCACGTCGTCAGGGAAGCGGAACATTTCCTGTATATGATCCATGTGCTGCAAGGAAGGCTGGACAAGAAAATCATGGCTGAACAAGGCCAATAACCTTTTAGGGGTGGGAGAATGGCGAAAGTAGGGAAAGACGACTTCGTTAATGGGTTTGTCCCGCATCATACTCACGGATCGGTGGACTATACCTCTGTGGAGGCTGGACATGTGCATCAATGTTTGGATGTGACTTCTCCTCCAATCCCTACAGAGGACCATAGCAGCCACATCCACTATACAGAAGGGTATGTGGTGTTTGAGAACGGGCACACCCATCATTACAAAGCCTATTCGGGGCCAGCCATTCCGGTGGGGAATGGGATGCACGTCCACTACTATGATTTTTATACGTCAGAGGATGATGGACACAGGCATCATGTAAAAGGAGTAGATCAGCCCGCTCCGGGCAACAGATAGGATAGAAGATGAATCGCCAGCCTCCTGAAAGGGCTGGTTTTTCAGTTTCATCGCAGGCTGGCGTTTTCAGTTCTCCTTTTGCCGACAGGAGAAGCAGCCAGGCTGTTCCATCTAAAGTTGTGAAGCATCGATAGTTTGGCAGGAAGGTTCCTTCCCACTCACTTTGTAATTTTTACATAAAGGAAAAGTTAAAAAAACCAGGCTGAAAAGACTATGAAAATCTCCGCGATTTTTCCATCGGCATAGGAATCTATTGGTTGAACCAATCCTCCCATCCCACAATGCCTGATAAAAAAGGCTTACTCAAACCCCGATGATCAGTTTATGCGTTTACATACTTTTACACGGAATTAAAACTAGCAATCTATAATCGACCCGGAAAGGAAAATTAATCTGAGAGGGGAAAAAATCATGAAATTTGAGACGCCTTTTGATGATTTGTTCAGGAAGTTTGATCAGGACACTTTCAGGAAGAACATGGACCGCAGAAGCTTTTTGAATGGTGCGGGTAAATTTGCAGGGATGTCCCTTGGGCTAGCGATTGCTTCATCCCTTGGCGGCTTCAAAGTGGAGGCGGCTCCGGTGTTCAGCAACTATCCATTCACCCTTGGAGTTTCTTCCGGTGACCCGCTTTCGGACAGTGTCGTCCTTTGGACACGGCTTGCACCCGATCCATTGAATGGCGGCGGGATGCCAGCCCATCTCGTTCCTGTCAATTGGGAGCTTGCGTCCGATATGCATTTCCGCCGGGTCATCAAGCGGGGGACCGAGCATGCTTCACCGAGCCTTGCGCATTCCATCCATGTAGAAGTGACGGGCCTGAAGCCAAACACTGTATATTTTTACCGATTCAAAGCCGGGAACGAAATCAGCCCTGTCGGCAAAACGAAGACCCTTCCTGCAGCTGGGGCCGATGTTGCCAGCATGACATTCGCCTTCGCTTCCTGCCAGCAATTTGAGCATGGATATTATACCGCTTATAAGCATATGGCAAAAGAGGATCTCGACCTTGTTTTCCACCTTGGCGATTACATATATGAATATGGAGCGAACGAGTATCTCTCACCAACTGGAAATGTCCGTACCCATAAGGGCCAGGAAATCATCACCCTAGATGATTACCGGAACCGCTTTGCCCAGTATCGTTCAGATGAAGACCTGAAGGCTGCCCATGCTGCTTTTCCATGGGTCGTAACCTGGGATGACCATGAAGTAGAAAACAACTATGCGAATATCATTCCTGAAAAAGGCCAATCAGTTGAAGAATTCGTCAAGAGGAGGGCAGCGGCCTATCAAGCTTATTACGAGCACATGCCGCTCCGCAAGGCGTCATTGCCAAACAATGGCGGGATGCAATTGTATCGCGATTTCGCCTATGGGAATCTGGCGAACTTCTATGTCCTTGATTCACGGCAGTACCGCGATGACCAGGCGAATGGCGATAAATCCTCCCCTCAGACGCCGGAATCGCTGGATCCTAAACGTACCCTCCTTGGTACAGAACAGGAAGACTGGCTGCATGACCATCTGGAAAAGTCAGCTGCCCACTGGAACGTCCTGGCGCAGCAAATCTTCTTTGCCCAGCGGAACTTCGGGACAAGCACAGCTCCTAGATTCAGCATGGATTCATGGGATGGGTACCCGGCTGCGCGTCAGCGGCTCACGGATTTCATCACAGAGAAAGAACTCAATAATATGATTGTCCTGACCGGCGATGTCCACGCAAGCTGGGCTGCAAACCTGACGACTGATTATAACGACCCGGAAGCCCCGATCTTTGGCGCGGAATTTGTCGGCACGTCGATTACCTCAGGCGGGAACGGGTCGGATGTGCGCGCGGACACAGAGAAGGTATTGAGGGAAAACCCGCATATCCAGTTCTTTAACAATTTCCGCGGCTATGTGCGCTGCCAGGTGACCCCGGAGCAGTGGCGCGCTGATTATCGGGTTGTCCCATACGTGACAAAGCCAGGCGCGGATATCTCAACGAGAGCATCGTTCGTTTATGAAAAAGAAGCTTCAGGACTGAAAGAGGTGGCTTCAACGGCCGTGCCGACGGGTGTCCAAATGTCTGCCGAGGTGGAGGAAGACCGCCATCGTGCCCACAGCCGCGCTCACCAGAAGCAGAAAGAGAAACGCGGTGCGGTCCTTAACTAGATTGGAAGTCCGGTAAACTAGCGTTCATTTTACCCGGGCAAAAATACAGGAAAGAATGGCAGACTTTTAAATGAGTCTGCCATTCCTATATATACTTTGATTGGATATTTTGTGTGAGTCCGTCCGTGGACTTTTCCGAATGTAAAAGGAAGACCGCCAGGCAGCGGCGAAGACGAAGGAAATGAAGTCAAATCTTGTTTTTTCAGCCATTCCGCATAGACTGCGGGACGGCTGTTTATTTTTTCAGGCATTCCTTTTCCCGGTGCAGGCCGAAATGCTTTCCGGATTGAGCAATCAAAAAAACAGGTCCTGGTTTCCGTATTGCACCGTAGGCTCATGAACAGCGATTCAATTGTTCATGATTTGTCCATACCAATTTTATACAATTTTTCCTATGATGAACTAGAGGAAACCTTTTGAAGAGGGGATTACCATGAATAAAGATTTGCGCTTGCAGCTGATCACACAGCTTATTACAGAGCAGGAGGTCAGGACGCAGGAAGAGCTTGTGGAGCTATTGTTCGAGAAAGGGCTGAATGTCACTCAGGCAACCGTGTCAAGGGACATTCACGAGTTGGGGCTGATCAAGCTTCCTTCCAGGGATGGGCGGCTGAGGTACAGTGTGAATGTGGATAACGACTGGCTCGTATCCGAGAAGCTGAGGCATAAAATGGGTTATGCCTTGACCAGTATGGAACTGATCAATTACTTCATTATCATTAAGACATTGCCAGGTCATGCCCATGCGTTTGGCGCCCTTCTTGATTCCATCGAACTTGATGGAAAGGCAGGGACAATCTGCGGGAACGATACCTGCCTGATCATCTGCCGTTCGCCTGGGGATGCCAATCAAATAAAGGAGCAACTGGATTTACTGTATCGACGGTGATCATGATTTGCGAAAGGAGAGAAAGTCATGGATTCGCTGATGGTCAACATGGATTTCCTTGCCGATTTGGAGCAATTCGAGGTGTTTTCTAACCTGTCTGCAAAAAAAATGAAAGAATACCTTCCTTCCTTTTACTTCCGATCATATAAGAAGAACCAGGTTCTTTATATGCAGGGAGATCCCCGCGACAAAATCTTTTTCCTGCTCGATGGGTATGTGATGTTCGAACGGAGCAGCGAAGAAGGAAATATGCTTTATTTGGATTTTATTAAAAAAAATCAAATGTTCCCGTATGGCGGAATCTTTAAGGACGAGGTCTATAAGGATTCTGCCATTGCTCTCACAGACGTGTATCTCTATTTCATTCAGGCAAGTGTCCTTGAAGAACTGCTTAAATCCCAACCGAAAGCTTTGCTGCATATCATTGCGAAGCTTTCCGATATTTTGACACTTCATCAAAGGCGGGTGCAGCAGATCCTTCTCCCTCACTCCACCGATCGGGTCCTCCAATCCCTTCACTTTTTAATGGACGATCTTGGCGAGAAGCATGGCGGGGAAATTGTCATTCCATGTCCATTGACGGCTGCCTGCATTTCGAAAATTTCCGGCACCACCCGGGAGACGGTAAGCTTATTGATGAACGAACTCAAAAGAGCTGGAATCATCTCAGTCGAATCAAAAATCATCACTGTCCATCAGCCGGATTATTTCAGGAATATCAAATAGGACGATCAAAAGAAGCTTTCAAAAGGTCATCGTTTGACCTCTTGAAAGCTTCTTTTCCATTTTATAATAGCTCATTCCCTTCAAAAGACTGGCCAGGAGGACAGATTCTATTACCCAATTGATAGGATCCTGCCTTGCAAGCGAAAACAACATGAACGAATGAATTTTCTTAATTTTAGAACATTATTTGTGAACTTTCTTTGACATCCATTGAATATGCGATGCTGTCTGATAAAATCCATCCTTATTCATGAATGTATTCATAATTATGCAATTGGATTAGGGACAGTCAGTAAAAAAGTGTAAGCATTATTACATTTGCAGTGTAAGGGAACTAACAAAAGAAAGGGTATTCATCGCTTAGAATGAAGGTGTAGCAAGGATTCAATAAAGAAGGAGGAAAAGAAGATGAGCGGTATTTTGGTAAATGCAAAACAGGCGGAGCCACAGAACCAGTTAAAGCACCCGATCCATGTCACATCGGAAATCGGCACGTTGAGAACCATTGTGCTCAAGCGGCCTGGAAAGGAAGTCGAAAACCTGACACCTGAATATCTGCAAAGACTTTTATTCGATGATATTCCTTACTTGCCAATCATCCAGAGGGAGCATGACTATTTTGCCGAGACATTAAAAAATAGAGGCATAGAAGTTCTATACCTCGAGAAATTGGTCGTTGAGACCTTAAGCAAACCAGAAATAAAAAAACAATTTGTCGATGATATTTTACGAGAAAGCAAAGCCAATGTCAATGGGGCTGCCAACGTGTTAAGGGATTACCTACTCTCATTCCCTACTCCGGAAATGGTAGACAAAGTCATGAGCGGAGTCCTGAAACGGGAGATTGAGCCGAGCAAGAAAACGCATCTATACGAGTTGATGGATGATCATTATCCATTCTACCTGGATCCGATGCCAAACCTGTATTTCACCCGTGACCCGGCAGCAAGCATCGGGAACGGATTATCGATCAACCGGATGCGGGAACCAGCGCGTCGGCGCGAATCGTTGTTCATGCAGTACATCATCAAGCATCACCCACGGTTTGCGGGCCATGATCTGGATATCTGGCTGGACCGGGACTATGGATTCCCGATTGAAGGCGGGGATGAACTTGTTCTCAGTGAAGAAGTCATCGCAATCGGCGTCTCTGCCCGTACTTCTGCAAGGGCAATTGAAAAACTCGCGCTTAATCTGTTTAAAAAGCAAGATTCCATCAAGAAAGTCGTAGCTGTCGAGATTCCAAAGAGAAGGGCGTTCATGCACCTGGATACAGTCTTCACAATGGTGGATTACGATAAGTTCACGATTCACCCGGCGATTCAAGGGCCGAAGGATTTCATGAATATCTATATCCTTGAGAAAGGCCCGGATGAGGAGCATGTGAACATCTCCCATCGGACAAACCTGAAGGAAACCTTGCAGGAAGTCCTTGGACTGGATGAAATCGTCTTGATCCCATGCGGCGGCGGTGATGAAATCGCAGCTTCGCGGGAACAGTGGAACGATGGTTCCAATACACTCGCCATTGCGCCAGGCGTGGCCGTAACGTATGACAGGAACTATGTTTCGAATGAATTGTTGCGTTCGCACGGAATCGAAGTGATTGAAGTCTTAAGCTCCGAACTGTCGCGGGGACGGGGAGGCCCACGCTGCATGAGCATGCCGATCGTCCGTGAGGATTTGAAAAAATAAATTTTTGAATGCAAAGGAGAGGTCCATATGCAGACAGTCAACATCCCCAAATTACATGGTAAAAGCTTTCTTGCGGAAAAGGATTTTACAAAAGAAGAATTTATGTATTTGATTGACTTCGCTTTCCGGTTGAAGGAGGAAAAAAAGAGCGGTATCCAGCATCGGTACCTTGAAGGGAAAAATATTGCCCTCCTTTTTGAGAAGCCATCCACACGGACACGCTGTGCTTTCACCGTCGCTTGTACCGATTTAGGGGCACATCCTGAATATTTGGGAAAAGACGATATCCAGCTGGGCAAAAAAGAATCAATCGAAGATACAGCAAAAGTATTGGGACGCATGTTCGATGGCATTGAATTCCGGGGTTTCGAACATAAAAAAGTCGAGATGCTTGCGGAGCATTCAGGCGTCCCTGTCTGGAATGGCCTTACAGATTTATGGCACCCAACCCAGACGCTGGCAGACCTTTTGACTGTAAAAGAAAACTTCGGCAGGCTGGAGGGCATCAGGCTTGTGTATGTGGGCGATGGCCGCAATAATGTCGCGAACAGCCTGCTCGTGGGAGGCGCGCTAGTTGGAATGGATGTCCGCATCTGCGCACCGGAATCCCTGTTCCCGGCGCCTGAAGTCGTTGAATTGGCTGAAGGCTTTGCCAGGGAATCAGGCGGGCGGGTGACTATCACAAGCGATGTCCTGAAAGGTGTCGCTGGAGCGGATGCGATTTATACAGATGTATGGGTATCCATGGGGGAAGAAGATAAATTCGCCGAGCGGATCAAGCTTTTATCCCCTTATCAGGTAACAATGGAAATGATCAAGAAAACGGGAAATGACAATGTGATTTTCCTTCACTGTCTGCCTGCATTCCATGATCTTGAAACTTCATACGGAAGGCAAACATTTGAAAAACATGGTCTGCCAGAAATGGAAGTAACGGATGAAGTCTTCCGCAGCAAGCATTCAAAAGTATTTGACCAGGCCGAGAACAGGATGCATACAATCAAGGCAGTCATGGCCGCAACACTAGGAAATATTTAATCATGCAGCAAGGGAGGGGCTTCTTTCTCCCTTCCTTGTTCATTCATTCCCAATTCCAATCCATATGGAGGAGTGAGGTAAAATGGCTGGTGGCAAAAAATTAGGGCTATTTTCATTGATCGCGATTGTCGTCGGTTCGATGATTGGCGGCGGTGCTTTTAACCTGGCCACTGATATGGCGGCAGGGGCATCGGCAGGCGCGATCATCATTGGCTGGCTGATTACTGGTATCGGAATGATTGCCCTCGGACTCAGTTTCCAGAACTTAACCGATAAACGGCCAGATCTTGACGGAGGGATCTTCAGTTATGCAACAGAAGGCTTCGGGAAGTTCATGGGCTTTAATAGTGCCTGGGGCTACTGGTTCTCAGCCTGGCTGGGAAATGTGGCATACGCAACGCTGGTGTTTTCATCGATAGGCTATTTCTTCCCTGTTTTTGAGGGCGGCCAAAACGTGGCATCGATCATCGGAGCCAGCTTTATGCTCTGGATGGTCCACATGCTTATCCTCCGCGGTGTGCAGTCTGCGGCCTTGGTCAACCTGATCACTACGATCGCGAAGCTTGTGCCAATTTTCTTGTTCATCATAATCGGAATCTTCGCATTTCATTTTGATACCTTTACGGCTAACTTTTGGGGAACTGGCGGCGGATTCGAATTCTCCGGTGTCATGACACAGGTGAAAAGCACGATGCTTGTAACGCTCTGGGTGTTCATCGGGATTGAAGGGGCAGTCGTCCTCTCAAGCCGCGCAAAGGATAAGAAAGATGTCGGGAAAGCAACAATCATCGGTTTGCTTGGAACCCTGGTCATTTACATCCTGATTTCCGTCATGAGCATCGGGATCATGGGCAATCCTGAGGTGGCAAAGCTCGGCAACCCTTCAATGGCTTATGTATTTGAGAGTGTCGTAGGAAAGTGGGGAGCGACCGTTATTAATGCCGGCCTGATCGTTTCTGTTCTTGGGGCGTGGCTTGGATGGACCTTGCTGGCCTCAGAGATTCCTTACCTGGCAGGAAAAAGCGGATTATTCCCTAAATGGTTTGCGAAAGTGAATAAAAACGGAGCGCCGGTCAATTCCCTTTGGCTTACCAATGGTTTCATACAAGTATTCCTGATCACCTTCCTGTTTACTGAGAAAGCTTACAACTTTGCCTTCTCGCTTGCCTCATCAGCGATATTGATCCCGTATGCATTTTCGGCTTTCTATCAACTCAAATACTCGATCCAGACCAGTTACCAAGACAGGGCTAAAAATATCATCGTCGGGTTGGTCGCGAGCGTTTACAGCGTGTGGATGATCTATGCGGCCGGAATGGGCTATCTGTTATTGACGATGCTTCTCTATGTGCCTGGCATTCTCGTATTCAGGCGGATCCAAAAAGAGTCGAATGTCGAGCATCCATTCAAAAGGGGGGAATTCGCGACAGCCCTTGGATTTACGGTATTGGCGGTCATTGCGATTTATCAGCTGGCAGCCGGCATCTTAACGATTTAACAGTATTCGGTTATGACCATACAAAGGTGGAGGAACTTTGGCCTCTATTGACTATCGGATCGGAGGTTCATCATAATGAAGAGGAAAAAAGTAGTCATTGCTTTAGGGGGCAATGCCATTCAGTCAGGCGACGCTACGGCGGAAGCCCAGCAGCTGGCGCTTGAAGAAACTGCGAGGCAGCTTGCTGATTTTATCGAACAGGGAATAGACATTATCATCTCACACGGCAATGGTCCCCAGGTGGGGAATATCCTGCTGCAACAGGCAGCGGCGGATTCAACGAAGAACCCTGCGATGCCGCTTGATACCTGCGGGGCAATGAGCCAAGGGATGATTGGCTATTGGATGCAAAATGCGATGGATAAGGTATTGAAAGAAAGAGGCATCTTTAAAAATGTGGTCACGGTCATTACAAGGGTGATTGTCGATCAGGACGATCCGGCGTTCGCTAATCCAACCAAGCCAATCGGACCTTTTTACAGTGAAGAAGAAGCCAGGAAGCTTAGCGAAGAAACGTGCAGCATCTACAAAGAGGATGCAGGGCGGGGATGGAGGCGGGTCGTTCCATCGCCAAAACCGGTAAGCATCAAGGAGCATGATGTCATCAACACACTTGTCGAGCAAGGAAATATTGTCATTGCTGTAGGGGGCGGAGGCATTCCGGTTGTCGAGACGGCCGAAGGATTACAGGGGGTTGAAGCAGTCATTGATAAAGACTTTGCTTCTGAAAAGCTGGCAGAACTCGTCAATGCGGATGCTTTGATCATCTTGACCGCAGTTGACCATGTGTATATTGACTTTAACAAACCAACCCAGAGGAAATTGAGCGATGTGTCAATCGCAGAACTAGAATCCTATATTGCCAGCGGGCAATTCGCGCCGGGAAGCATGCTTCCAAAAGTAGAAGCAGCCATCAGCTTTGCCAGAACCCATCCAGACCACAAGACGATCATCACATCATTGGAACAAGCGCAAAACGCCCTCTACGCCAGGGCAGGGACGATTGTCACCATGGACACAGCTTCGATTGCCCACTAGGAACAGAAGCAGGACAAAAAGGAAGAACCATCCACTTTTTCACATGTGGATGGTTTTTATTTCACGGCTTTGTTAAAGACCAGTGTTGATTTTTGAATACTTGCTGGCTGGAGCGGAAGGCACGCAGACTCCTCGAAGATGCTAACGCATTTCCTTCGTGCGTGGGCAAACTCGAGAGAGCCCATTCAGTGTCCAGCGGGAATAGGGGCAGGGGAGACCCCGGAGGCGCAAAGCGCCGAGGAGGCATCCCCGCACGTCCGCGGAAAACGGCCGACTAAAACCGCCGCGTCCTGCGGCAAAGTCAGCACTAGGACTTCCTGTCCATCGAAGTGCCTGGAGTGGAAATCAATAGTTAAATTTCTCAGGGCCTATTTCAAAAGCTGCTGCATGTTATTAAGCGACTTAAACAAATATTCATACAATAAATCCTTTGCGGATCTGGTCACGCTTTTTCCTGCATTCTCGCTGGCAGGCTTTGGATCGATTGGACAACGGTATCGAGCTTCGCCTCAATCCGGTGAAGCAAGTAAAGTGTCACGACGATTGGGAACCCTACCTCGCTGATGAAGGGAATCAGCTGCTCCATTTTTTGTACCTCCTCTCATTGTTATGGAAAAAGCCGGTGCCAATCAGGCAACCGGCTTACACTCATTACACAAGTTCGTATTCAGTCACGCTGCGATCGATGACACGGGCACGGCCAACGGCCACAAGTGCGCCAGACCTGGTCTGGAATACGCTGGACGCGATGATTTGCTCCATTGCCAGCTTGACAGCCGCTGGATCAATCGGTTCCTTCGGGTTATCCACTGTAAGCTTCGCGTTCTTGCCAAGGTCAGTGGCAAACTCCAATTCAAGCGTCTTTGCCATGTTTTTTCACCTCCTGTCAGATTATTTCGAGCCAAGATTAAATGATTTCGAAGTTCTCGGAACGTTCAATCGCTCCCAGCGGAAGGGTGCTAAGGCTTCCAAGAGCATCCGCAGCCTGCTTGACCTGATCCACAGTCGCCTCATTCTTCACATAGGCGTAAGTCTTGCTCTTGTAGACCGGCCTTCCAAGCTCATCGACTCCAGTCTCGAACTTCAGCTTCATGCTTGATTGCTTAAAAACTTCCATCGCCATCATCTCTCACCTCCTCTCACCACCTATATACAAGCGAAGAGATAAAAAAGACAGGCAGAAGAGAAAAAAGGGAGCAACTTGTAACGAAAGGGATATTAAAATCATAAAAAGGAATCCTGGCCAGTGAACAGAATTATTATAAGAAGATTTATACGATGGCAATTTAGGGGAATGACGATGAAAAAGAGCGGAATGGCAGTCTTTGTGTTTTTGATCATTTTGATGGCCGGGTGCGAGTCCAGGGGCGCAGTGACAAAAACGCAACCCGAAAAAGCAAAGGTTGCCCCGGCAATGGTCCAGATTCCTGTAGTGAAAGATTTCTTGCCGAAATTTCATTTTGAACGCCGCCAGGAGACCAAAACCCATGTGGTGCTCCATTTTAGCAGCAATGCGGCAATGAATCTTGAAAATCCATATATTTACGAAGAAATCAGGAAAATTTTCGTGGAATATAATGTTTCTCCACACTATTTAATAGACCGGGATGGTATTATTTATTTCTTATTGCCCGAAAATAGGGTGGCTAGACATTCTGGCAAGGGGGAGTTGACAGGATATCCTGGATACAAAGACCGGCTGAATGATTTTTCAATCGGGATTGAACTGATGGCAATCGGAACAGAACTCGAAATGCAATCAATCATTTCTTCGGAAGACTATAAAAAGATCCCTGAACATCATATCGGGTATACAGAAGCCCAGTACACCGCCCTGAATGCATTACTTGATGACATCCTTACCAGAAACAAAAACATCAAAAGGGACCGAAAACATATAGTGGGACATAACCAATACGCCCCAACCCGAAAAACAGACCCAGGCACCCTATTCGACTGGACCAGAATATTGAAGAAAGCGGACGGTTCGGATTAAGTGAAAAACTAGCTTTTTTCATAAAATTTTATTACGCATCTAAAAAAGTAGGGAAAATCCCTTTTATTAAACAAATTTGCAGAAAAAAAAGAGGATACGATCTTTGCTATCCTCTTTAAGCTACAGTTATAGCGCCAGTTTTGATTGTATGGACACGATACTAGGCCATGCCTGCTGGCTAGGGATAGTCCGTGAAACCTCTTGAGTCTTCGCGTTTTTTCCTTCGATGGTTGTTCGCTTTTGATATTTTTGTTTGTTGGTATTTTTAGAGGATGCTGACCCTTCCCTTTGCTATTAACATGCTCCACAATTGCCTAGCCATCTATTAATCTGGAACAACCACAGCTTATCCGATATCACTTCATTATTTACCGGCATTTTTTTACACAAAATAGCACAATGGCGGCCAAATGAAAGTGAGAATAGTTATAAGGAGCAACGGGCAGCCTGATGAATTTTGTTTACAGCAACCCATCGGAACAGATAATATTACATATGATTGAACGATTTATAAAAGGAGATATCTCAGAATGAAGCGGATGATGAAAAGGGTTTTTGCAATGAGCATGGCTTTACTGGTACTAGGAGCCTGCAGTAAAGAGATCACAAATGATAAAGCTGTGCAAAAGGATAAAAAAGAAGAGTTAGTGGCAATCATCAATAGCGAGGGAATTACAAAAACAGAATATGAGGCTCAATTGGAATCAGCTCAACAACAGGGCCTGTCTTTTGAGGGCATGGACAAGAAAATGCAGGATAAAATGAGAATGTCGATTTTGAACCAGATGGTCAATGCCGAGCTGCTGTTACAATCAGCCGAGAAAGAAGGCGTAGAACTTGATCAGAAGGATCTTGATGCCGAGATGGAAAAGATCAAATCTGGGTTTGAAAACAAAAAGGAGTACAAAGAAGCGTTAAAGAAGAACTTATTAACCGAGGATGAACTGAAGAGCCAGGTGAAAAAGCAAATGCTCGTGACGAAGTACATTGACAGCAAGGTTGGAAAAATCAGTGTCGATGAAACCGAAATCAAAAAAATGTACGAAGAATACAAAAAAGAAACGGAAGGCTTGGACCAGGCGCCAAAAAAATACAAAGAAGTTAAGCCACAGCTGCAGCAGCAGATGATTGCCAAAAAGAAAGACGAAAAAGCAACAAAGCTAATTGAAGTTCTCAGAAAAGAGAATGAAAAGAATATTGAGATCAGGCTTTAAAAGATTTTAATAAGAATAATAAAGAAAAACAGCGAGCGTGATGATATCACGCTGCTTTTTTCTTTTCTGGAGAATCGTCACCGTGAAAACTTACCTACTCTTCCGCAGATTATCTTTTGTGTTGAAAAACTCTTTCAATGACTGATTGATCATGGCGACGCTGATGGCTGTAAGGATGAAGAATAGGATCGGGACATAGACGATCCACTCACGGGTGAGCATGAATCTTTTGTTTAGGCCGATTAGGCCGGCCCATTCATGGGTTACCGATGTTGGAGGGCCGCCGTCGCCCATGATGGTACCGCCGAACAGGACGAGCAGCACGCCAAGGTGGACGAGCAGGGTGAGCACCTGCAGGAACTGCTGGCCGAACATCAGTATCCATTCTTCATACAATTGCGGAAGGATGTGCTTGAAATAGATATGCCTCTTGCTTCCGCCCATCACGATGGCCGATTCAATGAACTCTTCCTGCCACACCCGCCGTTTTTGCTCAATGAGCTGCACGGTAAGGGACGGCAGGGCAACGGCGATCAAGATGACGAATTCATAAAAAGCCCTTACCCAGAATGGGTGATGGAAGCCATCCATCGTATACATGATAACTGTTCTTAGCAGGAAGTATGCGATCAGCGTCTGCGGGAAGAACGACAGCGGTTCAGCCACGGTTTTGATCCATTTAAAAACGGACTCCGGAACCCGGAACAGGAAATAGCTAAGCCCGATTGAAAACAGCATCCGGAAAAATGCCACAATCAAAACAATGCCGATCGAATACTTTGCGCCCTCGATCACGGTATGGAGCATGTCATATCCGTACATGTCCGAACCAAACAAATAAACGTCGCCGGGCGGATAGGGCGGAGCTTTCTCCAGTTCACCTTTTTCATCATAGACAAGGAGAGTCTGGCGGATTTTCCCATCATTGAAAATCGTGTTGGATATGCTGAGGAGCAGCAGAATCACCAGAAAGGAAGCCCCAATCAAGAATTTTTTCTTTTTCAATAATTTCCGCATCAAGATAACCTTCCAATCCTACCGTCTTAGCTCTATCAAGCGAAATAAGATGAAGAACGGCGTGAAAAATAAAATACAGGTGAACACAAAAAGGTCCACTGACATATTTTTAATGTTGAACAGCATCAGCCCGTCCAAGTTGAAGATATACTCAACCATTAAAAGGGTGGAAAGCATGATCCAGATAATCGTCTTGAAATGGCTGAGCAAATTGCCGATGATGTTGCGGATGACATGGATATTCAGCATGTACACATACGATAAACCTTTTGATTTGGCAAAAGTGACGTATGGTTTATCCAGCTCTTCGAATATTTTCAGTACAATCAATTGCGTCAAATAAAGAAACACCGGTAAACTCAGGCTGATGAGCGGGATGAGGACTGCCTGGTTTTCCGAACCAAGCGACACGGTTTGAGCCAATTTCACCCCGTATGCCTTATAAACCAGGATAATGGATGTCTGGAGCAGGAACATGACAACCACATCCGGTATGGACTGAATGATTTCAAACACACCCAGAATGGCATCTTTTCTTTTTTCGAAAAAAATAACGATGACATAAGAAAACAAGAATGCGAGAATCAAAGCCACAAGAAACGCAGTGGCCAGCGTAGTCATCGACAGGAGGAACCGGTCTCCGACGATCGGCAACAACGGCTTTTCGCCTCTGAATGTAGAATAAGTCAAATCGCTCATCGTCAAAATTTTAATGATCATAGATTTGACGGTGATAAAATAACCTTCGAAATCGTACGTCAAATCCCGCAGAAAAACCGGCAGGGCGCCGATCAGTATAAAAAGCAAGACCCCGATTATGTATTGCACAACAATCCTCATCAGCGGCAAAATTCCTAATTTGGTCATATTGGAACTCCTTGGAAATTAGTATGAATACATTATATTCTAAGTGTTTGATATTTTCTATTTTTATAGGAAACATAGGTAATGATTACGAATTTTTAGATGAAAGTGTGTCTTTTATAAGAATTTACAGTTTGAAAGGTAAATAAACTGTTACCACAAACGATATTAGTTTTGTTATTTAATTTTAGATAAATTGGAGGCCATCATGAGAGTCAGGTCGGAGCAAAAAAATTATTACTCAACGAGTGA
Source organism: Bacillus sp. REN3 (assembly GCF_017912555.1). Classification (GTDB taxonomy): domain Bacteria; phylum Bacillota; class Bacilli; order Bacillales; family Cytobacillaceae; genus Mesobacillus. Next base: position 84,108 of record NZ_JAERSD010000012.1, on the reverse strand, counting down.
AAAAGACTTTGGTGAAAGCAAAATGAAGTTGAATATGAAAATCTTCTTGTTCCTTTTCGGGTTATCAGCGCTCGCAATTGGAATCATAGCGCTTTCTAGTTATGCAATCAATACTTCAAAAAATGAAGTCAATGATTTGCTCAATGAAGATTTAGTCTTTTTGTCGAATACAAAAGAAGTTTATACACAGGGATTGCAGAGAGGACAGGCTGTCCGGAACCTGATTCTTAATCCTGAAGACGACAAGGCGAAGGAGAACTTTGATGCTGCGGCAGGGAGGTCCCTTCAAATAGTGAAGGAACTAATTGCTGTGGCAGACAGATATGGACTTGGAAAAGAAATGAGCGACCTTAAGTTACTCACAGAGCAGGATATTAAAATACAGAAGCAGGTAATTGAAATTACAAAGGGGAATAAAGAGGAAGCTTTACTATTAATAAAGGAAAAGGAAACGCCGATATGGAGAGAAATAAAAGAGAAGTATTTTTCGACTGAAAAAGAAATCGTCAGTGTTTTTGAGAAGAGTCAAAAACAAACGAATAAAGACATCGAATACAATCTTATGCTAATTTATATTTTATTGGCTCTGTTTGTAGGCGTTTCTATCTTTCTGTTTTGGTATATGCGTAAAATCATTACCATGCCAATCACTCGTTTGAGTCGGGAATTCCTTCGATTAGCAAATGGAGATCTTACAATAGAACCGATGGAATCAAAAACCAAAGATGAAATTGGCATGTTGATCAGGTCTTTCAATAAAATGATCTTGGATTTAAGGCAGATGGTTACTAGAGTAAAGAACTCCGCTGAAAACGTAGCCGCTTCTTCGGAAGAATTGATGGCAGGAGCAGAGCAAACCAATAAAGCAACTGAGCATATTGCCTCAACAATGGAGCAGTTGGCGGCAAGTACAGAAAATCAAGTTATAGGTGTCCAGGAAACTTCTGTTGTAATAAATGGAATGACAGATGGTCTGAAGAATATAGCCTCAAGGGCAAATTCAGTGTCGGATTCCTCCATAGAAACTAATGACAAATCACTTACTGGTCAACTATCCATTTCTAAGGTAAAGGAGCAAATGGATTTGATCAATGAGAATGTGGACCAGCTGTCAATTTTGCTTAAAGGACTTGGTTTGCGGTCGCATGAGATCGGAAAAATTATTGAAGTGATTACCGATATTGCAGCTCAAACCAATCTTTTGGCACTCAATGCTGCAATAGAAGCTGCCCGTGCTGGAGAACATGGCCGTGGCTTTGCGGTGGTGGCAGACGAAGTAAGGAAGCTTGCCGAGCAGTCGGCCAGTTCAGCAGCGCAGATTGCAGATCTGATTACGTTCATCCAAACAGAGACAGAACAAGCTGTTTCTTCTATGGACCTTGTGACAGAGGGGGTTGGACAAGGTCTGAAAGTAGTAAACCAAGCAGGTGAGGCCTTTGAACAGATCAAGGAATCGGTGAATGGAGTTGCCGGACAACTTCAGGAAATAGCTGCTGAGGTTCAGGAATTGAGCCAGGGCACAAGTAAAGTCATTTATTCCATGGATACAGTCTCCCGCATAGTAGAAGAGAATTCTGCCGGCTCTCAGAGTGTATCTGCCGCAGCTGAAGAACAACTCGCATCAATGGAAGAAATCTCATCCTCGGCAGTTGACTTATCCAATATGGCCGAAGAACTGAATCAGACAATAGGAGAGTTCAAGGTTTAGAGCAATCTTTGGGGCCTGCTCCCCACCGCTTAAAAGCGATGGGGGGGGCAGGTCCCATTTTGTTATTTTTTTGTTGCCTGGGTAATCTGTCACTTTCCGGTTCAGCTTGATGAAGACGATGGTCAGCGGATCAATGGTCAGGGTAAGCTGGTTGAGTTTGAAGCCTGAGCTTTCAGATACTGGCTTTGTTCTGGCTTCGTCAGTGTCGGCAAGGACCTTGCAGCCCGCAAAGTTGTAGTCTCCCGCCGTCAGTGTCGGCGGTTTGTTGTCCGCATTGACTAACACATAGTAGTTCCGGTGCCATCTGTTGAAATGTTTTTGTAAGCGATCAGCAGATCGTTTCCGTTGATTTCAGTGAACTCCAGCAGGTCAGGTTATGGGAAATATTCCATTATTCCGAAGTGCGGGTTCAACTGGTCGAAATTGTTCGCCCAGTAGCCATGGTAGGCATAAGAGGAATGTCTTTAGGGTTATCGTAACGGACATCGTGCTTGATGTTTTCGACAATCGGGCTGACCCAGATTGTATTGACGCCAAGCTTGTCCAGGTAATCCAATTTCTCCGTGATATCCTTGAAATCGCCGCCCTGGTAATGCTTCGGTCGCTTTTCGATTCATAATCCAGGTTGTCCAGCGTTTGTGAAATCGTTTGTGTAAGAAGGCGAAAAGGTTCGCATAGTATGCAAACACATTTCCGTAATTTTACAGTATGTCAAATTAAAAGGGCAACACATTCCGCGTTATTATTAAAAAACAATGAATTACCTATAACAGTAGGCCGCCTGCTCTCATGTGTTGGGATCAGGCTCGACTGGACTGGTGGCCGGCAGTGTCAAAGCTTCAGATAAAGAATATCCATGTTACGGTAGATTTTCATAGGGATTGCGAACGGAAGCGCCACACAGAAAATGGAGACAGCAAGGTAATTGAAACAAAACACTGTGATTGCCCTGTGCTCCTGGATGCTCTTTCCCTTTTGGAATGGCACAATGCCCAAATGAAAATAGTTGAATGAACATGCCTGGCAATCTGAAAAGGGATTGATGTCAAATTGGGCAGAGGATCCAATCCATCATAATCTTTTTTAGGTTTTGGCGGCGGCAAAAATGGGAGGGAACGTTACAAGGAGCTTCAACGAGGTCAAGATACTGTGAACAAATAAATAAAGGGTTAAAATGTGAAAGCATTTATTTTTGCGGATATCAAAGACAGTTTTCTTCACGGAAACTCGGAGCTGGTGCCAGGAAAAGTGAAGAGGGAAGGTGATTGCCATGTTTTTATGGATCAAATCATTTCGATAATAACTCTAAGAGGTTATTTTTCTTGAAAATTGGGTAAATAGTAACTAATTAAGAACCCAAAAGAAAGTAGGGATTGGCTATGATGAATGACAAGAATTCCAATTTTTATAAACAGGAAGCGGACTTGAATTTATACGCAGATACTATGAATGATCCTGATAATACGAATATGATCCTGACCCGGGAAAAGACAAGGTATACCGAAGGTGCGAATGCGATCATCGAGAAAGTGCAAAAGGAATTCCTTGAAAGGAAACGAAACGAGGAAATTGACCTTGCCCTGGAAAAAAAGGATAAAAAGAGATTCATGGAGTTGACTTCGGAAAACTGGAAGGATGTCCTGTAAATTGAAAATGAGCAGACGATTGGAAGGATAACGAGCCTGGAACCGCGCATGTTGAATCGGTTTCAGGCTCAATTTTTTTAGTTCGTACTTGAGTGTCGGCTCCTTAATTTTTTCAAGGCCCCTGCACGCCATTGCTTCACAGCGGATGGGGAGACATTTTCTTTTTCAGCAATATCCTTTACTGACAGGAAATCGATGAAGTGGTATAAAACCCATTTTGTTTCTTTTTCGCTCAAACCATTGCAATAGCCAAGCAGAATCTCCGTTTCAAGCGGATTTCCAGGATAATACTCCTCAACAGTTTCCCAGTATTCCTCTTTTGGGTGCACGACCCGTTCCTCGCGCCTGATATTTCTGTTCATTTCATTCAAAATTTGTCCCCTTACATACGTGAAAGCATAGTTCAAGAACCCGCCTTTATCCGGATTGTAAGTGTTTGCTGCTTCCCAAAGGCCTGTCCGTCCGATCTGCAGATACTCATCTCTGTCCTTATAAATATGAAGGGAGTTGATGATCTTGTGGATCATTGGCTCATACTGTTCTGCCAGCTGCTGAAAACTGTCCATTTGCGTACCCTTTCAGGCCGCGCGCGTTCCAATGTATTCCCGGGTAACTAAAACATACTTCGGGGAGCTATGGATGAGCCAATCTTGAAAATTCAATTTTCATAGGCTAAATCATCAATTTTGAATCCTTTTTGGCTTCAAAATTGATTTTTCGAGGAAAAAGGGAAATTTTCAAACAGAAGGCATAAGAAAACCGGGCTTAATTGTGACATTTTTTCAACAAAGAAGGAAAAATAATTTTTCCGCAAAGTGATACACGGAATTAACAGTGACAATAGGGGGAAGGGGGTATTTTTTCAGCGGATGTAACCGAAAAAGAGCTCAATAATGAGCTCGTGGTAAAAGTGAAGTTTACATTATACTAATAAAATAAAATCATGGCAATATTCCATAATGACTATTTGGCTTGCAAGTAAATAATTATCCTAAGATAAGATTTACAATTTAAGACAGCAATTACTATAATATACCTGTAGGGGTTTTGTTGAATTTTGGCAAATAACCATGATTTTAGCAAGTGAGGAGGAGGATTCCATCAAGAAACAAAAAAAGACACGGGAAGACGTCATGGCCGACAATCCCGTGGCTTCGTGTTGGGTATACCAACTATGTAAGTATACCCTTATCTCTGTAAAAAACAAGATGGCGGAGGGGTAAATATTGAGGACAGACTATATCGTTAATCAGGAAACAGTCTTATTAACAGGCGAATATGATCGATTTGGCAAGCTTTGCACACGAGTGATCGAGGGGAAAGAGACATTCCTTGTGAAGAAGAAACCTCTGGAAATCATCAATGAAACCTTGCTTGGCCTTGGTTCCGATTTCCGCGGGGGGAGGGAGAGTTCCAAGAAAATCCTTGGCACCACTCATATGTGTCCGATCAAAATCAATTGCCAATTAGGAATCTGGCTGTTCCCGACAAAATCATATAACCATGATTTTTGTGTCTGGTTCTCGCTGAATCATGTGAAAAGGACAAAGGCAAGGGGCATCCGGAAAACAGAGGTATTTCTCAGCTATGGCCATAGCTTTGTGATCGGCATGAAGGAATCCTCCTTCAATAACAAACGCCAAAAAGCGGAGGATCTCAGGGAAGAAATGCTCAAGAATTCCAAAGGCCCATTGACGTATTACATTGAAGAACCACGGAAAGGAATCAATATCCGGGAAGACGAAGGAGAAAATCCGTACAAAATCAAATCATAACAAAAGAAGCAGGGGAAAATTCTCCTGCTTCAGCCAATTTGTGAAGCAGGAGAACCGTCCCCCTGCTTCATTCTGATCCGTAGCTGATCAGGTTGGTGAAGATGCGATATCCGCCTGGTACTTGGCTTTGGATTTGCCGGTAGAATACTAGGTTGGTGTACAGGTAGGTACCTTTCCCGTATTTGGCCATCAGGATGCCGCCGTCAAAAGGCGCTTCATTCGGATCGGCCATGCTGACGAAGGTTTCGTATTGCGGTGCCCACGCCATCGGGTAGTACAGTCCTCTTTCCTGCACCCAGTTATCCCAGTCGCTGCCGGTAATTTTGTTCGGATAGTTGAAAAGCGGCGAGTCGGGCTTCAGCACATTAACCGCTGCGTTTTCGTCTGTCACCCTCCATTTAATTGAAGGATTTCCAATCGTTAATGGATAAGGTGCGGTCGTATCTTTATTCCAGCCATCATTTGGCTTGTGGTATTGGACGACCAAATGGCCGCCATCTTCAACGAATTTCAGGAGACGTGCGTTGTTTGCCAGCAGGTCGGCCCTTGATAGATACGCACGGATTCCGACAACGATCGTGTCAAACTGGTTCAGGTCTCCTTCAGCCAGATCAGATTCGGTCAGCTTCGTGATGTCCAGGCCGGCATTCGTTAAATAATCGGCTACTTTATCAAAGCCGCTGTCGATATAGCCAACCTTCAGATTGTCGTTTTTCAGTAATTCAAACGCAACCCCTTTCACTGTGGCCGGGTACTGGTAGTAGAAGGTGCCAATATGGCCATATTGGATTTCCTGGATGGTTGAATCGAATGACTTCCCGTTGACTGTGGCTTCCGCTGCGATTTCAAAGTTTCCTTCCGTGATTCCTGCTGGCGGTGTCAGTGTGAAAGCCACTTCTTTTTCTTCCAATTGGCTGTTGAAGTCAACAGTGGCTGTCTTCGGTTCGACTTCCCAGCCGGCAGGGACTTTCAATGAAACGGCCGCCTGGCTATTCCCGTCTACATAATTTTTGACCTTCGCTGTTACCGGAATTTGTTTCTGGACATCTGCGGTGTTGACGATGATGTCTTCGGGCGACAGGGTAACAGCAGCGTCAGGCAGGACAGCGATCGTCCCTTCCAGCTCCTGGGTTTTTACCGTTTTGGATCCTCCATTGACAAAACCCACTTCAGCCTTTAATGCGGGTTCATCGTACGGATGGTAGAACTCGGCATCTTCCGGTACCTTCACCTGGTACGTGACTTCAGCCGATTCGCCTGGCTCGAGCGTGCCGGCCTGGTCAGCGGATGCTACCGTCCATCCATCAGGGGCAGTCAGCGCGACCTTCGCATGCTCCAGTTCGTGGCTGCCGTTATTCTTCAAGGATACTGTAACAGTCGTTTCGGCGCCTTTTGTAAGCGCGTTTTCTGCTGCGGCAGCCGTTACCTCAAGGCTTGAGGAGACGAAGCTCGCTTGCTGCAGTTGTTCTTCTTTCAAGCTCAGCTTGTGGAGCAAATCCGTTTTCAATGATTCATCAAGGGCTGCTTTCTCTGTTTTCATCTGTAAAAGGCGAACTGCCTTCAATGCCTTTTGTGTCTTGGCAAAAACGGCATCCCTGTCAGGATAGGCATCAACGATGGCGTTTAAATCCTTCTGGAGTTTCGTTAAATGGACCTTTAAATCGTTCGTGTTTTTCGGCAGAAGCTGGGCCCATTCTGCGAAATCATATGGAATGCCTTCGAAAAGCTCCGTGCTGCCATTTGAGTTTGTTTTGTCAAAAAGCAATTCGAGGTGTACCTGCCTCGGTTCAGCAGGAATATCCTTGCCCATTCCCTGGCTTTTGTGCATATAACGGGACTCCTCGCCAAGCTGAGGATAAGTCATATTGTAAATAGGGTCATACATGCCGATTTCGATTGAAGTTGTGGCTGTATCCTTCGAAGCAGCAGGAAGGAAGAGCTTTTTAGCCTGCCAGACGGATAGTCCATCCTTCAATTGTTCCGGGTAGATCTCTGGATCCGCAGCATCCTTGAAGGCGCGTTCGCTGAGGATTTCCATTGCCCGGTGATGTCCGTGCTGGCTATGGTCATTCCGGAAGGAAGGCATGATGATATCAGGCTGATATGTGCGGATGAACCGGATCAACCTTTCATATGTGAGATCCTCGCCCCATTTTTCCAGTGTTTCTTCAGGGCTTTTGGAAAAACCGAAGTCATAGATCGGGTCGGAGGTGGTTTCGCTTAGGTGGTAGGCTTTGACTCCAGTAATCTTGGAGGCTTCAATCATTTCACGGGAGCGGATGATACCAAGTGCATTCCCTAATTCATTGCCGATTTCATTCTGTCCGCCCTCACCGCGATTGGCAATCAGGCTTGCTGTCGTGACGCCGAGACCCCTTGACAGATAGGCAAGGAAATCGCTCCGCTCATCATCTGGATGGGCGCCGGTGTTCAGGAAGGTGACCGTTGTTTCAAGAGGTTTGACCGCATTCCACAGGTCGACATCTGGTTCATTGGTCTCAAGTGCCGTCCCGCTCACAGGCAGCAGGGAAACAACGAGAAGGAAAGAAAGCAATCCGATAAAAATCTTACGCATTTTGTAACCCCTTTCATTTTTAAATAAGTGGAACAACGACGAAAACACTCCTTTCCAAAGTATGTATTGTTAGTTAATCTACTTAACTAACTAGAGGGAATCCTCTCATTACAAGATAAACACAGCCAAATAATATTGTAAATCAAATAATTATCAGAAAATTAAAAATAGTAATTAAGACCTAAACCCATCCCTTGCTAGCAATCTCAGATGTGAATAATCCAAATCATTCGGAATATAAGTGAAAAGGACTGTTTTTAAATTTTCTAAAAATTCTCTTGTAAACGATTACAAGATAGGATATATTTTTAGTTAATTAGTAAAACTTACTAACCAAAAAGATTAAGGCCGTGATGTTATGAAGGGAAGTAGAACACCGATACAGCTGAAATCACTCAATAAAAAAAGAGTCCTTCAGTGTATCCAGGAAAGTGCACCTGTTTCAAGGGCGGAAATAGCAGCAAAGATCAAAATCAGCAAGCCGACCGTTTCGTTAATAGTCGATGAACTGCTCCAGGAACAATGGATCGTGGAAAAAGGAATCGGCGAGTCAACGTCGCAAGGCGGGAGACGTCCGATCCAGCTTTACTTCAACGAAAAAGCAGCATACATAATTGGTACCGACATCGGCGGGACAAAAGTGAAGACAGTCATCTGTGACTTGAACGGCAACATGATTGCGAGCAGCAGCTTCAGTACCCGTCAATACCTTGAATCAGGGCTTTTGAAGCAAGTGGCGAGGGAAATCGATATGATGGTTGAAAAAGAATCGATCGACCCTGGGAAAATTTTAGGCATGGGCGCGGGGGTTCCTGGAATCACCGATACAGCAAACGGAGTCGTCATCGAGGCGCCAAGCCTCAATTGGGTCCGTTATCCGTTCATCAGGGAAGCAGGGCGGTTTTTCCCATTCCCGGTCCATGTCGACAATGATGTCAATGTCGCTGCGCTTGGCGAACAGTGGCTTGGCAATGCGAGAGACAAGCAGAATGTTCTTTTTATCGCCGTGGGAACCGGAATCGGCAGCGGCATCCTCATCAATAACCAACTTTACCGTGGGGCAACAGGCGCCGCTGGCGAGATGGGGTATATGGTCACAGATAAAAACGATTTGAAAAATGAGTTCAAGCCGGTTTTCCACCGCTACGGCTATCTTGAGAGTGTAGCTGGCGGGAAGTCGATCGTTGACAGGATGACAGAATGCATCCAAAAGGAACCGGAACATCCATTGCACAAACAGGCGCTGGAAGAGGAACTTTCCGGGGAGATGGCCTTCAGGCTGGCAAAGGCAGGCGACAAAATCGCCATCCATGTCATAGAAGAAGCGATTGAGCACCTGGCATACGGAATCGTCAATGCTGCCAGTTTGCTAAATCCGCAGATTGTCATTTTAGGAGGTGGTGTCTTAAAATCATCCGAATTCATCCTGCCGAGGCTGCGTGAAATCGTGAATCAATACCTTCCAAGTCCAGTAGAGTTGAAAACCTCCCAATTGGGGGACAATGCAGGTGTCCTGGGCGCAGTATCCCTTTTCATGAGGGAACATGAAAGTTTGGTCAAATACAATTGATTAGGGGGAATCTTTTATGAAAAACAAGAAAAAAGTTTCGATTATCACGGCGCTGACTTTGTCCGCGACACTGCTTCTGTCAGCGTGCGGTTCAGAGGGAAGCTCAAGCAAGCCAGCTGGAGACAAAGACAAAAAGAAGCTGGAAGATAAGGTTGTTATTTATTCACCGCATGGAAAAGATATTTTATCAGAATTCGAGAAACAATTCGAAGACAAGTATGGAGTCGATGTTGAATGGCTTGACATGGGATCCCAGGAAGTCCTCGACCGTGTCCGCTCCGAGAAAAATAACCCGCAGGCCGATGTATGGTGGGGAGCGCCTTCTGTCATGTTCGACCAGGCAAAGGATGAAGGGCTGCTGGAGCCTTACGAACCATCGTATGCCGGCGCGCTGGCGGAAGGCTTCCGCGATCCTGAGTGGCACTGGTCAGGAACGAGCCAGACGCCAGAAGTCATCATGTACAACAGCAAGGAGCTTTCAAAGGAAGAAGCGCCAAAGGATTGGGATGAACTGCTTGATCCTAAATGGAAGGATGAAATCATCATCCGCTATCCACTGGCATCCGGCACGATGAGAACCATCTTCTCGGCAATGATTTACCGCGATTTCCAGGATTCCCAGGACCCGGCGAAGGGATATGAGTGGCTTGAAAAGCTGGATGCGAACACAAAGGAATACTCCGCGAATCCGGAAATGATGTACAGCAAGGTTGCAAAGGGAGAAGGTTCCGTATCTGTCTGGGCAATGCCTGACGTGGTCATGCTGAAGGAAAACAAGAATTATCCATTTGAGTTCATCGTGCCTGAAAGCGGAACGCCTGTCCTCACTGAAGGGATCGCATTGGTTAAGAATGGCCAGCATCCGAAAGCCGCAGAAGCTTTCTATGAATTCGTCAATACTCCGGAGGCCGCAAAGCTTTTAGCTGAAAAATACTACCGGATCCCTACTAGGGACGATGTCAAAGACCTGCCGAAATGGATCACGGATACAGAAATCAAGCCAATGGATATTGACTGGAAAGTATTCCAGGAGCGCAGTGATGAGTGGATGAAGTATTGGGATGAGAACATAAAGAGCGGTGACAAAGAAATCAAGGAATAGGAAGTGTAAGGTATGGCGTCGATTAAAATAGAAAATGTCCAAAAAGCCTTCGGGAAGGTCATTGCAGTAGATCAATTGAACCTCGAGATCAAGGATGGGGAATTCTTTACGTTCCTCGGTCCAAGCGGCTGCGGCAAGACAACGACCCTCCGGATGATTGCGGGATTCTACTATCCTACCAAGGGTGTGGTGCGATTTGGCGAAAAAGATATGACGCGTGTACCTCCAGAAAAAAGAAATACGGGCATGGTTTTTCAAAACTATGCCCTTTTTCCTCACATGACGGTTTTTGAAAATGTCGCTTTTGGGTTGAAGGTAAGGAAAGTCGGCTCCAGTGAGTTGAAAGCCCGCGTCCAGGAAGTGCTTCGAAAAGTGCGGCTTGAGAAATACGCAGATCGTCAGGTGAGTCAATTAAGTGGAGGACAACAGCAGCGTGTCGCCCTTGCCAGGGCACTGGTGATCGAACCGGAAATTTTATTGCTGGATGAGCCGCTGAGCAATCTGGATGCCAAACTGCGTGATGAAATGCGCAGCGAAATCCTCCGGCTGCAAAAAGAATACAATATCACGACGATTTATGTCACGCATGACCAGGCCGAAGCCTTGTCGATGAGTGACCGGATCGCTGTCTTCAACTTCGGTGTCTGCCATCAGGTGGGGACTCCATCGGAAATCTATAATGAGCCTGCCAATGATTTCGTTGCCAGTTTCATTGGCGAAATCAATCTTTTGCCTGTGAAAATCGGAAAGGTCAGTGAAGAGACGATCAGCGTGTTCACAACTGGCGAAGCGGGTGTGAACAATTTCACTGTACATAACTCACCTTTTAATTTCAGCAGCGATCACCAGGGACGAGAGCTGGCGCTTTCCATCCGCCCGGAATCGGTCAAGATTTTGACGGAACATGCCGACAGGCCGAATGTGTTCAAAGGGAAGGTCGAGGAGGTCCAGTTTTTCGGGACGATCATCAATGCGAATGTCAGGGTGAATGGGCTGCTGCTGGAGGTTAACCTGCTGAACCATATATCCGCGAACCTGAAGCCAGGCGCAGAAGTCTGGGTGGAACTTCCAGAAGACCAGATCCGGCTGATTCCGGTCATAAGCGGTGATGTGTCATGATGAAGAACCGCGAACACCGCCTTACATTGATTTTATTGCTTCCTGTACTGCTTGTCTTGATTGCTTATGTCCTCTATCCTTCGCTTCGTACCATTATGGAGAGCTTAAACAGGGATGGCAGCTTTACGCTTGTGAACTATCAGGATTTTTTCACGCAGGAATCGAAGACAAACCTGGAAGCACTATGGAATTCTGTGTATATTTCGGTCCTGAGCGTCCTTGCCAGTGCAGCAATCGGCATTCCGCTGGCATTCATCTTCAACCGCTATGATTTTCCGGGTAGAAGCTTTTTCTCGACGGCGGCGATCATGCCGATTGTCCTTCCTTCCCTGGTAGGGGTCATGGCATTCATGTTCCTTTATGGAGAAACAGGGCTTGTGCCGAACGCGATCAAGGATCTGTTCGGCCTTGAAAAAGTTCCTTTCAAAATCGGCGGCATTTCGGGCATCCTGATTGTCCATGCCTATACGATGTATGTTTACTTTTACATGACGGTATCGTCAGCGATCAATAAAATCGATCCGTCGCTGGAGGAATCTGCCTACAACCTTGGTGCAAGTCGCTTCCAGGTGTTCTGGAAGGTGACGTTCCCGCTGCTGACTCCGGCCATAGTTGCCGCATCGCTGCTCGTGTTCATGATTTCGATGGCCTCGTTCAGTGCGCCGTTCTTGCTGGCAGGGGGCTTCCGGGTCCTGAGTCTGCAAATTTACTTTTCCAAAATAAATGGCGATTTGGAAGTCGCGGCAACGCAATCGGTCATCCTCTCGATTGTCTCGATTTCCTTCCTGCTCTTCATGCGCTGGTACCAGAACCGTAAGGATTACCGGATGGCGACAAAGGGAATCGGGGCGCACCGCAGCGAAGTGAGCAACCCGGTGTTGAAATGGGCATTGGTCCTTTGCGGCGTCATCGGCGTCATCGTCCTGCTCCTGCCTCATTTCACGATCCTGCTACTGTCGCTTGTGCCTGACGGAACGTGGACCTGGCAGACATATCCGTCCGTTTTCAGCTTTGAGAACTACCGGCTGCTGCTTGAAGATCCGAATATTTTCAAGCCATTGAAAAACAGCTTGATCCTATCCTTTATCGCCACAGCAGGGAACCTTGTCTTTGGTGTCCTGGCATCCTATGTGCTTGTCAAAAGGAAATTCGTCGGAAAAAGCCTGGTCGACATCCTCGTGATGATTCCATGGGCGCTGCCTGCGACCGTCATTGGGATGAACTTGATCTTTGCCTTCAATGAACCGAACGTTTTCTCATTCGGGAACATCCTTGTCGGCACGTTCTGGATCCTGCCGCTGGCTTATTTCATCCGGCATATCCCGCTGGTTGTCCGTTCGACGAATGCTGTCCTTGAGCAGCTGGATGATTCGATTGAAGAAGCATCAAGGAGCCTTGGGGCGAAATGGTCCTACACTTTCAGGAGAGTGATCCTGCCGATCATCATGCCAGGAGTCCTGTCTGGAACATTGCTTGCTTTCGTCGAATCGGTTGGCGAGTTTCCGACATCCGTTTTGCTGTATACGCTGTCGAACCGCCCGATTTCCATTGAAATCATGAACCAGCTGCGGATGTTCAACATGGGACAGGCGGCTGCTTATGGAATGATCCAAATCATGCTGATTGCCCTTGTCCTGTTTATCTCGAACCGATTCTTCGGCGTGAAGGCAGAGAAGTCATTGTCATAACGAATAACCGGCACTTATTTTTGCCGTAAAAGTGGAGATGAAAAAATGAACAAGCTAGAAGATTTTATCAAACAAGAGGGAGCTGCTTTTCCGGGAAAAACCTATGTAGAAGAGCTGTTGAAGCCTGTTTTCAATGACCAGCGCGACTATTTGTTCCATGTCATGTTCGACATCCACCGCGCGCATGTGATCATGCTGGCAGAGCAAGGGATCATTGAAAAGGAAGAAGCGAAAGTCATGCTCGGCGGAATCAATAAGGTGGCAAAGACCGATATCGGCCAGCTAAGCTACCAGCCCCAGTTCGAGGATCTTTTTTTCATGATGGAAGCGAAGATTGGCGAAGAAATCGGGGAGGAGCTCGCAGGCAAGATCCATATCGGCCGCAGCCGCAATGACATGGGTGTAGCCATGTATCGGCTGGTGCTTAGAGAGCACCTGGTGAACCTGCTGGGGAATGCTTATCAATTATGCGAGGCTCTCCTTGAACAGGCAGATCGGCATACGGAGACGGTAATGACAGGATATACACATACACAGCCGGCACAGCCGACGACCCTGGGCCATTACTTCCTTGCCATCCATGATGTCCTGAACCGTGATATGAAGAGGCTTTGGTCTGCCTATGGCACCGTCAACCAGTCGCCGCTCGGGGCAGCTGCCCTGACGACGACCGGCTTCCCGATCAGCCGCAGCCGTACATGTGAATTGCTCGGCTTCGATAAAATCGTGGAGAACTCCTACGATTCGATCGGCGGAGCGGACTATCTGCTCGAGACAGCATCCGCGCTCATGACAAGCATGATTGATACCGGCAGGTGGATCCAGGATTTCCTTCAGCATGTCACGCGGGAGTTCGGTACTTTTTACGTGGCCGATCCGTATGTGCAATGCAGCAGCATCATGCCGCAAAAAAGGAACCCTGTATCGATCGAGCATTCGCGTTCGATTGCGAGCAGCGCGTATGGGGATGCCCTCGCTGCCATGAACATGGTGCACAATACACCGTTCGGCGATATCGTCGATACCGAAGATGATTTGCAGCCGCACCTGTATCGCGCCTTCAATAACGCGAACCGCGTCTGGAAGCTGATGTACGCGGTCATCGCCACCCTGAAGGTGAATGGCGAACACACAAAAGAGATGGCGAAGAAATCGAGCATCACGATTACCGAGCTCGCAGACACACTGGCGCGCGAATACGGTGTCCCGTTCCGGAAAGCCCATTCCATCGCCAGCCATATTTCAAAAATGACCATAAAGGCCGGCAAAGAATTATATGAATGGAAGGTAGAAGACATCAATGACGTCATCAGCCAATTCGTCGATGTCTCGCTATCTGAAGCAGAATGGCAAAAAATCATCTCCCCGGAGTACTTCATTGAAATCCGCAGCATCCAGGGTGGACCGAATCCCCAGGAAGTCAGAAGGATGATCGGGGAGAGGAAGCAAAGACTCACCAATGAACTTGGGAACTACAGTGAAGTGGTCCGGAAGCTTGACAGCAAACGAGAAGAGCTGCTGAATTTCAAATTATAAAGCACAAAAGGTGCCTGACCCTCCCGCCGCTTCAAAGCAGCAGGAGGCAGGCACCTTTTTATACAGTCCCAACTGAATCCCCCGGAATTAGGGTGACATAAATCCTTTCATCTTCGACCGGTTCATTCGCGATCAGTTTCAATAAATGCTCAGCGGAGACCGCGCCCCATTTCCGCTCGGAATAATCGATTGTTGCTAGTCTCGGCTGAGTGTATTGGGAAAGTTCGATATTGTCAAAGCCGATGATATGGATGTCCTTGCCGATTTGATACTCCGTTTTGGCAAGGTAATTATACATGCCGATGGCCATTTCGTCGTTCAGGCAGAAAACCGCGGCTGGCCCGGTGTATTCACGGACGATGTGCTCCGCTGCCAGTTCGCCTGCTGGTTTGTTGAAATCCCCGGGAATTTCCTCATACTCTACGTCGGCGAATCGTTCGACAGCCTGGCGGACTGCGATGATCCGTTGATGGGCATCATAAGAACCTTCCGGGCCTTTAACTGCATAAATCTTCCGGTGTCCTTTCTCGATCAGGTAATCGACTGCCAGTGTGGCGCCAGCAGTGTTATCTAACAGCACCTGGTTAAT
Source organism: Bacillus sp. REN3 (assembly GCF_017912555.1). Taxonomy (GTDB): domain Bacteria; phylum Bacillota; class Bacilli; order Bacillales; family Cytobacillaceae; genus Mesobacillus. The sequence goes on along the minus strand of NZ_JAERSD010000012.1, from coordinate 68,800 downwards.
ATTCGGGTGATCCAATTCCCTATCCATCACGACGAGCTTGTGTCCGGAATCCGCGTGTTTAATCAGTTCATCGCTCGAAAAAGAAAAATCAAGGACAATCGCTCCGTCAATCATTCGTTCCGGAATGAAACGGTGAGATTCTTTGCCGCTGCAGACAATCAGCTCATAGCCCTTGCTGCTAAGAGCATCCTGGATTCCCTGCAGAAGCTGACCATAGAAAGCCCCTCCATAATTGGTCAAAAACACGCCGATGATTTTCGTTTCCCGTTTTTTCAATGAGCGGGCTGCAGCATTTGGAACATAGTTCAACTCCTTGGCTATCGCAAGGATTTTTGCCGCCGTCTCTTCTGTGACCTTCGGACTGCCGTTCAGAGCATAGGAAACAGTTGAGATCGAGACACCCGCCATTTTCGCAATATCTTTTATACCTACCACAATTCTCTCTCCTGTCTCTTCAGTAAGCTTATTTATTATTATACATTGTAAGGGTAGCCATCTATAGTCAATTTTTTACTTTATATACTGCTACTTCGTATGGCCGTAATGTCTGGTTTGTGATTGGGGAGCCATAATTTTGAAGCATGATCTCTCCTTCTGCAATTGTTCCGAGGAGGCGGGAATGAGTTTTCTTGCCGGAAAAATTGCAGGCTACATACCATTTTTCACCTTCAAACGTCCTAGAATAGGAGAATATCTCCTTTTCGCTTTCAAGCAATTCATAATCGCCATATATGAGAGCATCATTGCTTTTTCTCAGAGAAATCAGCTTTTTGTAAAAATGGAAGATTGATTTATCCGCAGTCATGTCAGCCATTGCATTGATTTCGGTGAAGTTCGGATTGAGTTCGATCCAGGGGGTACCGGTTGTAAAGCCGCTATTCTTGCCAGCATCCCACTGCATCGGTGTCCGGGCGTTATCCCGTCCTTTCGCGTAGATCGATTCCATGATGTCTTCATGCTGGAAGCCTTTCTCTAAACGGTCATGATACAGATGGATCGTTTCAATATCACGGTAAAAAGAAAGCTTAGGGAAGCGAACATTCGTCATCCCGATTTCTTCCCCCTGATAAATATAAGGAGTTCCCCTCATACAATGAAGAAGGGCTGCAAGCATCGTGGCACTTTCATAACGATATTCTTTATCATTGCCCCATCTTGAGACAATCCTGGGCTGGTCATGGTTGCACCAGAATAGGCTGTTCCATCCTTTCTCCAGGAGTCCAAGCTGCCATTTGGACAAGACATTTTTTAAATCATCAAGTTCTAGCGCCTTAATATCCCACTTCTGCTTGCCTGCTTCTTCGTCCAGGGCAATATGTTCAAACGAAAAGACCATATCCAATTCTTTACGACTGGCGTCTGTATAAAGAAGAGCCTGTTCCAAATCCGCTCCGCCCGTTTCGCCGACGGTGACAACATCTGCGCCTTCCAGGACTTCCCGATGCATTTCCTGCAAATATTCATGCAGCAGGGGGCCATTGCCAATGATGTCCTTGTCAATTTCCTTGGCAATCAGGTCGATGACATCAAAGCGGAAGCCCTTGATTCCTTTGGCGATCCAGAAACGCATCACGTCATAAATGGACTGGCGGACAGGTGGATGGTGCCAATTCAGGTCCGGCTGTTTTTTGCTGAACATATGCAAATAATATTGGTCTGTCTTCGAGTCATACTCCCACGCACTGCCACCGAAAAAAGACGCTAACTCACTCGGCTTTCCGGCATCCCTGCCATCTCTCCAAATATAAAAATCTCTGTAACGGTTCTGCTTGCTGCTTCTCGATTCGATGAACCACGGATGCTCATTCGATGTATGATTCGCGACAATGTCCATCATGATAGCAATCCCTCGTTTCCCTGCTTCAGAAATGAGCAGCTCCATATCAGCCATGGTCCCAAATTCAGGGTGGATCCGGCAATAGTCGCTGATGTCATAGACGTTATCTTCATTCGGTGAAGCATAGACAGGACAAAGCCATATGAGATCCGCGCCGAGGGCATGGATGTAGTCGAGTTTGGAAATCAGCCCCTGCAAATCGCCGATGCCATCGCCATCCGAATCCATGAAGCTTCTCGGATAGACCTGGTATACAACGCTTTTATGCCACCACTTCGTTTCCATGAAAATGTCACCTCCAATATGTGGATCATTAAGGGATAGAAAGAGGAAGCGGCCAGGCTGGCCGCTTATTTGTTTTTCATCGTAATTTGTTTAGGGACATTATTCAAAGTCGATTTAAGCCGAGTCCATCGCCATACTGGCAGCTTAAAACGCTTCTGTAAAAAGAAACTCTAACATTCAGGACCACTCCTTTTCAAATCCGGCCCCGAGTTGCAGCAGAAGGGGGAAGGGATAGGTGTGCCCTTAAAACGCCGGAAACTATCAGAAGTGGTATCTAAAAAAGTGACCAAGGTTCCGAAACCCTGAGAAAAAGGATTTCTGAAGCTGGTTGTTCCTCAAAACCAGCCATCAACCTATATGAAAACGTCGATGGAATTATGGTTTTCAGACAACAATGCATCCAGTTCTTGTGCATCGACTAAAAATCCGCCTTCCCGGTAAGGGTTGGAGACATTCTTGAAACGCACACGCTTGCCGTTAATTTCGACTCCCCGTTCTTCTTCGTGGCAGAGGTGGTAGCTGAAAATGACTGGTTTGCCATCGATGTTGAATTTGAATTCCAATCCATCCTTATCCTCGGGGAGCACCGGATCGATCACAAGGTCCCCAGCTAGCCTCCGGATGCCAAGCGCGTTCGAGATAAGCTGATTCATGTAGATCCCTGGTCCGCTTGAATAAATGCGCCATCCGCCCTTTACAGGCGTGGAGCCATCACGCAGCTTCCCGAATTTTTCCGCCGCTTCATAACGGGTACTGAACTTGCCGTCTGAGCTGCTGAAATAGGCGTTGCTCTGGCGAAGTTCAGCATTCGGAACTGCTTCCTGGATCTTGATAGGGTTGATGGTCTGCAGTCCTTTCCAAACTTCGTCCACCTTCCCCAGCTTGGCCATCGCTTCGATGAAACGGATATGGGCATGGACGTACTGCAGCCCGATTTCCCGCCCGAAATTCGCTGCTTGTTCCGCGCGCTTGAAGTTAGTGCTGACACCGCCGGCATAGGTGGCCGGACGATCCATCAGCCTGACTCCATCAGGATGGTAGAGCCTTTCCCTGATGATTCGGTAATGTGCCTCTGCCTGTTCAAGGGTAACCAGTTCGGCAATCATGCTTCTTGTCATCGGCAGCAGGCGATATTGAATTCCAGTCTTCGTATCACTGGGGTGAACCATCAATTCAGGCTTTTCCGGCCGCTCCATGTAGATGAAGCCTGGTATGGTTCCGTCAGAAAGCATGTAACGGTTGAAATCCTGCCTGATCCCTGCAGCCATTCCGGTCAATTCATCAGCGAGCTGTCCATCAAAATTCCGAAGCAGGGAAGCGAAAGCATGAATCACCTGGTAGGTCAAGGCGACTGTCCAACTGCTGGCCATGTAGCGCTTCAACTGGGCATTGGCAGGCTGGAGGGTGTCATCCCAGTCTCCATCTCCATATGAGGACAGATAGGTACCGTGCAGGAAGTTCCGTTTGATATAGGCAATCTGCTTATGGATATGGAGAAGCAGGGGCGTCTTCTCACTGGTGAATTCAAAGCTTCCGCGTTCGGTATAAGGAAGATTCTCCTGTAAAATGGCATAGTCATTGGTTGCATTCAAATATTCAACAACGAGCTTCAACGGCCAGACAATGATATCCCCATGGCTGTCATCCTGCTGGAATTTATAGTAACGGTCGAACATGAACCATTGCGGCCAGTTCCCGTCATCCGCGTACTGATGGGAATAGACGGTTTTAATGATCCTTTTGACAACTTCATCCTTTTGCGTGGCAATGAAATACTCTGTAGGCCCCTGGCAGACATCCCGTGTCCCCCAGGCTGCACCGCCGTATTGTTCAAGGCCGTGGGGCACGGAAAAATGGACAAGCATATTATGGGTATACCACCAGGCAAGGGCATTCATCTTATTTAATTCCTCAGTCACCTGGCCAGCTTGGGAGAGATGGAACCCGTTCATGGTCTCAGCGAAAAATTGCCGGTATTTTTTGATTTCCGTTTCGGCATCCAATGCTCCAAAGTGAGCTTCTTTTCCGTCAAGGAGTCCCTGGACAGAGATGTTCCATTCTGTTGCTGCATCAAGTTCGAATACCATCAGGGATGCGGCATCCGCTTCAACACCATCGCCAAAGATGCTGGAATCCTGCAAAGAGAAATCCGCGCCGTTTATTTTCATCCGGTAGGTCAGCTCTGGGAAGACAGCGGCACTGTCAGAGTGTTCGCCAGCCATGACGCTGATGATATTTCCATCTGCAGCGATCTTATATGGATGTTCGTATTCATTGTTGTTCATCGTTACCTGGTTCGTGACCAGGTAACGGTAAGCTTTTCCTTTTGCTGACCGGACCTCCAGCTTCAATTCAGGTGAATCTGCCGCTGTGAAAGTGGTGATGATGAGTGTGTCATCTTTCGTTTTATAGTACCAGCGGCCATAATTGAAGCCCATTTCGAACATGGATGGCATTGCCAGCAAATGGTATGTGCCGTCATGTTCAATATAAATCCTTTGTCCGGATGTTTTCATGACATTCAAACCATTCCTGGCATTCGTCAACATTTTATTGAAGGAAGTGTTTCCGACTACCAGCTGGGAATTGAAGATCCCATACATATACAGGGTCGATGTCAGGGTATTTTCGATATGATCGATATTCCTGCCGGACATCACGATATGGCCATGCGGCCGTTCGACCCGTAACTCTTTTTCCTTAAGAACGATATGCTCGTAGGTATTTGTGAAAAAGCTGAGCAGGGTGTCGCCATCCCATTCCTCCTGGTGCCGGTCTGGGAATAGGTCGGCAATTTCCTCTTTTGTCATTGAAAATGTTTCCAGTGGCTTGCCGATATCCCGTGAAAGGAGAACAGGCTGCAGACGTTCCGCACTTTCGTCTTTCCCATCCGGGATCCTGTTCCATGCTTCATCGATTTCCGGACCGAATTCCAATCGGGTAATGGCGTCAGGATGGTCATCTTTGAAAAGGCCATAGAATATAAACTGGGCCTTTCTTCCGCCAAGCTTGATTTTTTCAGATTGCAAGGCGGTATAGGCGAATTCATATTGATATATTTCGTTTGCAAGTGAAGTTTGCAAGAGGGCCTCCGGAACGTTCGTTTCTTTATAGGACAGCCCGAAAAATTGGAAGCCGTCTGTTGAGAAACCAACCGCTTTAGTGAGCGCCCCTTGCTGGATATAAGGGAAACGGCCGCCGCTCATCGGCTGGTTTTGCCGTGAGCATATGACGTATCCTTTGCTGGCATCTTCAAAAACCTTGTGGTCGACATATTGAGACATATAGGCTTCATTCGTCCTGACGGCTGCCTTGTCAGCAAGACCTATATCCTGCCCATAAATCACATCGACTGTTGCATCATCACCGAAAAGTTCCACATCCCAGAACCAGATGCCGGCATCAGCAAGCGTAAAAGTCACCTTATATTGAACGCTGGCTGCGGCACCTGTCCATACCAATTGCCTGCCAGTCCGGCTGACCATGCTCTTTGATTTGCTTCCGAGCAGCGGATACACCTGGATGCCATCCACACTGTGGATTCGAAGAAATAGATTGTTCATGGAACCATCAATCGTATTCGACAGCCATTGATTGATCATGGTCGAGTCATTCGCTATTTCGTATAAATCACCGCTGTTCAAAAAAGTAAAGGTTAAATCCCTTGCCTGGAGGGTGAATTTTGGCTGGGTCATCGCTGTCAACTTCTTTCCTGAATAGTTTTAGTCAATCACGAGCTCGAAAGGGAGGCCAAGGTTATCCTTGCTGTTCGTTCCGACATAGGCCATGAACTTACCCTCATCACTTTTGAAGGTAAGATCGGAATGATGATAACGTAGTAATTCTTCTGTGATTTCAAACGTCACAACCGTTTTTTCGCCCGGTTCGAGTATCACGGATTTGAAACCTTTCAACTCTTTCACGGGACGGACAACCTCACCCGAAATATCCTGTATATAAAATTGGACAATTTCCTCTCCTGCCAGGCTGCCTGCATTTTCGATTTCCACAGACAGGGTGATCGGAGTGGATGGAGAAAGGAAACCGGCTGATAATCCAGCATTCCTGTAGGTAAAAGCAGTATAGCTTAAACCGAAGCCAAAGGGCAGCAATGGATCATTAGGGATGTCAAGATACTGTGAAACATAACGTTCCTCTGCTTCCAGGGCTTCCTTTGGCCGGCCGGTATTAAAATGGTTGTAATAAACCGGCACCTGTCCAACTGAAAAAGGAAAACTCATCGTCAATTTTCCGGAAGGGTTCGCATCGCCAAACAGTAGATCGGCAATCGCATGCCCGCCTTCCGTACCTGGGTACCATGCCTCAAGGATGGCATCGGCTTCGTCCCAAATACCGTGGAGGTCCAATGGCCTGCCGTTGAATAGCACGGTGACGATCGGCTTGCCTAGCCTCCTCAGCTTTGCTGCAAGCTTAAGCTGGATTTCCGGCAAGCGGATATCCGCCCGGCATCCAGCTTCACCGCTCATTTCTGAGGCTTCCCCGAGGGCGAGGACAATCACATCGGCACCTTCAGCAGCCTTGATTGCTTCAGCCATCTGTTCTTCTGATCCTGTTTCAATATCGCAACCCTGTGCCGTTGTCAGAAGGGAAGGAGCGAGCTTTGCCTTTATGCCATCATACAGCTGGACTGCTTTTTCCCTGGAACCAAGCCATGACCAGGGGCCAAGGATGTCGCCATTCTGGGCGAAGGGACCGATGAGAGAGATTTTTCTATCTTTTTTTAGCGGGAGGACTCCATCATTCTTTAATAGGACCGAAGATTTAACGGCAAGCTCCCTTGCTGCCCGGCGGTGTTCTTCACTCAGTACGACCTTCTCCTCGAGACCTTCATCCGCACCGCGGTAAGGATTTTCAAATAAGCCCAATTTGTTTTTCAAAGTCAAAACCCTAAGCACCGCTTCGTCGATCAGACCTTCATCCACTTTGCCGGCAGCGACAAGCTCTTTAAGATGGTCAACATAACATGAAGTCATCATTTCAATATCGACCCCGGCGCTGATCGCTTTCAGCGCTGCTTCTTTTTCATCTTCGGCGACTCCATGGGGAATCAATTCCTTCACTGCCCCCCAGTCGGAGATCAGGACACCGTCGAACTTCCATTCATTACGCAATAGGTCGCGCATCAGTTTGCTGTTGCCTGTCGCAGGTATTCCATCAACAGTGTTGAAGGCTGTCATCACCATTTCGCAGCCTTCATCGAGCGCCGCTTTATAAGCGGGCAGGTATGCTTCCCGAAGCTGCCGTTCCGACATGTTCACGGTATTGTAATCCCGTCCGCCCTCGGGAGCTCCGTAGGCAGCAAAGTGTTTGACGCAGGCGGCTACAGTCTGCTTGTCATTTGCCAGATCATTGCCCTGGAAGCCGCGCACAAATGCCCTTGCGAATTCGCTATTCAAAAAAGGATCCTCACCTGTCGATTCCATCACCCTGCCCCAGCGCGGGTCGCGGACAAGGTCGGCCATTGGCGCGAAAGTCACATGTACACCGGCTGCAGCTGCTTCCTTTGCAGCGATTTCAGCGCTATGCCGGGCTTTTTGCAAGTCCCAGGAACAGCCAATCGCCAGAGGTATCGGGAAAATCGTTTTATAACCATGGATGACATCCGCCATGAATAGCAAGGGGATGCCCAGTCGGTTGTTTTCGAGATGGGCCCTCTGGATATTGATGACTTCGCTTGCGCCAGAGGCCCCAAGTACAGATCCGGCATCCTTGATATTTTCATCTGATATTTTCATAGAAGCGAGAGGGCCTGTTATTTGTCCTTCATTTTTGGCACCTTTGAAAAAAGGAGCGGCCAATTGCAGCAGTTGAGCAATCTTTTCATCCAGTGTCATTTCCTTTACTATAGAAGTTAACTTCCGGCTGTCCATATGGTTTTCCTCCTTCTTATGGCAGAACCTTTTATAGAAACGTTTCGAATATAGTTATACCTGCATTATAAGCGCTTTCTTTTTTTGAGTCAACGCTTTATCGAAACGTTTCAAAAGATATTTTTAGGGAAAATGATTAAATCCATAAAAATGACTTGAAAACGATTACAATATGGCATATAATAACCGTATCGAAACGTTTCTACCGGTTCGTCAACTTGGTTTTCTGCTGAATGGTTTTGCTGGATGAATCGTTTCGTCAAGATCTAACTATATTTTTTTACTTTGTTTTCGAAACGTTTCACTATAAGGGGGGTCATCATTCTTCTGCTTACCTATTAGTATTTTTATTGCCAACACGGAAAGCTAAAAAATAATTCCATTAAAATTTTCAGGGGGTAATATTGATGAGCCGAAAAATGTTCCGAGTCTTCAACAAAAAAATTGCCGCTGCCTTCATGGTTGGAACCTTGGCAGTGTCTGGCGCCCTTGCAGGCTGTTCATCCGATTCGGATTCTGCCGGTAAAGAGGGTTCCAAGACAATCACAGTCTGGGGCATGGGAGAAGAAGCGAAAACCTTGCCGAAAATCGCTGATCAATTTGAAAAAGATAATCCGGATATAAAAGTGAAGGTACAGGCTATCCCATGGGATCAGGCGCATGATAAACTATTGACTGCGGTAGCATCCAAGAAAGGTCCGGATGTTGTTCAAATGGGAACAACCTGGATTCCTGAATTCGCATCCGCAAATGCATTGCTCGATTTGCAGAAGTATACAGATAAATATCCTGAACTTGCTCCTGACAACTTCTATGAAGGCTCTGTCGAGACAACGAAGTATGATGACAAGGTCGTTGGCGTTCCTTGGTATGTTGATACCCGCGTACTTTACTACCGTACCGACATCCTGGAGGAAGCTGGATATAAAGAGGCACCTAAGACATGGGAGGAACTGAGCGACGCAGCCAAGAAACTGGCAGATCGCGGCGACGATAAATACGGCATCAGCATCGATACAAATGAACAAAGCCTTGCATTTATGCTTGCACGCCAGAATGGTTCCGAATTGATTGAAGGCGACAAGGCTCTTTTCAATGAACCAGAGTTTGTGGAAGCTGTAGAATATTTGAATGGATTCTTTAAAAATGGTTCTGCTCCGGTGGATTTAGGACTCGACATCATCCAGGCATTCAAGGGTGATGGGATCCTGCCAATGTTCATCAGCGGCCCGTGGATGGTCAAGCTGATCAATGACCAGGCGCCAGAGCTTGAAGGGAAATGGGCAACAGCGGTACTGCCTGCCAAGGAAACGAATACATCAACTCTAGGTGGCTCAGACCTGTCTGTCTTCCAATATTCCAAGAACAAAGAAGAAGCACTTAAATTCCTTGCCTTCATGAGCAAGCCTGAAACACAAATTAAATGGCTCGAAATGACAAACACACTGCCAGCGAACAAAGAAGCATGGAATGATAAGCAGCTTCAGGAGAATGAATATTACAAGGTATTTGGCGAACAGTTGAAGAACGCCCAGCCAATGCCGGTCATCAAGCCTTTTGAAAAAATCGCCCAGACATTCCTGAGCAACTTTGAAAAGATTTACCGCGGCGGAGCGGATGTCCAGAAGGAAATGGATGATTTTGATAAAAAAGCAGAGGAAATTCTCGCTGAATGATCTTAAAAAAGCAACTGGCAGGCAGACCGCCTGCCAGTTGGTTACATTAGTCCAGCCGACCGTGGACTGAGAAGGAAGGGACTTACAATGAAAAGCTTTATGGCAAACAAGACTCCTTACTTTTTTATAGCCCCAGCCATCATCTTATTGACGATGTTTTCGATCCTGCCTATTTTTGTCGCGCTGATCATCAGCTTCACAGATATTGATTTGGCCGGTATTGCCGACTGGTCAACGATCAGCTTCATCGGCTTCGAGAATTATAAAGAAGTTGTAAGCGACCCCATCTTCGTAAAATCGATCTTAAATACGTTGTTTTATGTGGTTTTTGGGGTGCCTCTTGTCATTATCTGCTCCCTTGGAATCGCGCTGCTGATCAATTTCGGGAAAGCGCGGATCTTCAAAGCCTTCCGGGTTATCTTCTATATGCCTTCCATCACGAACGTGGTCGCAGTTGCTGTTGTCTGGAGCTATCTTTACAACCCCCAGCTCGGATTGTTCAACTATGTGCTGAAACTCCTGGACTTGCCGGCTGTACCGTGGCTGCAGGACCCGACCATGGCTAAGGTTTCCCTGATTGCCCTTGCCCTCTGGAGAGCGATTGGTATCAATATGATCATCTTCCTTGCCGCATTGCAAGGAATCCCGAAGACTTATTATGAAGCCGCCCAGCTGGACGGAGCGAACAATTGGAAGCAACTGACGAAAATTACCATCCCGCTGCTGAGATATGCGATTTTTTTCGTGTCGATCACGACGATGATTGGCTGGCTGCAATTTTTCGAAGAGCCGTTCGTCATGACCAATGGCGGCCCGCTTGACGGCACGACATCCGTTGCATTGTTCATTTACCGGAATGGCTTCCAGTTCAGCAACTTTGGCTATGCGGCCGCAGGATCATTCATCTTGTTCATTGCCATTATCATTATTACAATGATTCAATTCAAGCTACAGAACAAACAGCAGGATTATTGAGGAAACTGAGGTGATCACATATGAAACCGAACGCGCAATCGTTGAATAGCGAAGTCAGGCGGGAAAGGACACAGCAATGGGCTGCGGGCATCATCCTGGCATTCGGCGGACTGCTTGTATCCATCCCATTCATTTGGATGATCCTGTCAGCGTTTAAACCGGAAAGCGAAGTCATGCAGCTGACACCTTCGCTTCTGCCAAAAGATTTTACTCTGGAAAACTTCCAGAACCTTTTTCTGAACATGAACTTCAGCATGTATTTGAAGAACACTCTCATAGTCGTGATGTGGTCGTTCGTCGGATTATTTTTGAACGCGATGGCAGGCTACGGATTCGCAAAATTTGACTTCAAAGGAAGGAATAAATTATTCTTTCTTGTCCTCGCGACAATGATGATTCCCGGCCAGGTAACCATGATTCCGGTCTATCTGATCCTCAACCAGATGCAGTTGACGAATACAATGGCTGGCATCGTCCTGCCCGGCCTGGTAGGGGCATTCGGAATCTTCCTGTTCCGCCAGTTCATGAGTACGATCCCGGATGAGTTGCTTGAAGCGGCAAGGCTGGATGGAGCCAGTGAACTGCGGGTTTTCTGGCAGATTGTCCTCCCTATGTCAAAGCCGATCCTGGCAGTCCAAGGAATCCTGACCTTCATCGCAGGCTGGAACAGCTTCCTATGGCCATTGATCATTGCGAATGATGAAAGCTTATATACATTATCAGTCGGGCTGGCGCTCCTAAAAGGACAATATGGAGGCAACTTTGCCCTGCAGATGGCCGGATCGACCTTCATGGTAGTCCCAATCATTATCATTTTCATGTTCTTCCAAAAACACATCATCGACGGTTACACGATTTCAGGAATGAAATAAGGCTGAGGAAAGGCAGGGAGTTTTGTGCTCCCTGCCTTTTCTTTTAATGCAACCAATTCATCAAACGTTTGATGAAGAGAAGCTGCCGCTTAATAAGAATGATTTTAAATCGCTAAATAAATCCTATTTGCCGCTAAATAACCGCCCGGTACCGCTAAATAACCGATTCGATCCGCTAAATCAACTCCGAGTTTTCTGAAAAACGGTCCACGATCGGCTGAATCGATCATTTTCACGCTTAAAAGAAGCCTGAAATCGCTAAATCATCAAACTTCCTGCTAAATTAATTAACTCCGCCTCCACCCTAGTGAATGGACTGTTTGATATTTGGCTGATTCCACACTATTATAGAGAAAACACATCTAAAAGGATGGGGAAAATGAACCAGAAGATTCTCCCGGCTTCATCAAATATGAAAGATTTTGAGCAGTTTTTGAAAAGTCCTTATGAGATTGGCGTTTTCCTCGAAATGCATGTCGCGCAGCTGAAGCATGTAAATGCGATGGCTGAAGCTGCGGGGAAGAAAATGCTATACCATATGGATATGATCCATGGAATCAAAGCGGATGATTATTCTACAGAATTCATTTGCCAGGAATATAAGCCGTATGGCTTGATTTCAACCAAATCGAACGTGATCCTGAAAGCGAAGCAAAAGGGTGTCATTGCCGTGCAGAGAATCTTCCTGCTCGATTCGCATGCGCTGGAAAAGAGCTACAAGCTACTTGAAAAAACGCGGCCGGATTTTATTGAAGTGCTGCCTGGCGGGATGCCCAAGCTTATTGCCGAAGTGAATGAACGGGTGAAGATTCCGTTGTTTGCGGGAGGCTTTATCCGAAGCGCGGAGGATGCGGAAAATGCGCTGGCAGCCGGAGCTGTTGCCGTGACAACTTCCAAACGGGAACTTTGGGACCGATTTTCCTGATATTGGTACTATTGGAATAATAATAATCAAAAATAAAATAAAAAATCCGTTGACAGCGTTTTCATTTTTCAGTATACTTCTACTACAAGTTAAGAAACGTGATGGAGAATGGGAGACTCACACAGATGCACTAGGGGTTTTTATGGTGCTTAGCTGTCGTGGGTCTCCTTTTTGTCTGTCCGTTTCCATACTTTGTAAGATTACAACATCGTTAAAAGGAAGGGGAATTGTGTATGACAGCTTTTATGGGAGAACTGATTGGCACTATGATCTTGATTGTTTTTGGTGCCGGGATTGGCGCTGGTGCATCTTTGAAGAAGACTTATTCGAACAGCCCTGGATGGATTGTCATTACCCTTGCGTGGGGACTTGCGGTTACAATGGGGGTATTTGCGGTAGGTTCGATCAGCGGCGCGCATCTTAATCCAGCGGTGACTTTGGCACTTGCGATAGACGGCTCATTCCCTTGGGCGGATGTTCCAGGTTATATGATTGCCCAGATGATTGGCGGTGTCCTTGGCGCTGTGCTCGTATTCTTCCACTACCTTCCACACTGGAAGGCGACGGATAATCCAGGTGCGAAGCTGGGAGTATTTGCAACAGGGCCGGCAATTCCACATACATTTTCAAATTTGTTCAGTGAAGTTTTCGGCACTTTTATCTTGATTCTCGGTATATTATTCATTGGGGCGAACAAGTTCACAGAAGGCCTCAATCCAATTGTTATCGGTTTGCTGATTGTCGCGATCGGTATGTCGCTTGGCGGAACAACTGGCTACGCGATCAACCCGGCTCGTGACCTTGGACCAAGGATTGCCCACTTCATCCTGCCGATCCCTGGAAAGGGCGGCTCTAACTGGGGCTATTCCTGGATTCCTGTTGTCGGCCCGCTTCTTGGCGGCGCAATGGGCGCTGTCTTCTATAAAGCGGTTTTCAAAGGAGAAGTTACTGGCTCGTTCTGGGTTGTTACCGGTATAGTTGCAGTAAGCCTTTTTGCAGCTTACGCTTTTGGGAAAAGAAGTGAAGGCGAGATGGACGCCTCCAAAATCACGGCATAGACGATCAGTAGGCTTTCTAACAAGACGATTCATTCAGCCTAGACAAGGCGAGGGAGAACCCCGGCATACATGAGGGGTACCTTGCTGGATCAACGCTGTAAAGCGTCAAGTCCGCAGGTCTTTGCTGGTACATCAAAGGGAAGGACCTAATCAATGAAAAGAATTTCAACGGGGAATAGACCTATATAGAAAAAGTATGTTAGGGGAGGATTTTTTTATGGAAAAGTTCATTTTATCTTTGGATCAGGGAACGACTAGTTCGAGAGCGATTCTTTTTAACAAGGCTGGAGAGATCATCCATGTTGCCCAGAAGGAATTCACGCAGCACTTCCCGAAGCCGGGCTGGGTAGAACATAACGCAAGCGAGATTTGGGGCTCTGTCCTTTCAGTCATTGCAAGCGTTTTATCCGAAGCGAATGTTAAGCCAGAGCAAATTGCGGGAATAGGGATTACAAACCAGCGTGAAACGACAGTAGTATGGGACAAAGAGACAGGAGTCCCTGTTTACAATGCGATTGTCTGGCAATCACGGCAAACAAGCGGTATCTGTGATGAACTGAAGGAAAAAGGCTATAACGACCTTTTCCGTGAAAAAACCGGCTTGCTAATCGATGCTTATTTCTCTGGTACGAAAGTGAAATGGATCCTTGACAACGTTGAGGGCGCAAGGCAGAAAGCGGAAGAAGGAAAGCTGCTGTTCGGCACGATCGACACCTGGCTGATCTGGAAGCTTTCAGGCGGCCGCGCCCATGTAACGGACTATAGCAATGCTTCGCGTACGCTAATGTTCAATATCTATGACCTCAAGTGGGATGAAGAGCTTCTGGACATCCTTGGCGTTCCTGCTTCGATGCTTCCGGAAGTCAAGCCTTCTTCAGAGGTATACGCACAGACAATCGACTATCATTTCTTCGGGAAAGAAGTGCCGATTGCCGGCGCAGCGGGTGACCAGCAGGCAGCATTGTTCGGCCAGGCATGCTTCGAGGAGGGCATGGCGAAAAATACTTACGGAACCGGCTGTTTCATGCTAATGAATACAGGAGAAAAAGCAGTGCGTTCCGAGCATGGCCTTTTAACAACACTTGCATGGGGACTGGATGGCAAGGTGGAATATGCGCTCGAAGGCAGCATTTTCGTCGCCGGTTCCGCGATCCAGTGGCTCCGTGATGGCCTGAGGATGCTGAAGGACGCAAAAGACAGCGAGGATTATGCAACAAAGGTAGAAACAACAGATGGCGTCTATGTCGTTCCTGCATTCGTAGGGCTTGGAACACCATACTGGGACAGCGACGTGAGAGGCGCGGTATTCGGCCTGACACGCGGAACAAGCAAAGAACACTTCGTCCGCGCGACACTTGAGTCCCTTGCTTACCAGACAAAGGACGTTCTTTCCGCCATGGAAGCTGACTCAGGAATCGAATTGAAGACACTCCGCGTCGATGGCGGCGCCGTGAAGAACAATTTCCTGATGGAATTCCAGAGCGATATCCTGAATGTTCCGGTCGAACGTCCAGTCGTCAACGAAACAACGGCGCTTGGCGCGGCTTACCTTGCCGGCCTTGCAGTCGGATTCTGGAAGGACCAGCAGGAAATCGCGTCGCAATGGGCGGTCGATCGCCAGTTCGAACCAACCATGTCCGACGAAAAGCGCGACGGCCTTTACGATGGCTGGAAAAAAGCAGTCAAAGCAGCAATGGCGTTCAAATAAATCGAGAATACGGGGTAAAAAGGTTCGCAAACAATTGAAAAATCTGTTATACTGGAGTTAAGTTAATAACCGGCAGGAGATACGGAGAGACCGCGAAGCATTACCAGTAAAAGGGTAGTGTGCTTTGCGGTCTCTTTTTTCTGTACACAATAAGGAGGAAAACATCATGTTCACAAACTTGAAACGCAATGAAATCATCGATAATCTGAAAAGCCAAACCTTTGATGTGCTAGTCATCGGCGGTGGAATCACCGGTGCGGGAACCGCGCTGGATGCCACTACCCGCGGAATGAGCACAGCCTTGATCGAAATGCAGGACTTCGCGGCAGGAACATCCAGCCGCTCTACAAAGCTTGTCCATGGCGGCCTCCGCTACCTTAAGCAATTGGATGTGAAAGTAGTTGCGGAAGTCGGGAAGGAAAGAGCGATCGTATACGAAAACGGGCCGCACGTGACAACACCTGAATGGATGCTGCTTCCTTTCCACCAGGGTGGCACGTTCGGAAGTTTCACAACCTCCATCGGCCTCCGTGTCTACGACTTCCTTGCTGGCGTAAAAAAGAGTGAACGACGCACTATGTTATCAAGGGAAGAGACGCTGAGGAGAGAGCCGCTCATCAAGAAGCAAGGCCTCAAGGGCGGCGGTTACTACGTAGAATACCGTACTGATGACGCAAGACTGACCATTGAAGTCATGAAAGCAGCCGTTGAAAAAGGCGTGACTGCCATCAACTACGCAAAGGCTGTGGACCTGGTCAAGGAAAACGGCCGCGTTGTAGGCGTATTGGTAAAGGATGAACTGACAGGTGAAACGTATCAAGTCCTTGCGAAAAAAATCATCAATGCGACAGGGCCATGGGTTGATGAGCTTCGTGTAAAAGATGGTTCCAAAAAAGGCAAACAGCTGATTTTATCAAAAGGTGTCCACGTCGTCATCGATCAATCCCGTTTCCCGCTGAGGCAGGCGGTCTACTTCGATACACCGGACGGCAGGATGATCTTCGCGATCCCGCGCAACGGCAAGGCATATGTCGGAACGACTGATACGTTCTACAACGGCGATAAAGCCCATCCCGAAATGACGTTTGAGGACCGGGATTACATCATCAAGGCGATCAATTACATGTTCCCTGATGTAAAAGCTACAGCCGCTGACGTCGAGTCCAGCTGGGCAGGGATACGTCCGCTCATCCATGAAGAGGGCAAGAACCCGTCCGAGATCTCACGTAAGGATGAAATCTGGGAATCCGATTCCGGCTTGATCACCATTGCCGGCGGAAAGCTGACTGGCTATCGCAAAATGGCCGAAACAATCGTCGACCTTGTCGCAGGCAAGCTGGAGGCAGAAACAGGAAAAAAATTCAAGCAGACCCAGACGAAGCACCTGCCAATCTCCGGCGGTAACTTCGGGGGCTCAGCGAGGTTCATGCCATTCGTGGCGACTGCGACTAAACAAGGTATGGACATCGGCCTTACCGAAGAAGAGGCAAGGCATCTTGCAGCCTTCTACGGTTCAAACGCGCTGATCGTATTCGGCCTGCTGAAGCAGAACTGGGATGAAATGAAAAAATACAACATGCCAACGGTGATATTCGCCAAGCTTCTGTACGGAATGGAAGCAGAAATGATCGCCACCCCAGTAGACTTCTTCTTCAGAAGGACCGGCGACCTGCTCTTCGACATCGACACTGTGAAGGAAACAAAGGAAGCCGTGGTTTCCTATATGGCTATCCAATTCGGCTGGGACGAAAAGCAGCTTGAAAAGCATGTGGCTGAACTGGTCACAGAAATTCAGAAGGCAGAAGAACCGATCAATCATTAATGGAATAGACCAGGCACCTTAACGACGAGGTGCCTGGTTTTCTTTTGAAATCAGCATCTCCATTTGAATTAGGTTGGCCATTGCAAAAAGGCCATCGTAAATTTGGCAAGACAGACATCGATCACGGCTGCTATTGGCTGCCGATTCTTCGAGGAGCAAGGCGGGGCTGAATTGTCAGCGTTATTCTTTTCAATTAGCAGGATGGTGGCCGCTCCATAAGCAAGAAACCCGCAAGATGCCGCGGTGTCCCACCTAACAGAATCTCCTAATTTCGAAAAGCGGATATGCTAGAATATAACTATTATTGAATATGATCGCCTCCTGGACAAAGGGGGTTTTTTCATAGAAAAGGGGGTCTACCTATGTACAAGATGGCCGTTCGGGTCTGCCAGGAAAACGGGCTGCATGTCCGCAGTGCTGCTACCTTCATCGCTCTGCTCCAGAATGCTGTTAAGGACCATGCGACCCTGAAAAAGATCCAGGTTGAACATCAGGGAAGACAGGCAGGCGTCACCAATCTATTGTCGCTCGTTTCATTAAAGGTGAAGCAAAACGATGAGATCACCCTGAAATTTGCTGAAGAGATTCCCGGAGAGCTTGAAAAGGAAATAGTGGAATTTTTCACGGAAACACCGAATGCGGACATCCAGGATCTGGAAGCGGACAGACTTTTGATGGAAAACTCGGTGATTATGCAGGAAGCCATTTCACATATGCCAAATGGGATGATTGTTGTAAACACCGAGAACATCATTACGTTTGTGAACGAGTCGGCAATCAGGCTGCTAGAGGTCCCTGCGGAGGAGCTCTTGAATAAACGAGCCATAGAGGTGATCCCGCATTCCCGTCTTCATGAAATCCTGCAAACGGGAGAAACGAGGTTTGCCGAAAAGCAGTCGCTTCAAAATCATACGATCCTTGCCAACCGCGCGCCAATCTATTTGGATGGCAGCATCATCGGAGCCGTCGCTATTTTCCAGGATATATCCGATTTTGAAAAACTAAGTACGGAACTCATCAGGGAAAGGGAGCTGCAGGAGAAGTTGAACCTTGTCCTTGATTCTGTCACCGATTTGATTGCGCTGACAGATGAAAACGGCCGGTATATGTATATGAATGAACAGATGGAAAAACTGCTTCAGGAAATGGATGAAAAGACTCTTGTCGCTAAACTCATCGGGGAGAAACCATGGAAAGAGCTCTTGTCCGGGAAGATCGCTTTTTACAACGATATGAAGATCATTCAACAAGAATCATATTTGGTAAAAGCGAATCCGATCATGGTTGAGGGCGATTTCCGCGGCATCGTTGTTTCACTTAGCCTGTACAATGAGGTCGAGTCCCTGATGAAGAAGCTCGAGATCATGCAGGAGCGGACGAAGTACCTCGAGATGGAGCTGTCGAAGCATCTCGACCTAGATGATGCCTTTTCCTCGATCATTGGCAGGAGCGGAGCGCTTTTCGAGAGTTTGTCGATTGCCAACAAGGTCTCAAGGACGATTTCGACTGTGCTGATCACTGGGGAAAGCGGGACGGGGAAAGAGCTTGTCGCCCGTGCGATCCATGAGTCGAGCAACAGGAAGCACAACCCGTATATCCGGGTGAACTGTGCTGTCATTCCCCGGAACCTGATTGAAAGTGAATTGTTCGGCCATGAAAAAGGGGCCTTCACTGGGGCTGATAAAACGCGCCAGGGAAAATTCGAGCTGGCGGACTCGGGGACCCTTTTCCTTGATGAAATCGGGGCCCTTGATATCGAATTGCAGGCAAAGCTCCTCAGGGTCCTGCAGGAAAGGGAAATCGAAAGAGTCGGGGGAAACAGAACCATCAAGCTCGATGTCCGAATCATCGCCGCGACGAATGAGGATTTACCGAAATTGATCGATGAAAGGAAATTCAGGGAGGATCTTTATTACCGCCTCAATATCATCCCGATCCATCTGCCGCCGTTAAGGAACCGCAAGGGAGATATCCCGTTGCTCGTCGAACACTTCCGCAAGCAATACAACAACCAGTTGGGAAAAAAGATCAAGTATTATGAAAAGGGCTTTTTCGAGGCGCTCGGAAGCTATGACTGGCCCGGCAATATCAGGGAACTGCAAAACATCGTCGAGTTGACGATGAACCTGACGGAGGACGAAACGCTTCATTGCAGGGATTTGCCAGCCTATATCCATCATCATGGCCAGACGGAGCCCCTGCTGGATCTGAAAGGGAAGCTGCTGCCGCTGGAGGCTTATGAAAAACAGATTTTTGAGCATGCAGTCCAATATTATCCTAGCTATAATCAATTGGCAAAGGCGCTCGGAATCACGCACAAGACAGCTGCAAGCAAAGTGCGGAAATATCAGCTCGACCACCTTCTTGGGAAAAAGTATCAACCTTCTTGATAAAAATTACCTGAATTTTTCATAAAATCTACTCCTTATGCCCGGTTTTTAATGGCACACTTCTTGCAACATCCTAACTGATAGAAAAAGGAGGGCTCCACATGAAAAAACTGATCAATCAGCCTGAGAACGTTGTTACAGAAATGGTGGCGGGATTCGTCGCCGCGTATCCTTCCAGATTAAAACAAGTGCCGGGAACAAATGTGATTGTCCGCGCGGATGCTCCTGTAAAGGGAAAAGTGGGAATCGTCAGCGGGGGAGGAAGCGGACATGAACCTGCGCATGGCGGCTATGTCGGACAAGGGATGCTAGACGGGGCGGTTGCTGGTGAGGTTTTCACCTCTCCCACACCTGACCAGGTCTTTGAAGCCATTAAAGCTGTGGACGGGGGAAAAGGCGTCCTGCTCATCATCAAGAACTACACTGGCGATGTGATGAACTTCGAAATGGCCGCCGAGCTTGCCGAAGCTGAAGGCATCACAGTCGAGAAAGTGATCGTGAACGACGACGCAGCGGTCGAGAATTCTACATATACAATTGGCAAACGGGGAATTGCCGGAACGGTGTTCGTCCATAAAATCGCTGGTGCCCTTGCGGATGCAGGAGGGACGCTTGAAGAAGTCACAGCGGTCGCGAAGAAGGCAATCGCCCATTCAAGCTCAATGGGCATGGCTTTGACACCGTGCACAATCCCGGCTGCCGGGAAGCCTGGTTTCTCGATTGGCGAAAATGAAATGGAAATTGGAATGGGAATCCATGGGGAGCCGGGGATTGAGCGGACCGGAATCAAGTCTGCCGATGAAGTGGCAGACATCCTGCTCAAAAAGGTCCTGGCCCAGCTGGAACTGGAAGGCCAAAGCAAGGTTGCCCTCATGATCAATGGCCTGGGAGCCACGCCGTTGATGGAACTGTACATTATCAACAACCGTGTTTCTGCCGTCCTGAAAGAAAAGCAGATAGCGGTCCATGAAACATTCATTGGCGAATATATGACTTCGCTTGAAATGGCAGGATGCTCGATTACCCTCCTTAAGCTGGACGATCAGCTGACAAGGCTGCTTGACGCGAAATCAGATACTGTCGCATTCAAAAAATAAACAAAGGAGCGTGGAACATGCCTTTCGGAATAGAAGATGCAAAACAATGGCTGACCGAACTGGACAGAGTCTATCAGCAGGAGAGAATGTATTTGACCGAGCTTGACCAGGCAATCGGTGACGGCGACCATGGAATCAATATGGCAAGGGGCTTCAGTGAACTCGGCAAAAAGCTTGAAACCGCATCGTATGAGGACCTTGGTTCCCTGTTCAGGGATGCAGGCATGGTGCTGCTCTCGAAAGTCGGTGGAGCATCCGGACCGCTGTACGGGACAGCTTTTATAAAAGCGGCAGGAGTCCTGAAAGATAAGCAGGAGGCCACGATCGAAGACCTGGCAGAGGCGATGGAGGAAGCGCTCAAGGGGCTGGAAATGCGAGGCAAGGCGAGTGCAGGGGACAAGACAATGCTTGACGTCTGGATACCTGTGGCCGGTTATTTGAAATCCCGGCAAGGCAATGCCGACTGGCAGGAACTGATGAGTCTGTCCAAAGAAAGAATGGAAGCAACAAAGGACCTGGAAGCGAAGAAAGGGCGAGCCTCCTATTTGGGGCAGCGTTCCATCGGGCATATCGATCCTGGTGCAGCTTCTTCCCATTTCCTTTTCACGGAACTGGCAAAAAGCTGCAAAGGAGCCCAGTTATGAGCAATGTAGGAATCGTGTTGGTTTCCCACAGCATGAAACTGGCAAGCGGGCTTTCAGAGCTGCTCGACCAAATTCAGCAAGATGTCCCGATTGCGGCCGCTGGGGGAACAAGTGAGGACGGCATCGGGACGGACGCATTCAGAATCAAAGAAGCGATTGAGTCAGTTTATACTGATAAAGGCGCTGTCGTCCTTTTCGATTTAGGGAGTGCCCTCCTCAATGCAGAGATGGCTCTCGAATTGCTTCCCGATTTTAACGATGTGAGAATTGCCGACGCACCACTGGTTGAAGGGGCCTATGCTGCCGTTATCCAATCCGGGATTGGCGGAACCGTAGAAGAGGTTGCAGCAGCAGCAGAGGAAGCAAAGAAGCTGGAAAAAATCACAAGATAGCTACTTCCGAGGTGAACATGATGCTAGAAAGAGAGATAACGATTTCGCTTGACAACGGCCTTCACGCAAGGCCGGCAGCCCTGCTGGTGAAGGGCTTGAGCAGATTCAAGAGCAATGTGGAATTCCAGGCAGGGAAGAAGAAGCTGAACCCGAAAAGCATCCTCAGCCTGATGTCATCAGTCATCAGGCAGGGGGAAACCATCCATGTGACAGTGGAAGGCAAGGATGAGAAGGAAACGATGGATTGGCTAGTGAAATTCTTATAAAAAGGTGAACATATGAGCTTGAATGGACAATATATAATACCGGCTGCAAAGAACGAACGTCAGTATGAACTATTTCTGGAAAGCAGTTATGAGTATGGGGTGTACCTGGACACAAATATTGCTCATTTAAAGCCGATTTCCCTTCAGGCTAAGGAGCATGGGAAAAAGATTCTGATTCATACGGATTTGATCCAGGGACTGAAAAATGATGAGTATTCCACAGAATACATTTGCCAGGAAATGAACCCGTTTGGAATCATCTCGACAAAGCCGAATGTGATTGCGAAGGCGAAGCAGCGGGGGCTGATGACAGTCCAAAGGGTTTTCCTCCTGGATTCACAGGCATTGGAAAAAAGCTACTCCATCATCAAAAAAACTCAGGCGGATTATATCGAGATCCTTCCGGGCATCCTTCCGGATTTTATCAAGACAATCGCAAAGGATATAAGCGTTCCCATCCTGACAGGCGGGCTGATCACGAAAAAGGAAGAGGTCGCCTGTGCCCTGGATGCAGGCGCAGAAGCCATTACCACTTCGGCGGTATCGCTGTGGAAAAATCTTGAGAATACTTCGTTGAAGAGGGAGGGAAACCCTGCTCGTTAACGAAACACGCTCCTGGAATGGCAGATTCCAGGGCGTTTTTTTAGCTTGCATTCCCGTTAAGTGTCCAGTTCTGGTGCCATAGTCACAGGATCATTCAGGTTACGAAACAATGCTTGAGTATCTGAAACAGAGACATTGTAGCAGTTTAAACATAAACGAGGCTGGTTGAAAGGGAGCAAAAGGCATCAGTCCCCTGCAGAAGGCGTTGAAGGGTACTGATGCCTTTTCTATGTATTACATTTGGTTTGCGAGAATGGTAACACCAGCGCTGAGCAAGACAGCCAGCAAAATGAAAGAAACATATATTAGCTTCTTTTTCAGCTCTCTCTTTCGCTGTGCTTCCTCTGGTGTAAGAAAATATTTCTTTGGCATCAAATCTCTCCTTTTTATTTTGATGACATAAGATTCATGGAAAAGAACCCAATTGTACTGTAAGAAAAGTTTAAAGTTTCCATCCTATATAGATATACGGACAATTCAAAATGAATTTAATAGGAATAATGTCATGATTTGTCGAAAAGGGGTTTAATATTGTAAAAACATTAAAAATTTATTGTCTTATTCCATGGTTTTCAACCCGATGCATGGGGTTTATCCGCCTTTGTGACGATTGCTTGCCTGGCAATCAGGAAGTTCAACTTCGATGGTCTGCCGTATGTGCTAGGCACCTTTTAATGCCATATATGCAGATATAATTGGGCATTACTCCCTAATCGCCGTTGCGAAATGCAGGAAGAATTCAACACTTGACCTTTCGTGCCATCATGTTTTATACTTTCTGTAACCGGTTACATATAAAAAGAACGGAGAGATTGAATTTGGTGACAATTCGGGAAGTGGCTAAGCGGGCTGGGGTTTCAGTGGCTACCGTATCAAGGGTCCTCAACGATAAAGGGTATGTCAATGAAGATACCAGAAAGACAGTTTTAGCCGCAATCGAGGAAATGAATTACCGTCCTAACTCCGTTGCGCGCAGTCTGTATAAGAAGAAATCGAAAACAATCGGGCTGATCGTGCCAGACATCACGAACCCTTTCTTCCCGCAATTGGCGAGAGCGGTTGAAGATGTGACAAACGATTCTGATTTCACCGTCATATTGTGCAACAGTGATGATAATCTTCAAAAAGAAATCCGTTATTTTGAAATGCTGCAGCAAAAATATGCTGACGGTGTACTGATTGTATCCAATACGTTAAAGCCAGAACACCTCAAGGATTTCAATTTCCCGATTGTTGCCCTCGACAGGCCATTGGATTCACTCATTCCTTATGTTACCTGCGATAATTACGAGGGTGCGAGAAGGGCGACGCTCCATCTGATTGAAAGCGGGTGCAGGAAAATCGCCCATATCAGGGGCCCGGAAACTATCACGAACGCAAATGAACGGTTCAGAGGCTTCAAGGGTGCCGCAAGGGAAATGGGCATCTATGATGATGATTTGGTCATTTCAGCAGGATACCAATTAGAAAGCGCGAAAAAGTCAGCCTTTCAACTTTTATCCAAATATCCGGATATCGATGGCGTGTTTGCCGGGAATGACGTCATGGCCATTGGCGTCATCAAGGCGGCAGAGCGATTGGGGTATGAAGTCCCCGCGGAATTGAAGGTAGTTGGTTTCGATGGGATCGAATTCGGGGAAATCGTGTCACCGGAGCTGACGACCGTCGCTCAGCCGATCTACAAGATGGGATCAACAGCAGCCGCATTATTATTGGACTTAATCGAAGGCAGGCCGATTTCACAGAAAGACTATACATTTGAAGTAGACCTGGTTGTGAGACGCTCCACACAAAAATAGGAAGGGGCATGGATGATGGCGAAAAGAATCACTGTCATTGGCAGTATCAATATGGATTTAGTGACACAGACGGACATTGTCCCGAAAATGGGAGAAACCGTCATCGGGAATCGATTTTTTACGATTCCCGGCGGAAAAGGGGCCAATCAAGCTGTAGCAGCAGCAAAAATGGGCGCAGACGTAAAGATGGTCGGGCTTGTTGGCGATGACGTTTTTGGCCAGGAGTACTTGCAGCATTTGCAAAAATATGAGATTGATGTGAGCGATGTGAAACCGGTTACACATGAAAAGACCGGGGTGGCGACAATCATTTTGGCAGAAGGGGAAAACTCGATCATCGTCGTCCCTGGAGCAAATGACCATCTGACGCCGGAAGTGGTGGCAGGCTATGAGGATGTCATAGCGGCAAGCGACCTTGTCCTTCTCCAGCTTGAAATACCGATGGAGTCAGTTGAACTTGCGGCAGGACTTGCCAAGAAGCATAAGAAGAAGGTCATCCTGAATCCGGCGCCTTTTAAGCCGCTATCGGGAACATTGATCGAAAATGCCGATTATATTACACCGAATGAATATGAAGCAGAGCTCCTGCTCCAGTCCGCCGCAAACCAGGATCTGATCAAGAAGAAGCTCATCATTACCAGGGGGGCGGAAGGCGTCGACTTCTTCGATGAAGGTGAAAGCATCCATCAAGATAGCTTCAAAGTCGAGGTCGTCGATACGACAGGTGCCGGGGATACGTTTAACGGAGCCTTGGCTGTTGCGCTCCTGGAGGATCGGCCGTTAAGCGAGGCTTGCGAAATCGCCGCAGCTGCCGGAGCTTTGTCCGTCACAAAGCTGGGCGCCCAGTCTGGAATGCCGACAAGGGCTGAAGTTGAATCATTCCTTCAGCAGAGAAAGGGTGAAGAAGCATGAAGAAGCAGGGAATCCTGAACAGCCATATTGCAGAAGTTTTAGCGAACATGGGCCACACCGATACGATTGTGATCGCGGATTGCGGATTGCCCATCCCCGAAGGCGTGAAAAGAATCGACCTAGCCCTGAAAATCGGTTCTCCAGGTTTTAAGGAGACGCTTGAAGCGATCATCGAGGATATGGCGATCGAAGAGGTAACCATTGCCGAAGAAATTTTTGAAAAAAACCCTGGAACTGCCGCATTGATAGAAAACCGTTTCGAGAAGATCGAGGCTGTGCCTCACGAGGAATTCAAGGTGAAAACAGCCAAAGCGAAGGCAGTCATTCGAACAGGGGAAGCAACTCCTTACGCAAATATCATTCTTCATTCCGGGGTGATCTTCTAATGGCTGGTTCTGAAATCATTAAAATGAAAGGGATTACAAAATCCTTCGGTCCTGTCCAAGTCTTGAAAAAAGTGGACTTTGACCTGAAAACAGGCGAAGTTCACGCCTTGATGGGGGAAAATGGTGCGGGAAAATCGACATTGATGAAAATCCTGACTGGGATCTATCAGAAGGATCTTGGCGAAATCAAAGTCAAAGGAAAGGAAGCAAGCTTCAAATCAGCTAAGGAAGCAGAGCTGGCGGGCATCACGGTCATCCACCAGGAATTGAATATCATTCCCTATCTGACCGTGGCGGAGAATATGTTCCTTGGCAAGGAAATCACCTTCGGGAAAACTGGGCTGATCAAGACGAAGGAAATGAAGAAAAAAACGAAGGAATATCTAAAACGGCTTGGCATCGATCTTGATCCCGAGGAAGTAGCAGGCAGCCTGTCTGTCGGACAGCAGCAAATGATCGAAATTGCCAGGGCTGTGGCCACCAATTCGGAAGTGCTGGTCATGGATGAACCGACAGCGGCCTTGACTGACCGGGAAATCGAGTCCTTGTTCAAAGTGATTTCCGGGCTCCGCGAGCAGGGGGTGGGAATCGTCTATATTTCCCATCGCATGGAAGAGATTTTCCGGATGTGCGACAGGATCACCGTGCTCAGGGATGGCCAATCGATAGGGACAAAAATCACCAAAGACACAAGCTTTGAAGAAATCGTCAAAATGATGGTCGGCAGGGAGCTGGGCGAACGTTTCCCGGCAAGATCAGCCAGGCCAGGGAACGAAAAAATCCGCATCGAGGATTTTTCTGCCGAAGGAGCGTTCGAGGATATTTCGTTTTCTGTCAGGAGCGGGGAAATCCTCGGTGTCGCAGGCCTGATGGGCGCTGGCAGGACCGAGATCATGGAGGGTATCTTCGGGAAAAGGCCGCTGAAGGGCGGCAGCATCTATATAGACGGAAACAAAGCACAGATCAGGCACCCATATGATGCCATCAAAGCCGGGATTGGTTTCATTACCGAAGACCGCAAGGATGAAGGACTTGTCCTCGGCCTGAGCGTCCGTGAAAATCTGGTCCTGCCGAGCTTGAAAAGGTTTTCGAAGAAAGGACTCATGTCCGATAAAAAAGAAGCGGATTACGTAAAAGGCATGATTGAAAAATTGAAAGTGAAGACATCCGGCGGGGAACAGATCGTGAAATCCCTGAGCGGTGGGAATCAGCAAAAGGTCGTGATCGGAAAATGGCTTGGCATTGACCCGAAGGTATTGATCCTCGATGAACCGACCCGCGGAGTCGATGTCGGAGCGAAGAAAGAAATCTATTCCATCATGAATGAACTGACAGAGAAAGGTGTCGCAATCATCATGGTTTCATCCGAATTGCCTGAAATACTTGGAATGAGTGATCGCGTCATGGTCATCCATGAAGGGAAAATGACAGCTATTTTTGACAGACAGGAAGCGGACCAGGAAAAAATCATGCAGGCCGCCACAGGGGGGAATATCCATGAAAAAAATTAGTATCTTCCAAAAGCTCGGACCGCTAATCGGCTTATTCTTAATCTTGATTATTTTATCTGTAATGAGCCCGGACTTTTTAAGAGTCAATAACATCTTTAACGTCCTTCGGCAGGTATCGATCAATGCATTGATCGCTTATGGAATGACATTTGTCATTCTAACCGGGGGAATCGACCTGTCAGTCGGCTCCATCCTCGCACTGTCCTCTGCATTGACAGCCGGGATGCTTGCAGGCGGGACCGATCCGATCCTTGCTTTGCTGATCGGTTTATTAGCCGGTACGGCCATGGGAGCCGTGAATGGTCTGATCATCACGAAAGGGAAAGTCGCTCCGTTCATTGCGACACTTGCGACTATGACGATTTTCCGCGGACTCACTCTTGTGTATACTGAGGGGCGTCCGATTACAGGGCTTTCGGATGCAGTGTCCTTCCAGATGCTTGGGAAAGGGTATTTCTTAGGGATCCCATTCCCGGTTGTCACCATGCTGGTTTCTTACGGGATCCTCTATTTCATCCTGCGAAAAACCACATTTGGACGAGGAGTTTACGCCATTGGCGGAAATGAAGAAGCTTCCTTGCTATCAGGTTTAAGGGTTGACCGCATCAAAATTGGCGTGTATTCGCTTGCCGGGCTTTTATCCGCGCTTGCCGGCATTACACTGACATCGAGATTGAATTCAGCACAGCCGACAGCCGGGGCGTCATACGAACTTGATGCCATTGCCGCAGTCGTGTTGGGCGGGACGAGTCTCTCAGGCGGCCGGGGCTGGATTTTTGGGACGCTGGTGGGCGCCTTGATCATCGGGGTCCTGAACAATGGCTTGAATCTGTTGAATGTTTCATCATTTTACCAGCAGGTTGTAAAAGGCGGCGTCATTTTGCTTGCAGTATTATTGGACCGCAAAAAAGCGGCTTAATAATAAAAATTTAAAGGGGGATTCACGAATGAAAGGTCTGTTGAAAGGTTTTTTGTTAGCGATTCTGGCAGTTGCGCTCCTTGCGGGATGTTCGCTTGAACAAGGTCCGAAGGAGTCTGAAGGCAAGAAGAAGGATGAGAAAATCAAAATCGGCCTCTCGATTTCAACGCTGAACAATCCGTTCTTTGTGACATTGAAAGAGGGCGCCGAAGAGGAAGCGAAGTCACAGGGCATTGACATTACAACAGTTGACGCACAAAACGATTCAGCGAAGCAGGTAAGTGATATTGAAGATTTAATCCAGCGCGGAGTGGATATCCTGCTGGTGAACCCGACTGATTCTGCCGCTGTCGCAGCAGCGATTGAGTCTGCCAACAATGCAAACATCCCCGTCATCACGGTGGATAGAAGTGCTGACGGCGGAGAAGTCATCGCCCACATCGCCTCAGATAATGCTGCTGGCGGTAAAATGGCTGGAGAGTTCCTCGCTGAAAAGCTTGGCGGCAAGGGGAAGGTAGTTGAGCTGGAAGGAATCCCAGGGTCTTCGGCGGCCCGGGAACGCGGAAAAGGTTTTAATGAAGCAATAGCAGGCGAAAATGGAATCGAGGTTGTCGCAAAGCAGCCTGCGGACTTTGACCGTTCCAAAGGACTTTCTGTAATGGAAAACATCCTTCAAAGCAAAAAAGACATCCAGGCCGTTTTCGCGCACAATGACGAAATGGCATTAGGAGCGATCGAGGCATTGAAAGCAGCAGGACTTGATGACGTCATCGTGGTTGGATTCGATGCAACAGACGACGCAGTAAAAGCAGTCGAGGATGGAAAAATGGGTGCGACTGTCGCCCAAAAGCCTGAATTGATCGGCCAGGAAGCAGTCAAGACCGCAATCAAAGTCAACAAAGAAGAAAAAGTTGAAGAATTCATCCCAGTAGAACTGGAATTGATCAAAAAATAACAGAGTCTTAACCTAAAGCAGGCAGCTCATCACTAAAGCTGCCTGTTTTTTATGGCGTGGAATCACTGGAGCAAGCAGTTGGCCTTCATTTCCATGCATGGCCCAAATAAAAAAAGTGGCCTCGTACAGCCACTTTGAATGTTCTATAATCTTTTTGCGCCAATAAATCTTTTTTTCCAGTATGAGTTATTCAGGCTTGAATAGGAAACGCCATTTGTAACAGAGTGGATCATTTGGCCATTGCCTATGTAGATCGCTACATGTGTTACTCTTTTTCCGCCGCCTGTTGCGTAGAACAGCAAATCTCCCGGCTGATAAGAGGTTACCTTTGTACCGGCTCTGCTGTACATGTCTGCAGCTGTGCGCGGCAGGGAAACGCCAGCCTTGCTGAATGAGTAGGTAACCAATCCCGAACAGTCAAACCCGCTTGGAGTGTTTCCGCCCCATTTGTATTTGACCCCAAGGTTGCTCTTGGCTACGGAGATGGCCGTCGCTTTATAATTGCTCGCTGCGGAAGCTTTTTTTGCAGCTGCCTTTTTTGCAGGCGCCTTTGAAACGCTCTTTGGAGCGATATATTTCGAACTTACATACCCTTTTTTCCCTTTGGCTGTAACCTGCGCCCATCCCTTGGACTGGGAGCTAACAGTCAACTGCTGGCCTTTTGCCAGTTTGGCGACAATGGCGCCGGAAGTAGAAGGTTTTTTCCTTACATTCAGGGAACCTGAATCGATTTTCACATAATACGTTTTTCCAGAGGCAGAGGCTTTATCGATCGACGGTGCAACAGTTGCTACTAAAGTGAAAAGCAAAAGTGCTGCTAGTATTCTCTTAAACAAGTAAGTTTACCCCCGTATGTCAGATTTAAACATAGTATATAGCGAGCGGGGTTACAGGCGAATAACAGGAAAATTACATTTAGATTACAAGTTTTTGCATAAAGCCTAAAAATCTTCCTGGAAACATCATTTTTTTCCTGAAAATCGCGTAATATAACTGTTTGGAATGTCAAAAAAGGTCAAATCCGCAAGCTGGGGGTTGAAATTTAATTGTGACAAAAATATAAATATCCCGACATAGAGAGAGGAATTTGAGGAAGGAGAAGATTGGAAGTTTCAGTATTTGAAATGCTGGATTAAAAGTCTTTCGTGCCTGACCCAGGCGGATACACTGGTTCCGGTGCCGGGGGTCAGGCACTGATTGTGGAAAGTTCATTCATGTTTGCTGCCTTTCTTGTTTTGTTTGCTGATGACGGTCAGTAATAATAGTTTTTCTTGTGGGCTCAGCATACTCCAGCTTCCGGCTTTGACTTTCATTTGATCACACCCCTTTAATTGTATGATTTTTACTTTTGTTCCTGTAATCTCTATATACCGCCTTCTCCTGTAAATGAAACAACAAAAGTTTCTACAAATTCCCAAGCAATTCATCAATCTGGGAAGGAGACTGTCGAATTTTTGTCCTGCCCTACGTCTCAAGCCCTAGTTTGAATTACGGATGCGGTCGGTGGAAATGGGGTGCAGGATGGAGTATTGTATAAATAAGGAAAACGTTTTTTATCTTTTACTGAAACATTCGTTTCCACCTATCCGTAGTAATAGGAAGGATTCTAAATAGGAGAGTCGATGTATATGAATACATTTGTTTCGTTCATAGTCCGGACAGCTGTAGCAATCCCGTCTTCCGTCTTCGTTTGGCTGGTCAGTTTCGCTGGGTTTGACCAGACGTTCCTGCTTTCTTCTTTATATGCTTTGATCGGGGGCGGCGTGGTCTATATGGGCATTGGCGCGTACATGAACCGCCTTTTCCTGAAAAAGCATGGCCTGACAAAGAAGGAATACAGATACATCAGGAAGAATCTTATAGATGCACAGCAGAAAATCAACAGGCTGCAAAAGGCTCTTTTCACGGTCCGCCATATCCGTTCGCTTAAACAGAGGATGGAACTTTTGCGGATGATCAAAAGCATCCAAAGGTTAAGCAAAAGGGAGCCGCGGAGGTTTTATAAAGCGGAGAAGTTTTATTTTTCACATCTGGACTCTGTCGTTGAACTATCCGAAAAGTATGCGTTCCTTTCTTCCCAGCCCGGAACGAATAGGGAACTGGAGCAATCGTTGTATGAGACCCAATATACATTGAAGGAACTGACTAAGGCCGTGGAAAAGGATATGCAGTATATCCTTTCCGATGATCTCGACCACCTCAACTTCGAAATCGATGTTGCCAGGCATTCCATCAAAAAGCTGGACGAAATTCCTGACGAAACCAGGAGGTTG
Organism: Bacillus sp. REN3; assembly: GCF_017912555.1. Taxonomy (GTDB): domain Bacteria; phylum Bacillota; class Bacilli; order Bacillales; family Cytobacillaceae; genus Mesobacillus. Next base: position 37,604 of record NZ_JAERSD010000012.1, on the reverse strand, counting down.
AAATAATGGACGAAAAGAATACCAATCTGTTGAAGGACACAGATCACATCATGGATGATATCCTTGCCAATCCGTTCGGGGATGGACCAGAAATGCAGATGCAGACCGCGCGGCAGCAGGAAGCAAGGCCAGTAAAACTGATTGATGTCATCCCTGAGGAAAACAGGGCAAGGGCTTACCAATTGGCTGAACAAATAGACCCGAAGAACCATCAGGCGATGATCCAGTATGGCACACAGGCGCAAAGCAAGCTGCTGACGTTCTCCCATGCGATGCTCGAACATGTACAGAAAAAGGATGTTGGCGAAGTCGGCGAAATCATCAACGATTTGATGAAACGGCTTAGCGATATGAACCCAGAGGAATTGAGCATGGAAAAGAAATCGTTCCTATCCCGGATGTTTGGAAAGATTTCAGGCTCTGTCCAGGAAATCTTATCAAAGTACCAGAAGACTGGAGCGCAGATCGACCGGATCAGTGTCAAACTCGAAAGGAGCAAAAATGTGCTTCTTTCGGATATTGGCATGCTCGAGAAATTGTATGAGACGAACAAGGAATATTTCCATGCGTTGAACGTGTACATTGCTGCCGGGGAACTTAAGCTGGAAGAGCTGCACAATAAAACGATTCCCGAGCTGAAGCGCGCCGCCGAACAGACGCAGGACCAGATGAAGTTCCAGGAAGTAAACGATATGATCCAATTTGCGGACCGCCTTGATAAACGTCTTTACGACTTGAAGCTAAGCAGGGAGATCACGATCCAGAGCGCGCCGCAGATCCGCCTGATCCAGAACACCAACCAGGCGTTGGTCGAAAAGATCCAGTCTTCCATTGTCACGGCGATCCCTCTCTGGAAAAACCAGGTGGCCATTGCCCTGACATTGATCAGGCAGCGCCATGCAGTCGAAGCGCAAAAACAGGTGTCGAAAACGACAAATGAACTACTCCTGAAAAACGCCGAGATGCTGAAGACAAACACAATCGAAACCGCGAAGGAAAACGAACGCGGCATCGTCGATATCGAAACACTGAAGAAAACACAGGAAAACCTGATCACCACCCTGGAAGAAACCTTGAGGATCCAGGAAGAAGGCCGGGTGAAGCGCCGCCAGGCAGAACAAGACCTGTCTACGATGGAGAATGAACTGCGGCTGAAGCTGTTGGAGATCAAGGATAAATAACGAGGCAAAAAAGGGCAGCGGATCGTTGCCCTTTTTTGTTGTGGATACGGAGATTGCCGTCCGGCCAATAATGTTCCTTTACCCGTGAAAAATACTGAACATCGTCAGCCAGGAGTGGGCGTGCTTCGATAAAAACTTCCTAAAAAAAAGCCATCTGCAAGGATGGCTTTTGGACCGCTCTGTACTCTATTATTTGGCCTCGACGAATTTGGTGATCTTCAGGACATCGATTTTAGCATATTTGCCTTTGGATGCCTTTCGTTTCTTTTCCTTCACGATGATGGTAATCGTGTGGGATTTATTGCTAAGGTTTTTAGCGGTGTAGATTGGCTGCTTGTAACGGCGTGTTGCTGAATACAAGTCAACAGTCTTCACCTTTTTGCCATCCAGGTAGATGTCGGCAAAGCCGGATGCTGAATCTTTCATGGCCAGCACTGACACCCCTGTGCCTTTGAAAGTGTATTTGGCAGAGCTCTTGGCCTTGTTCGATTGTAAAATCGATCCGCCCGATGCCTTTGCAAACTTCTTGGCTTCCCATTTTCCAGTCCGTTTTACAAGCGAGGAGCCAATCTCGACGGATTGAGTCACCTGGACACTCATCGTCAATGTATACTGGCCCGAACCAGTTTTCGCACTTGGAACGAAGTAGTAATCCCCTGTTGCCGGCGCCTTGAATACGATTCGCTCGCTTGGCTTCGAAGTGGCTGCTATTGCTGCCGGCTTTGTTCCGTAAATTGTAGAAGTGCCAGGTTTGAACACGCTCAAGTTGAAATCGCTGCCGGAAGGGCCGGCCAGAAGGATTTCATACGTTTTCCCTTTTTCAAGGCGTTTTTTCCAGACATCGTGCGTATCCTTCAAAGATACATTCAATGTGCCTTTTGGTTTGCTGGTCTTCCATGGAACGCTGCTCTTGATGTCATCATCGTATTGGTAGGCTGCAGATAGGCTTGACATCGGTGTTTCCTCACCGTTCACCACCACGGAAACCGCATATTGATAGACCTTTCCAGCGCCCGCGGTCCTGTCCTCATAGGATGGGGAAGATGTTGTGCCAATCTTGATAAAACCGGGTTTTGACGCTTCTTTACGATAAACATGATAAGCGGCCAAGCCAGTCCACTTGACGGCAGACCATGTGATAACGGGCAGTTTCTTATCTTTGTGATAGGAGACCGCTGGCTTAATCGGATTGCTCTTGACGATGAAACGGTCGACGTTGATTCCCGCGGCACTTTTCCTGCCAGCAGGGTCGTTGCTGCCTGTCCAGGCAATTTTCACTTTATGTTTGCCGTACGAGCCAAAATCTTTCTTGAAAATGCTTTGTTTCGCCTTGAAAGAAGGGGAGTAGAGCGACACTGGCTTCTGTTTCACTCCATCGATGTAGACCTCGGCCATTCCTTGCTTGGCATCTTTGAAGCCCTGCCACTCAAAGCTATACCCGACAAAAGAGAAATGGGCTTCACCAGGCGAGTTCAAGAAACTGGCGGCAGAGTTGGAATGGTCTGGCTCCATTGAGACATCCCATTCGCCTTGATAACCAATAACAGGTGACTCGTTTTCGTAAATCCCCCCAAAGTTTCCGGCTGCAAGCTTATAATCGCCTTTCCCCTTGTAGGCATAGACATTGACGAAATAAAACCCGGTCACTGGCGCGATGAATTGGATCGCTTCATCGGATGTTCCCTCATTCTCGGAAAAGGCCACCAATCCATTGGCGTTCTGGACATTCTCCGATTCCTCATGGTAGACATACAGATCAAAATCCGTTCCCGCCTTTCCATTCAAAGCGAGGTTAAGTGCTTCACCTTCCTCTAGCATCACAGCGAAAACATCGTCCTTATCGGAAACGGCATCAAGGCTGCCTGGCTGGATATTCTTTGTCAGCGGCAATCCTGGAATGGTATTGTCGTTGAATGAATCAATCTTTGAAGACTTTACGATTTTACCTGTTCCGGCGAGCCCTTTCAAACCAGGAAGCGCAACCCCCTGGTGGCTCAAATAAAGTTTTGCGAACTCTGGCGGCATGCTTGGATAGAGCCCCGCGAACATGCCTGCTGCTCCTGTGGCATGCGGCGCTGCCATCGATGTGCCGCTGTAGTAGTCATACGCCTGGCTATAGTCGGAAAAGTATCCTAGTGCAAGCTTTGCATTAGGCTTGTTTGCCTTGATGAAATCAGCTGAAGGGAAAAGCATCACTTCATTGCTGACCTTGAATTCCGAACCTTCAAAGATCGACCCAGGCAAGCCTGCTGCATTCATATGCGGAGCCATATCAGGATAGACAGTCAGGTTCAGCATGGACTTCAAAAACTTTGAATCTTCGAGGCCCAATAGAGCATCCTGTCCGGAAAGCAGCAGGTTCCCGCCTGTTTTTAAGTAAGCTTCAAGCTGTGCAATATCGCTGTCAAGAAGTGTTCTCCAGTCATCCGTATTGATTCCGAATCCGTTCCCTGTAAACCAGATTACCGCCTGGTAATCGGCAAGCTTCTGTCCACCGAGGGATTTTTCAAGGGCGGATGAGGAATCGACCGTGATTGTGTCAAATGACGCACCATAATTTTTCAACAAGTCTTCATATACTGGGAGGAAGTCCTGGAAATAGGCTTCAAGCTCAGGTTCTCCCTTGAATTCTTCAGCTAGGTCGTGCTCATCATCCTGGACGATGAGGACCTTGGAGTTTGCTTTGTCTGCCAGCAGGTAATCCATTGTTTTGTTAAAAGCGGATTGGCGCTCGCTGCCGGAGAGCTTTTCAAACCCGATTCCATCCACTGCTGCTTTGAATCCGGATTCTGCTCCATCAACCTGGACAAATGCACCAAAATCGCCGATTACTTTCTTGATTTCATCAATCGGGAATTTCGGGACTGTGCTCAGGATGGCAGAGCCAGGGGCAGCGACATCCACCGAACGTTTCCCGTAATTTGAGAACCAGGCAAGCTTGCCCTGATTAGTCAGCGCAGCCACCGAAAGGATATTGGGGCTTTCAAAATTGGCAGGATAAGCGCCGCCTTCATCGATGTCCATGCCATCATTTCCGGCTGCAGCGACGAAGAGGCAGCCGCAGCTTGAAATCGCTTCTTCTAGCAGTGGGTCGTATTCGCCGCCGCCCCAGCTGTTATTTGTGATTTTCACGCCCATTTTCTTCGCATATTCAATGGCTGCGATGGCACCGGCCGTATTCCCACCCATAGGGCCAAGGAATTTGATCGGCATGATTTTCACATTCGGCGCCGCGCCGGCAACGCCGGTATTTGTGGCAAGGCTTCCCCCTTCAAGGGCAGCCGCAATCGTTCCGGATACATGGGTGCCATGCTCATCGCCGTCAAGCGGGTCATAGACCGTACCATCATTGTTATAGAAATCCCATCCATGGACATCGTCGATAAATCCATTCTTATCGTTGTCAATGCCGTCACCAGGGATTTCGCCTGGATTCGTCCAAATCCTCGACTTCAGGTCCGGATGGTTAATGTCAACACCTGTATCGATGACACCCACTACAACTTCTTTCAAGTTCCTGAATTTGGACCAGGATTCCGGGGCATCGATGTCAATATCAGGCACGCCGGATGTCCCTTTGATGGCCTGTCCTTTATTGTTCAGCCCCCATAGCTGGTCATCATAATTAGGAGCGATATCCGAGCCTGCGGAATAATATTTATAATTCGGCTGGACGGACTCGACAGCAGGATTGCCCTTCATCTCCTTTAGATAATCAGCCATTTTCTTCCCGGATGGGAATTTGACGACCTCTGAATTCAATGATTTGAATTGCTGGCCCTTTTTCAATGAATATTTTTTATAGAGGGAACTGATTTTCTCAGGGGTAGCATTTTTCTTATAAGTGATGATCAATTCTCCTGGAACTGCTTCCTGCTGGTCTGTCTTGCCTGATTTTCTTTCTTGCAATCTTTCTGCCAGCGAACTTTTGATCTTCTTTCCAGGTGGTACTCCAACACTTAAACTGTTTACTCTTGAATTGGTTGCCAACTGGCTTTTGCGTGTCTTCGCAGCCGTTTCGGCAGAACCTGGGCTTGCACCTGCCTGTAATAAACTAGAAAAGGCTAACATGGAAACGAGAGTCATAGAGAGCCACTTTTTCTTTTTCATCCGATACTCCTTTGTAAAATTAATAGATTGCTTAGATGGAATTATATAACATAATAGAATGGAATTTACAAAAAAGATTGCGACAAATCATGTCGAACATCGTAGAAAAAAAGCGGGAAAGATTTTCGGCAAATTTACTGAGGCACTTGTTTATTGAAAGCGCATCCGTTATACTTTAAATGTACAGAATATTGTATATTGATGTCGAGGTTGTGGTAGTATGAGTCGAATCGAGGAATCCCTCTATTCCAAGCATGGTTTGGCAGCGAAATACATTGCCAAAGAATTGATCGATGTGGCTGTCGGCCAAAGGATTCCCCGGGTCAGCGATTTTGCCGGGAAACTGTCACTGGGCAGGGGGACTGTCCAGGGAGCGCTGAAAATCCTGGAAGAAATGCGGGCAATCAAGCTGGAGCCACGGGGCCATTTAGGCACTTATCTGGTAAGGAGCGATCAAACTCTCCTGTATGAAGTGGCAGGCATCGGGCCAGTGATTGGCGTCATGCCCCTTCCATATTCACGGAAATATGAGGGACTGGCGACCGGAATCATAGAATCGCTTGAGAGGATCAATCAACGAACTGGACTGGCCTATATGCGCGGAGCGATACCAAGAACCGAGGCGCTGAAGTCGCGTCGATATGACTTCGCGATCATGTCGCTACTGGCAGCGGAAGAGGCGATGCGGAAAATTGACGGGCTTGAGATTTGCAAAACATTTGGACCTGAGACGTATGTAACCTCCCATAAAATTTTTTTCTCCGATGAACGCCATCATAGCATTGTTGGTGGCATGAAAGTAGGAATCGACTATTCTTCTGTGGACCAGGCTGAACTCACCTTGCTGGAATGCGAAGGGAAGAACGTAGAACTCGTCCAGGCGGGATACATGCAGCTGTTCTCGATGCTCAGCAAAGGAATCATTGATGCCGCTGTCTGGAATGCGGATGAGGAAAAAACGTGGCAAGCGTTCACTTCATCTGATTTCCATTCCGAAAAAGCCCGGCAGCTCGCTGCTAAGGCAACAACAGCCGTGATGGTGGCAGAATCCGTGCGTGAACGAATTAAACAGCAGCTTGAGCTGATTGATACCGAACAAGTGAAACAAGTACAAAATCTAGTTTTATCAGGAAAAAAACATCCCCACTATTAAGGAACAAGAAGTTCTTGTTTCTTATCGGATGAATATACTAAATACAGTATACTGGAGGCGAAAGAATGAATACAGAAGAATTAAATGAAAGGGTAAAAATTCTAGCGGAAAATGACGTGATTTCTTTTCGGGCTGCCGATCTGGCGAAGCAAGCTTTCAGACAGCTGCAGGAAAAGCTGCAAACAGAAGACATCCCGAATTCAGAAATGCTGTTTACCCATTTGGCAACGGCCATCACACGCATTGAAAGGGGGGAAGAAATCGGGGCGCCAATGTCTGGCATCCTCGAGGAAATCAAAACATCAAAGTTTTATCCAGATGCGCTCCATCAAATCGGCAGGATTGAGGAACTCCATCGGGACGCATTGCCAAAGGAAGAATGGGACTATTTATTGATTCATTACACAACTGTATTACAGCAATTTGAGGGAGGAATGAAAGAATGAAAATTGTGATTGGCGGGCAAGTGGATAAAAAAGAGATTGAAAGTTTAGTAAAGGAATATGACAGCACGATTGAAACGGTCATCAAGTCTGACCTGGATGCTGCGATGGCACTCAAATCCGGCCAGGCGGATTATTATCTTGGGGCCTGCCATACAGGAGGCGGCGGAGCGCTTGCGATGGCGATTGCCCTCCTTGGCAAGCCGAAATGCGAAACGGTATCGATGCCTGGCAAGAAGCCGGTTGCTGAAAAGGTTGTAAGCGCTGTCAACGAAGGGAAGGTTGCTTTCGGGTTCACAGCTGACCATAAAGAGGCTGCTGTCCCAATGATTCTCGAAGCAATCAAAAATAAAAACTAGTAATCTGGGGGGAAATCGGAATGGAAATGACATTGATTGTCTTGATCGGCGCTGTGGCCGCCGTATTGGCCAATATGAACATTGCGGTGTTCAATGACGGGCTGCGCCCGATTGTTTCTGAACACACTGAGGGGCGTCTGAACCGCAGGGATCTGGCGTTCACGGCTTTTGCGATGAGCTTTGGCCTTGTAATTGGATTCGGGATTCCTTTTACGCTTTCTGCAAGTATCATCCTTGTCCACAGTATCCTCCTTGGAACGGACATCATCGGCCTTTTGACACCGAAAAACAAATGGGGGACACCTGCGGCGGCCGTGATCGGCGGTGCCTATGGAGCTGGCCTGCTTGTCGGTTTGGAAGGCTTCGTCAAGTTATTCGATCATCTTCCACTTAATTTCATGGATGCGATGGGCCAGGTCGGCGCCCCTGTCGTTGTCACCTTCATGGCATTCCCGGCGCTGGCTGTCGCCATGCAGTTCAGCGTGAAAAAAGGAGTCATCACATTTATTGTTTCTGCGCTAGTCAGGCAGCTGGCTGTTTGGCTGAATACAAGCAAATTGCTGACGGTTTCCGGAACAGCGGTCACGTTGAACCAGGAAGGGATGGCACTCATAACAGGAATGGTCTTTTTATTAGTATTCGCCATGAAAGAAAAGCGGGATGAAGGTGCATCCATCGACCTTGCCGCTGTTTTCAGTGACAAAGTAGCCAAAATCAAAAAGAATGTCGCCTTTTTCATGGTGATCGGCGGTTTGATCGCAGCAGCGACGAATCTCGCCGTGATGGCCGGGGACCCGATTTCCCTTAACCTGCTGGCAGAAGGCAAGAATGCCGATGCTGGGATTGCCGCGGCTGCCCGCGCGCTTGGGTTCATCCCGCTGGTCGCAAGTACGGCAATTGCGACAGGGGTCTATAGCCCTGTTGGCTTCACGCTGATTTTCGTTGTTGGCTTATTCTCGCCTAATGTCTGGGTCGCTTTGATTGGCGGTGCCATCGTCATTTTCGGGGAAGTCATGCTGTTAAGCTCAATCGCGAGATTCCTGGATAAATATCCTGGTGTCCGCAACTCGGGGGAAAATATCCGCAGCGCGATGACAAAGATTTTGGAAGTCGCCCTATTGATCGGCGGCGCGAATGCCGCAAACGCCATCGCTCCTGGATTCGGTTTCTTCTTCATAGCAGGCTTTTACCTGCTGAACGAAGTTGCTGGCCGTCCGATTGTCAGGATGGCAGTAGGGCCTGTAGGCGCGATTGCTGTAGGAATCATTGCCAACATCCTCGTTGCGCTTGGTTTGATGGCAATCCCTCAATAACCGCAATACATGGATAAAGGAAGTGCAGCAGATGATTCAAACGGTTTTAGGAAAGATCAGACCTGAAGAACTGGGGATTTGCTCTGTTCATGAGCATTTATCGATTGACCTTTCCCGGATAAAAAAAGATCCGGATACCATTCTTGATGATGAACCCGGTATGCTGGAGGAACTGCGCGATTTCCGCCGTGAAGGCGGAAGGGCGATGGTCGAGGTCACGAATGATGGGATGGGGCGGGATGTTTTGCGGCTTAAAAGGCTAAGCGAGCAATCCGGCGTCCACATCATTGCGTGTACAGGGTTTTACAAGGACCCTTTCATCCCGGAGTATGCCCAAAATTGGTCAGCTGGCCAGTTCGCCGCGCATTTTATCAAAGAAGCGAAAGAAGGAATTGATGGCACCGGGATTTTGCCCGGTGTCATCGGCGAAGTCGGCACAAGCAAAAATGAGATCAAACCGATTGAGCGGGAGCTGCTGATTGGCGCCGCACTGGCCGGCAGGGAAACAGGCCTCCCCGTGACGACCCATACAACGCTGGGAACGCTTGGATATGAACAAGTCCAGCTCCTGACAGCCCATGGGCTCCCCGCCAATCAAATCATTATCGGCCACCAGGATTTGAACCCGAATTTCGCTGAAGTCCTGTCTGTCCTGGAAACTGGAGTTTATATTGATTTCGATACAATCGGCAAGGTGAATTACAGGCCGGACGAGGAACGGGTTGACTTCCTGCTTGAATTCATCAAGCGGGGGTTTGAAGAACAAATCCTCCTATCTGCAGACCTGACGAGGAAATCCCATTGGAAGAAGCATGGCGGCCCTGGGTATGGGCTGGTTCTCAGGGACTTCATTCCAAGACTGAAAGAACAAGGCGTGTCCCAGGAAACGATCGACCAATTCTTGATCGCCAATCCAGCCCGCGCTTTTTCCGTAAAGGAGAGATCATGAATGTCCGGCTATGATGCAAAGACGTTGAAATATGCAGATTCGGTACTGCCGAGTCTGTCCATTGAAGAAGCGAAAGAACTGCAATTCAAGCTTGTCCATATGATGAGCCGCCATTTCGAAGGGAAGCAATTTTTATCGATGGGAGATTTAGGCGTCTCCCCTAAGTGGAAACGGCCCGAGCAAACGGAACGGGTCGAACGGGCGATTGCCGATTTTTTCGGAACGGAGGCTTGCGCGCTTGCCAGGGGTGCGGGAACAGGAGCGATCCGCATGATCCTGAGCGCGCTCTTATCTGCTGGTGATAAAATGCTGATCCATACTGCCCCGGTCTATACGACGACAAAAGAAACCATCCGCATTCTCGGTATCCATACTGAGCAGGTTGACTTCAATGACCTTGCCGCTGTTGCCGAAACGGTGGAGACGACGGATTGCAAAGTGTTCTATATCCAGCACGCCCGTCAGCAGCCGACGGATACCTACAGACTGAAAGCGGTGATCGAGGTGGTTAAGGCAAGCCGCCCGGATCTTCCGATCGTCGTCGATGATAACTATTGCGCATTCAAGACACCGGGAATCGGGGTTGAGTATGGCGCTGACTATTCCACCTTCTCTGGCTTCAAGGTGCTTGGCCCCGAAGGAATTGGAATCATTGCCGGGAAAAAGGAAGCGCTCGATGTCATCCACGAACGCAACTATTCAGGCGGCGGGCAGGTGCAGGGATATGAAGCGATGGAGCTGCTGCGGATGATGACATTCGCCCCTGTTTCACTCGCGATTCAAAATGAGCAAGTCGAGGAGCTGTGCCGGCGCCTGAATGAAGGGGAGGTGCCGGGAATAAGAGCTGCCTACATGACAAATGCCCAATCGAAAAATGTGATTGTCGAACTTGAACAGCCGATTGCCCAAAAAGTGATTTCGTTAAGCGACAGCTGCGGAGCGGCAACCCATCCAGTCGGAGCGGAATCAAAATATGAAATCATCCCGATGATTTATCGGGTATCGGGAAGCTTCATCGAGTCGCAGCCGAAGCTGAAAGAGTATGGTTTGAGAATCAATCCGATGAAGGCCGGCGCAGCGACGATTGTCGACATCCTGAAAAAGGCGATACCGGCTGCGCAGGAACAATGATTGAACATCAGAGAATCCCAATGTAAGGGGGCAAGCTTCGTGTTTTTAGAGGTAACGAAAAGGAGAAACCCAAAACTCATCCAGGCAGGAGTCACCCTTCATCAAAATGGCGGGATTCCGCCCAATACGTATGTGATCGACCTGGATGTCTTACAGGAAAACGCCCGTCTCCTCGCTCAATCAGCGAAGACCCATGGCGTACAGCTTTATTTCATGAGCAAGCAGCTCGGCCGGCTTCCGCAAATCGGGCGGCTGATCGCTGATAACGGCATTGAAAAAGCCGTGTCAGTTGAATTCGATGAAGGGAAAAGATTGTTTGAGGCAGGTGTGGCAATTGGCAATATTGGGCATCTCGTCCAGCCAGGCAAGCACCAATGGGCTGAAGCCTTATCCTGGAACCCAGAAGTGGTCACGGTTTTTTCCATTGAGAGGGCAAAGCAGGTAGCAAATGAAGCGGCCAGGCAAGGAAAGGTCCAGGACATTCTTTTAAAAGTCTATGGAGAAAACGACCTCATTTATCCGGGACAGGAGGGTGGTTTCCGGTTGGAAAACCTCCCCGGAAGCCTTGCCGAATTGTCCGCATTGCCAGGAATCCGGGTTGCCGGAGTGACCACCTTCCCGAATTTCCAATTATCCCGGGACCTTCAGGCGATGGAGCCGACGGAAAATTTCACTACCCTGCTGAAAGCGAAGAAAATGCTGGAGGAAAACGGGATGAAGGCAGAGCAGGTCAATGGCCCAAGCGCGACTAGCTGCGAAACGATCCCCTTTTTGGCAGAGCAAGGTGTGACACATGGCGAGCCGGGACATGCCCTGACAGGAACGACTCCTTTGCACGCTTACAAGGACCTTCCCGAGAAGCCGGCGATCATTTATGTGACAGAAGTTTCCCATGAGGATGAGGAGCATCATTATGTCATTGGCGGCGGCTATTACGGAAGGTCAAACATCACCGGCTGCCTTGTTGCGGACAATGAAGAAGCGATTTTGGAGCAAAAGGTCCAGGCATTTGAATGTGCTCCTGAAGCCATCGATTACTATGGAAAAATAGGCAAACCAGAAGATTTCACAGTGAAAACGGGGGATACAGCCATCTTCGCCTTCAGGACACAGTTATTCGTCACCCGGGCCCATATTGCCCTTGTCAGGGGAATCCAGGCCGGGAAGCCCGAGCTGGTCCACTTTGAGAGGAAGTGTTAGGAATGGGAAAGCTGATTTTACTCGTCATCGACAGCTTCGGGATCGGGGCGATGGAGGATTGTGCAGAATTCAATCCACATGACTGCCGCGCAAATACGTACAAGCATATCCGGGAAACAGTCGATCACCTGAACATACCTGTCATGTACAATCTGGGATTAGGGACACTGGTGGATGGGAAAATCCCTCCACGGACGGCTTATGGACGGTCCAAATTAGCGCATCATGGCGCCGATACCTACCTGGGGCACCAGGAAATCGCCGGCAGCTGTCCGAAGCAATCAACAAAGCGACTGATGAAGGACATCCATGAGAACCTGGCTTCAGCCCTTCGCTCCGAAGGTTATGAAATCGCCTATCCATGGAAGGACCGGCCAGTCTTTACAGTGGACAATGCAGCAGTAGTCGGGGATAATCTGGAGTCCTCGCTCGGAAACATCATCAATATATGCGCAGACTTTAACAAGATGCCATTCGATAAGCTGAAAAAGGTAGGCAAAATCGTCAGGGAAAATGTGGACACAAGCAGGGTAATCGCCTATGGAAGCCCAAGGACTTCCATTGACCACATCCTTTCTGTCGTAAAAGAAAAGCATCCAGGCCAGTGGGGTGTCGACAGCCCGAAAGCAAAAGTGTATGGCGATGGCTATAACGTCTACCATATGGGTTATGGGGTCAATATTGACGGCCAATTCCCGATGATTGCCTCAAGACATGGCCTTAAAGTATACCGCATCGGAAAAACAGCAGACGTCCTCCATGGAGAAGGGCCGGCATTTCCGCTTGTCGAGACAAAAGAAGTGCTCGGCAAGCTAAAGGAAGCGTATAAGGAAGAAACAGGAGATGCCGCCTTCCTGGTGAACGTACAGGAATCCGACCTCGCCGGGCATTCGGAAGATCCCCGCTGGTACGCGGAAATCCTCAACTATACAGATGCCTGGCTTGCCGGCTTCATCCCTGAAATGGAAGAGGATGACCTGATCATCATCATGGCAGACCATGGGAATGACCCAACCATCGGCCATTCCAACCACACCCGCGAATACGTCCCGATCATGATCACAGGCAGAAAAGTCAGACAGAAAAACATAGGAACAAGAACAACCATGGCAGACGTCGGCGCCACGATGAGCGACTACTTCGGACTGCCGGCGACGGATCAAGGCGAGAGTTTTTTGGAGGGGGTCCTGTGAATTACATGATATACTAGACTACGAAGAAGGAATCCCCATTGGATTCCTTTTATTTTGGAATTAAGAATTATTTTTAAAGTATGAACCCCCTCAGCTTTTTTGCAATCTGTTTTTTTGTTATGATTTATTCTATAATCAATCCTAATGAGTTGTGTTTATTTTAAGTCGTTACCGGCTTCAAAATCAGGAGGTAAATAAAATAATGGCCATTTTAGTAACTGGCGGTGCGGGCTATATTGGCAGCCATACTTGTGTGGAACTGCTTGATGCAGGAAAAGAGGTTGTCATTGTCGATAATTTTTCTAATAGCAAACCGGAAGTGTTAAAGCGGATCAAGGAAATCACAGGAAAAGATTTCAAGTTTTATGAAGTGGATTTGCTTGACCGCGATGCCTTAGCGACTGTATTTGCGGAAAACCAAATCGAAGCGGTCATTCACTTTGCGGGATTAAAAGCGGTAGGAGAGTCTGTTGCGAAGCCGCTGCAATACTACCATAATAACCTTACTGGTACACTGATGCTGTGCGAGGTGATGCAGGAGCGTAATGTAAGGAACCTAGTATTCAGTTCATCTGCGACGGTATATGGCATGCCTGAAAAGATGCCGGTCTCCGAGGACTTCCCGCTTAGCACGACGAATCCTTATGGCAGCACCAAGCTGATGATCGAGCAAATTCTAAGAGATTTGTATGTTGCTGACAATAGCTGGAGCATCGCTCTCCTCCGCTACTTCAACCCGATTGGCGCTCATGAGAGCGGCCGTATTGGGGAGGACCCCAATGGGATCCCGAACAACCTGATGCCATATATTACGCAAGTGGCTGTTGGTAAACTTGAAGAATTGCAGGTATTTGGAAATGATTATGACACCATCGATGGAACCGGTGTCCGTGATTATATCCATGTAGTCGATCTTGCGACAGGCCATTTGAAAGCATTGGATAAAGTAATGAATACTGCCGGAGTGGATGCCTATAACCTTGGCACCGGGCAAGGTTACAGTGTTTTACAGCTTGTCAAAGCCTTTGAAAAGGCGTCCGGCAATAAAGTGCCATACAAAATCGTCAACCGGCGCCCTGGAGATGTAGCGGTTTGCTATGCCGACCCTGCAAAAGCAAAAGCTGAACTAAGCTGGGAGGCTGAAAGAGGAATCGAAGAGATGTGCCTTGATTCCTGGAGATGGCAGCAGAAAAATCCGCACGGATACACAGATTAATTGTTCACCTTAAAAACCTGCTTGGCAAATCAAGCGGGTTTTTAGGTTCAAAATAAGATAAACAATAATTTAATCCAGCCGAGAAATGAAATCCACAAAGGAATACTTAATGTGACTCCCCAAGAGAGCCCGGTTATGAAATTACCTTCATGCTCCAACATTATCACGCCCTCGGATTTTTTTACTATAATACCCTGACCTAGTACATTTAATCTCCTTTGTATATGGGTAATTTCCTTTTTTGATTCCAATTTCCTTTTATTTTTATGCCCAAAAAAGTTACAAAGTTTTTATAATTATCATTCAAAGATAATAGGGAAAAAGTAGAATTCATACGATATTTAGTAAATATTGTTTATTAATCTTTAAATATATGTAAATTTGTGTTAGTAATAAAAGATGAAAACCTTATTTTTGGAAATAAGTAATAAGAGAAGGTGCATCCTTTTGAAATTCCCATACAGTAAGAAATTTTGGCTATATAGCCTGGTCCTCTTCCTTGTAATTACTGTTGCCTGGGGACTGAAGACTTTATATTTTGTCCATGAGCTTGAATTGGTCCCGCACAAAAAATTCATACTGTTCGCATCCGGCGGATTCAGTCTAGCACTGCTCAGCCTACTTGTCTTAAAGAAATCTAAGTTGAGTTTAATAGTTGCCAGTTTGTTATATATTCTTTTCAATATCCTCCTTTACGCGGATGTTGTCTATGAAAGATATTATGATGCGATTCTTCACATTGAATTGGCGGGCCAGGCAAACCAGGTCGGTGAGGTGTTTGATTCCGTCATCAGCCTGATTTATAAAACGGATTATGCTTACTGGGTGGATGTTCCGGTTGTATTACTCTGCTTTTTCTGGTTCAACCGAAAAATGCAAGGAGAAAGGAAATCCTTTCTATCAACCGCTTTTTTTGGGACAGGTGTTGTAATGTTATTGTTCACAGCCTTTTTCCCGTTGAAAATGACTTTTTCAGATCAGTATATGGTTTCGTTAACTGGAGTCATTCCTGCACATATTTACACTGCGAGCCATTCGCTCCTTGTAGATACGGCTGCAGGCGAGCTGGTTAGTGAAGATTCGGCTAAATTGAAAGAAATCAGAAGTGAATTCAGGAAAAACCAAGAGCTGCAGAAACTCTCTCCTTACTATGGAAAATTCAAGGGGAAGAACCTGATCATGATCCAGGCAGAGTCGTTAAATACGTTCCCAATCGGGCTGCAGGTTGAAGGCGAAGAAGTGACCCCTCATATAAATGAGCTGATAGCTGCAAGCCATTATTACCCCAAAACCTATCTGCAGATTGGGCGGGGAAATACTTCGGATGCTGAATTCGTGGCGAATAATTCTTTATATCCAATGTCGACAAAAGGAATATACAAAACATATCCCCAAAATGATTATCAATCCCTGGCAACAGTTATGAAGAAATTAGGTTATCAAACCAGCGCGGCTCATGGAAACAGCCCTGATTTCTGGAATAGAAGGGCCGCCTATGGGAAACAGGGATTTACAGATTTTTACCATAATGGCCATCCTCTGGTTGATGACCGCGAAAATATTGGAATGGGAATTTCCGATGAGAGCATGTTTTCCCAGATGGTGGAAGTCTATAAAAAGAGCGAGAAGCCTTTTTATAATTTTATTATCACTCTCAGTGTGCATCGGCCATTCGAACTGCCAGAGGAGTATCAATCCCTGAAACTCCCGGATGAATTTGAAGGTACCTCAACAGGCCATTATCTGCAAAGTGTCCATTACTTTGATAAAGCCGTTGGCAAATTCATTGCCGATTTGAAAAAGGAAGGTCTCTGGGATGAAACGATCTTTGTTATGTACGGGGATCATTATGGGTTGCTCCCAAAAGACCAGCATGAAGTGAAAAACCTTTTAGGTGTTCCATTTGGAGAGAAAGAACAGTTCAATGTTCCGCTGATCATCCATCATCCAGGACAATCTGAAGGGAAGGTGAATGAAAAAACGGCGAGCCAAATGGATATATACCCAACGATTTCTTCTTTATTAGGAATAGAAGAACCGCTGTTTCAATTCGGGAAACCGCTCGATATCAAGCAAGAGGGCTTTGTTGGCTTTGCTTATGAAACAACAAAGCATACGTTCTATTCGGGTCGCTATAACTACCATGCTTCTCATAAAGGAACATTTGAAGCAGGAACTTGTCTCGATAATAAAGCGGGCGAGGCAACGGATTTAGAGGCCTGCCGCCCAGGCTACAACAAGGTAGTGAAGGATATTGAAACCTCAAGTTTCATCCTTGAAAACAACTTGATCAAGGAGATTATGAAGTAATGGAAAAAGGGATTCCTGCGAAAGGAATCCCTTTTTCCATTTATTTGTTCAGGGCATAGATAATCCCATTACCAACAGATCCCGTTCCGCCGAGGACCACGTAGCTTCTGTCCTTTCGGCTTCCAAGAACAGCTGCGACTGAACCTGGCAGTGCATCTCTGCCTGTAAGCAATAATGTTGTATTTTCTTTTGCAATCAGAACCGATCCGCTTAAGGCATCAGCAAAGGTTGAACCTGTCGCGATGAACAGTCTGTCAGCCTCTGGAAAATACTTTACATGGATATTCAGGGCTACCTCATACCTGTCTTTTCCCCCGATTCGAACTGGTTTAACCAAATGGCTATACACCGTCTTATTTACGCTGGCTTCACCGCCGACGACGATGGTCTCTTCGACTGGCCTGCTTTTTAAAACTTCGGCTGTCTCCACTGGAAGTTTGTCTGGCTTCGTCAATAGAATCGGGATGCCCTGTTTTGCGGCATAAGGAGCGATGGCTAGAGCATCAGGAAAGTTGATGCCGTTTGCGACAACTGCCTTTTTGAACGTTCCTAATTGCAGGGCGATATTCCGTGAAACTTCGAATCTATTTTTGCCGCCTATCCGTTTCACGCGCTTCCCCATAGTCTTCAATTCGTTCTCAACCTTGCCGCTGATGCTCCCTGTTCCTCCGACTAGAATGACCTCAGTTGCGCCTAAACGTGTAATTTCTTTCTTTGTTGCGGGATGTAAGCTTGACTGTCCTGTTAAAAGAAGCGGCGCATTTTTTTTGTATGCCAACGGTGCGGCTGACAAAGCGTCCGCGAAGGCATTGCTGTTACTGATGAATACAGTCGAGGCTGATGGCCAGCCCCTTTTTGATGCTTTCGCAGCAACCTCGAATCGGTCCATTCCTGAAATCCTTTCAGGACTTTGTGGTGACTGGACCATCCCGTAACCAAACCATGGATCCCTTCCTGGTGTGCCCAAATCGATTGCCGTTTTCCTCATTTGTTCCCTAAGTCTGGCATTTGACATGGAAGGGTACATTTCTTTTAATAATGCAAGATTCCCGGTCACGAAACCCGCAGCCATCGATGTTCCATCTAACCTGGCATATCGATTGTTCAAATATGTGCTAAGGATTCCAACACCGGGAGCGGCATATTCGATAGCATTACCGGTTGCAGAAAAATTCCCTCTTCTTTTTTGCTGGTCAACGGCAGAAACGGCAATAACTGAATCATACCTTGCCGGATAGGCTACATTGTCGCCGTAGCCTTCAGCATTCCCTTCATTCCCGCCAGCCGCAACGATCATGACGCCTGAGTTATACGCTTTTTTGATGGAATATTCAAGTGCTGGCGAATGGTCAAGTGAACCCAGGCTGAGATTGATGATATCGATATTATTCGTGATCGACCAGTCAATCGCTTTAACAATATCCGTTAAATAACCGTCCCCATTCTTATCAAGCACCTTTACAGCGTAAAGCAGGGCCCCAGGTGCAACACCTACCGTTCCGATGTCATTATTCCGCGCGGCCACGATACCGGCTATGTGGGTTCCGTGGCCGTTGTCATCGGAAAATGAGCTTGTATATGGCACGAAAGATTTCCCCCCGGCAATTTCCAGGTCTGGGTGAGGGGAAATGCCTGTGTCGATGATCGCTATTTTAATATTTTTTCCGGTAAAGCTGGCATGCCAGGCTTTTTGCGCCTGTACAGCAGTAGTGCTCCAATCTGAGGCTTGCGCTGCTGCCTCGGCTTTTTGTTCATTCTCAATTGAAATAACCGTCTTTGCTGCTGAAAAATCCCCAATCCTATCATTTGGTATTTCAATCAACGCAACAGGGATGTTTTCATATCTTTCAATAATAGTAGAACCAGTCTCTTTTATGACATTGTCATCGATCATTTCCTTGAATAAAACTAATTTTTGTACTTTGTTGTTTGGTGGAGATCCTTCAGGATGGGTGGGAAATACCAAGGAAATTGCAATAAGGATGCTCGCCAATACAGATAACTTTTTCATGAAAGTTTGCCCCTTTGATGTAACTTGCTGTGCTAATCATATCAAATCTGAAGACACAATATGTAATATTATTTTGTAAAAATTTGAAAACTTTCCTTTATTATCGGTAAAATTTTATATATATTGAGGGAATCGACAGAGAGATATATAATATACTTTCGAGACGAAAATTTGGATAAAATTAGGAAAGTGGGTATCGTTTAATGGCATTTTTCCTTTCTGCCCAGTTTTGGAGATTCGTGATTGTTGGCTTTATCAATACACTTCATTACTATATTCTCTATTTGTTTTTTTATCACTTGATTGACTTTCATTATATGGCAGCCCATATTATCTCTTTTTTAATCAGCATGGTAGGCTCGTTCTATTTGAATTCCTATTTTACTTATAAAGTCAAGCCGACATTAAAGAAGTTCCTCCAATTCCCACTGACCTACGTGGTGAATATATCAATCACGACCCTGGCAATCTGGCTGTTTGTCGACATTATGGGCTGGAGTGAAAATATTTCCCCGTTACTGGCGTCAGGGCTTGCAATCCCATTCACCTTTGTCGTTTCCAAGCTGATCCTTACGGAAGGCAGCCGTGCAAAAGTGAAGAAGGAGGCCTATGATGAATAAATTTACTAGCTTGATTGATAAATATATTGTTTGCCTGCTCGTCCTTATACCTATTCTTGGTTTCATTATTTTCTATCGCCTTGGAGAAAATGATTTGTTTTATATTTCCAGATTAGGGGATATAAAAGAGCAGTATATCCACTTTTTTAATTTATTCCATGAATTGGTGCGGGGCGGGGAGATGCCCTTTTGGGCTTGGAGCTACGGTCCGGGCGGAAGCTTCTGGAATGAATTTGGCTATTATATGCTCGGGGATGTTTTTATTTGGCCATTACTCCTGCTGCCCGTTGATTGGTTTCCCTATTCCTTCATACCTATGAGCATTCTAAAGCTGTTTCTCATGTCACTCGGAATGTATCTATTCTTGAAGGAGTTTGGAATTAAAAGGCATTTCTCATTCCTGGCAGGTTTGGCTTACAGTTTTTCAATCCTTTATTTCGAGTATTTTTATACCCATTACTTCTTCGTCAACTCTGCAGTCTTTTTCCCTTTTATACTGCTAGGTTATGAAAAGTATATTACGAGCAGTAGAAAGACCGTTTTGATTTGTTTCATCTTTCTTGCTAGCATCAGCAATTTTTATTTCCTGTTCATGACAACAGCAGGATTAGGAATCTACAGTATTTTCAGGTATTTTGCAAAATGGGAAACAGATAAATCGTTGAAGGGGTTCTTTCTGTTTCATCTTCGGCTTTCAGGAGTTTATTTACTTGGAATTGGACTGTCGATGTTAATATTACTTCCATCAGCCATAGGATTGTTCGAATCGAATTTTACCGTCCGACCGGAAAAACCTTTTTTTGAACCATATTTGGCGTTTAATGACTTAATCAAAAAGCTTTTATGGGATGGGGGGATAAGCTTCCTTCCGTTCATGACTGTACCGTTGCTCCTTATTAACGGAAAAAGGAAAATGGTTTTTGGATTGATGGCTATCTTGCTGGTTGCTTTGATAAGCATCCAAAATGTCAACAGTATAATCGGCGGGTTCAGTCTTCCTTTGGAATTCAGGTCGTTCTTTATATTCAATGTTTTTTTTATCATGCTGTCGGCCATTGCTATGAACGACTTTGCCATCAATAAAAAGAGGAATACTTTAGTTGTTAGTGTTTTAGCGGTGTGGCTTTTTACATGGATAGCTGATCATCCTTTTTCCAGGTATCCTGATTATCTGGAAGGCACCCCTTTAGTGTTCGCTGCCGGTTTAATCCTTTATGGATTTTTCCAAGCGAAAGTCTTGAAAGCTGTTTCTATTTTTCTGATGAGCATGAGTGTCCTCGCCTATAGTCTCCTTATTCCTTACAGTTTCGTGACTGATTTGATCTTTAAGAGCAAAGGGATCGAAATGGAGGACGAGTATCATAAAGGCGTTTGGGGGATCCTTCCGCTTCTGAGCGAAGCGGATTATACAAAGTTTTATGATAATGAAGAAGTGAAAGATGCGCTTGCGTATATAAAAGAAGATCCAGGATTTTACCGTCTCTATTTCAATCATCCTGGTGTGACAGCCCATAACTCATCAATGACATATAGCTACAATTCCTACTATACGTATAATTCGCTAGTCAAATGGAATCTTCAATATTTTGAGATGGATTATCTTGGGCAGTTGGGTAGCCGAAGCTTGAATTTATTGAGGGGCTATCCAAACAGTACAATTGTCAACACTTTGCTCAATAATAAATACTTCATATCCCTAACGGGTAATGGAGGGAGACTGTACGGGTATGAACAGATGGTGAATAAAGGGAAACTCGTCATTGAGAAAAACAAAAACTGGCTGCCGATTGGTTTTTTATATGGAAACGCAATGTCATATGAGGAACTGGATCAAGAGGAATTTTCATTAAAGGAGGAGTTCCTGTTGAGGAATATCACGGTCCCTGAAGATATCAAGAATAAATATAAAGTTTCCATGAATAATGAAATAGAAGGCCTTCAGGTCATCGGTTCCCTGGAAAATGCAGCATTCGGTTCCAATACCAATGTGACCGCCAGTGAAAAAGGGACATTAGTGGATTCCACAGAACCGATTGAAATCCTCCTTCCGTTGGAAGATCATCGTCTCTCGGACTTGAAGATTTTCGTAGATGCCATCCCATATACGAAAAATGAAGGTATGACAATTGATGTTTCAACCGATAAAGGTTTGTCCTACAGGCTTCAGAAGAATATGCGTGATAACCAATATTTAACCTCCCAATATTCCTACAGGCAAACAATCAACAAGGTGCTTTTCAGGATGGGAACGGACAATGACACGAAAGAAATCAAACTGATTATTCAGCCTGGAAAATTTCTCTTGAAGGATATAAAAGTGACTGCATCTGATTTTAGGGAATATGAACGACAAGTAAAAGAATACAAAGCGAACAGCCTACAGAATATTGCGGTTAAAAATAACAGCATAAAAGCCAAGGTGCGTGCGGGCAAAGATTCCTTCCTTTTTCTGTCCATCCCTTATTCGAAAGGATGGAATATATGGATTGATGGGGAGAAAGCAGAAACATTCCCGGCACACCATGCCTTTACCGGAGTATATGTTCCGGAAGGTGCCCGTGATATAGAAATGCAATATACACCAGAAGGCTTTAAAAGTGGATTAGTCATCACACTGTTAAGTATTGTCGTTTTAGTTTTTATGAAAAGAAAACAAAAAGCATTTGCTTTAGTTAAGAAGCAGAGAGGGTAGGACATGAAATTAATAACGATCTTAATACCAGCCTATAATGAAGAAGATGTGTTGGATCAGCTCTATGATCGATTAAGCCACGTGATTTCCGGGATTCCGGACTATGAGTTTGAGCTACTGTTCGTAAATGATGGAAGCAAGGACCGGACAATTGATATAATTAGAGAACTTCGCAAACTTGATAACCGGGTGTCTTTTGTTGACCTATCAAGGAACTTTGGTAAAGAAATCGCGATGGGAGCAGGATTTGACTATGCCCGCGGGGACGCTGTAATCATTCTTGATGCTGACTTGCAGGATCCACCAGAGATCATCCCCGAGATGATCAAATACTGGGAAGAAGGCTATGACGATGTTTACGCCAAACGCCGGAACAGGGAAGGGGAAACTTGGTTCAAAAAGTGGACAGCCTCTCAATTCTATAAAATCCTACAAAAAACAACACGCATTCCCATCCAGGAAAATACAGGTGATTTTAGGCTTCTCGACCGCAGATGCATTGAGGCACTTAAGAAAATCAGGGAAACACAAAGATATACAAAGGGAATGTTCAGCTGGATCGGTTATAACAAAAAGGAAATCCTCTTTGATCGGGACCCGAGAGCCGCGGGTGAAACAAAATGGAACTACTGGAAACTGACCGAACTTGCAGTGGAAGGCATTACTTCCTTCACAACCTTCCCGCTCAGGATTTCGTCTTTTGTTGGATTTTTCATCTCGGTGATTGCTTTTGTTTATATGATCTGGATCATTTTCAAAACCCTGGTATTCGGCGAAGAAGTAGCAGGCTACCCATCAATGATGGTCATCATCCTCTTCCTCGGTGGCATTCAGCTATTATCACTCGGAATCTTAGGCGAATATCTGGGAAGGGTTTTTAACGAAACAAAACAAAGGCCGCTTTACTTTGTGGATGAGTACAACGAAGAGAAAGTAAATGTGGGTAAAAGGGAAGTTAGTAGGTAAAGTGGACGGAAAGAGCTGGTATGGCTCTTTTTTTTTGGCGTGCCCAGGCAAGCCGTTAATTGCTAGTTGGTGAAAGTCCAATCTGAGTAAGTGCCAAGACGCTCAGTAGCTGACAGGCAGCTGGTGGAGAAATCCTAAGGTTGAAGCCCTGTGACAAAGTAACTCTCACCGCGGAGTGCGAGCGACCTGACAGGTTGTAACATAAAGTGAATCCTGCCGCCTCGTCAAAAGAACCTGCCATTCGGCAGCCAAAGAGAAGTCGAGCCTTGGGATGATAGTCGAAGACGCAGGAAGGTGTGAAGAACTTGGAAGGAACACCGAGGAATCTCTCGGGATATGGGGGACGACACGACATGTCAGGAAACGAATTAATTGAACTAGGAATCCCCTCCTAATCACTTTCTTATTAAAGTAAAGCTGAAACCTATAAGTGAAAACGAAGTGGTGAAAGTACGAGAGGGAGTCGGAATGGGTCATGGTACCCATGATGACAATGACAACACAACATTGTCTAGGGAAGGAGGGCGCATGCCAATATCCTGCTTCGTACATATGTCCAAAGGTGGTAAGAGTCAATGAATGTCTGGGAAGTGGCTAACTACACCAATAATGATAAAGCTTATGAACTCTAGAAGACGTTATATCTTTGTGCTTAGGAAAGTCCAACTTGAATATTTCACGCTTTGCTTTATATGACAAGGTTTATCGGCCTTACATCTTATGGGAAGCATAGTAACCTGTGAAACGAAAGAAAGGAAATGGAGGTGTCGATGGATAGACGAGTGGGGTTAGAATAATTGTTGATGGTGCTCTATTGATTCCCTCATCGAAGGGCTCTCCAAATTCTTAGAGCGTAAGGTTGACCGGATTCATAGCCTTCCAGCTCTTCCACAATTCCCATCAAGTGGACAAGGGAGTTCGATCCCGTGTACATTTTATAAAAAAATATGGGATAAGCTAGGACTTGGTCGCTTGCCCCGCAAGCTGGTGGATGGAGCGGAAATAGCCTCCCGTTATGACGAGACTATCTATGCCAAGGTCTTAAATCGGCTGATGGACCCAAAAAGTATATATGGTCTCTTCAAGAAGTAGATACAGAACCTTCATGCCAAAGACCTGTCCTCCATCCAACTGCACACTACTACCGCGCTGCTCCAAAAGTTTCGTCAAATTTGCTTGCTAGATTGATATTGTCGAAATACACTTAGATATTGATGTCGACTACCCAAAAGAAATTATTCTCGCTTTCCTGACATGGCTTAGTGAGCATATCTTTTCGAACGGAACTCGAATGAGCAGTCATGAAAATCAGCCTTGGATATCGGTTCTATGACCATCTTATTTACCTTCTGGACTACCGTTTTTTTAATCGTCGGGCTTCGCAACCGGATTGGGATTATAACATTTCTCTTTCAGTTCAAGGAAGATTTCATTTATGAATTTTCTTTTCCAATAATCCAGGACGATTTGAAATGAGCGCATTCCAAATCACTTTGTCGAAAAGTTGGTATGTATTCAAATTTTCAAATAGAACATAAAGGAAAAAATAATATTAATCCAATTAGGATTGTTAAAAAGGGATTTGCCATTGTTTAATCAACTTTGCCGGATTTCCACCAACTATAGAGTATGGAGCCACATTCTTAGTAACTACACTACCTGCTGCAACAATAGAACCATTTCCAATATTCACACCTGGTAAAATAAGTGAACCTGCTCCAATCCATACGTTATCTTCAATGTTTATTGGATTTGAAGTCCCTATTGTATGTATACGATTACTTACATTTTCAAAAGAAATATCATGCCCATTTCCATCAAAAATATTACAGTTTGCAGCAATTAAGCAATTACTTCCAATTTTTATTTGGTTATATGCGTGAATACAGGTACCGTGAATTCGAGTATTATCACCAATGATAATCTTGGCTCCTTCTTTATCTGCTAATAACTTTGTAGGGGAATAAAGGTTTAGATGATAACCTCTATTTGATGAATTCAGAGTTACATTTTCTCCAAGTTCCAAAAAAGACCCATTTCGTATGTCTATTAATGGGAGCCCTTTTATAATAAGGTTTCCTTTTGTTTTGATGTTTTTTTTGGATTTTATATAAATGAAAGTGTAAAAAGTGAAAGCTTTATTAATTAGTCTATGTATCATAATATTCACCTCAATTTTTAAAATATAGCATAAGGATCTTATAATTACAAAAAAATGTTACATGAGGTCTGGAAAGTAAATTTCAGTATAAAAATTCACTAGCGTTACGTAAAAAATGAATATTCAGTTTTATTCTCTTCCTTGTTTAGAGCCAAAAAAGGTAAATGCATAATTAAAGATAGTTTCATAAATGTGGAAATATTTTGCAACCAGACTAGGGCGACAGTAATGGTTTGCTTTTTTTTGGAATAGCTTTCGTTCTAACTTCCGAATCCAGACATGAGCCGGTTTCCATAATGACGCTCTTAAATACTGGCTGATCTGCAGGGTTTTTCGCTTACTGTCCGTTTCGATTTGTAAGAGAACGTGAAAACAATAAACGATCAACGCGATGAACACCTGATTATGGAATGCCCATTCACTCTGGCCATAGAAACTCTTGATATTCAGGTGATGATCCATTTAAAAAACAGTTCGAGAGCCCAACGAGATTTGTATGTCTCTGAAATTTCTTCAGCACTCAAATCGAATCGGTTCGTATGGAGTTCGTTTCCTTTTGAATCATGGATCTTCAAGAGGCGGCAGTTATTCTCGGCCCGGTCTTGCGCCGTACCGATCAGCACCATCCGATCAGACAAGACAGCCGAACAATCGGGGTGTTCAAAATCCTATATTAGTAGTATTTAAATTTTTCAGGCACCTTTTTATAACAAGAATATTACAATCTCCTTACATTTTTATCTGTAAGATATTTTAAAAAAATGAATTGAATGGTATAATAATGTAGATTTTTGTAGGAGATTGAAAAGAAACAATCAAAGAGGTGATAATTTAAATTGGTAAAGCTTACAGTTATAATGTCCACATATAATGCCGATGAATTTCTTGATGAAGCCCTGTCTAGCTTAACAAAACAAACCTTTCGAGATTTTGTCGTAAAAATAGTAGATGATAATTCAACTGATAATACAGTTTCTATAATTAATAATTGGACAAAAAAGGATAAGAGAATTAAGCTTGTTAAAGTTAATAATAAAAATAGAGGGTTAACTCAAAATCTCAATGAACTAATAAATGAGTCCACTTCTGAGTATATTGCGAGAATGGATTCAGATGACATATCACTACCTGAGAGATTTGAAAAACAAATAGCTTATTTAGAGAATAACAAACAGGTATCTATAGTTGGTACTTGGGCTTTTAATATAAATAAAAAAGGGGTTGTCAATAGTAAAAGATATGTTCCAACTGAGCATGACGATATATTTCGCATGATTGGTAAAGCTAATCCAATAATTCATCCAACTGTAATGTTTAGATTGAATGATATAAAAAAGATCGGTGGTTACGATGGAACATATAGAGTGGCACAAGATTACGACCTATGGTTTCGAAGTATGGCCAATGGTCTTTTATTGGCCAATATTCCGAGTTTCTTATTTAAATATAGGGTACTAGAATCTCATGTTTCTAAGCGTAGGATGAAACACAGAATTTTGGACGCTAAAATTAGATGGAAAGGAACTAAAGCATTAAAATTCCCTTTAAGAAAGAGGTTATTCTATACTTCTATTCCAATAATTCTTGGTTTAATGCCAGATTTCCTCAAAAAGTTAGCATTAAAATTTAGTAAGGTGTTAGATCCTCGTCAACGCTTAGGGGCCAAAGAAGAGCAAGTGTTGAAAAGTGAAAGTGTTAACTAATTATAAGGAAGTGCAATATGGCAAATAGTTTATGGGGATCTTTCTTTGTTTCTATTATAACAGTGCTAGTAACTACTCCCATAGTTATTCGCTTTGCAAAATGGTTTGGTGCGGTTGATAGCCCGAATAATAGAAAAGTGCACAAAAATATAATGCCTAGATTAGGTGGGTTGGCAATCTTCGTCGGAGTAGTTGGAGGCTTTTTCTATAGCGGCTTGTATAATGAAAGTTTAACAGCTATTAGTCTCGGTGCAATATTAATTGTCATTTTAGGTGTAATTGACGATAAGTATTCACTTTCTGCAAGGGCTAAACTTATTGTCCAATTGTTGGCAGCTGGAATTGTCGTAAGTTCGGGGTTGAGAATAGAAATCCTACAACTTCCTGGCTTAGGTTTAGTTGACCTTGGGTTTGCGTCATATCCCCTTACTTTATTATGGATAGTTGCAATAACCAATGCAATAAATTTGATAGATGGTTTAGATGGGCTAGCTGCTGGAACATCAATAATAGTAATAAGTACTATTGCAGTTATGGCCGCTTATAGTGGCAAATATTTAATATTATCTCTTTCAGTCATTCTTATAGGAAGCACTTTAGGATTCTTATTCTATAATTTCCATCCTGCCAAAATATTTATGGGTGATACTGGCTCTCTTTTTTTAGGATATTGTATTGGAGTTCTTTCATTATTAGGCCTATACAAAACAGTAACCTTATTTAGTTTTGTTGTTCCAATAATAATATTAGGAGTTCCAATTTTTGATACGGTATTTGCGATTGTTAGAAGGGTAATCAATAAAAAATCTATAGGATCTCCTGATAAAAATCATCTTCATCACAGACTGTTATTTCTAGGTTTTTCACATAAGAATACAGTTTTAATAATTTACGGATTAAGTTTCATGTTTAGTATCATTGGAATATTATTATCTAGAACAACAATGTTTCAGACAGTTGTTATTGTTTTTGCTTTAATGATATTGTTAGAGATTCTTGCAGAAATAATCGGTTTAGTCAACCTTAAGTATAAACCTTTAATAAAAATGTATAAGAAAATGACTGGAAAAGGCCATCTCTAGGTTGGTCTTTTATCTTTTTAAAACAAAAATTAAAAGGAAGAAACGGTCGGTTACTAATATGAAAAAAACAAGTACTTTCACACGTAATATCACAATATTAATGACAGGTACTGCTTTAGCACAAGGTCTTAGCTTAGCTTCTGCACCACTACTAAGTCGGCTATACTCTCCGTCTGCTTTTGGTATATTAGCGGTATTTACTTCTATTATTAGTATTTTAACAACAATTTCTACTCTTAAACTCGAGTTGGCAATAGTTCTACCTAAAGACGATAAGGAAGCTACACACATAAATTCCGTTGCAATCATAATAACTGCTTTTGTTAGTATGCTAAGTTTTTCTATGGTAATTTGGGATGACATAACAACAAATATTTTTAATATTGAGAGTATAAAACCGTATTTGATTTTAATACCTTTTTCTATATTTTTAATGGGGGTTTATAATACTCTGAATTATTGGAGCACACGAAAAAAAAGTTTTAAGAGAATATCAGTTTCACAGACGACGAGATCACTTGCAATAGTAGTTTTTCAGACAGTAGCTGGCTTTTTAAAGCTCGGTCCGATTGGATTGATTTTGGGACAATTAATTGGACAGCTAACAGCAACATTTGTACTATTCTTTCAAATATTTAAAGATGAAAAGAATTTTATAAATACTCCAAGTATACGGACTATACGAAGAATTTTAAATAAATATAAAGATTTTCCTTTATATAATGCTCCTCAAGCTTTTATTAATTCTCTTTCTCAGAATGTACCTTCTTTTATACTTATCATGTATTTTTCGTCTACAATTGTAGGGTTTTATGCAATATGTATCAGACTTTTAATGCTACCAATTAATTTAATTGGGGAGTCAGTGAGAAGAGTTTATTATCAAAAAGCAGTAGAAATTAAAAATTCTGAGGGTAATGTTTTCTTACTGTATAAAAAAGTGACCAAAGTTCTTGCCGTAATTGGACTAATACCTATAACAATAGTTGTTATTTTCGGCCCCGATCTCTTTTCTTTTGTACTAGGGGATAAATGGTATGAGGCAGGAGTATACGCTAGGTGGATGGCATTTAGTCTATATTTAGGCTTTTTGAATATTCCTTCTGTAGTTTCTATTCAAATGTATGGTTTACAAAGATTTTTATTATTATATGAAATTGGGTTACTAGGTTTTAGAATTGTTAGTTTAGTAGCGGGTGGAGTATTAAATAATCCTTTATTAAGTATAGTTTTCTATAGTATAGTCGGATTTTTATTTAATTCTATATTAATAATTTTTGTGTATCTTAAGGTAAGAAAGTACCAATTAATAAGAAGCCAAATAGAAGGAGCCTAAAAATGAATTCACTTAAGCGCTTGATGTATGTAATGAAGCTTAATGCTCAAGGTATGACCTTGAAGAACTTAAAGCAACTTGAACAGATTCAGTCATTTCCTATTGAAAGAATAAGAAAGATTCAGAATTATAAATTAGAAAAATTAATTTTACATTCATATCGCAATGTTCCATACTACTCAAAAATATTCGATGAATTTGGACTAGTCAGAGAGGGTAAGGTTTATTTAAATAGATATAAAGAACTCCCTATATTAGAAAAATCCATTCTAAAAAATAGCTATGATCAATTACTATCAGTTGACTTTAATGAGAGAAAACACTTTAAAAATAGTTCTGGGGGATCCACAGGAGAACCGGTTTCATTTGTTCAAGACAAAGAATACTATGAGTGGATGATGGCGGTTAAGTTTTTATTCAATAAATGGGCAGGAATAGAGTTTGGTGATAGTTTATTAAGATTGTGGGGGTCAGAGAGAGATTTATTTGTTGGTCAAGAAACAGTTAAGACAAAAGTAAGTAGATGGTTGAAAAATGAAGACTGGATAAATGCCTTTCGCATGACAAACAAGGATATGAATGAATTTGTAGAAAAAATTAATAAAATGAACCCGGATCATATCCTTGCATATGTTGAAAGTGTATATGAATTATCAAAGTTTATTGAAAGAAGTAATAAGAATGTTGTATCACCAGACTCAATAATGACTTCTGCAGGAACATTGTTTCCTCATATGAGAAAAACAATTGAAAGGGTTTTTAAAACAGAAGTATATAATCGGTATGGATCTAGGGAAGTGGGAGATATTGCTTCTGAATGCAATTACCACAATGGGCTCCATATTTCTTCATTGACTCATTATATTGAGATTGTTAAACAAGATGGTTCTATTGCTCGTGATAATGAGGAAGGAGAAATCATTATTACGCCTTTAACTAATTACTCAATGCCTTTGCTAAGGTACAGGATTGGAGATACTGGAATAATAAGTAATCGAGTGTGTGGGTGTGGAATTAATTTTCCTGTTTTAGAAAAAGTAACTGGTCGTGTTACCGATCGATTTATTAAATCTGATGGGAGTGTAGTTGTTCCAGAATTTTTGATCCATGTTGTAGGAGTAGTTTTATATGATAATTGGATTAAAAAGTTTCAAGTAATTCAGAAAGCATATAGTAGTGTACAAGTGAAAATAGTACCTGCTGAACCAATGGAAAATATTGAGATCATTAATAAAAATCAAATAGACGAAATCAGGAAAAAAATAAAAGTTGTTATGGGCGAAGATTGTAAAGTTGAATTTCATTTTGTTTCAGATATTCCCCCCTCAAATTCAGGTAAATATCGGTATATCATATCGGAGGTGGAAGTATTGTGAAGAAAATTGATATATTTATTAGTTCTCTTCGAGGAGGGGGAGCTGAAAGGGTTTGTGTAACTTTAGCTAACGAACTAAGTAAGAAAGGCTATGAAGTTAGATTAGTTACTCTTAACTTAAAAGATTCAGTTTACGATAAGCAATTAAATAAAGAAGTAAATTTAATTGATTTAAATATAGATAAAGCTAGAAATAGCTTTTTAGCTATGTATAAAAATATTAAAAAAAACAAGCCTCAAAAAATACTTGTTTTTAACCATGAGTTAGCAATTTTATTAGTAATGATAAGAGGAATATCACGGTTGGATTTTTCAATTATCTCTAGGAACATTAACGTATTAAGTGTGAAGCGAGATAAAGAAAAATCTTTATGGCACAAATACTTTGTGCATTATCTTATTAAAATGCTATACAAAAAAGTTAATAAAGTTATTGCTCAATCAAAAGGTATGAAAGAAGATTTAATTAAACACTATGGGTTTAACAAAAAAAATGTTTATGTTGTTAATAATCCTGTTTCAGAAGAAATTGAAAAATTTGTTGAACATGTTGAAAAGAAAGAGAATGAAGTGATTTTTGTAGGAAGGCTCTCTAAGCAGAAAGGGATAAATTATCTTTTAGAATCTTTTCGTATAAGCTTATCGCAGATACCAAACATGCATTTAAGGATAATTGGAGAAGGTTCTTTAAAAAACGAAGTTATAGAAATGATTAATCAACTGGGCCTTAGAAACAATGTTCATTTAGAAGGTTTTTCGAACAATATCGGATATTATTATTCCAAAGCAAAAGTTACTATACTATCTTCTGTATATGAGGGATTCCCAAATGTATTAGTAGAGTCAATAACATTAGGTACACCTGTTGTTTCGTTCAATACACCAACAGGACCAAGTGAAATAATAATTGATGAAATCAACGGTTATTTAGCAGAGTATTTAAATGTTGAAGATTTATCAAGAAAACTTGTAAAAGCATATAAAAAAGATTGGGAAAAAGAAAAAATCGTTAAATCTTCACTGCGATATAGAAAAAATACGATTGTAAAAGAATATATTAAGATTTTGGAGGCAAACTAATGTTACCTCAATATATTTCATATAGAAATAAATATATTATAACTATAGTTGGAGCATCCTTGCTTTTCACTTTCGGAATTAAAGGGCCATTTTTTTATTTAAATTGGTTAAGTGGTATTTTTATAATAGCAATATGGGGAATATATGATTATTACAAAAATGAGCATAAGATACAAAAAGAAGATTTAATTCCAATAGGATTATTAATTTTTTGGCTTATTTTTCCTATAATTTTAACGTTTAATTCCCATGACAAAATTTTGCATTTAAAATACATTATTATTTCCTTTTTTTATATAGTTGTTTGTTATATATTCATAAAAAAAATATTTATACAAAAAACTAATCTACTTTACTTTTTAATTTCAATGAATGTTATATGGTTAGGAGCAAACTTAGTTCTATTAATATTTTTTCTTTTTGGAATTATACAATATGAAAATGGATATTTTTCAGGTATCTTTTTTAATAGAAATCAGTTTGCTGTTTTAACTGGAAGCTTAAGTGGAATGCTATTCTATTTTATAAATGATTACCAAATGAAACTTAAAAAATGGATTATGATATCCGTTGCTTTTTCTGTATTAATGATCCTTGTAAGCTCTTCGTTAAAAGGTCTGTTTGTTATAGGGTTGATGTTAGGGTTAAAATTTTTTTTAGAATTAACAGCCAAAAAGAAGGTATTATTTATTTCGGCAATAACTGTAGTAATAATAGTATTATTTTTCATCGATAATCCAGTTATGGACCGAATTAATAGATTTATGTTGGCAATAACAGAACCCCATTTATTGAAAACTAGTGAAAGTGCCTTTAATCGAATTTGGTTAATGAAAGAAAGTTGGGGAATTATTCAGGAGAATTTCTTGACGGGAATAGGAATGAATAATTCAATATTATATTTGTATCCTCCTTACTTGTATTTCTTCAATGAAAATCCTCCTATTGGAACTTACTCTCATAATAATTATATTGAAATGTTCTTAAATGGTGGGATTTTTACTGTTTTATTTTATTATTTGCCGATTACCTATTTGTTCATAACTTCATTAAAGAAAATTCATGAATTTTCTTTAATGAAGTTAGTATTTACTCTAATATCTATTAAGCTAGTAATTGACTTAGCACAAGTTAGTTATTTTGATTTTGGAGTAACTTTTATTACTGTATTTGCTTTTGTAGTTTATTATAATCCAACAATGATAGAAAAAAGGAGTGACTGAGGATTAGGATATTGTATATAGTATCGACATTAAAACGATCTGGACCAATAAATGTACTTTTAAATATTGTTAAGTACTTAAACAGAGAAACGTTTAATCCTATAATTTTGACGTTATCACCTGAGCCAAGTGATAGTTTAAAGGACGAATTTGAATCAATTGGTGTTAAAGTGGTGCAACTAAATGGAAGTATTAAAAGGGGATTACTAACAACAGGCTTTCAAGTTCACACCTTTATTAATCGAGAAAAAGTAGATTTAATTCATAGTCATGGTATCAGACCAGACTTTTTTTCAATAATATCAAGACCAGGAGTTCCCACTGTATCTACTCAGCACAACTTTGTTTATAATGATTATCCAATGAGATATGGGAGATTCTTTGGATTTATAATGGCTTTTTTTCATACAAGAATTATTAAGTTAATAGATTTTCCTATTGCATGTTCAAAAAGCATAGAGGAAAATTACTGTAAATACACAAAAAATATAAGGAGTATACAAAATGGTGTTGATCAAGAATTGTATCATCCTGTTAGTCATGAAGAAAAAATTAGGCTACGAACAAAACTTATGTTGCCCTTAAATAAAAAGATTATTGTTTCTGTTGGACATCTGTCTAAATCAAAAGACCCAGAAACAATTATTAAAGGATATGTTAAAAGTGAACTTTCTAATGATTCTGTTCTGCTATTTTTAGGAAATGGTCCTGAGCTAGAACGGTGTCAAACATTATCTAAAGAGAACGAAAATATAATCTTTTTAGGCAGGGTTAATAATGTTCACCATTATTTAAAATGTGCAGATTATTTTGTTTCTGCTTCTCTTGCAGAAGGATTGCCTAATGCAACTCTTGAAGCTTTAGCTTGTGGGTTACCTGTTATCCTATCAGATATTAAACCTCATCTAGAAATATTAGATTATAAACAAATTGCTGGTTATGTTTTTTTAACAAAGAATCCGAAGAGTCTATCAGATGTCTTTAATAAACTATTATTTACCAATCAAAAGGAGCTTTCCGATGCAGCAGAGTTAATTATAAAAAATAAGCTAAACGCAAGACTTATGTCACAAAAATATCAAAATTTATATATAAAAAGTTATAGAGGGGGAGAATTCTTTTGGCGATCTTAGTAACAGGTACTGCAGGATTTATTGGGTATCATTTAACACAGCGATTACTTGCAGAAGGTTATAATGTCATTGGAATTGATAATAAAAATGATTATTATGATGTTTCTTTAAAAGATAGTCGGCTTTCACAATTTAAAGGAAAAAAAGGATTCATTTTTAGAGAATTAGATTTAGCAGACAGAAAGGGTATTGAGGATTTATTTAAAGAATATAATTTTTCTACTGTAATAAATTTGGCAGCTCAAGCAGGTGTAAGATATAGTTTGAAAAATCCTCATGCATATATTGATTCAAATCTTGTTGGTTTTACAAATATACTTGAAGGGTGCAGAAACTTTAATGTTAAACATTTAATCTATGCATCATCTAGTTCTGTTTATGGAGCTAATACAAAAATGCCTTTCTCCGTTCATGACAATGTAGATCACCCAGTTAGTTTATATGCTGCTACAAAGAAAGCAAACGAATTGATGGCACATACCTATAGTCATTTGTATGGAATACCTACGACAGGTCTCAGATTTTTTACCGTTTATGGTCCATGGGGAAGACCGGATATGGCGTATTTTTCATTTACAGAAAAGATTTTAAAAGGTGAGCCTATAAAAGTCTTTAATCATGGAAAAATGAAGCGAGACTTTACTTATATAGATGATATTATTGAAGGCATTGTAAGGTTAATTGACAAAGTACCTCAACCCAATAACAAATGGGATAAAGAGAATCCTGATCCTGCCACTAGTTACGCCCCATATCAGATTTATAACATAGGGAATAACAAACCAGTAGAACTTTTGGAATTTATTAACACTTTAGAGGATTTACTAGGTAAAAAAGCTATTATGGAGTTTCTACCCATGCAAGCTGGAGATGTGAAAGCAACCTATGCAGATATTGAAGATCTTGAAAAGGCGGTCGGTTACAGTCCTTCAACAACAATCCGAGATGGTTTGAGCAATTTTGTAAAATGGTATAAATCTTACTATGGTGAAACTTTTATTAGCTAATGACTTTTAAAAGTATTTAGGTTATAATTGGATTTGATTTTGTAAGAATTTGTATTAATACTCAAACTTTTCATTAAGTAATGTTTAGCCTTTTCCAAGGAGGAATTTTATAAAAATGAATATACGTAAGGCAATTATTCCGGCGGCGGGTCTGGGAACCAGATTTTTACCAGCAACTAAAGCTCAACCGAAAGAAATGCTGCCAATCGTGGATAAGCCTACAATTCAATATATTGTAGAAGAGGCAGTACAAGCGGGGATAGAAGATATTATCATAGTAAGCGGCAGAGGAAAGCGTGCAATTGAAGACCACTTTGATAAATCTTATGAGTTAGAAGAAACTTTGGCAAAGAAGAACAAGTTAGAAATTCTTGAAGAAATACAATCAATTTCAAATATGGTTAATATTCATTATATCCGTCAAAAAGAACCAAAAGGATTAGGGCATGCGATATTTTGTGCCAGTCGTTTTATTGGTAATGAACCCTTTGCAGTATTGTTAGGCGATGATATAGTACAAGCAAAAAAGCCTTGTTTGAAACAAATGATTGAAGTTTACGACAGATATCATTCATCCGTCGTTGGTGTTCAACATGTGCCAGTAGAAGATGTGTCAAAGTATGGAATTATTGCTCCGAAAGGACAAGCGCTAGATAATAAGATAATTCCAATAAAATCATTAGTAGAAAAACCCAGTCGAGAAAAAGCACCATCTTCCTATGCAATTATGGGACGATATATTTTGCGTCCCGAAGTTTTTGATATTTTGAGTACTTTACCTCCTGGAGCTGGTGGCGAAATTCAATTAACAGATGCTATAAATATTTTAAATAAAAGCCAAGCTGTACTAGCTTATGAATTTGATGGAATTCGATACGATGTTGGAGATAAATTAGGATTTATAAAGGCCACGGTCGATTTTTCGCTAAACAGGCCAGAATTACGTAAAGATGTAATCGAATATCTTAATGCTGTTTTAAAAAGAGAATCAGTAATACAATAAATTATATTCTACGAGGAGAAAAACATGAATATTTCAGTTGTTGGTACAGGCTACGTAGGCTTAGTAACCGGGGTTGCGTTATCTGAAATCGGCCATAAAGTCACATGTATCGATATTGACGAACAAAAAGTAAATAGTATGAGGATGGGAATATCCCCAATATATGAGCCGGGGCTAGAAGAATTAATGAGCAAAAACATCAATGAAGGTAGATTATTCTTTACAACTGACCATAAAATAGGATTTACTAACGCTGATGCTATCTATATTGCAGTAGGAACCCCACAAAAGGCTGATGGCTCTGCAGATCTCAAATATGTTGAGGCAGTCGCAATGAGTATTGGGATTAATATTCAGCATGACATTGTGGTTGTCACAAAAAGCACAGTTCCTGTAGGAACTAATGAATTTATAAAAACTATAATAATGAACAATTTGCATTATAATGTTAAAGTAAGTGTGGTATCCAATCCTGAGTTTCTTAGAGAAGGTTCAGCTGTATATGATACCTTTAATGGCGACCGAATTGTTATAGGAGCAGAAGATGCAGAATCTGCAAGTTTAATCGAAGAAATTAACAAGCCTTTTGGGATTCCGGTCTTCAAAACAGATATTAGAAGTGCAGAAATGATAAAATATGCTTCTAATGCTTTTTTAGCAACTAAGATTAGCTTTATTAACGAAATAGCAAATATTTGTGATAAAGTAGGAGCAAATGTAAATGATGTAGCTCTTGGTATGGGACAAGATAAAAGAATCGGCAATCAATTTTTGAAAGCCGGAATAGGATATGGGGGGTCTTGCTTCCCCAAAGATACTCATGCTCTAGTACGAATTGCTCAAGAAAATAAATATGATTTTAGTTTGCTTAAGTCTGTGATTAATGTAAATAATAATCAACAGCAGCTTTTAGTTAATAAAGCAATTGAACGGTTTGGTGACATCAGCGGTAAAAGAATTGCTTTATTAGGCCTCGCTTTTAAACCTAACACAGATGATATGCGTGAGGCACCCTCGATGGTTATTTCAAAGTTACTATTAGAGGCAGGTGCTAATGTGATAGGCTACGACCCTATTGCTATTGAAAACGCAAGAAAAGTGTTGCCTGTTGAATTAGAGTATGGTAAAAACCTTCATGATACATTAGCTAATGCTGATATGGCTTTTATACTAACTGAGTGGGAAGCTATTGAAAATTTCGATCTTTCACTTTTCGAACGTATTATGCGGAACCCGGTTGTTTTTGATGGTAGAAATATATATGATTTAGAAAAAGTGAAAAAATATAATATAGAGTATCATTCAATTGGCAGAAAGACTTTAATGCATGAAATAGAAGCAGTAGTACAATAATTTTCTACCACTGATATTCAGGGAAACCTAGGAAAATGACAGTTCTCCTAGGTTTTTTAGTACTGTGTATTATTATACAAACTGCTTGTTACGATTCAATTGAAAAATCATTTCAATTTAGTTACATATAAGTGTATAGATTTAATTAAGAATCAACTTCTTCTCAGGATATTGTAGATAACATCATAAAAAACAATATTACCGGGGAGAAAAATGGAGCTGACTGTTTTTGACACCCTTATATTTCCGAAAGTTGACGGTGTTGCCTGTCCAGAATTAGTCGATTATAATGTCCGTATAT
>NZ_JAERSD010000011.1 GCF_017912555.1 Bacillus sp. REN3 | reverse complement strand
AATCAACAGCCCTATTCCAGCACAAACCAAAAAAACTGTAGACAAGCTCGATTTCCATCGAGTTTGTCTACAGTCTGAGAAAAGACGCCGTCAGGCGTCTTTTCTTTTATGCTTTCGAATTGAAGACGAACAATTTCTGACCGAAATAATTCGTGACAGTATAAATGCATGAACCAAGTATTATGGCGAAGTTATCTGGACTGACCCAAGATGTCCCCAGCGACAAAACAGCTGATACCGCAAGGCTTAAAGAAAAAGAGAGAATATAACTGGCAAGGATGACCGCAATGAATTTCGGCCCTCCTTTCCGAAGGGAAACATTGCTATTGAAAGTAAATGCCCTGTTCAATATGAAGCTCGTCCCAGCGCCGATTGAGTTCCCGGTGAAAGTTGAGAACCAATAGGGCAGCATCAGACCATTCTGCAGAAAGAGCATGGTAGAAAGACCGATTGTCGTATTCACAGTGCCTACAAGCAGGAACTTGATAAAAGAATTAGCGGTTGCGTACTTCAGCGTTAAATGGTTCATACTCTGTTCCTTCCGCATTCATTTGCCTGCGGGGCAATGGCAAATTGAATAAATCGATGTCAACGATATATTTCGGACGGCGCTTCGTTTCTTTGTAAATTTTCCCAATGTACTCCCCAACCAGACCTAGGGCGATCAGCTGAAGGCCACCAATTAGCCAAATCGAGGTAATTAACGACGTCCAGCCAAGCTGTGTGTTGCCAAATAATTTCAGGACCATGAAATAACTGCCGAACAGCATGCTGACAAAAAAGGAGATGAACCCAACAACTAGGACCATCCTGATTGGAGTTACGGAGAAGGAAGTGATCCCGTCAAAAGCGAATGCCAGCATTTTTTTCAAGGGATATTTGGTTTCTCCTGCAGACCTCTCCTTCCTTTCATAAAAAACAGAAGTGGAATTGAATCCAATCAGCGGGACGATTCCGCGCAGAAACATATTCGCTTCGGCAAAATGCCCAAGCTCTTCTACGGCGCGCCTGCTCATCAGACGGAAATCAGCGTGATTGTATACAAGATTCACCCCCAGGTTTTGCATCAGCTTATAAAAGCTTTCAGCCGTGAATCTTTTAAAGAATGAATCACTGTCCCGTTTGCTCCGGACTCCATAAACAACCTCGAATCCTTTTTTGAATTGCTTGACCATTTCATAGATTGCTGACACATCATCCTGAAGGTCGGCATCAATGGTCACGATGCAATCAGATGCATCCTTTGCAGAAAAAAGCCCTGCAAGCAGAGCATTCTGATGACCGACATTCCTTGACAGCTTCACGCCCTTTACCATTTCACCTTCCAGGCATTCCTTGTAGATGATATCCCAGGTCCTATCCATGCTGCCATCATCAACAAAAAGGATTTTGCTTTTAATGGAGACCATCCTTTTTGTGATCATTCCCCGGAGGCACTGTTTCAACTGGTCGATGGTTTCCTGCAAAACGGCTTCCTCATTATAACAAGGAACGACGATCGTCAAATTTGGTTCATTCATTGCTGCATCCTCCTTGCTGCTCAAGAAACATTGATAGTATGCTTTTAGAGAACTTTATACAGATATATTTTCCATGCGCTTGATTTGGAATGGAAAATCCTATCAAGCCTCATGCCATTCTCGTCTGCGTTATCGATAGGCACCGAAGAAAAGATATACTCCCCACCCATTTCTTTGAACGGCTGCAGGTTCAGTTCGAGATTCATGATCCTTTTTTTCGAATTCTTCTTGAACATGTAATGCTTGCCAAGTTCATCTGTAAACAAATAACAACGCCCACCCCATTCATCAAAATAAACCCGGATCTTTTTATTCTTTTCCAGTTCCTTCGCGATGATTTCCCTGAATTTATATTTGTATTCCAGCGGGTAAAAATTGTTATACGTATCGAGTGTATAGAAGCCATTGTATTGAGAGACCGCTGGATGAAGTCCTATACTTGCGACCCTGTAATCTTCCTGAGGTTTTCCAATATGCTTCCTTATATCCGAAAATAATTCTTCCGCATAAAATTCCCTCACACTGGGTTTGTGTTTGAAGATGATTTCTTCGTTTGTCAGGGCAAGCAGGAACAGTTGAGCACCAATCAGGAATGGAACGGCCCTTCTCCAGCTCGTACCTGCTTCCATCAGGATTTTCAACGAAATCGCGAACAGGATGTAAATCACCAGTGGCCGAAGGAAATGGTAACGGGCAAAATTAAACGTATCCAAGAAATGAAACCTCTCGGTAAGCGGAAGCCACCCTTTATAAAACCAAAAAGCATACCACACTGAAAGCAGAAAATTGAACACGAACAAGAAAACAAAAACCCTTTCCTTCTTCCACAAATCCTTTTTCCAGATCATCAGCAATGCTGCAATGACCACTGGCAGAATGACGAATGTGTGGACGGTCATCGCATGGTGGTGGCCAAGGATGAAGTTCTTGAATGTCAGCCTGAGAGAATGACCGAATGTCAGTCTGGCATGGAAGTATTCGTCCCTGCTATTCGGCTCGTCATCAAATAGGAAAGAATATACAAGCCGATAATCAGCAACGAGATAAACGAGTGTCATATAAGCAATTGCCAGCAAGAACCTCCAGTTCCACCCCTTCCCTCTGATAACATCCGCAAGCCAGAAGATGCCCATCGCACTCAGGAAAAAAAAGAAGCCAAGCACGATGCTTGAGTAAAATGGAAGCAAGGACAGGACCAAATAATTCACAAAACGTTTTTCCCCTTGCCGTATATTGAGCAGAGCCCATAAAGCAAGCGGCATTCCAAGGGTACTCAACATTCCGGATGGCCAGAATGGTGTCAACGCAAAAGCTAATGCCGTACCAACCGTGATCATCCTGCTTCGTTCTTCGGGGAGGATATGTTTTTTTAGAAGCAAATACATACCGATAAAAGCAACAAACCTGGTAATCGCCTGACTTAAACCATATGCCACCATCGTTGGAAATAGAGCATATAGCCACACGATCAATGTATATTCCGTTCCCAATGCGTTCCTGGGCAGGCCATTGATCACCTGGGGAATTTCAGCGGTCAACGGACCTGCAATTTGTCCGCTTTCCGCGAGGACCCTGTACCATGCTATGTTTGAATCCAAATTGTCATGGACTCTGATGTGGGCATCTTCCCCCAAAATAAAATAAGGAGAAACAAAGATAGCGATTGCAATAAGGGAAGCGATGACTAAATGTCGCTCTTTTACCTGCAAGTAAGACAATTCCTTACACCCCAAATTTCAAATTTACATTCTATAAGGTTCACTGATTTTCCTGAAACTATTCCATCTCATTCCAAAAAAGGACAGTTCAATTAAGCGTACAGATAAATTGAATACTTAATAAACGATGATTGAAAACAGGACACCATCATGATCGGTAAAGACTCAATAACCTGACTGGCATTTCGATTTTCCAGCATTTACTGCCTCCCTATTAAAAGGAAGAAGAATCCATTTTGCCATGAAAAATGAAAGAACCAAGACATCTTACCTTGCTGTACGAATAAAGATTATTCTATTGAAAAAAACTCCGGTGATTCTCTAGCGAATTCGAAAACATTCATTTTGCTGTTATCAAAGCTTAAAGTGCTGGATAATCACAAATTCCTGGGAAATGATAA
The DNA here is from genome assembly GCF_017912555.1 of Bacillus sp. REN3. Classification (GTDB taxonomy): domain Bacteria; phylum Bacillota; class Bacilli; order Bacillales; family Cytobacillaceae; genus Mesobacillus. Next base: position 138,419 of record NZ_JAERSD010000011.1, on the reverse strand, counting down.
GAAATAATGCGCCGAAAGGAGGCATTCCATGCTTCGTTACGACTGTGCTACTCATACAATTACGAAAGAGGATCGTTATTCATTCTCCGCTGGATCAACTGGCGAAATAGTATGGATCCATTTTAACCCTGCCGATGAACAAGGATTCCTTAACGTCATTCAATTGCTTGATATCCACCCTCTAGCAAAAAAGGGACTGGATCATTTCAGTGATATTCCTAAAATTGATGTATTCAGAAATGAAGCAATCATCTCGCTTTTTGCTATTGAGGATGATTATACCCAGGCGAAAGTCACTATATTGATTGGAGACAATTATGTCATTACAAAAGAAGAAGAGAATATTCATCTGCTGGGCGAACTTGAACAGCTCTTTACAGACCATCCTGAAAAAATGGCCACTCCAGGGAAGCTCCTATTTTACATATTCGATAAAGTGGCCAGCATCGATTTAAAAATGATAGACAACATTTCGGATCGTATCCAGAGCCTGGAGAGAGAGGTGTTTGACCGGCCATTCGCCAATGGTATTGCCCGTAGTATCCATCGCTGGAAAACGGTCCTTCATGAATTGAGGCAAACAATCGAGGCACAGGATCAGGTCATGGATACAATTGGCAGGGGCGATTTGCGCTTTGTTGATGAAGACACATCCTATTACTTTAAAGAATTGATCAACCGATACAGCCGGGTAGTGGGAGCACTTGATACCTTCAAGGATTCCCTTGACAGCATTTTCAACCTGCAAATGACGTTGAAATCAGACCATGCCAACAGCATTATGAAAACATTGACCCTCGTAAGTGCGATTTTTCTTCCAATGACGTTCATCGCTGGTTTATATGGAATGAATTTTGAATACATGCCGGAATTGAAATGGAAGTTCGGATATGGATATGCCCTTGTACTCATGTTTGGCACAGGAGCATTGATCTCTGGCATTTTTCGGGTTAAAGGCTGGTGGGGAAAGAAAAACGAATCCGATTGAAAAAGTTTCTCGAAAAATCGAGGAAAAGATTTGGCAAGAATCCTTTCTGATGCTTCACGGCGGGACATTCTCCGAAAATCCTAGCCCCCAATGAAAAGCGCGGATGCTGTAAGGGAATTTATTGGCTGCTTTAAGAGCCGCAATATTAACGAACACAGATTCAGACTTACAAAGACGATATAAATGAAAAAGCTGTACAGTTTCTCAAGAGCCTGTACAGCTTATGTTCATCCTTTTTCAGAAAGCTCAGTCTTAGAATCAATAACAAATAGGTTCTGTTTAGACTGAAGGAATACAACTGTGAATAGGAAAACGGCGAGAATTATTCCAATCCCGGAAAACGCAATGGTAACAATCTGAAGTTCGATTATTTCCGCCAAATAACCTAGCAGCAGAGTCAAAATGATTTGGAAAATAGCCTGAAAAAAACCGAAAGCACTGCTAAATCTCCCCATCAGTCCCAAAGGCACATTGTTCTGGAAGAAGGTTGTGTAGCCTGTGAAAGAAAAGGGCGAGAAGAATCCCACGATGATAAAGCCGATGACAGCCAAAGACACTGTTGCAGAACTAGAAATATAGAGCAGTAAATAGCCGGTAACAGACAGGAATGACCCCATGCCAATCAGCATGCGGACTGAGAGCCGGTTAGCCAGTGCAGAAACCGTAAAAGAGCCTGCGACATATCCGGCACCAGTCAAACTGACCAAAAGACCGTAATTTTTCTCCGATAAGCCTACGACCTGCTGGATGAAAGTTACCTCCTGGGAATCCAATGCAAAGGAAATCAATGTAATGAATTGGAAAATCAAGAACACGAGCATGAAGCCTGCTGCTGTTTTTCCAAATTCATAAACTGACTTCCAATCATTCATGATCATCCGCATTGTGATTCTTTCCCTGACCTGTCCATCTGTATGCTCTTTGTCTACATCAGGCAGCAGGGAAATCGCGATAGCGCATAGAAAGAAGGTTACTGAGTTAATATATATGCTTGTATCAAGACTTCCATACATGATCAATATTCCAGATACACTCGGCCCGAGCAGCATGGCACCTGAGGTCGTAAAAGAAAAGATGGAATTAAACCGCTTCCTCTTCTCTGGCGGGACAAGTTTCGCGATGTAAGTTTCAGATGTTGGAGCAAAAAACGCACCAGCTACGTTTGTAAGGAACATGATAATGTAAATGGGAACCATCGAAGTAAAGAATGGAATGGCACCGATCAGCAATCCTCTGATCAGATCTATGTATATCATAAGTTTTCTTTTGTTTATTCTATCTATTACAGTGCCAGCCCATGTATTCGTCACCAGGATTGCCAGTGGCCTTATAATGAACAAACCGGCTATGGCGGCAGCCGATCCCGTCAATTTCAAAACCAATAGATTGATTGCTACAAAATAAATCCAATTTCCAATGTTTGAAACCCCTATACCAAAAACGAGCAACAAGGGATTTTTCCAACCCTTCAAATAGATCCCCCCTGAGTGTTCCTTTAATCAGCGTTCTTGTTAATTGTAGCGATTCAGACCGTAACCCGCAATTACCTGCCAAAAATTTCAATATATTAAAAAGAGGGAATACAGAAAAATTTCCCAACATGCCAAAGTGTCACAAACCTTTCACAAAACATCTGCTCAGCAAGATAGATTAAAACCGCTGTATATTCCCACTATACAAGGCTTTTAAACCTTCCCTCCCGCTCTTACATAAATTTACCACTCATACTCAATCGATTTTCCTATTTATAAGGCTTCCATATTACTTATAATGGTATATAGATTCGATAAGGAGCTGACAGTATTGAATTCCAATTCCAAATTGATCTCAAAGTTTCTTCCGCTCTTTGCGGTGTTTATGGTGATTTTGGCAATAGCTGCGACATTAGTGACTCAAAATGCTGATGAAAAGGTATCAATCCCTTTTTCATCATTAGTAATTAAAGCTGAAAACCTAGGAACGGAACCAGCTACTCTAAAAGAGTATGAAAATGGAACACTCATATTGGAAACAGAAAAAGCAACCTATGTTTCTCAAGTGCCGCCAGGCAGTGAAATGGTCGATAAAATACTGGCTGAAAATAACATCAGCTATGAATATACAAGCAACAGCAAATATGGAGCGTGGATTCTCGGAGGTGTCCTCGTGCTCCTGATGGGTGCAGTCTATGTGATCCAAAAGAAAACGGGTGGCATTGGTACCGGCAATAGAATGAGGAACAGCGTATCAAAAACCAGCCCTTTGCCTAACATTTCTTTTGAGGATGTCGGCGGCCTTGGCGATGAAATGAAGGAAGAAATCCTTCAGACACTGTCGATTCTAAAAGAACCTGAAAAATCTGCCAGGATGGGGATCAAGCCTCCTAAGGGAATCCTTTTGTATGGTCCTCCTGGAACAGGAAAAACCTTGCTAGCCCAGGCAATTGCAAAGGAGCTGAATGCAAACTTCTTCTCTACGAGCGGTTCAGCCTTTAATGAAATGTTCATCGGTGTTGGTGCATCACGTGTCCGCAGTTTATTCCAAACTGCCCGCAAACAAAGTCCTGCGGTCATCTTCATTGATGAAGTCGATGCACTTGCGGGAAAAAGAAAGCCCCATGGCGGTGAGGAAGCTGAGAAGACATTGACAGAACTTCTCGTCCAGCTTGATGGTGGCCACTCAAATGACGGAATTTTGTTCATCGCAGCAACGAACAGGAAAGATATGCTTGATGATGCCTTCCTAAGACCAGGAAGGATCGATTTCTCATTCAATGTCCCTCTTCCTGATACAAAGGGGCGGAGAGAAATCATCGACATCCATATTAAAAACAAGAATCTCGCAGATGATGTCACAGCATCACTATGTGACCTTGCAGAAAGCACATCAGGTTTCTCAGGCGCTGAACTTTACTCCCTATTTGAAACGGCAAGCAGGCGTGCACTCCGCAATGGGCAAGACTATATTGCCAAGAACGATATCGACTATGCCCTGGACAGGACAATTCTTGGCAGCACATCCCGTTCACTTCAGGATGCTGAAACAAAGCGAAGGGTAGCGATTCACGAAGCTGGACACGCCCTCGTTTCTTCCGTTACAAAGCCTGGTTCTGTCCGCAAGGCAACCATTATCCCAAGAGGACAGGCACTCGGATACGTTGCGCCCATTCCTAAAGAACTTCAACTATCAACGACAAGTGACTTGATTGACAGGATTGCGATGATTCTGGCGGGCGGAGTTGCAGAAAGAATCTTCTTAGGTGAGCATAGCATTGGTGTCAGCGGAGATGTGCAGCAAGCAAAGCAAATCATTGAACAAATGGTTGACACTGGTTTGCTGCAGGAAGGATTCTCCCTAACCTTTTCTAAAGGATTGAAGGAAACTAAGATGCAGGAGTTGTTTGATGATGCTCTGGAAAAATCAGAGCGAATCATCAATGCCCATCAGCTACAATTCGAAAGGCTGGTCGAAGCTCTCCTCAAGAAAGAAACACTTGAAGGCTCGGAAGTAGAGGGAATCGTGCAGGATAAGGCGATTTATAAAGAGGATGACTATATGATGGCGTAAATTACCCGCCGGGACATAAGAAACGGCTTCCAATATGGGAAGCCGTTTTTCTGCACAAAGGTTACTCATTCATTTTATATTTCTCCTTCAATTCGACAGGTGCCATTTTGATGATTTGCTGGAGAATGACCAACAACACACCTACGTCATCCACGATACCGAAAAATGTAATAAAATCAGGGATGATATCAAATGGCAAAAGGAAATAGCCGATGATCAAACCAATGGAAAGCAATTTCCGGGTCAACGGTACTGATTTTGTTGTGAAGAATTCTATTAAGAACGGTATAAATTTCCTGATTCTGAATATGAGACGAATCCGCTTAAGAAATTTTTTCATGCTGTCTTCTCCTCCCTACTTTACATTCAATCATATCCTATAACGCAATCCTTCTACCGTTAATCCTGTAAAAATGTACCCTTTTACTGCTCATTGTGCCTCCAAAGGGAGCGCATCACGCTCTTGCGTTCCCTTTCATTATTCATTACGTCCCCAAAGGGAGCGCATCACCCTCTTGCGATCCCTTTTACTGCTCATTGTGCCCCCAAAGGGAGTGCAACACGCTCTTGCGATCCCTTTCACTGCTCCCTAAGCCTCCAAAGGGAGCGCAACACGCTCTTGCGACCCCTTTCACTACTCATTGCGCCCCCAAAGGGGGTGCAACACGCTCTTGCGACCCCTTTCACTACTCATTGCGCCCCCAAAGGGGGTGCAACACGCTCTTGCGTTACCTTTCACTGCTCATTGCGCCCCCAAAGGGGGTGCAACACGCTCTTGCGATCCCTTTCACTACTCATTGCGTCCCCAAAGGGAGCGCATCACGCTTTTGCGTTCCCTTTCACTACTCCTAAGTTTTACATTGTAGCTGAGGACAAGGTTTTATCATCATCATACAGAAAAGATGTAGTGGGACCTTCTCTGGCTTCATTTGATTTTAATGAGGTGCGGATAGATTTTCAGCCAGTGCTAGTTCTGAAAAAAAGGGATGGTGAAACAGCATTGGAAAAGCGGCTGTAGTTTCAAATGATTTAAGGGATCATGACTGAAACTGAGGAAATCACTATCGATGATCTTTGTAATGAACAGATGGAAATGGGTATCATGAACGCCCTTTTTAGATGACTCTGAAATTACGCCACTCTACGGGCAGCATTTGTTGGTACTTGGCATGCAGATAGCGGTCATCGACCAGGATGATCGTTCCTGTGTCCGTTTCAGAGCGGATCAATCTCCCTCCTGCCTGAAGGACTTTATTCATTCCTGGATAAATATAGGCGTAATCATAGCCGTTTTTCCCAACCTTAGAAAAATACGTTTTTATTAGATCACGTTCAAATCCAATCTGCGGCAGGCCGACTCCCACAACAATGACTCCATTCAGCCTGTCTCCTTTAAGATCGACACCTTCTGAGAATATGCCCCCGAGAACAGCAAAGCCTATAAGTGAATTGGTATTTTCATCCTGGAAGCTGTTTAAATAACCTTCACGATCTCCTTCCCTCATGCCTGGGCCCTGAATTATCGTGTCAATTCCTGTATTCCTTGCTGCCCATTCGTCTGCAACGGAATTTAAATATTTATATGATGGGAAGAAGACCAAATAGTTTCCAGGCGTGCTCTTCACAGCCTTCTCAATCGTGTCTGTAATCGTGCGGATTGACTTCTCCCTGTCATGAAACCTGGTTGATAGGGATTTTATAAGAACAACAACCTGCTCGCTAGTAAATGGAGAATCAATGGAAATACGGTAATCATGTTCATCTCCGCCAAGCATATCGTTGTAGTATTTGAATGGGCTTAATGTCGCGGAGAAAAGAATAACCGCTTTGAACTGTTTGGCAGCCTGTCTGATAAAATGGGAAGGATCCAGACAAAATTGTTTTACTTTAACATCATTCCCGTCAAGTCCGGCATACAGAGCATAGTGCTCATCGAATTGTTTACTGATGCGAATCCAACCCTGACAGGCAAAATAAGTGTCGAGGAGGTGTTCAGGGAATTCGTCAGCCTGGACCAGTTTCCTTTCGGCATAATCAATGAACTCGGCAATCAATTCATTAAGTCTATCAGCATCCTCATCGAAAACAGCGGCCTTAACTGGGCTTATCCGTTTCTTGATCTGTATGAAATACTCATTGATATTCTTGCAAACATCAGACAATCGTCGATCCTTATCTTTGTATTCCCTTCTCAATTTAAGGAAATCCGCTTTCTCCAATTCAGCTGAAAACATTTCCCTGCCTCTGTCAACAAGGTTATGAGCCTCATCGACAAGCAGGACTGTGCGCTTTTTTTGATCCTCAAACAGACGTTTCAGCGAAACAGTCGGATCGAAAACATAATTATAATCGGAAATCACGGCATCCGCTCCATATGCAAGCTCAAGGGAATATTCAAATGGGCAAACTTTATGTTTCCTGGCATATTTACTGATACACTCCCGGTCGAGATGCTGTTCATTCCGGAGTATATCGAGCACGGCTTCATTGATTCGATCATAATAACCGTCAGCATACGGACAGTATTCCTTTGAACAAATCCCCTCTTCAGTCATACATATCTTATCTTTTGCCGTTATGGAAACAACCTTAAGGAGCAGTCCTTGTTTTTCCAACAACCGGAATGCTTCTTCAGCGCTTTGTCTTGTCGTAGTCTTTGCTGTAAGGTAAAAGAAGCTTTGAATCTCTCCTTCTCCTATAGCCTTGACAGCAGGGAATATAGTAGAAATGGTTTTGCCTATCCCGGTAGGAGCACTCGCAAAAAGAACCTGCTGGTCGACGATGGTTTTATATACTGCGCCAGCGAGGAGACGTTGCCCTTTCCGATAAGCGTCGAACGGAAAGGAAAGCTGGTTTATGCTGGGATTCCGGTACTTCACGTGGTTCATTCGTAGTCTCGCGAATGGTGCGTACATCTTGATAAGATGCAGAACAATCCGGTCAAGTTCTCCCCGGCTCCTTGTCCTTTTAAATCGTCTGATTTCATTTGTACTCTTTTGGACATAGGTAAGTTGTATATCAATCAATTCAATATCTGTTTGCTGCAAATACATATAGGCATAACAATCAGCCTGTGCCCAATGGACCGGATAGGAATCCTCATCAATCAATTCCAGTGATAGAGATGTTGACTTTATTTCATCAATCGTTATTCTTTCCCCTGAATGAAGAAGACCGTCGCAGCGCCCTTCAATGAGGTAAAGAATATCCTCATATTCGATGCTTGACTTTAGGAAAACCTCGCTTCGATCGGATTCATGGTAGTTTTTTTGAATCTCCCGATGAATCCTGGCTCCTTCCGTGAACGAACTGGAAGTTTTGAAACCTGATTGAATGCTTCCGCTCCTGTATACATATTCGGCCAGTGTCCTAACCGGAACTTTCACTTCATAGACCATCCGTTCACCAACTTTAATCTCTTTTCCTTATTATAGTACGTATGTTCTGTAAAAACAAAAAATAAAAAACCGCTCCTTAAATCGGAACGGATTCAGCATGTCACCAGTGACGTGTGTTTTCAAGCAAATGATCTATTTCAATCGGGTTCAGCTGAAAACTTATATCTTCATCGGCGATTTCAATGGTTGCTTCCAACAATTCATCAATATTCACACTGATTGTGCCCATACCGAACCTCCTCCGCAATTGACCGGAATTTCCGACTTCGAGAAAATAGTTCGAATCATACCGTTGACTTATGGGGGTATATCGACCCGGGATAAGTTTCCCAACCTCCTTATAAAAAACAAAAAAGGCCTGTGATGGCCTTTTTTCCATGATGAAATTATACTGGAGGCTGGATAGGTGGGTTGCTAGCTCTTCTTTTTTCCATGGCTAAAACCTTCCTTTCAATTGATCTTTTCAATATATTTTACAGCCTGGTCGTACCTTCCTATCTTACGATAGTGGTTTGACACAAGCTTATAAAAACCAATTAAGTCTTCGCTGTTGCCTTCACTCTCTTCTAAGAACGGAATCACTTTTCTTTCTGAGTAAACGAGAGACTTTTCAGGAGAATCAAAAGCCATAAGATGGTAGTTTGCAAGTATCCTATATTTCCGGTTATTCAATTCCTTCGCCAATTTTAGTAGTTCATTGAATGCCTGGTGTGCTTTTTCGATATTTTCTGTCTCTACATAGAGCTCTCCCAAAGAATAGAGCGTGATAAGATAATGGGAAGTATTTTGTGATTGAATAGACAGACTCTTTTCAAAATAGGAAATGGCTTCCTCCGTGTTTTGGAGTTTCTTTTTCAAATACCCCATGTTGTGGTAGATTTCCGGGAGCAATTGCTCTTTCATTATTTCAGCATTTCGGATTAGATGCTCAAAGCAATCCAAAGCCTCATCATATATCTTGGAATGTGTATAATTGATCCCAAGCAGCATTAAGGCGTGCAGAATTCTTACAAAATTATAATCCTCCATGAAAGCTTGCAATGCCAATCTACCATAGTGGATTGCGAACCCCGGTTCTTCAAGTGAGCTCTTTGCTAAGGCGCGGTGGTAGAGCAGCTCTCCTCTTGAAATATCGATCTTTGTTTTTTTACCGATCGTACTCATCAGCTCATCCGCTTTTTTATACGATCCCTTTTTTAATAACTCTACAGCATGAAGGTAACAAAATAAAGACTGTTGAGGTTGGGAAAATATTTTCTTTTGCTTATTCAATAACTCGAATTGCTTTTCCGCATCTTTAAGCCATCCTTTGAACAGCATATACCGGTACTTTGAAAGTTCATATGTATGCAAGTATGAGGTAAATGGGATGATTTTTTCATACCCCTCCAGCTTTTGCATTGCCCTGTCGGCTTCTTCATTCAGGTAATAATCAATTTTTTCATTAAGCTCACTGATCAAAGGACCGATCTGTTCTTCATTTTCAGACAGCGATTGGATATTTACTCCAAGCCTTTCTAATAGCAACCCAATCGTTTCCTGATTTGCTTCTTTCGTATTGGCTTCAATTTTACTCAAATGCGGTACGGAACATATGCCATTGGCAAGTTCTTTCTGTGTCATCCCTTTTTGGGTTCGGTAAAATTTGATTAATGGACCAAAACGCATATATTCACCCTCTTGCTTTGTCTTTTTCTATAATCTACCATTGTTTCAAAAAAAGAAAACAGTCCAAAAGAATCATTTTAGAAAATTCTATCTTTATTATGGCAAACCCTTTTACTTATTCCCTAAAGATTAGATAATAAACCCATTATTCCCTTAAAATAGATAATGTTCCATCTAATTAGCAAACCATCCAGTAATCAAACTGGATGGCTTGTATTTTCATATCTCTTGATTATTTCACACGAGGGAAACCAAAACCGGATGCGTAGTCATCCCCTGTAGCTGCCCCGGTTCCACCTTTGATGTCATAAAGCTTCGCACGACGCTGGAGTTCAGAACGAAGTTGCCCAGCCGTCCAGGATTTATTAGAAGACCAAAGCTTAGCAGCAAGACCGGAGATATGAGGAGTTGCCATTGAAGTACCGCTCATTGTCGTATAATTTCCATCTACAGCTGTCGAGTAAATGGAACCGCCAGGAGCTGAAACCTCTATATCTCTTTCCTGGATATAAAAATCACCGTCAGTGTTCGGATTTCCTCGGGATGAGAAATCAGATACTTTATGTGTGCCATTTACAAAAGTTTTGTCCAATGACGCAACCGCAACCGCACTTGTTAGTGCTCCAGGATAACCGATTGTATTGGCGCTTGGACCGCTGTTTCCGGCTGCAGCGACAACAAGCGCTCCTTTGCTATACGCGTAATCTACGGCACTTGCAATCAACGAATCTTTTCCGCTTGAACCAAGGGACATGGAAATTACAACTTTGGATCCAGTTCGGGCTCCTTCGTCAGCTGCATGGCGGATAGCCGTGGAAATATCGTCCGAATATCCAGATCCGTTATCAGTCAAGACCTTGTATCCCCAAAGTTCTGCCTGGGGAGCGACTCCATAGATACCAGCTCCATCATAGCCACCATTTGCTACAGCTGTTCCAGCGACATGAGTACCATGACCGTGTCGGTCGGTGCAGGATCCATTTACGATTGAGGAGCCAGTTTGAGTAAAATCTTTACACTGTTCGACATTATCAGTTAAATCTATATGATTTCGGTTGATACCTGTATCAAGAACAGCAACTTTGATGCCGTCCCCTCCACTAGTTGATTTGATGTTGCTGTCATTATAGATTGCTTCGATTCCCCAAGGCGTCTGGTCCGTTGGATACGATGCCATGACTGAAGCACCTTTCTTGCCTGCTGCCTCGACCCTGCCATCAACAGCTACCTTGTCTACCTTAGTAATATTAAGGTTTTTATTTTTCAATAAAGCCTGGTATTGTTTGCCGTTCACTTCTGTTGTAAAGCCCTGACTTCCAAAATCCCAGCGTTCGCCATAGTTTTCTTTTGCTTTTGCCTTTTCGGAACTCGAACCATGAATCAAAACTCGATAAGTTTCCTGGCTTTCCGGCACAGCAGCGCCGAAAGCACCCGTTGCAAACAATGATACCCCCATTGCCAAGCTAAGTACTGTTGATCCGAGTATTTTTTTCTTGTTCATCCTCTTGCTCCTCTCATCCCAAATATATGGCAGCTTGCTTGCTGCGAGTTTAGTATATTTCATGGGTTCATTCTTCATCAACTAGGAACTGAGACTTTTCTATTGGGAAAAAGGCAGCAAAAACAGGAGGATTATTCAATGTTTTGTTATTGTTTTCCAATTTCGTCGCCTGTAAATTATATAATCCATTTAATAAGGCCGGCCCCTTTCTCTGGAATCTTATTTCATACAAGTCCTCTATTATATTCATTCTGAAAACGGCAATCTTTAGGAAAAGAGTATAGTAAATAACCAACATAGCAGTCATTAATTCTACTATAAACAAAGTGAAAATACTAAAACAAACTCGAATAAACACAAGAGAAAAGATTAGGTGTTCACAGTTGGGAAATAACAGTGGAATTGTCGAATTTTAGAGTTTCCTAGTGTCTGAATTGGTGGCTCACTCATCCTGAATTCAATTCAATAAATAAAAAACACCTCGACTATTAAACATCGAAGTGTTCCCTCCTTTTAATCCATTTCTTGAATGCTTTACTAAGACTATTCAGAAACGGAACATCCAGCCGGGTGTTTGTGTTATTTAAATAAAACGCGTGATTTGGTTTAATGCCAATCATGCTTGGCTTGATTCCCATAATTTGCAGCTCTTTCACCAGCGAAACGAGCGCCTCAACCCCGTCAATTTTAAACTCGTCAACCCCGTTAAAATCAAATAAAATTTCTTCATAATCTCCTTTTTGGGCGGTACGCAGGAGTTTTTCCTCGTTTAGGCGGATCAAATCCCCATCGAGGCTGCCGAACATCGGTATTAATGCTGCCCGTTTAGTCAGTTTGATAAAAGGACATGATAGTTTTTTTATTTCAAGTAATTTTTCTTCCACTTGATCTTTTTTTTCCAGAAGTTCCAGGTCTGTTTCGGCTAAACGAATGCGATGGCTTTCTACAATATTTTCTAACTCGGAAAGTCGGTGATCTTTTTCAGTGCAGATAATATGGCACATTTCCTCTTCCCAATTCATGCTCAAATCGATAAGTGCGTAGGGAGATTCTCTTGTTTTCATGATCAGCTCCCCCTCTGCAAGTCCTTCATGAAATTCAAGGAGCTTTTTTGCCTTTTCAGTACTCTCCCAGTCAACAAGCTGCAGAAAATTTTTCCCAACATCAAAAATAATTTCACTTCTGTTTGAAAAAGAATGAATCTCGTAATTCCGATCGATCAAAAAATATGGCTGGGGCAAATATTTCATATCATACACTCGATTTCACCCCATTTGATTGGCTGGACAGCCATTTTTGCACGTCCTTCAAGTTGTCCGTTAATATTGTCCTCTCGGAGCGATAGCGGTCAAAATTGTATTTGCCGACAAGTCTCCCCCCGACGATTACAGTTGGCCGTAATGGCAAGGCTTCAAGTTCCGATATATATGTGACAAGGTACTCAGCATGGTAAATGATTGAAAACGAGATACAAATAACGTCAGGCTGCCATTCTTCCGCTGCCTTCCTAACATAATCCAACGGGAGATTAGGACCATGGAACCGTGTCCTCCATCCTGCTTCGCTGAATAACTGACTGGCCATCTTCAAGCCTAAATAATGCTGCTCCTTCTCGACACAAAGGAACATTACTTTTTTTGGAATGACAGCAGTTGGGGATTCTTTTTGCTTATGCCAAAGATACCGCGCAAGGATGAAGTCACAAGTAGAAGTAGCGAGGTGTTCATCGGCAACAGTGATTTCATTAGACTCCCATAGGAAACCGATATGCCTCATAGCAGGTGTCAAAACCCTTTCATAGATATGGAGACTGTCCTTGCCCAAAAGACTTTCAACCTTTATGAGTTCCCATGCTCCCTGCTGATCTCCTTCAAGAAGCAAGCCAGCGAGCTTCTTGGCAATTTCCTCCACGTCCGATCACCTCGATTCCTTTTATTCATTCATCTTTTTTCAGGGATTCAATCGCCCTGTTAAGATATTCCCGGTAGAGCGACAAATCCTCCTCAATGTCTTGTGTCTCAAATGCAACCTTCAGCCTTTCGAAGTTCTCAATTAAATGCTCTGTTTTCATTCCTCTTGCAGTAAGGATTCCATTAAGCCAATGGGCATAATCAATAAACGAACCACCCTCTCGAAGAGAATGCGCTGTAGCAAGATGCCTTAAATGATGTTCGTTGTCTTCGCGACATTTCTGTTTTCCCCGCTCCCCGTATTTCTCGAGGAGAGCCGGATCGTCACGGAAAATGTCTTCCGTTACTTTATCAATGATCTTTTCAATTGTTGGCTGTTTCATTTTGCCACCACCTTATACCTCTGAACCCTCGGCTTAATGGATGCAAGCTCCTGATCGGGATAGTTTTTTTCAAGTTGATGAACCATTTTATATGCTTCACTTTTTATGTAATCGAGATATGCTTCCTTCGTTTCCCAGCAAATCTGGACAGTCAATTCTGTTGGAATTTGTTCATTTTGAAGTAATTGGAAGGATAGAAACCCGTTGAATCTATCGACCCGCCTGGATCGATTCCGGTAGATTCCAATAATTTCTTCAGATTTCCCCTCTGGTACCCTAACAGTTGAATGCACAACATACATACCTAATCCCTCCATTTCTCCTAATATTTGAAAATATATTTCAATTATATAGATACACTGTTTTCATATCAAATGATGCCGACGGCCGTTAATGGCGTGCTGCTCTTGCAATGGCATCAATTGCTTTATGGATATCATTTCTTGGAACGTCATAATGAGTGACGAAACGAACGGATGTCGCTCCGAATGTACCGGCGATGACTCCTTCTTTCCAAAGCAATTCGACAAACACTTCAGAGGTCAAGTTCAATCCTGCTACATCGGCTACAACGATATTCGTTTCCGGCTGGCTTGTGATTTCAATGCCTGGTATAGCTGTAATTCCATCAGCAAGCATCCTGGCATTAACGTGGTCTTCTTCCAGTCTTTCCCTCATTTTTGTCAATGCGATCAACCCAGGTGCAGCAATGACTCCGGCCTGTCTCATTCCGCCTCCAAGCCGCTTGCGCCATTTTCTTGCATTCCCTATGAATTCGGTGCTTCCAGCGATAATAGAGCCTACAGGTGCTCCCAAGCCTTTTGATAAGCAGACCTGGACGGAATCTGCATAATTGCTAAATTCTTTTACATCCACATTTGCCGCTGCTGCTGCGTTGAACAGCCTTGCTCCGTCCAAATGGACAGGTACCTTGCTTGCTTGTGCGATTTTGTAAATCTCTGCCATGTTTCCAACTGGAATAACTGCCCCGCCTGCACGATTATGGGTATTTTCAAGGCAGATGAGACCCGTCTCAGGAAAGTGGATATCATCTGTACGGATTGCCTCAAGTACTTTTTGGGGCTCCATCGCCCCGCGAATCCCTTTTACAGTTCGTGTCTGGACACCTGCCAGCGCCGCAACCGCACCTGATTCGTAAAAAAAGATATGGGATTCGGCCTCAAGCAATAGCTCCTCACCTGGACGGCAATGAGTGAGGACAGCAATTTGATTCCCTTGGGTTCCACTGGTCACATATAAAGCATCTTCTTTTCCAAGTATGTCAGCTGCCGTTTCCTCAAGATTCTTGACCGTCGGGTCTTCTTGATATACATCATCGCCAACCTCTGCCTCATACATTGCTTTTCTCATTTCTTCAGTCGGTTTCGTGACTGTATCACTTCTCAAATCAATCATGTTGGTATTTCCCCTCTTTCATAAGTATAAAAACCCTTTGATAATCATTCTATCAACGAACCTTCCAAAAAACGAACAGTTTTACTTAAGCCTGATCGGGTAAATTTCAAAGTAAGACAAGGAGGGTGATCCTATGAAGATAGAAAAGGTAATGACAAAAAACGTCGAATTTTGCAGCCCTGATAGCACCATCCATGACGTGGCTGCAAAAATGAGGGAACTGGATGTTGGTGCCATTCCAATTTGTGAAAACAACCAGCTTAAAGGAATGGCGACAGATAGGGACATTGTCCTCAAGGCAGTTGCGAAGAATGTATCCCTCGATACACCTATATCTGAAGTGATGACCAAGGATCCTGTACGAGGAACAATCCATACGACCGCACAAGAAGCAGCTGACCTAATGGCTGACGTCCAAATCCGCCGCTTGCCAATCGTGGATGATGGAAAACTGATGGAAATTGTATCATTAGGCGACCTTGCCGTAACAGAACAGCTTGATGTTGAAGCTGGTGAAGCACTTGAAGGAATCTCAGCCCCATCTGAACGAAAAGCATAAAAAGCAAAATGCCCGCTCTTTGCGGGCATTTGCTATTCATCTATTTTCCTGAATTCCAATCCTTTTTCCTTCATTAAATGCTGCAGTGCCGATTGGAAAGTTGAAAATGTTTGTGCATCGAGATGTATCCCATTAAGCACGATTCGTTTCACCAGCATGGGATTCAATCCAACAAATAAAGTTCTGACACCCATCATGGATAAAGCCAAAGAAAGAAGATGCAATTCTTTCCCTACCTCTTCAAGACATACATTTTCTACCTTATCTTCAGTAATATCTGTTAAATCCACGATTGCAGTTTCAATTTCTTTATTTTTAACATAGTTGAGGAGTTTTGTCCTGATTTTTTCAAAACGCTCTGCTCTGATCATCCCTGTGATAGGAACAAGAACCGTTTCGGGAACGATTGAAGGAATGACAGGCGCGGACATCTCGGAAATGATTGTTTCATAATCATGAATCTTTTGTTCAAGTTCTAACAGCCGATTTTCCAATGATTAAGTATCCTCCCTAATATAAGAACTATACTGATAGTATTGTCTTAATCTTAACCGCTTCCTGCCTTTTTGTATAGTCATTAATGGTCAGGTTTGCCAGCTGCTGGGTCAGCGGCTCTCAATCAATAACACTTATTAGCTGCATGATTTCCTCATGGATCTGTTCCCGGAACTCGGTATCAGGACATTTTTGATAGTCATCAATCAAGCGACGCAGTTCTCTTATGAAAATCCATTTTTCCTCTTCGCTGATCATAAGGCAATTCTCCTCAACAGGACAAAAGTTGTGGGTAATTCACTTACAGGATACACCATTAGGAAAAACAATTCCAATAATTTACGCGCTATTGCTTTTAGTTTTTTTATTTATGGAGAAACTATAAAATGCGCAAACAATCCTGACACATTTTTTTGATCCCAGAAACAGAAAGGAGAGCCATTATGGTCGCTAATTTATTAAGAACAGGGATGGTCCTCATTTCCTGGTCATCTTTACTTATGTATCCAAAACATTCGTTTCGACGTTTTTTTCCGGTAGTAATTTTTATAAGTTCACTTGTGTCCATCCTGTTAGTTTTATCCAAGCCTTTAAATCTTTGGCGAGTAGCCGGTGGAACAGCAGCCAAGATATTTAATGATCTTTCTTTTGTACTGGGTCCTTTTATTGCAGCAACACTTTGGGTATTCCAATTGTCTTACGGCAGTATATGGAAATACTTAGGTGTTAACTTCGTACTTGATTATTTACTTGCTTTTCCAGCTAGCGCATTATTTAAGAGGTTGAAGGTGTATGAATTGGAACGGCTGATTCCAATATACTTTTTTGCTGCTATTTACCTCTTTTCCATCATGGGTTATGCATTTCAATACATTATTAGGGAATCCAGACGCTGAGCGCCGGATTCCTCCTATTTTTGGCTTCGATCGTTCCCAGGGTGTTTCGGTTGCTTCTTACGGGAAGAATCATTCATTATCATTCATGCTATCTATTTTTTATTTCCCTTCTTTATTGGCCAATTAAAATTAGAATAGAATAATAAAAATATCCAAATGAGTATTGAGCATTCTAGGGGTTATTTGCGAAAGAAAACTTTTCAAAGGCTAATTCGGTATTAATTCCTTCTTGAGATGTTTTTTTGAAATCTTCTGGAATACTGAAAAAGACAGAACCAGGAAAAACAACAGTTTTGTTCCGATAACTTTAATTCACAAATCAAATCATAAAAAAGGTGCTACCTTCTTTAAAGTTTTGGACTATCAAAAAAACTCCCCACCCAGCAACACTAAATCCCATCGTTAAAAATAACAAAAAAGATGCTTTCAGTGAAATTACTGCGATCATGATACCAAGCCTTTTTAATCAGCCTTTTAATGTGTTCAGAAGCTGTATTGTGAGAGACACTTAAATGTGCAGCTAAATTGCCTATCGTTGTTACTTGCTGCTTTTCTATGTGCTTCAACAATCGTATAGCTTGGTGTGGAATATTTTCTTGATGGACATAGTGGAGTGCATGATAAATATCAGTCCAATTTTCATTAATATTACTTATTGTGTTCTTTAGAGTCACAATGCCCCCTTTTTCTTAATATCTCTTTATACGATATATTCTTAAGTAAAGACAAAAAATATTAACCGCCATAGAGCCACCATGTTGAACCACTCTTTAAAAATTTTTCTTATCTCTTTACTAACCTCAGATTTTGACATAAAGAAAAGGCTGTCAGCGAACAGCCTTGGGGGTGATTTTGATCATATTTCTTTCCAATATTGCTTGATAATTTCAATGCAGGTCTTTGGAAGTTATTTCATTTTTTAAAATTTATCCAACTCTTGGCTGGATAAAGGGCCTTTTTTCGGTGGCTCTCTCCAGTAGAAGGGCTTTGATTCAGTCTTTTTCAATTGTTTCCATGTCCAGCCTTATTCCTTTTTCATTTTCAATAAACCTCATGACAGGCTCGATTTCATTCCTCAGCTTCGGAGATAGTGGAAGATCGATTTTTTCGGTGCCGTAAGTGAAAATTATTTTTTCAGGCTTCAATGTTCCTCCATCATTGATATTGACCTGTTTGACTGAGGTTAATTCGGCCCAGGAATAACTAATCGTTTCAAGCTTCCATAATTCATCATAATGAATTCCCTTTCGGTCGATATAGTAATAGTTGTCCAAAGACAGGTAGCCAATCACCGACATGATCAGAATTGTCACGAAGGTTGCCGCCAAAACAATCGTATTTCTCCTTCTTGATTCCTCAGTCCTCGACATATAGATTGCGATAATGATAAGTAGCAGTGGTATGGAAAAAAGCATGCCTACCATGACTATGAAGGAAGATATCGGGCTATCAAAAAACCACTGGCTTTTGTCCAAATAGAATGACTGATGTACGAATGTCACAATAAAGATGCCAATTGGCATTGCTGCGAAAAACATTATAACAGCAGCAGTTATCATCAAACTGCTCCATTTGTCAGTATTGTGTACCCCCAAAATGATCGATACCCCTTTCTCTATTATGGTCTCGATCTTATATATTCGTGAAGGAGGTGTATTTTTCCTCCTTTTTCCAAAAAAACCATTAAACAACTGAAAGGATGTAAAGTGTTTGATAGTTTAGAAAGCATGGTTTAGGAGGAGTAATCAATACTGGATTGGAAATTCAAAGTAAAAACTTACCCCGCCACGTTGATTCATAACGCTAATTGTTCCCTTATGCATATCTGTGATTTGTGAAATGATTGCAAGCCCCAGGCCAAAGTTTCCGTTCTCGCCTTTTACAAAAGGCTTGAAGAGATTTTTAATTTTCTCTTCCGGGATAGCTCTGCCATCATTATGGCAGCTAATCAAGACTTTCTTCTCATCCTGCTTGATGGAAAGAGTAATGCGGGATTCTGCGAATTTATATGCGTTTTCGATCAAATTTTCAAATAGCACCTTCATCTGTTCCTTGTTTCCGCGGAACAGTATTTCGTCATCCGCATCAAGTGTGAACAAGATTGGAGAGTGGACAGGACGGAGGCGCCCTTCAACCTCGCTCGCTAGTTCAACCAATGGGAATTGGGTGTACTCGGGGTTCGTCCGCCGCAAATAGTCGAGTTTTGTAAGATAAATTAAGTCCCTTACCTTTTTTTCAAGGCCAGCAGCTTCCTTTTCGATGATTTCACCAGTGGCTTCCGGTGTGCCTGCTGGATAGATTTTTTCTTTCAATGCTTCAGCATAGCTTCGGATGACCATAACAGGTGTCTTTAAATCATGCGATACGTTTTGGAGCAAGGTTTGCTGCGATTCATCCTGCTCCTTTAATTGCCTGCGCATTTTTTCGATCGAGTCAGCAAGTATTCCAATTTCGTCACCGCGATTCAAGTTGAGTGGCTTGTCCCATTTCCGTGAAGCGTAATTCAGTACATGTTCTTTCATCAAATTGATTGGCCTGACCATCCAATTAGCGAACAGGAATGAAAGAAGCATTCCGGCAGCAAGGGCAATGAGCAGCATCAGATAGAGTTTTTTCAAGAGAGTGCTGACAAGTTCACTCCGATAAGTATCCATCATGAAGGAGATCTGGAATACGGGCATACCCCCGATATCCTTTTTTGAAACGACATAAAGCATCTTTTTGTTATCAATCTGCATTTCGTATCGCTTGGAGGATTCTTTCTGTTCAATGCCCTGTTTTAAAAAATTGGAAAGTACCTTTTCAGAAAACGCCCTTCCTCCAACAACCTGGCCGTCTTCATCCAGGAAAACATGCTGGACGGACCGCATCGCCATTCCTCCGCCCATCATCATCCCATTCCGGTTGATCCTTGTCGTTAATTCCTGGCTTTCTTCTATTGTCCTGTATATTTCATCAGTAAAAAAGCCTCGTAATATCGATGGCACCATTGTGCTGATAATCAAGCCAATCAAAAGGATGAGAACTGCAAATAAAAAGGAGATTTGAGCGAATATCGGCTTATTTTTCATCTGACTCCACCAGCCTGTACCCATATCCATAAATCGTCTCCAGTTTAAAGTCAGGAACTTTCTTTCTTAATCTTCTTACAAGATCATCCACAACACGGTCAGATCCAAAATAATCCTTCCCCCATACCTTGTAAAGAATATCTTCCCGTCCGAATGCTCGTCCAATGTTCTTAATGAAAAGGAGCAATATATCAAATTCTTTTGAAGTAAGTTGAATAGGGGTATTCCCATCCAGGACCAGCCTTTGTTCTTCAAAAATACTATAGTGACCATAAATGTAGTTGGATTGAGGGCTCCCCTGACCGTAAACCCGTTCAAGAAGCTTTTTGGCTCTTACTACCAATTCCCTTGGCAAAAAAGGCTTTGCAAGGTAATCATCACTGCCCATTTCCAAACCGAGTACTCTATCCAGGTCAGCATCTCTGGCGCTAATAAAAATCACAGGTGTCTTCCGACAAAATGCCTTAATTTCCTTCAGGAGCTGATAACCATCCACACCGGGTAGCATGATGTCGAGAATCCACAGATGTGGCGTGTCCTCGATATGTGTGCGGGCGGCTGAACCATCTCTGAAGGACGTCACATTCCATCCTTCCTGATCAAGATATGCAGTCAGCACTTGATTCAAATTCATTTCATCTTCAACAAGATAGATTGAATACGGCATTGCGGTCCCCTCCAAAAATGAAAAAGAGGACGCATTTCCAGCCCGTCCCCTTCATGTCTATCTCCATTATACTTGATCATTTTCAAGTTAACTTCTTATTTTTTTACATCTTCAAGACGTTTTTTAAGATCGTCATTTCGCTCCTTGAACTGATCAAGCATCTGACCCAGGATCTTTGCAGCCTCGTCCTTATCATTCTCAGCGACTGCAGCCTGCAAATTTGAATACATTCCACGTTGTCCTTGGTTTCCTTTTTCGATGAACAATTTCTCTCTCATCTCTTCCCTGGTGATTTCACCTTTGGCAAACTGGTCCCGGAACGCCTGCATTGCTGCATGTCTTTCTTCCATATATTTTTGTCTTGCTTCATCATAGTCGGGACTTAGCCAATCTTCCTTCAGTTTTTCACGTTCATCTATTATCTTTTTCCACTCATCAACAGTTGAGGGACTATATTTTCCGACGAGGTCAAGGAGTTCCGCGCTTCTGTCGGCAAACTGCCCTCCCTGTCCTTGCTGCATTCCCATTCTGCCTTGTCCTTTTCCTTGCTGCATTCCTCTGCCAAATCCTCCATCCATCCTGCGGTCGCCGGTACAATCAACAAGCGTCTGACCGCCATTTTCCTGGACGGATAAAGGGGCACTGGCATCTGTCCGATTCACCAAAAGGCCCTCTGCAGCTACAAAGCTTGGAACTGCAATTATCAATGCTGCTCCCAAGAACAATGTTTTTTTCTTCATCACAAATCACTCCTTCAATCGATTTCCTTACGACTATAATGTAACTAACAAATATCTGAATAAAATCAAAAGAATATGTGAAATTGTGTGATTTCTAAACATCGTCTTGAGTCGGAAGAACTGAACGCTCCTCATGAAAAAAGGAAAGCCAAAGGGCTATCCTCGTAAAATCATCTTCTTGAATTTTCTTGGTCCTTCAATCTGTTTTGCTGATGAGGCAGCCTGCTCTGATCTTTGAGATCGTCACTCTTCTTGTCATTGCCTGGGTTTTCTTGTGGATACCCAATGGGATTTTGCTGCTTTTTGTTATATTCTATGTCCATTATATCCTTCCTGGTGTTTTGCATAGTTCTCTGTTCCCTCTTCCAGAAAGGGCATACTTTCATCTGATTGCGGTCCCATGTTTAATATTCTCGAAAACTGGTTATATTTCTAACACAGAAAACATAGAAAGAAAGGACAATGTACAATGAGAGAAGTAACTGTAAGCGTGGACCATAAAGGAAAGCATTATTTAACGAATGTCATTGCCGACAAATCTGTTTCAGAGGAAGAAATCCTGGAAATGGCAAGACAGCAAGTTTTAAAACAATGGACGATCGAATAAACAAAAGGATGTTCCGCAAAAAGGGGACATCCTTTTTTGGTGGAAATGTGATAGGCAAGTGTGGAGATTACGCGGAGGAGAATAAAATGGTTAATGAATATTTGAATATACGTCCCCTCGAAAAGTAATCCATAATCAAGTGGTTCCCTTCCGCGGGAACCGCCTGAGACCGGAAAGACTACATAGGGAGAGCTGTCTAGTGCAATCAAAAATGATCCGGATTTGCAGATAACATAATACAAGAGAGTCCTAATATTGATTCAAAACATCTATGGAAAACCCACGGATTTTCATCATTAAGTAGTCGGGATCCATCATGGGCTTTAGCGTACCCATTTGATAATCGTGACTGTTGTTCCAGATCCAGGTATTGAATCAATATCAAAACTATCCATCAGCCTTCGGACTCCCGGGAGCCCCGCTCCCAGTCCCCCAGAAGTTGAATAACCGTCCTGGAGGATCGAGCGAATATCATGGATTCCAGGTCCGTTGTCATTGGCCTGTATCTCGATACCTCTTTTTCCGTTTTCCTCCAGAACACTGATGGTGACTTGGCCGCTTCCGGCATACAGATAGATGTTCCTTGCCAATTCGGAAATGGCAGTGGTGATTCTTGACTGATCGACTACGCCAAATTGAAGCTCCTTTGAGACTTCCCTGCCTTTTTGGCGCGCAAGCACGATATCAAATTCATTTTTTATCTCAATCACTATCGGTTCTATCATATGGCTAACCCTCTAACAAATGGCTTAGTATCGAAATTCCCTGTTCAAGGTCAAGAGCTGTGTGCACATTCTCCATTGTAATCCCTAGTTCGATCAAGGTAATGGCTACAGCTGGCTGGATTCCTGTCAGGACAGCTTTTGTACCCATCAATCCAGTCATCACAATGACATCGCCCAACACTTTGGCAATGAAAGAATCAACCATATCAACAGACGTAAGGTCGATGACCACCCCTTTTGCGCCTGTATCTTTTATTTTATTCAGAAGATCCTCCTGGAAAGTCAGGACAGTCTGGTCATCCAGTTCGACTTGAATGGATACTAGCAAATATTCTTTCAATTTCAGAATAGGAATTCTCACTTTCCTTAGCCTCCAAATCTATAAACTCCCAGAATTCTATGTACCAAAAGATGGAAATCGATTCATTTCACTGACATCTCAGCAAATAGATTTTAATTGGATTATACGCCATGCCCGAAGGTTATTACAAATTTTAAGCCAAGAAGCAAACTATTTTTTCTATTATAAGAAAAACCCCCAAAAGGAGGTTTTAAATAGGATCATTCAGGGTATTGCTTAAAAAGTTGTCTTTGCGCCAAGGAATCGAGGACTCCAATAAGAATTGGTCAGATCGCTGATTTCAACGCCTCTGGAAGTGCCTGCGTGAATAAATTTATTATGGCCAAGGTATATACCTGCATGCGATGGACCAGGCTTGTACGTCTCAAAGAATACCAGGTCGCCGACTCGCGGTGAAGAGACGGTTTTTGTTGCTTTCCAGATTGAAGCTACGGTACGTGGAATGGAAATGCCTTTTTTTCCGAATACATAGTTCAAGTACCCGCTGCAGTCAAAGCCGGACGGAGTGCTTCCAGCCCAGACATATGGGGTTCCAATGTATTTCTTTGCTTCTGAAACCAGTGCTCTTGAAGTTGAAGCTGCTGGGGTCTGCGAGCTCGATGTCTTTGTTACAGAGCGTAAAGGCCCGGATATATTCATTGATAAAATTAATTTCTGTCCAGGATAAATAACATCAGATTTCAGTTTATTGATAGATTTTAAGGCGGAAAGCGATAAATTATGGCGAACCGCGATAGTGGAAAGGTTGTCTCCCCTTCTGACAGTATAACTGCCCGAAGATTTCACTGCTGATTTTACGGTTTTAGGTAAGGTTCCAGAAACCTTCAGTTTTTGTCCCGGCCGAATAACATCTGATCGGAGTCCGTTCAATGACTTCAATGAACCGATTGAAGTGCGATATTTTTTTGAAATCTCCCATAAAGTATCTCCGGGTCTAACGGTATAGACAGATTTTGCTATCATCTCAGCCTCTGCCTCAATTTGGTTGTGTGGAGGGGTAATGGATAATGTTTGATTCACGTAAATGACTGAGCTTGAAAGTTTGTTCCAAGATTTCAATTGATTGATAGTAACATTGTAGGTACGAGAAACCTTCCAAAGAGAATCACCAGGTTTCACTGTATGCACATTGCTATGTGCGCTAGCAGTACCATTAAAAGATGTAAACAAAATTCCTGCCGTAGCAGCCACCGTCAAAAGCTGTTTCTTCATGTTGTTAGCAACTCCTTCTATTTCTTTTACAAATTTATACTAGAGTTTCCTAAACTAGATTGGTATTAATAAAACCTGGATTAGAAGGGATATTTTCCCATTACTGAATTCATCCCTCTCTGCATGACACGTACATAGAACCCTTATAATTACAACAACAATGAAGGTTATGACTGTAACAAACGCATTTTTTTGTAATGTTTTTGAAACATAATCTTAATATCAATGTAAAAGCTTTCTTATATGTCATAATGACCAAATGAAAAGATCATCAAGTGAGCAACACCCTAAAATATTCACGAATTCATGACAAATATAATCATCCTTTTTCCATGAAAAAGCCCGCTCATTAAAGCGGGTTTTATGGTTCCTTTTAATTTCCCTATTGTTTTATCTTAGTTTTTTGTTCCCTCAGTCCCGACTAGGGATTCAGTTGTTTGCTTCATGAATTTACTGCCAGCAAAATCGAGATCATTGGTGGCTTGGCCTTTTTCCCCTTGAGTATCCTGGTTTTTACTGTTTATTCCAGGGGAAAGTTCCTTTGCGAATTCAGCCAGGTTCGCAGCAGAAGCCTGTTGGAAGGCAGACTTCATGCCACCAGCTATATTGGTATTTTGAAAAAACCTTCGCATTCCCCCCATCCTGTTCCTCAGAGCGTAAGCCGCAGCTGCGCTGGCAGCTATTCCAAATAATGAATAGGTCATGGAACGATTTTTTCGTCTTTTGTAACCAAACTTTTTCAAAACATTTTGAGGAATATTCGAATTCATGAGCAATTTCATCCAAGCATTTCTCAAATTACCAACACCCCTTCCTTAAGGATTCTCGCAAGAATCCCTTATTGGATATTATCTGAATGGCTCTGCCCGTTTATACCGGAAATTGTATACAGGCAGAAGCCTTTTTATTATGTTTGAGACAACAGTGTCAATTTTTAAGATAGCGCTTAGTTTTTTCAATTGCTAATAGCAGTCTTTCTGCATTCTTGTTGTACATTTCCTTCGCTTCAAGAGACTCTGTTTCCAATGCAAAAAGCTCGAGATCAGCCTGGCATTTTTTCATCATTGCCAGGAGCTGCTGTTTTGGCTGTGGGGTCGGAATAGTGATTTTATCGTCATATGTATCGACAATTAGCTGTCCTGCTGAATCCACCTGCCCCATGAAGACATTTTCAATTGTAACTCCTAACTTTGCGAGTTCATTATCAAGCCAGCCTCGGTTTTTCCCTGCTTCTGACAAAGGGTCGTTCATTATCTTACCGTCCATGATGATTGTTTTAGTCTCTTTTTCGGGAGCAACCTGGATTCCAAGGTCAGAAGGGGTAACTGGCTGCTTGTCCCTTTTCAAAAGAACACTTAAGTCACCCTTTGGTTCAAGCACCGCAAACTCCACATCTGACACTTTGAATACATCTTTTTGCCTTAACAGTGAATTAAGCTCATCGATTGTGTACTTTTCCTTTTTCATATTTTCCTCAAGAATTTTACCATCCTGGATCAATACACTTGCTTTTCCATCGATGAGGTTCCTGAAAGATTTGCTTTTCATTCCAAGTACATCAACCAGGTAAGTAAAACCGCCAAAAATCAAAACCGCTAAAACACCGTGGAATATATTAGCTTCAAGCCCCATGATGACTTCACCCGCAATGCTTCCGACCGTAATACCAGAAACATATTCAAAAAAAGAGAGTTCTGCCAGCTGCTTTTTCCCGCCCAGCTTGGTGATCGCAAATAAGGTGATCACGAATAAGATTGACCGTATGATGATTTGTGTCCATTCAGTCATATGTTTACCTCCAGAACCTAACCTTTGTATTGTGGCTCTTCTGCTTCAAGCTGTTTTTCCCGTTTTTGGATATCTGTCCTAATTTCACTGAGGACAAGCATTGTTTCGTGAAAAGCTCTGCTTGCTTCCGTCACATTGGAATTAAGCGCCAGGATGGATAGTTGGGCTTCTATAGTTTTAAGCGTTGAAACACATTGTTTAACATTTGCTGCCACCGTCATGCAATTCACCCCACTAGCTAAATAAAAAAGGGGGGTTACCCCTCCCCATGCTTCTCATGCTTTATACTGCGGTTCTTCCTGTTCTATTTCCTGTAATCGAGGCTGAATGCTATCGATAATCGCCTGCGTCTGTTGAGCAGCTGCTTGATAGAGCTGTTTAGCCTGCTGGTTTTCAGTTCCTAACGCGAATGTTTCGAAGCTCGCCTGTGCACTTTTCAAACCAGCGAGTGTCTGTTTAATCTGAGTCCCTACGGTCATGGGTATTCCCCCTTTTCATTTGAGTTTGTCATAATTAACTTGAGCTATTTTGAGTAATTTATGCATAAAAAAAACCATCTTGCCTGCATAGCAGCAAATGATGGTTCAATTATCCGTTTCTATTGATATCCTCGCGTGATAAAAGACATATCCGCTTTCCCATGTTGCTCGAACTTCGAGCGCGTATTCCCCCTGTGGAACATTTGTATCCATGAGTTTAAGCTGTTTCTTTTCGAATCCTTTGCATTCAAGCTTGCCAGTGGCCATTTCCCAGAGATAATATTTTACCGACTGCGGCTCTTCATCGAATTTGAAAGAAAGATGGTTTAAATTAGAAACTACGATAGAATTGTATTCCCTGACAATCGCTGCAGGATCAGAGGGGGTGTCAGATATAGCGGCCCTTCCCCACTTCTCGAGTGAATAGGTACCCGGCTTCATCTTCACAGGGTGGTCATCAATAAAGAGCATTAATGACGGGGGTTCAGGTTCAAATTGGCTGTAGGCGGCCAGGCCAGAAATGAGAAGAGTGAAGAAAACAGCGCAAGTACACAAAATTGTTGATTTCTTCAAAACATCATCCCCCTCTTTCCAAAAATCACCTGACTATCCATATATTTAGACGTTACTAAGGGGATGAAAGTTTCATAAAGCATAATATTTTTCTTAATTAAGAACAGAAAGATAGCCTAAACTTCAATGATTGCTGAAGGTCTACATGAATTTAAGGGAACATATATAATCCTATTCAAAAATAATAAACCTTCCGATTGTAGAATATTTGTAACAATACATCCGTTCATCCTGGCATCTGAATTTTATAATATAGGTAAAATAATAAAAAGTATGGTGATGAATGATGCATGGACATGGACAGGAGTCTGGGCAGATGGCAGGACATCCAGGGATGATTGATTTTAACGAAAATCCTTATATCGTAATTTGGGAAGTGACGAGGGCATGCCAGCTCAAATGCGTACACTGCCGCGCCGATGCCCAGAATAAACCGGATCCTCGTGAATTGAGTCCCGAGGAAGGAATCAAGCTGATTGATCAGATTTATGAAATGAACAATCCTATGCTTGTTTTTACAGGTGGAGACTGCATGATGCGGGAAGATTTGTTTGACCTTGCAGAGTATGCGATCAAAAAAGGGATGCGGGTTTCAATGACTCCAAGTGCCACGGATAATGTGACTAAGGAAAAAATGGAGCGCGCAAAAGAAGTAGGCCTCTCCCGATGGGCTTTCAGCCTTGATGGGCCGACACCGGAAATCCATGATTACTTTCGCGGTACTCCTGGATCCTTCGACTTGACGATTGAGAAAGTCAAGTACCTGAACGAATTGAATATGCCCCTTCAGCTAAATACGGTAATTTCTAAGTATAATTATGACCATCTTGAACAAATGGCCGAACTGATGAAAGAACTGAAAGTCGTCATGTGGTACATTTTCCTGCTTGTTCCGACTGGACGCGGACAGTTAGATGCATGCCTGTCACCTGCTGAGCATGAAAAGGTCTTCCGCTGGCTTTATGAACTTAGCAAGACCGCTCCATATGATATAAAAACAACAGCAGCCCAGCATTATCGACGTGTGGTATTCCAGCAAAAAGCACGCGAGCACATCGTAGACAAGAGTGAAATCCGCTATGAAGATACACTAACGAAGGATATGGCATCGGTTATCGATGGATTGAAACGTGCTCCAAAAGGAGTGAATGATGGAAACGGGTTCGTTTTTGTCTCGCATACAGGTGATGTCATGCCATCGGGGTTGCTTCCGCTGGTTGGCGGGAACGTACGTGAAAGACCTTTGGCGGAAATTTATCGGGAGTCCCGAATTTTCAAAGATCTTCGCAGCCCTGACAACTACAAAGGAAAGTGCGGGGTTTGTGAATTCCGGTACGTCTGCGGCGGATCCCGCTCCAGGACATACGCAGTGACAGGCGATTACATGGAGAGTGAGCCATTCTGTGTATACATCCCTGAAGCTATGCGGGTGAAGGAAGAAAGAGTCTGATTATAGCTGTTGTCGTCCCCCTGTACTCTGACAGGGGGATTTTCAAATGGCGATATATTATTCCCGGAACCGATTTACACTAAATAGATGACGATATCCATCACTGCTGAACTAGGTTCACGAAGTTGGCAATACACAGCTTCAACAAATTTGACACTTTGATGACAACCGATTTTGCTGTGACAAAAAGCACCGACTCTATCTGCGATGGCCATTAAAATGAAAGTAACGAAAGGATGGTGTAAACATGACAATTTCGATTGATCAAAAAGCATACAAATGGTTTGAGAATGAATTTGATACACCAAAGCCGTTTTTTATCCGCCTATTCCCTCAATACGCCGGGTTTGGCGATAAGAACAAAGGATACAGTTTAGCTTTTTCACTTGAAACACCGGCCGTTGCAGCTGAACAGCAAGAAATTGACGGAATCACCTTTTATGTTGAATCAAATGATACATGGTTCTTTAATGAAACCGATGTTGAAATCAAATACAATGATACCTCAGAAGAAATTTTCGCATGCTATACAGCCCAGCATTAATAAGCAGATCCTCTGGCTAAATGCAGAGGATCTGTTTTTTTATCCAATTTTGCAGCTTCTCACTGGCATCCCTTAATCTTCACGGTTTGGATAGGAAAACTCATAAGTTAATTGCTTTCCATCCAAGGTTAGCTTTACTATTTGATTTCCATCCTGGGATTCAAACGTGTGGCTCCCAGTTCCCTTATTGATCTCTATTCTGCCAGTTTCTTCTATTTTTTCAATATAGAGGGTAAATGCCTTTTGGCTTGCTTCCTCCCACAGGTATTCAACATTTTCCCCATCTTGTCGTTCCACTTTCAAGCCAACTGGATACGGCAGATCGTCATAGCCATGAGTAACGAAAAGCGGCTCATGATGAATATAAGGTTTCTGTTCCGAATACACCAAGGTTGCCATCATACTGAAAATATCCGAATGATCAAGCTTGGGATAATCAAGGCTAAAATGAAAAGTCTTATTTGCCGCTACAACAAAAAAGTGATATCGGAGAACAACGTCGGCCATTTTTACATGCTCGATGTACATATGGGTTGGATAAGGAAAATGTTGATATTCCTTTTCAAAGCTAATTGGTTTTGAATATACAATCTTTTGTTGTTCATTTTCGGAAACCTCTGTAATCTTCCCCACCTGGACGCTGGCGTCATTATGGTAAATTGCGTACCCATCCTTGATTTTCTTGCTCGTCACACTTCCTGGCTCCCAGGAAAAACTGCCTTTGTGGACGAACCCAGAACCCACAGTAGCGTTAGTCTTGGAACCTGGTTCCAATTCTTTTGGAACAGAATCCGGCAGCTGGGATAGGATACCTCCTGAAATAAGCAAGAATAAACAGGTCAGAACAAGGTTTTTCCAATCGAGCCGTTTCTTTCGAGAAGTTTCTATATTTTGATTCCTTAAGGAAAGCCTGATCTTATGCTTTAATGTATTTTTATCTTCAGCGGAGGTTCGAAATTGTTGCAGGGACTTCCAATCTTCATGAAATGGATTGCTCAATTTGTTCGCCCCCTTCCGATTCTTCCAATTTTTTCAATGCTGCAATACCTCTTGATAATGTCTTTCGAACCTTTGCTTCAGTCCATCCAAGAATCTCACTGATTTCCTTTGTGGAACAATCGTCAATTTTTTTCAAGGTAATGACAAGGCGATAATTTGGCTTCAGCTTCTGGATCGCAACCATCACCCGCTGTACAGTATCTCTATTTTCTACATATTCTTCAAGATCGAGAGCAGATGGGATATCTTTGCCATGTATCAGAGACAACATCCTCCTCCTCTTTCGTCTGCGAATCTCATCAAGGACCAGATGCTTCGCAATACTGAACAGCCATGTTTTTACGGTCGACGTTTCGCGGAACCGCTCGGCAGCCGAATAGGCACGGACAAAGGTATCGTGTACCAAATCCTCACAGCACTGCCGGTCACCCATCATAAAGAAAATGAATCGGTAAATGTCATCATAATACTGTTCATACCAATCCATTACCTGTTGTTCCCTGATATGGTCCAACTGTTTCCACCTCATTCCTGCTTTCTAACTAATAAGTCGTATCAGAGAGCATAGTGTGACACTTTTTTGGAAAATTCCAATAAAATATCTGGTCATTCCCTCTTATCCGGAATTATTTTTGGGCAGGATGCGTGGAATTCTTCACTTATATGGATGATTGGACGATCCCTTCAATATAGGCACAAGACTCATCCTGGTTTCTTTTTTGAGTTGCCGGGCAGGTGCTGCTTTTTAATTGTCATGGGTTCTCTTTCTAATCTCATTGAAGATTTGTTTAGTTATGCCCATCTTAGTCAGCTTAAAACTGACACACTGTGTGCCACAGCATCCTTTTAGGGTGCCCATCCATTCAATAGCAATTTTTATTCCAATAGGCAAAAAGTCTTTAATCAATCGCGAATCCTTTTTCCAAAGTGCACATGCCAATGCATATGTTTATTGGATTGATACTCGCCAATATTGGTAGATACGGTGCATGCCCCATATTTTTCATTCATCTCGGCTGCTGCCTCCTTTATCACTCCGCACAAATCTTTCATGACTTCAAGATCTTCTTCCTTGATGGTAATCAATAAGATATGCTTCTTTGGAATGACGGCAATGTGAACCTCATAGTATGGCCTTGTATGATAAAAAGCAAGGCTATGCTTCGTTTCTAAAACGATTTCAACAGGTGTGCTGCCTGATAAAACCTCTTTACAGTAAAAATCTTCCCAGTCATTTTGCATGAATTCCACTCCCCCCTCAGAAGCTCCTATTTAAAATTAAGGCTCTGTTAAACTTGGGTGTTGATTTCCACTCCAGAGACACGCTTTCCGCGGGGCGTCAGTGGAGCTGGTCCAGCTTCAGCGACTAGCCCGTCCGAGTCGCTTCGATCCTGCCAATGAAGTCAAAGAGCGACTTCACTGACAGGTCCTTCGACGGACAGGACGTCCTAGTGTCGACGTTGCCGCAGGACGCGGCGGTCTTAGTCGGCCAGCGTTTGTCGGGGCTGACCAAAGCGCTTCAGCTTCCCTATCTCCTCGGCGCTAAGGGCGCCTGCGGGGTCTCCACCTTGCCGCTGCATCCCGCAGGACACTGAAAGGCTCCGGCGAATTCGCCCACGCACGAAGGAAATGCATTAGCATTTTCGAGGAGTCAGTCCCTTCCGTTCCAATCAACTCTTTAAAAAACAACATTCAGCTTTAACACAGCCAAAATTAAATATACGTTGGTGACTAAAAACTTGACTAAGTTTTGAAACCTTTTGTTCCCAATGCTCTTACTGGCGAAAAGACATGTATGCGGTCATGGGTTCCAAGACGCTGGATAAGTACCGGATGTGTAGATTCAGAAAAAAGGAATCTGAATAATCCCCATTCAGGCATATGTCTATTGCATGTGATAAGTGTCAAGCCATCCTCAATGGCAATTCATTTTATTCCTTGAAACTGCGAATCTGCAACCCTGCTGACTGCGGCGTTTCCTTCGAATAAGTAATACTGCTTTATCCTCAAATCCATAGCCAACCCTCTCTATTTTCCACCGATTAACTATTCGACAAAATTTCGGAAATTCCTCGCAAAAAAAAACGATCCTCAATCGAGGATCGATTCGGTGTATCATTAAAACATTTCTTTTTTTACGATTGCTTGGATGACATGTCCAATTCCAGTATGGCCGGTTCCTTCTGACCTTTCCTTTTCACCATAGAAGAAATGGATTACTTTATACTCCTGTAACCATTCGAGCACGTTCGCTGGGTTATAAAGCAGATCAGCCGTTTTCGGTCCGCCGGTTTTATAGTTGATTTGTTGCTCAGAATAAACTTCCAGCATGATGGTTCCGCCAGGTTTCACTGTTTTTATCAGCTTATCGATGACTGATTTTTGATGTTCTTTCGCAAAGTGACCGAACACCATAATGCCGCCGTCAAAGGCTTCCTCCGGCACCGGGTCGGTTATTAGGTCTTTTCGTTCCGTTTTAATGGCGACATTGGATTTTGCAGCTAATGTCATTGTTTTCTCTAAACCAACTTCAGAATAATCCCATGCAGTGATATCATGGCCCAGCCTGGCAAGATAGACCGCATTTCTCCCCTCTCCTTCAGCGAATGCTACGATAGTCTGATCATTCTTTAGATAAGTTGCATATTCTTCAATGAATTTGTTCGGTCCTTCGCCATATACATATTCACTTATGCCGAATCTTTCATCCCATTGGTTTTTCATTTTACCACTCCCTGAAGAAAAGTCTTTTTCATTATACCCTATACCCTTTCAAAAGTATGATAAAATAGTCTCGATAATGGGTATCATCTTGAAGAGGAGGTTTTAGAAATATGCGGGAATTAACATCGCTCGATGAAGTGAAAAGTTTTATAAATGATCATGAGCTTAGCTTCATCTATGTTTTGACTGATGGCTGAAGTGTGTGTCATGGTTTGCTTCCTCAGGTTGAGGAGGTCATGAAAGACTATCCGAAGATTGAAATGGCTTTGGTAAATGCAGAAAAAGTCGAGGAGATTGCAGGCTATTTAATGGCTTTTACAGTTCCTGTTCTCGTCCTTTACCTTGATGGAAAAGAATACCTGCGGGAAGCTCGTATAGTACAGGTCGAAAAATTGCGAGCTGATATTGGAAAGATTTACGATGGAGTCTATGGAGACTGATGAACAGTCCGGGGAGCACCCGGACTTTCCATCACCAATTTCGAGCTCCCTTCCCCCCATGGGGTTCCTTAATATGATTGAAAAAGGGATGCATTATCGGTCAAAAACATGTTTACTGCCTACACAGCATAAAAACGCAAAAAATGAACACCTTTAGTTTACATAACAAAATTATGATGAATCGATATAAAAACAGCAGGATTGCTATCCTGCTGCATTCTATTACTTAAGCCATACTCTTTTATTTTCGACCCGCTTTGTATATCCCAGAGTGTCTAGTCGTTCAAGGAAGGGAATCATATACTTCCTTGATAAATCAACGGCTTCTTTTGCCTGCGGAACCTCGAACTCTGAGCCTGTATGTTCTCTCAGCTTATTAACCGCTTCTGTAAAATGCTCCCCATACCAGGCATACTGGTCATCCAGAGAAACAATCCTTTCCTGGTCTTCAAGGAAGCGTTTCAACTCTACTGCCAGAGAATCCGGAATGCCCGCATTCTTAATATAATCGTTCAGGTACGCAACCTTCAGGCCATCGCTCTCAAGTGCCTGAAGCATGTTCTCCGTCCGTCTTTCCCAGTTCTTCGGTACATGCGGCTCAAATTCAGACAGCCTGATAAATTGGCCTTTTCTTCCGAACAAGCCTTTGTTGATTCCATCCTCAATAATATATTCAAGCAAGGATTTAGGCGCGATATTCTGCATCGCTTGGAGCAACTCTGCTTTGTTCATTCCTGGCCGCATTGGATTTGAGTCATGATACTCGCTCAGCCGGTCTATCATCTCTTCACCAAGGTTTTCGATCAGGGAGGCAAGTGTGTACTCCCTGGCTGAATATTTAATGAATTGCCCGTCTTCAAGAGTCTCTTTTAACGTCTCTTCGCCCAGAGCGGTCCTTTTGATCAACTCAGCAATATCCAGGCTTTTTGCTTCGTAGAGAGCAGCCCGGATTCTCTCGCTGGGCGTACCCACCTTCTTTTTCTCCAGTTCTTCAATCGTTTCAAAGCCAAACCTATATTTGTTGCCGCGCGGGTCGATGACCCATCCACCGCCTATCGTCTCCTGGGGGCTTGGCCGGCGGATAATAAAACGGTCTCCCCGCTTCGTGACGATTTTTTCATCGAGCCGCAGTTGGCAAAGTATTTCCCCGTTTTCTTCCTTAAGTTCATTCCGGTCAAAGAACACAATCCTTCCCATCACTTCTGTGGTTCCAATGTGACATTTTATAGGGGTCCTCTGTTTGACTAAGTGCTCCAGATCTTCAACCACTCTTATGGCTACATCAATTGTGTTTGTCACGATAAAATGATCAGATGAGACAAGAACTTCCCCACGCTCAAGATCCTCTCTTGAAACCCCGGAAAGGTTAATAGCGACTCGCTGTCCGGCAAAAGCGGACTTTGCTGGCTTATGATGGACCTGAAGCTGGCGCGCGCGGACATCAAGACCATCAGGAAGCACCTTAAGGAGCTGCCCTTCATCCACAGTCCCTTCGTAAACTGTCCCTCTTACGACCGTTCCCTGGCCTTTAACCGTGAAAACTTGGTCGATCGGCAGGCGGAACGCTCCTTTCGCATCCCGCATTTCCTGCTTCTTAAGCGTATCGATGATCAGACCCTTTAGCTCTTGAATCCCTTTATTCGAAAGGCTGTCCACCATCATGAATGGGGAATTTTCAAATACTGTCCCTTCAAGCTCACTCAAAATATCATCTTTCACCAGCTCGATGAATTCTTCCTCGACTCGGTCAATCTTAGTGATGGCAATGATGCCGGCACGGATGCCGAGGAAACCAAGTATATCCAGATGTTCCCTCGTCTGCGGCATGACGCCTTCATCAGCAGCGACAACCAGGACGACCAGATCGATTCCTGCAACACCAGCGATCATCTGTCGGATGAACCGTTCATGGCCAGGTACATCGACAACCGATATTTGGAGTTCATCATCCTCATATAATGGGGCGAACCCAAGTTCTATTGAAATCTGTCGTTCCTTTTCTTCCTTCAGGCGGTCAGTGTCCACGTTTGTCAGTGCTTTGGTCAGCGACGTTTTCCCGTGGTCAATATGTCCGGCCATCCCGATGGTGAAATACCTTTTGCTCAAATGCTGACACCTTCTTTTTTTATCATCACTCTTACTCTAACTTTTAAGCCAGAATAGTTCAAGAGACGGAAATTAGAACATTTTCGCTCCGATTGCACCGCTGAACTCGCCGTCTGGGAGAAAAACAGGTTCAATTCCTGACATTCCAAGATAGGTTTTAAGACTTTCCTGAAGCGGATTGTTGCCTGCGATGGTGCTCCCAATGAAAACAGCTGAGGATGTTTGCTGCAATGCGGCGGCCTGTACTGTCAACAGCGTTAAGGTTTCCGCAATCAAATTGGATACCGCAGCAATTCGGTCTGCTGCTGTAGCTTCATTAGCAGTTTTCGCAAAATTACTTGCTGTCAATTCCCCTGGAATCGGCGGCTGGTCAGGATGATAGATATCTTTGACCAGCAAATCGACATTTCCCCTAGTCCCTTTTCCGGATAGCTCTACTAGGTCTGTGAATTCTTTGTTTCCGCCAAGCAGCTTGCCCAATCCCATGAATGTTCCTCCTCCAACTCCGCTTCCTAGTATCCGTTCCTGTTTATCACCATCTATCGTAAACCATGATGTACCTGTTCCTACATTGACAAGCAGAAATTTTTTCTGAGGCAAAAGGTTTTTTTGCTCTAAAAGGAAACTGGCCCCTTCACACGAAGCTGTAAATTCATCTGCAATCCTTGCAGCAGGAAAATGGTTTGTCTTAAGGATTCCTGCCTTACCGCCAGTCAGGATAATTTTTCTGTCTGCAGAAAATATCTTCAGCCACTCCATAGCTTCTTCCATCTGAGCAATCGGATATTTTTTGAAATGCAGAACTCTATTTTCTTCAAAGGCCATCTTTATAAGAGATCCGCCTGCATCTATGCCAATCGATCTTGTACCCATCCCTTTCCTCCTCATCATTTTTTATTAGGTTGTTTTCATGAATTTTGTTGGTTTTTACAAAATGGTGGATTTGCATTCCATGTTGCTCGATTGCTACTGGGGGTGAGTGAGCCTCCCTGGCGTAAAAGCGCCAGCAGTGTCCTAATTTTCCCGCTGATCCCGACCGGAGCCACGCAACCTCAGGTTCCAATTAATCTTCTAAAACTATTCGTTTCTCTTAAAGTGATTCAGAAAACAACAAGCCTTTAGAAAACAATCTTTAGTAATACATTTAATGATTCGGCCAAACTTCTTCTAGTGTTTCCCGGAAAAGGGTATCAAGGTTTGGAGTCAAATCAGGCTGTTGATGCCCCCGGGATTTTCCTCCTTCCCGGAGACATCTCATTTCCTTTTCCAGAAATTCATTTATAACATGGATTTGCGGTTCCACATCCAGTTCATCCCCAGCCAGCTTTCTATTTAAAAGTGTGGTTATTTGTTCTTTTAACTGCCCGCGCGGAATCAACTCTTCTAGCAGCACCGGAAATTCCAAAGGAGGGAATTCATTATGCTTTTGAATCCACACCGCAGCCAGAACCGGTCTGAGAACGTAAAAGTATTTTTTTATCTTAACCTCTTCCCCTTGCAAAAACTCCCTGTAATTGCCTGCTGCCATATTCAGATAGTGGTGGATACAGGAGTGAGGCGCAAATGCGTCCCTGCTAAGCTTCTGCATTCTCTCAATAGTTGAAAAGACTTGGTAGTAAACTATTGAAGAACGCATCCATTCCAGCAAGGGAGGATTGGATTTTCTGAACAATCTTAACGTTTTTGTCAGTTCCCACCCCGAAACATCGAGCAGCTCGTCTATAGGGAGCTCGATCACATCCCGTTTTGAGCCAATGCCGATTGGATCGATTGATAAATAGTCCCGTTTTCTATACACATAAATGAACCTGACATCATAGTCACTATCCTTAGAAGGAAATCCCCATGCCCTGCTCCCGGATTCACAAGCATAAAGAATTTTCACACGATATTCTTCTTCGATGTTTTTCAGTGTCTCTATAATTCTTGCATTCATCTGTTTCCTCCTGATCTACTTAAAGTACTAAAAACATTGCTTTCTTTTATTCTATTATGATCCTTCTTTTCCCTCCTTTTTTATTGATTATGTTGAAAATCCAACGGAGATGATTGCCGTTGCCGGATCGCATCAATACTAAGATTCAGATAAGCAAAGCGGGGACGGACGGGGCTATTGTGCCATATTAGTTTTCGAAAAAAGCAAAACGGGCACGATCCGAAGCAGATCGTGCCCAAACAGCCAGTCAGATTCGCAAAACGGGAACAATCTTAGCCAGATCGTTCCCATATAGGCTCTCGAAAAAGAAAAATGGGAACAATCCGACGCAAATCGTCCCCATACGAGTGCGCCAAAAAGCAAAACGGCGCGATCCGAAACACCTTGTGTCCAATTTAACATTTCCATTTTTCACTCTAACTTCACTTGTGATCTAAATGGGTGTTTTGATTCCGAAGAACGGGATCCATCCATATTAAAAGGGCCCAAT
This sequence comes from Bacillus sp. REN3, assembly GCF_017912555.1. Taxonomy (GTDB): domain Bacteria; phylum Bacillota; class Bacilli; order Bacillales; family Cytobacillaceae; genus Mesobacillus. The sequence continues at coordinate 100,747 of NZ_JAERSD010000011.1, read as the reverse complement.
GAGTTAGAATTCAGGTAAGTTATCGAGGTTGTTTTCCTTGATTCCATCAGGCTCGCTTCGAAGTATATCTCTCCCGTATTTATGGAATACATCTACTTGAGCGAGGTTTCCTGCTTTTGCTTCTGTCAGTGCCTCGATATAATCCAGTTCCCTTCCTGTTTCAGTCCGGAAAGCAATTAAGTCGCCATCATCGTTCTTACGGACGGCGACAATCCTATCCTTCCCGGTATCTTCTGAAGCTGATGGAGTTTGTATAATGCTTTTCTTTTTGTAATCTTCGAAAATTTGGTTATAATCTTTATTTCCCATCTTCTCACCTCCGATTATAGGATTTGTATCCTGCCTGGCATTTATGTGCGTATAAAAAAAGCATATAATAGATGTGTGAGTCTAACGGAGAGGAGTTTTACCATGGGATATCCAAATACAGATGAGACGATAAGATTATTGGAACAGCTCGTCAGCATTCCCAGTCCATCGGGAAATACGAATGAGGTAATTTCGTTCGTTGAAAAATTCCTGGGGGAAATAAAGGTAAATACAAGGAGGAATCGCAAAGGCGGTTTGATTGCAACGCTTCCTGGCAAGGATGATCGAAATCACCGTATGCTGACTGCGCACGTTGATACACTTGGGGCAATCGTGAAAGAAATCAAACCTAGCGGCAGGCTGAAACTCGATTTGATTGGGGGGTTCAAATATAACTCGATTGAAGGCGAATATTGTGAAATCGAGACAAGTTCAGGCAAAAAGGTTACTGGGACAATCCTGATGCATCAAACCTCTGTCCATGTATACAAGGATGCTGGCAAGGCTGAACGGAATCAAGACAACATGGAAGTCCGCCTGGATGAAAAGGTACATAGTGAAGCTGAAGTCCGTGAATTGGGGATTGAAGTTGGGGATTTTGTTTCTTTCGATCCCAGGGTGCAAATCACACCCTCAGGTTATATCAAATCCCGCCATCTCGATGATAAGGCGAGTGTCGCGATCCTGCTCCAGCTTATCAAACAGATCGTACTGGATGAGATTGAACTTCCCTATACAACACACTTTTTAATTTCAAACAACGAAGAAATCGGCTATGGAGGGAACTCGAATATCACGCCTGAAACAGTCGAATACCTCGCTGTTGATATGGGGGCAATGGGTGACGGCCAGTCGACTGATGAGTACACCGTTTCCATTTGTGTAAAGGATGCCAGCGGACCTTATCATTATGAACTTCGAAAGAAGCTTGTCCAGCTTGCGAAAGACAATGGAGTCGATTATAAACTGGATATTTACCCATTTTATGGGTCGGATGCTTCGGCAGCCATCCGCTCTGGGCATGATATCATCCATGGACTTATTGGACCTGGGATTGACTCATCGCATGCATTCGAACGTACACACAAGGAGTCCATCGAAAATACAGCCAAGCTTCTTTATCACTACATAAAGTCCGCGATGATTTTATAGGAATCCTAAAGAAAGTGTTCAATGATTATTGGGAAAATTCATGTATCCAGCAATGAGAATATGTTCAGGAAAAAGGGGACCTTTGCCCAGCTATCACGAAAAAAGGAAAAAAGGGGGATTTTGCATGCAAAATCCCCCTTTCGTTTTTGTTGTAGCCTTTATCCTTTCTGCCTGATTCGTTCGACTACCGTTGCCACTTCGACTGGTTTCACGAACTCCACCGGCGAGAATCCTTTTTCAAAAGTAATCGTATCCGCTTCGATCATCAGGACATATTTATCATTCAGTTTCGCTAGATGGACCGTGTTTCCAAAATCGGCAAGCAGCCCTTTAACCGAAACATGGTCGAGCTTCATTTTCAGTTCTAATTCTGGTGTATGTTCAACGAGCTGAGCGGCTGCTTCAATAATTTGCTCCTGTTCAAAGCGCTCCTGCAGTTCTCGCTTTTCGCTGGCAGCCCAGATTTCCATGGCGTTTTCCAGCTGCTCCCTTTCCTCGCTTTCCGATTCAAACGTTTCTTCCATATGTACTTTTACCATCTCGATAACCTGGTTCTTCACAATTTCCGGCATTGATTGTCCGTACTCGACATATTTAAGGAAATCCTCGAAATAACGAGCGTGTGAAGACTGGTTGATCTTCAATTCATTGGCCTGGATCATTCCTTCTTCCGGCATGTATGGGTATTGGATCGACTTCATATTTTTCGTGGTGATTGCCATCTCAACCTGGCGAATAAGCGTGGATTCATCAGAAATCGAGGCAACCTTAGGCTCGAAATCGCATTTCAAAATAAAGACAAATGAGTCATCAAAATATTTGCTAAGCTTCGCCCTTGCCACAATGAATACACCGCCTCGGACTGCACTCGTATCAACATATGCCCGCGTGAATTTTTCGCTTTCTTCCTGGAAGGCTTCCTTGGATTCAGCGAACCTGACGCGATGAAAAAGATTGTAGTTCGGATTCGAAGTCAAATCATGCCCTTCTTCTACGATGAAATAGCCAATCTTTGTCGGCACATCCTCTGTTTTCGGATGGCGGTCAACTTTGCGTTTGACAATCTTTGTGAATTCTCCATCAAGGAAATCCTTAAGCGAACTATTGTCATAATCTTCTTCATTCAGAGTCTGGTAATGCTTGTATTTCTTATCGGCCTGGTCCCCTTTTCCCTCGACCTGAACGACATAGAACGATAAATATTGCACATCAAAATCCATAATCAATCTCCTTGCATTTGACTATAACATAACAGCATAGACGGACAGTTGATGCTGAAAGGGTCGTCAATTCATTAAATAGAACTCTGTCTTGCTTCCTGTCTGGGTGGCAATGACCTCAAGCCTTGCGTCAATCCTTTCCTTCAATTCAGGAACGTGGGAGATAATACCGACTAGACGGCCGCTGCCCTGGATGTCAATCAGTGCCTCAATTGCCTGATCCAGCGACTCGGGATCAAGCGTGCCAAAGCCTTCATCAATGAACATTGTTTCCAGTGAAACACCGCCTGCATAGTTTTGAACGACATCAGCGAGCCCGAGCGCTAGGGATAGCGCTGCCTTGAAACCTTCACCTCCAGATAGGGTTTTGACATGGCGTTCCTGGCCGGTATATGCGTCAAGGACGAGCAGTTCAAGCCCGCTTTGGACGTTGCCTTTTGAGCGGTCTGTTTTCCGAAGGAGCCTGTATCTTCCGCTTGTCATCTTGGTCAGTCTTACATTTGCTTCAGTTAGGATATCATCAAGGAACGCAGCTAGTACAAAACGTTCGAAGGTGATGCGATAGGTGTTTTGCCCTTTTGAAATTTCGTATAAATGCCCAATTAACTTGTAGCGTTCTTCAAGCACTTTCATTTGCTCATTCAAAGTTTCTACATTTTGCAGGATCGCTTCGTTATCCCGTTTTTTAAAATGGAGATCTTGATAGGCTTCTTCTGCCTTCTTGATCTTTTCACTAAGTACCTCGAACTCCTCCTTCAGGATGCCGATATCAGGTTTCCGCACATCCTTCAGCAATTCTGAGAGTTCCACGAACCTGTCTGTGATGGATCTTATTTCTTCACGGTAACTGCGAATCTCTGCTTCGAGCGTCTGGATTTCCCGTTCTGACTTTTTTGCTTTTGCGTAGAACTGATAATTATCAAATCCTTGTGCAGCCATTTTTGCCCTGAATGATTCCCGCTCAGTCGCGAGCGTATCCTCGGTTTCTTTTAACCGTTTTTCTGCCTCTTCCCCGCGAGCCTTTTCTGAACCAAGTAGTTCCCTTGCTTCCTGGAAATTTTTCCTGGAGTCTTCGAACTGCTGTTCCAAGCGGTCTTTAATTTGAATGGCAGCTTTCAGTTTCGATTGATAAGCCGATATCGACCTCAGTTCTTCAGGAATTCTGTCGGTCATCCCCTCAAGCATGGTTTTCTTTTCTGTATAACGGACCACGGATGATTGATAGCTGTCATCAAGCGTCCTTAGCTGTTGCTGAAGTTTCTCCCTTCCTTCTTCGGCAGTCTTTATTTCAGACTTTATGTGATCGAGAGCGGCCAATTGGCTCGAAAGTGTTTTTTTCTGATCTTTCAAATCGTCCTCTTTGCTTTGGATCAGCAAAACAGTTTCATTAAGCTTGTCCAACTGAAAATCGTTATTGAATTCCAGGATTTCAGCCACAAGTTCTTCCTGCACGCCAGCCAATGACCTGACATTGGCATCCGCTTCAATAAACACTTTTTCCGCCTGAGCTTTTTCCTTTTCCAATTCTGCCGCCTGCTCTCTCGCTGCCTTCAGATCACTTTCATCTGGAATGAAACCATCTTTAGCGATGGCGGGATTGGGATGATGCTCCGAACCGCAGACAGGACAGGCTTCACCGGAAACCAACGATGAAGCAAGGACTGCAGCCTGGGAATGAAGCCAGCTGTGCTCCAGCTCCATGACGGTTGCTTTCGCATCCTCAAGGCGTCCCACGGCATTTTTGAATACCTGCTGGCTGTTTGAAAAGACTTGCCGGGCATTCCGCAGTTTTTGATGGTGCTTCCCCAGTTTATTCAGCTTATCTTTTTCAAAGTTCAGCTTTTCAAGGGCATGCCCGTTTTCAATAAAAGCCAGCTGTGCTTTCTCTCCCTCTTCTCTTTCGGCTTGTAAGGCCTTCAATCGTTTCTCTGCCTTCCTCAACGCTTCTTCCCCATGTTCGCGTTGCCGCCTGATCGAGTCCCGGCTAGCGCCGAGCTCCTGCACCGTTTTGGCAATGATTGAATAAGCATCGACATCTTCTTTCAGATGCTCAAGCTTGCCTAAATGCTCAGCAGCTGCTTTTCGCTCAGCTTCCCGCTCTATCTGTCGCTTGTATTCTTCCTCGCTCCTCTCTAGTTTCTCAGTATACACGCCAATCCGTTCTTTTATTTTTCGGACTTGTACAGACAGACTGTCTACATCTGCTTTAAGCCTGTGGCAGAGCTGTTCCTGTGTTGCAAGCAAAGCCGCTTTCTTGGCAAGCTCAGCTTCGGATTCCTTTTCTTTGAAGGAAAGCTGCTGACCTTCAAGTTTTTCTTTTTTCAGGCGAAGATCCTCAAGAGCTGCAAGCTGTTTCAGTGTTGACTCTGCTTCAAACAGGCGTTGCTGCAATTTGTCCCGTTGGTCCTGGAGTGTATCCCGTTCTTTGTTCAACAATTCCAATCTTCCTGTCATCGCAGCAATTTCCTGTTGTAACAGTGGCAGGAGCAGAAGATCATTCACACTGCCAGCTTCGACATACTCTTTCAGCTCATCGCTTACAACTGCCTTTATGCTGCGAAGGAATGTATCCCGCTTTTCAAGCTGGTCCTCAACCGATTTTTTCAGGACAGTAGCCTCTTCTTTCAATTTCTCCTCAATTCGTTTATAGATTTCCGTGTGGAACAATCTTTGGAGGATTACTTCCTTTTCTTTACTATCAGATGTAAGCAGCTTACGGAATTCCCCTTGCGGAATCATCAGGATCTGACGGAACTGATTGCTGTCAATGATCATGATTTCCTTGATTTTCTCATCTACGTCGCGGACATTCGATGCAAGTAACTGGGCTTGACCATTCCCAACGATCAAATACAATTCGGCCTTTGCGCCGACTAAGGTTGTGCCGCCGCCACGCTCTTTTTTCTTTTCCTGCTGGGGGGACCGTTTAATCCTGTATGTTTTTTGTCTAAGTGAGAATTCCAGGCAGACTTCAGTCATAAGATCCTCACTTGCGAATTGGCTGCGCAAATCAGGGCCATTGCGGTCCTCACCGCTTGCCTTTCCGTAGATGGCATAACTGATGCCATCAAATATCGTCGTCTTTCCAGCACCGGTTTTTCCGGATATCACAAACATCGTCCGATTCCCAAGCTGTGTAAAATCAACCGTTTCCGTACCCGCATAAGGGCCAAAAGCCTGCATGGTCAATTTAAGAGGTTTCATTTCATTCTCTCCTCCTTCATCACCTTGCCGATAATATCAGCCATCACTCCTCGCTTATCGTCTGTGAAATCGGAGGTGGTCATTTCCCGGTAAAATTGTTCGAATAACTCGAGTTCGGTTTTTTTCTCCTCGCGTATTGAGGTAAAATACTGCTTTTGCTTTTGATCGGTCGCTTCAATTTTCCGTTCAAGGTGCAGCACATTAGGAAAGACCTGCCGGAGCTTCCCCATTGGATCAATCAATGCCCCATCATCAAGCAGGGTCACTTTCAAATAGTCATCCGTATTTTCTTTTTCATAAAAAGACGGATCCAACAGTTCTTCTAAATGGCCTGTGATTTCACGCATGTCCTGCTTTGGTGTCAGACTGCGGCAGCGAATGTCAAAATTGCCCTTCTCATCCATTTCAATGATCGAGACACTTTTCCGCTGCTTTGCTTCTGAAAATGAATATTTTAACAGAGAACCAGAATATTTGATCCTGTCATGCTTGATTGCATCGGGGCTGTGAAGGTGGCCAAGTGCCGTTAAGGAAAATGGCGCGAACAGGTCTTGTGTTACACAGCCTGATCCTCCAACAGATAAGGTTCTTTCAGAATCACATGAATCGCCTCCAAGGACAAAAGCATGTCCGACAAATACGTTCGCTTCATTTGGATTCAGATTTTCTTCGATTTTCCCAATGATCGCTTTCATTGCGTCCTGGTGAGAATGAATAGAGGCATCATCCAGCAGATGGCGGACAAGTCCTGGTTCCGCAAAAGGTACCTGATAGAAATTCACTCCATTGATATGTATTGGTTTGAAATCAGCGATAAGCTTGCCAGCAAGGTAGAAATGGTTCTGTCGATACCAGGAACTGCCAAATGATAGCCTTTCGGCACTATCATGGTTACCTGAAATAGCTACAACCGGCGTATTAAGTTCCACATTAATCCTGAATAGAACTTCATCCAGAAGCTCAACTGCTTCTGTTGGAGGAACAGAGCGATCATAAAGGTCGCCCGCGATTACAACAGCATCTGGCTGTTCTTCAGCAACGAGGCCGATGAACTGATTCAGCACCTCCCGCTGATCGTTTGTCATATAGACTCCGTGGACCAGCTTGCCGAGATGCCAGTCCCCTGTATGGATAAATTTCATTTCAATCCCCCTAAAAATCAGGCATTCTTCAAAAATGGCATTTTTTCAATGCTACTATTATAGCAGATGGACTATCTTGTGGGTTTTCCATAAAACAAAAAAGAACGTTTGTTCCAATTTTATCAAAGAACAGGATAAAGGGATATATCAATTTTTGCCTGCCTGGCAAAATGAAAAAGCCGGCCGTTTTATTCCTCTTTTAAAGACCAAGATTGACTTTTTCCCGCGACTCTTTGAAAATGAAGGTAATAAATAGTAGGGAAACAAGGAGAAAATATGGATAACAAAGCGGAGGTTTATATCATTTCCTCGTCGAATTCGCGAGTATGTTTAAAATTCAAGGAAATGAAAGAGCAAACTAAAAAAGCCCAGCCGATGTGGCTGAGCATGTATTTTGGAATTATAGTGTTGTAACGTTGGCAGCTTGTGGTCCACGAGCGCCTTCAACGATTTCGAAGGATACTTCCTGGCCTTCTTCTAGCGTTTTGAAGCCTTCTGACTGGATTGCAGAGTAATGAACGAAAACGTCGTTTCCATCTTCAGTTTCGATGAATCCGAAACCTTTTTCTGCATTGAACCACTTAACCTTACCGTTTTTCATGTAAAAAAATCCTCCTAGATCGGCCGAAAAAGCCATGAAAATTTAGCGAATCACAACGTTTAGTTCTTCATTGCTTGACTCATTTAATTCTAAAGATTAGAACAAGCAAATTGCGTGATGCCTAACACGTGCAATTGGCTGATTTAACTATAGCAATCCATGATATCATTGTCAAGATAAGCCAATTACGAGGCAGCCTTCACAACGTCCATCCGCGGATTACCCTAACCTGAGATCCTTCTTTATGAAATCACGATTCCCGTGATTGGGCAATTGGAAAACGGACATGGAAGGTCGTTCCCTTCCCTACCTGACTTTTAATTTCTACTTTTCCTCTCATAGCCTGAATGATGCTGAATGTCACCATCATGCCAAGTCCGGTGCCTTGCTGGCCCTTGGTCGTGTAATACGGTTCCCCCAGGCGGGCAAGTTGTTCCTCTGTCATCCCGATACCTGTATCACTCACCATGATATGTATTGAATTGTCTCTGGCAAAAGTATTGACTGTAAGCTCGCCCCCATCAGGCATGGCTTCGAATCCATTTTTGACTAAGTTGATGAATCCCTGCTGGAACTTGGAACGGTCTCCGGATATGTAAAGCTTAGGAGTATAAACTCTTTTGATTTGAATACTGTTCAGGTTCGCCAGCGGTTCAAGTATTTTCAAAACATGGTCGAGTTCCTTTTCAATTTCAATCTCTTCCACTTTTTCAAAAGCTGGTCTTGCAAAGGTCAGATAATCATTGATGACCTGTTCGGCACGATCGAGCTCCTCTACTGCAATTTTTATGAACTCTTCCTTTTTTTCCTGATTGTATGATTGGTCCCTTAAAAGTTGAAGGAAACCCCTGACAGTGGTCAGCGGATTTCGGACTTCATGGGATATTGCGGCGCTTAAATGGCTGACCGCCTCGATTTTATCTGCTTTTGCAAGCTTCTGCCGGATGATCAGCGTTTGCCGGATTGTTTCTAATGAATAACTGATAAGACCTGATGTAATACCTGGTATCACAATAAAACTGATCCAGGCTTCTGCATGATAAATCGGTTTATTGATGAATGCGATTGCCTCCATTAAAACAAACGAAGTGATTACAGTGAGAAGAATGGATACGCCAACACGCTGATTCAGGGACAATCGTAAAAACCATCGATGGATCCAAGTCAGAAAAAAAGCCAAAGTGGCAAAGACAATCGAAGAAGCCCAAAACCCATCGTCGACTCCCATCAGGCCGCGCATCAAGATTGCTGCACCTGTAAGCAGGAAGCTATATCCCGTATACAAGCTCCCAAGAATCATTGGAACCTGCCGGAGGTCAAAGCGGATTCCCTCCTGGACCTCAATTGTAAAAATGAAACAAAGGACGATTGAAATAACAAAATATAATAACTGGAACCATCTGCGGTTGAACTCTTTCGATTGCCTTTCAATCACCAATTGAGTGAAAAAAAGCAAAACAATCAAAAGAGATAAATTAAGAAGTAAATGTTTAGTGATTTCCACGGCAACACCACCATTAGTATTCAATAGAAATAGTAATATAATCCAGCTGACATAGCAATGAAAATACCCTGATTGTCCCATGATTTCCTAAGGATGTCTGCTATTATGCCAATTTAAAAGGATGAACATGTGCCCGTTTTTACTAAAGCGAGTGAAAAGCAGGGTCCAGCCTTAAACAGCGGCAGCATGTTCTGATATGAAATTCGAACCAAGCTGAAAAAGGAGTTATTTAACTCCCAGAAATAAGGACATTTGTAAATTCTGAAATAGAAGACTGTATGAGTTTCAGAAGAAAAACAGCAATGATTTCTGTATTATTAGGACTCATTTTAATTTATTTTTTATAAACATTGCTATTTTCATAAACTTTGTTGCTATTTAATAAATGGTTGACTTCCATTCCAAGTTTCTTGCTTTCCGCGGAACATGAGTTGAGCCTCATCGACTAAAAGCGACGGTGGAGCCGCAACTTTCCCTTTGATTCCGCAGGATACTGTATGAGCTTTTGTGAGTTCACCCGCAAACAAAAAAATCCGATACCATTTTCGAAGAGTTTTTCAACTTCCGAAAAATGGATACCAAATATCTTGTAGAAATCAATACTATTACAAAAAGTGAGGAATTCCTTCTCATTCTTTTGTACTTTTCTTGAAAATATGTAAAACTTCGACAATCAGCAAAAGGATGATAAAAGGACAAATGAACGTATAAATAATACCTAGAAGTATGTTCAGCCAGCCTTTTCTGGACCACATACGGCGGGCAAGCAACGTGCGCTTTCCCATCGCCTCTTTTATAGGCCCGATGAAATAGAACAGGACTGCTGATATCAAACCAGTTAGCAAGCTGTAATATTCGGACTCTTCGTTTTTCCGATATCTGGCGGGCTCTTTACTTTTAGGAAAAGGCTGTTTCTTGGCCACTTCTTCTTGTTGAGTTTCAGGCTCCGCTTCTTCAGGTTGTCCATACTCGGTCATCCCATAGATTCCATTGCCATTTGCTTTTGCATACTCCATCGCAGACCCGATCCTGTTCTCATATTTATAGCTTCCGTAATCATAATAGCCTTCCACTAGTCCAGCCTTTGTGATTTCTTCCTGATGAAGCTGGTCTCCTACCCAAACCCAGGCAAGCAGACGGTCATAGCGGTCGAATAGATTCCCGCCATCGGTTTCGAGAGTGATTGGACCTTTTTGTAAAAATGAACAGGTGAATTCAGCGGCTTCCGGTCCAAATGGCTCGATTTCCCTTGTGCTCTCCGGTGTATCAATATATAGAAAGCGAGTTTTATAGTTTTTACCATTGAGATTAAAAACGGCTGTATCACCGTCCGTGCAATCGACTAGATTTGCTGGATAACTTTTCCCAAGTTGCAATTTTTTCGACGAAGGTTTCTTTCCGGAGAAAGTCGTTCGAATAGTTGATTCGCTGGACCTTTCGGATGAAAAAGTATAACCTTCCAGGCCTACCTTTGCTTCAGTCAAACCTGCTGTACAGCGGGAATTGTTGTTATACTGTTTGATCAACTCAATAAGCTGCTGCATATTGGTGGCGCCATTTGTTATTTCTGTCGGTTCATGCAGGAAATACATGCAGTCAGCATTTCTGAAATGGCCGCCCAGTTCATCACGGGCGCCATTATGGGCTGATGTGATGGCTGGAAAAAAGAAAAACACGATGGAAATGATAACGATGATTACTTTAAGATGTTTCAACACTGCTCCCCCCAAACCCGTACATTACTATATCACGAAATTTGGCCAACTGGATTGGAAGTAGCAAAAAAGCAGCCTTCCGACTGCTTTTTCATGCCTTTACTTCGTTAACCTGGCTGCCAAGTATTTCTGATATTTTTTCAAGAACAGAACGGGAGGAAATATCCTGATCAAGCAATGGGAGATAGAATCTCTTTTGTGATTTGAAAGTATGGTCGATATCTGCCAGGTAGATTCGCTCGTTCGCTCTCCTTTTTTCCATGAATCCACCATCGGCTTCATCAGGAATGACCTTGTTGATGATTACCGTGTTGACAAGGATTCCATGCTGATCAAGTGTTTCAATCGCTTTCCTTGTTTCAATGATCGGCAGCCTTTCTGCATTCAGTACGAAAATATACTCTGTTTGATTTTCATCGAGCAAGATATGACGTACCTTTTTAAAACGATTCTTCCTTTCGTTCAGCTTTTCATATAATGGATCTTCCACTGGCTCGCCATCATTCATCCATTGGGCATAATTCTCGTTCACTTTCCTGCGCCGTTCAAGAAGGCCGTCCATCCAAACACCCATCAATTCAGGCAGCGTCAATAGTCTGATTGTGTGGCCAGTTGGGGCGGTATCAAAAACAATCGCATCATAATTTGTTTTTTCTTCAAGAATCAAAGAAGTAATCCTGTCAAACAGGGCTGCTTCCTCTGCTCCAGGAGTGGAAGCAGCCATATCGATCTGCCGATTCACTTCCTCCATCATTGTTGCTTTTACAAGCCCCTTCAGATTCCCTTTAACACTGCTTATATACTTCCTTGATTCCACTTCCGAGTCAATTTCAAGAACATCAAGCCGTTTGGAAACCTCGACTACCTTTCCGCCGCTAAAATCAGCATGAAATATATCCCCTGTATTATGGGCTGGATCAGTGGAAACGAGAAGGACTTTTTTCCCTTGTCCTGATAGCAATAAAGCGATTGCTGCTGATGTCGTGCTCTTTCCGACACCTCCCTTTCCCCCAATAAAATAGATCTTATTTTCCGTTATCTTCATATTGTCACTCCTAACAGCACCGAATCCCATCAAGCGGGGATTTTTCCATGCCTGCACGCAAATGCCAATCATGGAAACGTTCAACAATAGCCGGATAAAGCTCCAATGTATAATAAAAAGCCGGATTCGGAAGACCTAGCAACTCAGAAAAGCAAAGAAGCATGAACAGATCTTCTTCATCACGGAGTTCCCGCGCCAGTTCCATTTTATGAGGCTGTTTAAGGATTTCATCATAGAGGGAAACAACCCGCTTCAATTGATCGATAAAACCCATGGTGACTCCCCCTTCCTAAATGGCAATAGAGACCGGAAGCCCGGTCTCCCATTCATTCTACATGTCTTTTGTCAATTGCGGCGGGTTGTTCCGGGTAAGGGCAGCAACCGCCTCAAGAATGATCCAGAAGACGAAAATCAGGATCATTCCGCCAAGGACAAACAGGAGCATATTGACCTCGCCGCTCCCATATCCTGACCATTGGAAGGCGACCTGCTGAATCAGTGCCCATAACGTCATAAAGAAGACGAACACCATAGGGATGAAGGTAACAAGATAATTCCTGCCCTGTCTTTTCAGCCAGATGGAGATCAGCAGCAAGCTGACGCCCGCCAGAAGCTGATTGCTCGTTCCGAACAGCGGCCAGAGCAAATATCCCCCTGAACCGAAACCATTTGGCCCTTTTGGCAATAGAACAAGTGCGGCACTGGATACAACTGCTACAGTTGTGGCAACGTGCGTCTTTGTCAGTGCCTGGATCTTATACTCGCTTCCGATTTCAGCGATGATATAGCGCATTAACCGGACAGAGGTATCAAGAGAAGTTGCCGCGAAACTGACAACAATGATGGAAACAATTGTCCTTGCGATATCGGCCGGGATGAGGATACCTGTTGCAAGCTGGGCTGCACCGTTGATGAAATTTCCAAGACCGCCAGAACTTGCTGCAGCAAAGCTTCCATAAGCTGCAGAGAAATCCGCTTTCGTTGCAAATACCGTCACGACCGCAATAATGGCGATCAAAGCGAGAACCCCTTCACCAACCGCGCCTAAGTAGCCAACAAATCTTGCATCAGTTTCCTTTTCAAGCTGCTTCGACGATGTTCCAGAAGAAACAAGCCCATGGAACCCTGAAATCGCTCCGCAGGCAACCGTGATAAACAATAGCGGAAACCAGGATACATCCGCCGCAGATCCGTTAATGGCAGGCGCAGTGACCTTTGGCTGAAGGAATATCAAACCCGCATATAAAATGAACAAGCCTACAACAAGCTGATGGGAATTGATATAATCCCGAGGCTGCAGGAGTTTCCAAACGGGAAGCGTGGATGCAATATAGCAATACACCATCAGGACAATAATCCAAACAAAGAATGCCATGGACACACCATTCAGTCCGAACAATACCGTTTGGTCCGGTCCTCCAAAATATTTAACGAGGTCAATTTGAAGCGCAGGAACCCTGCTGGCCAGAACAGCTGCTCCATACATAACAGCAAGCGCGACCAGGGATGGAAGCAGCATTCCCTTTTTTCGCTTATAAACTGCATATCCAATCCAGATTGCGAGCGGGATTTGGATGAATACGGAGAGGACACTAGCAGGAAATTGAACGAAAAGATTGGCAATAACCCATGCAAATACGGCGTTAACCATTAAAACGAGTATTAAAATGATGAATAAGAACATGATTTTTGCCCGTTTTCCAATCAGTTTGCTTGTAATCGTCCCGACAGACTGCCCTTTATTCCGTACGGATAGGACGAGCGTCCCGAAATCATGGACTCCCGCTGCGAACACCGTTCCAAGTATTACCCAAAGGAATGCCGGGAGCCATCCCCAATAGACAGCGATTGCCGGTCCTACAATCGGCGCTGCACCGGCAACTGAAGTGAAATGGTGTCCCCAAAGGATTATCCTTTTTGTTGGAACAAAATCCACCCCATCTGAATACTGATGTGCCGGAGTTACGAAGTTTGGATCAAGCCGATAGATTTTTTCAGCTACCCATTTCGAATAAAAACGATAGCCGATGGCAAAGACAATCATTCCTGTCACAGCTAGCCAAAGCGAATTCATTTTTGTTACCCCCTCTTATAAGTTGGTGCTACTGTTAATACTATAAAGATATTTACAGATTAGTCAATAAATTCTGATTTTAATGATTATTCCTTCATAACCCGATTTGAAATATTTTCTATAATTATCCTACTTAAGGACTTTATTTCTTTTTTTTAAAAAAATCTTATTGAAATCTTCTGAATATTATCGTATAAATATCCTATTCTAGTAAAACAAATTGCTAGAATCAGTCATAAGTTACTATTTTTAGGAGGAGTTTATTTGAAAAAGAATGTAGTCGCATTTGGCTTATCAGCGACCCTTGCGTGCAGTGGTTTGTTTGCTGCGGCCGGTTTTGCTGCCACACCCGCAGATTCTCAATCACAAAAGTTCACCAAGAGCAGCGGAACCCCGCAATTTGCTGCCGGTAAGCTGACAGCCCCTTCGGCAAAGTCAGCAAAGGAAATTGTTCTCGATTATCTTAAAAGTTCCAAACCAAAGTACAAACTTGGTGAAAATGAATCGTTCACAGTCCTTTCAGTGGACCCAGACACACTTGGCGGCGAGGTTGTCCGCCTTCAACAGTTTTATGAAGGCATTCCAGTCTGGGGTTCCACACAAGCAGCGAAGGTTGATGAATCTGGTGTCCTCAAAGTTTTCACCGGTACAGTCACTACGAATCTAAATAGCAAACTATTAAAAAAAGCAGAAAAAAAGAAATCTAAACAACAGGCGATCAACCTGGCGGAAGCTGATCTGGGATTCCAGCCGGTCTACGAAAAAGAGCCTGCAGCTGAGGTAATTGTTTACCCGGCCGCAGACAAAGCTGTTTTTGCTTACCATGTCACTCTTAACTTCCTCAGCCCTGAGCCTGGCAATTATCATTATTTCATCGATGCTGGAACAGGGGAAATCATCAATAAATTCAACGCTATTCATACGGCAGGCAAAACTGGGCCATCCCTGACAGGGACTAATGCTGTAGGCGCCGGAACTGGTGTTCTTGGCGATACGAAAACACTCAATACGCTTCTGTCTAATGGTGCTTATTACTTGCAGGATAACACGAGAGGTTCTGGGGTTTTCACCTATGACGCACAAAATCGCCAGCGTATTCCTGGCACACTTTGGATGGATGCCGATAATCTTTTGAACGCTAAATACGATGGAGCAGCTGTGGATGCACACTATTATGCAGGCTTAACCTATGATTTTTACAAGAATACCTTCAATCGTAATTCTTATGACAATAAAGGTGCTGCGCTGAAATCGACTGTCCATTATGGCAGAAGCTATAACAATGCGTTCTGGAACGGTCAGCAAATGGTGTACGGGGACGGAGATGGCACGACGTTCATTCCGCTATCCGGAGGACTTGATGTCGTTGCCCACGAGTTGACCCATGCTGTGACCGACTTTAGTTCGGATTTGGTATACCAGTATGAATCAGGCGCGTTAAACGAAGCCGTTTCAGATATTTTTGGGACACTTGCTGAATTCCATGATAATAACAATCCCGATTTTGAAATAGGCGAAGACATCTATACACCAAATAAAGCAGGTGATGCCCTTCGTTCAATGAGTGATCCCACAAAATACGGCGATCCAGATCATTACTCTAAACGTTACACTGGCACGTCTGATAATGGCGGGGTCCATACGAACAGCGGAATCATCAACAAAGCAGCCTACCTGCTCAGTGAAGGCGGTACTCACTATGGGGTGGCCGTTTCCGGTATCGGCACTGACAAGATGGGAGCTATCTTCTATCGCGCAAATACCGTTTACTTTACCTCATCCACGAACTTCAGCCAAGCAAGAGCTGGTCTGGTACAAGCTGCCAAAGATTTATATGGATCTTCTTCTGCCGAAGTAACCTCTGTAAATAAGGCGTTTGACGCTGTTGGCATCCAGTGATGATAAAAGAGGAGAGTTTCCATTTGGATACTCTCCTCTGCCTTTATCGCTTTACCGCTTTAAAAAAACAATTGACATTCACCTATATTGCATGTAATATTTAGAGAAATTTAATAATTCTATCATTTCTTATCAAGAGAAGCGGAGGGTTCTGGCCCTTGGATGCTTCAGCAACCGACAGCCCACAAGGTTGAAAAGGTGCTAATTCCAGCAAGTTTCTAAACTTGGCAGATAAGAAGAATGACTCGAGAGTACACCATCAAAGTCTTCTTCTTATAGAAGGCTTTTTTATTTTGTGCTGGATGCTTCGAAGCAGCCAAGCATAATCCCTGGTGGGGAAATCCACAGTCAAAACATGGCCGTAACGTAAAAGAATCAGAAAACGTCAGGAGTGATTTCAGTGGTAAAAACCAACACGAGATTGGCACAGCTTGGGAACAGGAGTGAAACGCTGACAGGAACGGTCAGTCCACCCATTTACATGACAACGGCCTATCGGCATGAAGGGATTGGGCAATCGAGCGGATACGACTATATTCGTACAGGCAACCCTACACGTGAAATCCTGGAACAAGCGATTGCGGATCTCGAGGGGGGCGATCGCGGCTTTGCTTGCAGCTCAGGAATGGCGGCTATCTCGACCATTCTCTCATTATTTGGCAACGGAGATGAATGGATTGTTTCCAAAGATTTATACGGCGGAACATACAGACTTTTGGAACAAAGCTTTAAAAAATGGGGATTGAACTGTATTTATACGGACCTGGCCGACCTTGCGGAAGTCTTATCCGTGATAACACCTAAAACAAAAGCGATTTTCGTAGAGACTCCTACCAATCCGCTAATGGAACAAGCAGATATTGCCGAGATTTCTGAAATCGCCAAAGCAAATGGACTCCTATTGATTGTTGACAACACTTTTTACACCCCGTTGCTGCAAAAGCCTCTTACATTGGGGGCAGACATCGTGGTTCACTCTGGAACGAAATACCTTGGCGGACATAATGACGTCCTAGCAGGATTGATTGCCGTCAAAGGTTCGGAATTAGCCGAAGCCCTCTTCCTTCACCATAATGGCGGAGGAGCCGTGCTCAGCCCGTTCGATTCCTGGCTCCTTCTTCGAGGGATGAAGACATTGTCCTTGAGAATGGAGCGCCATGAACGGAATGCGAAACAATTGGTGGATTATTTAAAAGCCCATGATGCGGTAACGGATGTTCTTTACCCGGGCAGGGGCGGGATGGTTTCCTTCAGGGTCGTCTCCCCTTCAATCGTCAATCCGTTCTTGCAAAGCCTGGATATCATCACATTTGCCGAAAGCCTGGGAGGAGTCGAGAGTTTCATTACATATCCAGCCACGCAGACCCATGCGGATATTCCGAAAGATGCACGTGAAAAAAACGGGGTTTGTGATCGTCTGCTGCGCTTCTCGGTCGGTATTGAAGATGCGGTTGATTTGATTGCCGATTTGGAGAGCGCCTTTCAAAAAGCGCTTCAGGAGGTTGAAGTATGACAGATTCCTATTCTTTCGAAACGCAGCTGCTTCATAACAAGTATAAGATCGATAGAACAACAGGCGGGGTAAGTGTCCCGGTCCATCATGCCTCCACCTTCCATCAATCTTCGGTCGACAACTTTGGGAAATATGATTACAGCCGAAGCTTGAACCCGACACGAGAAGCCTTGGAGGGAATCATCGTGGAACTAGAAGGCGGCTCGAGGGGCTTCGCTTTTTCTTCGGGAATGGCTGCGATCTCGACAGCCTTCCTCCTTCTGTCACAGGGTGATCATGTCGTCGTAACCGAGGATGTGTATGGCGGAACATATAGGATGGTGAACCAGGTCCTCGCCCGCTTCGGAATAGACCACACCTTTGTGGACATGACAGACCTCGAAGCTGTCAAGGCTGCAATCAGGCCGAATACCTCTTTGATTTTTGCCGAAACACCTTCGAACCCGTTGCTGAAAGTGACTGACATCCAGGCCATCAGCAGGCTTGCAAAAGAGAATGGCGCCCTCATGTTCGTCGATAATACATTCATGACACCCTATCTCCAGCGTCCCCTTCATTTGGGAGCGGATTTGGTCCTTCACAGCGCAACAAAGTTTTTATCAGGACATAGCGATACGGTAGCAGGTCTGGCTGTTGTGAAAGATGAATCCCTTGCTGACAAACTTTATTCTTTGCAAAACGCATTCGGCGCAGTCCTCGGCGTCCAGGATGCCTGGCTTGTTATGAGAGGAATCAAGACACTATCTATAAGGATGAGACAATCTCAGGAAAGTGCCAGAAGGATTGCCAGCTTCTTAGCGAACGAACCCGAAATCGAAAAAGTTTACTACCCAGGCCTGGAGGGACATCCCCAGCAGCGATTACAGGCAGAGCAAGCACACGGTCCTGGTGCAATTCTTTCGTTCGAGCTAAAAACGGACGAAATGCTGCGACCTTTCATCCATCATTTGAAACTGCCTGTTTTCGCAGTCAGCCTCGGCGCCGTCGAAAGTATCCTCTCTTATCCGGCAAAAATGTCCCATGCTTCAATGCCGGAATCCGAGAGGACAAGGAGAGGCATAAGCAGTACCCTTCTCCGGCTTTCTGTAGGCCTGGAGGATCCGGGGGATTTGATCCGTGACATCAAGCAGGCCCTTGAAGCCGGCAAACAATTATCACGCAATAAGGAGTGTTTCAAATGAGCTTCCTGGAAAGATTGCAGAATGAGATTTTAATAGCAGATGGTGCAATGGGAACCCTCCTTTACTCGTTCGGAACCGGGACTTGCTTTGAAGAGTTGAATGTATCCCATCCGCAGGAGATTATCGGCATCCACCAAGCCTATGTTGAAGCGGGGGCTGACTTGATCCAGACAAATACGTACGCAGCAAATTATATAAAGCTTCAAAGATACGGCCTGGAAGACCATGTAAAGGAGATTAATAGTACTGCCATCCGTCTGGCGCGCCAGGCTGCTGGTGACAACGCTTATGTATTGGGAACCATTGGAGGTTCCCGTGGATTCAAGCCATCTGCCATCCCTCTTGAGGAAATCAAGCGGAGCTTTCGTGAACAGCTATACTGTCTTCTCCTGGAAGGAATCGATGGGTTGATCCTTGAAACTTTTTACGACTTGGAGGAAATTGAGACACTATTAAAAATCGCCAGGAAGGAAACTGACTTGCCTATCATTGCCCAGATTTCTCTTCAGGAAGTCGGGATCCTGCAGGACGGAACTCCTGTTAAGAAAGCCTTTGAAAGCTTGGATCAATTAGGTGCTGATGTTGTTGGGCTAAACTGCCGTCTTGGTCCGCATCATATGATTGCCAGCCTTGAACAGGCTGAAATCCCAAAGAGTGCTTTCCTTTCCGCGTATCCGAATGCCGGCCTCCCCTCTTATACAGACGGAAGGTTCCATTTCGAAGGATCCCCTGAATATTTCAGGAAATCAGCGGTGAAATTCCGCAGCCAGGGAGTCCGGCTGATCGGCGGATGCTGCGGTACTACACCAGAACACATAAAAGCATTTGCAGACAAGCTAAAGGGTGTTCATCCTTTAGCAGAAAAAAAGGTCCTGCACCAAAAAGAAAAAATGATCATCCAATCGAGAGAGATTAAAAGAACAACAGCGCCCCTTCAGGAAATTGTAAAGAAACGGCCGTCAGTCATTGTTGAACTTGATTCTCCGCGAAAATTGGATACAACCAGATTTTTTTCCGGAGCAAATGCACTGAAGCAAGCCGGGATCGATGCATTGACCTTGGCAGACAATTCCCTTGCCTCTCCGAGAATTTCCAATGCCGCAATCGGCCATCTTGTCAAAGAAAATGTAGGTCTCAGGCCGCTGGTCCACCTGACTTGCCGCGACCGAAACATCATTGGCCTGCAGTCGCATTTAATGGGCCTCCACACGCTTGGCCTGCATGATGTGCTTGCCATCACCGGAGATCCTGCGCGAGTCGGCGACTTCCCGGGAGCTTCGTCCGTCTTTGACGTCTCGTCATTTGAACTGATTGAAATGATCAAGCAATTCAATGAAGGATTATCCTATTCTGGAAAAGACCTTGGCCAGAAAGGCGCTTTTTCAATTGGCGCTGCTTTCAATCCCAATGTCCGTTCGATTGATAAGGCAGTTGCCCGGATGGAGAAGAAAATAAACTGCGGAGCGGACTATTTCATTACCCAGCCGGTTTATTCAGAGAAACTGCTGCTTGAAGTATATGAAGCGACCAAACACCTCGTCACTCCGGTCTATATTGGACTGATGCCGCTGACAAGCAGCAGGAACGCGGAATTCTTGCATAACGAAGTCCCGGGAATCAAAATTTCACAGGATATCCTTGACATAATGGCGAAATTCAATAATGAACCAGTCCAATCCAAGCGCGAAGGGATCGCCATTACGAAAGGTCTGATCGAGGCTGCATCAGAACTTTTTAACGGCATTTACTTGATCACCCCTTTCATGAACTACGAGATGACGGTTGAACTGGCAAGCCATGCCAATGAATACAGCAGCCTTCTCTTAAGGAGGAAACAAAATGTCAACTATGTTAATTGAACAGATGGAAAAAAAGATT
The DNA here is from genome assembly GCF_017912555.1 of Bacillus sp. REN3. GTDB lineage: Bacteria > Bacillota > Bacilli > Bacillales > Cytobacillaceae > Mesobacillus. Next base: position 80,310 of record NZ_JAERSD010000011.1, on the reverse strand, counting down.
CTTATCATGGATGGTGCCATGGGGACCATGCTCCAGCAGGCGAATCTTTCTGCGGAAGATTTTGGCGGCGAAGATTACGAAGGTTGTAACGAGAACCTGAATCTCACCGCTCCGCAGGTAATCGAAAAAATCCACCAGCAGTATTTAATAGCCGGAGCAGATATCATTGAAACGAATACTTTTGGCGCCACGAGCCTTGTACTTGATGAATATCAATTAGGCGGAAAAGCTTATGAAATCAATAAAACCGCTGCCGAAATCGCAAGAAAGGCTGCAAATCAGGCCTCCTCTCCGGCATGGCCGCGTTTTGTTGCCGGTTCGATGGGTCCAACGACGAAGACGCTGAGCGTAACTGGCGGTACAACCTTCGAAGCCATGTCTGCAGCGTATGAAGAACAGGCTTTAGGCCTTCTTGATGGGAATGTCGATTTGCTTTTGCTTGAAACAAGCCAGGATCTCCTCAATGTCAAGACAGCCTACACTGGTATCCAACGAGCCTTCAGGAAAAGCGGAAAAGAAATCCCATTGATGATATCAGCGACAATCGAACCTATGGGCACGACGCTTGCCGGCCAATCCATCGAGGCCTTCTATATATCTGTTAAACATATGAATCCGATAGCGATTGGCCTGAATTGTGCCACTGGACCCGAATTCATGCAGGAGCACTTGCGTTCATTGTCCAATCTTGCTTCTTCGGCTGTGAGCTGTTACCCAAATGCCGGGCTGCCTGATGAGGATGGGCATTACCATGAGACACCAGACACACTTGCACAAAAGCTTGCCGATTTTGCCGGTGAAGGCTGGTTGAACATCGTAGGCGGCTGCTGCGGCACTACACCGGACCACATAAAAGCAATGGCAGAAAGGATGGAGAGCCGACCCCCACGCAAAAAAGTTAAAAATCAATACCATATGGTTTCAGGTATCGAGCCTTTCATATATGATGATCCGACACTTCGGCCAATCATGGTTGGTGAACGGACCAATGTCATCGGCTCCCGTAAATTCAAGCGCTTAATCTCCGAAGGCAAGATTGAGGAAGCAGCGGAAATCGCAAGAGCCCAGGTGAAAAATGGAGCCCACGTAATCGACATCTGCCTGGCGGATCCCGACCGGGATGAACTTGCCGATATGGAGCTTTTCATCAAAGAGGCAGTCAAAAAAGTCAAGGTGCCACTTGTGATCGATTCGACAGATGACAGAGTGATTGAAAAAGCACTCACCTATATACAGGGAAAGGCTATCATTAACTCCGTGAACCTTGAAGACGGCGAAGAGCGTTTCGAATCCGTTGCCCGTCTAATACATCAATACGGAGCTGCTGTCGTTGTCGGCACGATTGATGAAGAAGGAATGGGCGTCACAGCCGACAGGAAACTGGAAATCGCCAAGCACTCATACGATCTATTAGTTAATAAATACAAGGTTCCTCCGCAAGACCTGATCTTTGACCCGCTTGTCTTCCCTGTAGGAACAGGTGATCAGCAATACATCGGTTCGGCAAAAGCCACTGTTGACGGAATCAGGCGTATCAAAGAAGCTTTTCCGGAAACACAGACAATCCTTGGGATCAGTAATGTTTCTTTTGGACTTCCTCCTGTAGGCCGTGAGGTACTTAATTCCGTTTTTCTCTATCATTGCACCCAGGCTGGCCTGGATTATGCAATCGTCAACACGGAGAAGCTTGAGCGGTTTGCCTCGATCAGTGACGAAGAAGTCAAAATGGCCGAAAAGCTGCTTTTCCAAACAAGTGATCAGGCTTTAGCTGGATTTACAGAGTTTTACAGGGACAAGAAGAAAGAAACAAAAAGGATCATTCCTGATATGACGCTGGAGGAACGGTTGGCCTACTACGTGGTGGAGGGTACGAAGGAAGGACTGCTTCCCGACCTTGATGGCGCATTAGCTGCCTACCCTGCCCCGCTGGAAATCATCAACGGTCCATTAATGGATGGCATGAAAGAGGTCGGCAGGTTGTTCAATGACAATCAGCTGATTGTCGCAGAAGTCCTCCAGAGTGCAGAGGTAATGAAAGCAGCGGTTTCCTATTTGGAACCTCATATGGAAAAAAACGATTCAACCTCATCAAAGGGGAAAATCCTGCTCGCTACTGTCAAAGGGGATGTCCATGATATCGGCAAGAACCTGGTAGACATCATCCTAAGCAACAATGGATTTGAAGTGATCGATCTTGGCATTAAAGTGAACCCGACAACACTTGTTGAAGCAGTTAAAAAAGAAGAACCCGATATGGTCGGCCTTTCCGGATTGCTTGTCAAATCGGCGCAGCAAATGGTTCTGACCGCACGCGACCTGAACCAGGCCGGAATCAATATCCCCATATTAGTCGGCGGCGCAGCATTATCAAGGAAATTCACCGATACGAAAATTGCCAGCGAATACGATGGCCTTGTGTTGTATGCAAAAGATGCGATGAATGGACTGTCACTTGCTAACCAATTGCAGGATCCTGATGAAAATGCCAAGCTATTCAGAGAGCAGAAAGCAAAGCAAGAAGCAGTGGCGCAACGGCCAGCTCTGAACAATGAAGGACGGACAGCGACTGCGGTGCTGGAACGGCCCAAAACAGTTGCCGAAGCTCCAGTTTTTATACCTCAGGATACAAAGCGGCATCTATTGAAAACCTACTCGGCCGCGCATATCGAGCCGTATATCAACAGGCAAATGCTTCTTGGGCACCACCTTGGGGTAAAAGGCAAGATCGAAAAACTGCTTGCAGAGGGCAATGAAAAAGCTGTTAAGGTAAATGAAGTCATTCAATCTCTTATTGCTGAGGCAAAAACACACAACTGGCTTCAGCCTGCCGCTGTGTATCAGTTCTTCCCTGCAAAATCAGACGGAAACAAGCTCTATATCTACGATCCCGAGGAACCCAGCAAAGTCATCGAGACATTTGCGTTCCCGCGCCAGGAATCCTCCTCAAGGCTCTGTCTTTCGGATTATGTACGGCCGGTATCAGATCCTGAAGTCGATTATGTTGGAATGTTCGCCGTGACATCCGGCAATGGTATCCGCCAGGCAGCGGAGAAGCTTAAACAGGAAGGCCGGTTTCTTGAAAGCCATGCGTTACAGGCTTTGGCCCTTGAAACCGCTGAAGGCTTTGCGGAACTAATCCATCGCCAGATGCGTGACCGCTGGGGCTTTCCGGACCCGCCGGATATGACGATGAAAGATCGTTTCGCTGCAAAGTACAAGGGACAAAGATATTCCTTTGGCTATCCAGCCTGTCCAAACCTTGAGGATCAGAGGAAACTGTTCAAACTTTTAAGACCTGAGGACATCGGCATCCAGCTGACAGAAGAATGTATGATGGAACCCGAAGCTTCTGTTACAGCAATCGTATTTTCCCATCCTGAAGCCAGATACTTCAATGTATTATAGCTGTATCTTAAGTATTTTAAGGAATCCTTTTAAAAGTATCTGTGGCGTGATTCTACAGGAACTGCCCAACATGCTGAAAACTCCGCTTGGCTTATGAGCGGACGAATAGACTTGAGAAACTTGTGCCAGATAGAAAAAGCGGGAGGCTCTCCCGCTTTTTTACTGTCTTTCCAATTCTTTTTTATATAGGATACCCGATATCAGTTTCAATCCTCCTTGCTAACAAGCAGTTGCTCAAGATTGTCTAAAGCCTCTTCATTCATCCCGTTATGGGCCTTTTCCTGAATTTCCGGCACGTTACGGTAGAATGGATCCTTCTCTTTTTCCATGGATTCCGCAAATGCTTTTCGATTCCGTTCTTCCAAGGCGATCAAGGCATTGTAGTAACACTTATACATATTGTCTTTCAGCTGTGGTAACAGTGCTTTTGCTTCAAATACCCGTTCCTGCCAAATAAAGAGGAGGATTTGATCAACCGTTCTAAGCTGCTTCGAATTAATTTTCCGGATATGACTTTCGGCCGCTGGAAGATCTTCTCTGTATAAATGGTATGTGAACTAATAATGTGGATGTCTCGATTTCTTTAAAAAGTTCAGTATTTTATCCGCCTTTTTCTCAAACAGCACAGGATCCAACGTGAAATACAGTAATCCCGCTAAAAAAGGAATCCAGATCAGTAAAAATATCCACTGTGGCAGATTGAAAATATCTAAAAAAAGATGCTAAGAAAAGCGCGATATAAAGCCGGGCCATATTGTTCCTCCCATAATGACGCTTCCGATTTTTATCAGGATCCAAGCTTTCTTAACTTGTTACAAAAATAGTAAAGGATCAAAACTGACTAAGATGCAAATACTAAAGACACTTTTTTATAGGGGGAAATGTCCTTGAAATTTAAATCAAAGATGGAATTCACAATAAAAGAAGGATTCTTGCCGAATATTTATCATTCTAAAAAACTGAAAATCCTTGAGGTTTCTGAAAGCACTTTAATCATCAAAATGAGCAATGCACAGAACCGTTGTGTTTTCCCTGTTGATAATTTCCGGTTCTGGGTGAAGCGAGGACTGCTTGTTAATGCCAGAGAAGAGAAGCAGCCATCATAAAACAGATCCCTGCCTTAGCATTGGCAGGAATCTGTTTTATCGACCTTTTGGTTTTCTTCGGGGTATAGCTTATACGTTTCCTTAAAGGCAGCCTCTCTTCTCATTTCTTCTTTCCTGATTCCCCATATATATTCCAAGAAAAATTGGTCTAAATCCATTATGAATCGCCTCCTCTTATTCTTAACTTAAGAATAAGGAAGTTGACGAAAGGATACATTCAACAATAGGTTGATTTTCCCTCCATCTTTTGGCCGATTCCTGTTCAGACTCCTTTTTTGATTATCGCCGCATAAGCGCGTGAAGTCCTGACTTCCACTGTAAGCGTCCCTTTTCCGACGATCGCTTTTAATAATAGCGGTACTCCGGTGGTATTCTCAAATCGAAAATCTTTTCCTCCATAGGATACAGTCGCATCCCTTCCCTTAGGCACATAGCCGACAGTCAGTGAGTGGTGGTGTTTCTCGATGTATCCGACACCGAGCGCATCAACAGCATTATAGAGCGTGGAGGAAGTCTGGCAAATGCCCCCGCCGATTCCCATCACCAGTTTTTTGTTCACGATTTCTTCAGCTGGCTGGTAACCATGTGCCGCATCGCTGGGACCGACAGTCGTGTTAAAGGAAAAATAATCCCCTACACCAAGGATGACATTGTTGATTGCTTCTGCCGACAGCTCAATGTTCTTTGTCCTTCCTGCTACAGAAGGATTAAAGTACGTGGTGTACTTGGCCACGACCTGTTCAGCCAAATGGGCTGCATCTTCGGTTTTGTAACCGCTGGCAGTAATATAGAGTGGGAGTTCGACTTCTCCGCCTCTTAACGATGCTTCCAATACTTTCTCAACGAATTCCTTTTCCTCCAGGATTGTCATTGGGGAGCCCTTTATTACCTTTCCATCTGTGCCCAGCTTATCCGGAATCAGCCGGGTATCGAATCCAGGGGTTTCACCATCCCCTCTTGCTAGTTCCCTGGCCAGCCTTTGCAGTTCTTTCCTGTATTTTGCATCGTCTCTTCCGAACCCCATTTCATCAGGGCTCAAGGATTTCACCAGTTCACCTGTCACAGGATGGATGACCGATACCACCACGGGCTTTCTTTCTTCAAGAATTTTTCCCCCTGCATCACTTTTGCCTGGATGATCGACTGCTATCCTATCCGTCTCTTCTACTGCCTCGCTTTCCATCGAACAGCCAGCTAAACCAATCACACAAACTGAAAACAAACACAAAGCAATCAGAGTAAACTTGCTCATAATTCCCCCAACATTTCATTATATTTTTGATAACATTCAGTTTCTATTATATTCGGGAATGTTTTCCAATTTCCTTTTTTAAAGAATTTTTTCCTGAAAAAGAAATATCAGGCCAATCGGGAATCTTTTCTATAAACATTTTGGGTGGAATCTAAATAAATGGGCAAACAAATTTTTTTGTAGCATTTCACCTGATTATTATTCTACTCTGATAGTGAACCTGCCAAAGAACAAAAAAGCTCATACCAATGTCAAAAAATAAAGCCACACTATCAAGTGAGACTTTATTTATCCATCATGCCTTTATTAAACTGTTCGGATTGGCGTCTCGGGATACTCAAAGTTTTCCACTGATTGCTTTTTATCAATTTCCCGATGTAGACGATCTGGCCAGCATGACTCGAATGGTGAACCACTTGGCGCATGATTGCTTCCATGACTTTATGAGGTTCGCTTCGGATATAAACCGTCTTTTCAAGATCGCCTTCATCCAAGTCATCAAGTGTAGCGAAAAGCACTTCCCAGCCGCTGTTCCAACATTTTAGCAATTCATCCTTTGTAGTGTAGGTCCCTTCAAATTCAGCGTCACGATTACGATCAGGCTTTTCGCCATCTGTTGTTAAAAAATCCTTGAACCTGGATTTCAAGTACCCGCTCATATGCCTGACCAGGATTGAAATGCTGTTGGACTCTTCATTCGGTGCATAATTCAGCTCTTCAATGGTTAACTGATCCATCGCCCTCTCCGCAAGGTTTTTTATGTCTCTGAAGTTTCCATCCACTAGCTTTATCCAATCCATTGACGTCCCTCCTCTATACCTTTTTATTCAACATGGTGGCTTGAAATTCCTTCTGATAGATCTGGCACCGCTTCATTGCAATCCATTTCGATTGGCAGGCTTCACAGCGGAACAGGAACGTCCGCATTACATAAAAAAGCGAGGTTAATTAAAACCTCGCTTTTTCTGTATCCTTTTAACTTGCTTTTGCCATTTCAGCCGAAAATCGATTTTTTTGAATATAAACAAGCCTTCCTGACAGGAATATCCCAGCAGCAAGCAATCCAGCTGTCAAGCCGATCCAGTAGCCGGATGCCCCAAGTTTCGTATAATTGGCCAATAAATAGCCAAATGGAAGGCAGATAAGCCAATATGCAATCAGGGTGATGACAAACGAGACATTGACGTCCTTATACCCCCTTAAAGCAGCCAGGGCGGTTGCCTGGATGGCATCAGAAATCATGAAGAAGAGCGCGTAAATTAGGAAGTGCCCAATTAACGAGATAACCGCTGGTTCATTTGAATAAAAGCCTGCTACGTCATTACGGAACAAAATGACAAATACACCGGCAAATACAGCGATGATGACTGAAAGATATATTCCCAGCCAACTATAAGCCTTTGCATCCCCATACCTTCCCGCACCGACTTCGAATCCAACCAATACTGTCTGCGCCATCGATATGCTCATTGGAATCATATACATAAAAGAGACGATATTCAATGCTGATTGATAAGCAGCGATCGTAGTGATATCGAACCTGCTGATCAGGATTGTCACAACAGCGAACATACTAGTTTCGAAAAAAATGGACAATCCCATTGGAACGCCAATTTTAAGGATTTCCTTAACATGCTCCGCTGAAAATCTTTTAAAAGACTCAATATTTACATACTGGGAAAACGGTCGCTGGGTTTTGATGATAAATGCTGTCATCCCAGCAATGAAGAAATAGGTCACGGATGTCGCAAAACCTGCCCCTGCCCCGCCAAGTTCAGGAAAACCGAAATAACCAAAAATCAGGACATAATTCAAAAAGAAATTGATCGGCAGAGAAGATAAAAGGATTACCATGACAATCCTTGTTTTCCCAAGCGCATAAATGAATGAGCGCAGGACATTGAATATAAACAGCGGGATAATCCCAAAGCTCAAACCAACGAGATAGCCATGTGCAGTCATATGAACACTTTCATGCAGATCCATTGCATCAAGGATCGGATCGAGAAGGAAAAAACCAAGGACCAGAACTATTCCAGCAATCATAAAAGCGAGATATATCCCATGGGACAATATCGATGAAACTTCCCCTTCCTTCTTTTCGCCAAAGCGTTGGGCCGCAATTGGCGAAACGGCCAGCAGGATTCCGCTAAGTCCAGTGAAAATGGGGTTCCAGATGGAAGAACCAATAGCCACACCAGCAAGATCCGAGGAATTGTATTTACCAGACATGATAGTATTGAAGAAAACCATTGAGAACATCCCGAGCTGTGTAATCAGGATGGGAATTAACATAATGAAAATCTGTTTAATTTTTTCCTTTATTGAATAAGTTTGATACATGTTCGTACTCCTTGAATATGATAATTATATAATTATAACAAAACTCCAGGGAAATGAACTTCCTTTTCACTTCATCAATCCGCAATAAAACCTTCGAAAATTGGAAATACTCCCCTGCCCATTTCTAGTATTATCCTTGGTAAAATAAAGTTATCAAGGAGTGAACATCATGAGAATCATAAAATACGTAATGTTGCTATCCCTGCTCTTCGGATTAACCATCTCAGCGTGGATTTATTACCCGCAATATAAAATAAATAAAATGAAAGAAGAAAGTGTTTCCGAGACGATAAATAAAAGTAAGCTTTCCTATATTGATTATTTCCGCAAATCCAGCGACAGGACTATCAACCATCTCGCGCTTGGCGACTCAGTGATCCGCGGCTATGGAGCTTCTGAGGAAGAAGGTCTTGTAAGCCGGTTTTCAGTCCAGCTTGAAGGACAAATAGGAAAACAGGTTGACTTCAAAAACGAAGGAATAAATGGAATCACAAGTGCAAAGTTGAATGAACTGATTCAAAGCGGAAATTTTGATTCAGAAATAAAGGAAGCTGATATCATTACCTTGAATATTGGTGGCAACGACGTTCTGAGGATGGTAAAAAAACAGGATATTTACAGTGCTTTTAAAGCGTTCGACAGCCTGCAAAAAACCTTCTCGGAAAACTTATCCGGTATTACAACTAGGATTGCAGAACTGAATCCATCAGCGACCATCCTGTTTCTTGAACTATACAATCCAATGCCTGCTGACCACGAGTTTTATTCACTTGCAGATAAGCTTCTTCCTAAATGGAATTTAAAAATTTACGAAACGGCGAAAAAGACACCTTCAACCATAGTCGTCCAGACAACAAAAGTAATAAATAGTGAAAACCCCGATTTCCTTTCAAACGATGGAGTCCATCCTAACCCTGCAGGTTATTCAGCCATCTCGGAGCAAATGCTCGAGCAATTCAAGAATCAAGCCAAACCAGATGCAGTGCTCGCAAACAGCAAGAATTAAGCTGGGCAAATTGATGTCCAGCTTTTTCTTTTACTCTTCATCCTGGTTACGTTCATTTAAAAGATGTGTTTCTGCACCAGCAAAATTGACCGATTGCAGGCAAGTCTCTTCATCAAGCCCATATAGCCTTGCTTCTTCACTCTTAGCAGTTTGATCTTTTCGATCCTTTGCCACAAATCTTCTCTCCTTTCTTAAAACGTATCGTACCCAATTTCCCATCGAATATATGGCTCATATGACCTTCATAAGGAAAGTGGCTGGAAGGAAAGATTGATTTTGGCAAGAGCGACATAAAGAAGGCAGTTTTACTCAATCCTGGAAAGGAAAATAGCCGGACTCATTGGTTGTAAAACAAGCAGGCAAAATCGGGCGCAATTTGGCGACCCCATATGGGGACGATTGAAGTTAGATCGTTCCATTTTGTTTTTGCGAGTACCCGTTTGGGCACGTTCAGTGCCTATTCGTTCCCTTTTTTGCTTTTCTGAGTAACCCGTTTGGTTCCGAGCAGCTGCTTGGTAACGAGAAGAACTCAATTGTTCCCTTGTTGCTTTTCCGAGCACCCGTTTGGACACGATTCGGTCCGGGATTGTTCCCTTTTCCCTCTCTGATCTGCTTTTCCGTCCCGAAACAATGGCTCATTTCCGTCGTCTGCCCTGCATCCTTTTACCTTATCGAAAGCCTAAAATCGAAAAACATAAAAACCCCTGGTTCATCCAGGGGCTCCATTTTACATCGATGATGTTTGTTTCTCAGATGGCTTTCTAGCAATGGTATCTTCGGCTTGCGTTGCACGTTTAATGAAGAAGGCCATAAAAAGTGCAGCGGAGGCTATGAAAACTGTAACGAGAAACGCATCATTGATTCCCTCAAGCAAGGCCTGCATCGCGATTTGCTCCTTTATTTGCGCAAGGACAGCAGGATCGGCAGCTTTTCCCACGGCATTCTTCATCGCTTCTTCTGCAAGGCGTTCTCCATGCACTTCGGCGCGGTTGGACATGATCGTAACGAGCAAGGCTGTTCCGATCGCTCCTGAGACCTGCTGCATTGTATTGTTCATTGCTGTACCATGTGGATAGTACCTCGTCGGCAGTTGGTTCAATCCATTCGTTGATACTGGCATATTGACCATTGACATCCCGAACATCCGAACAGTATAGAGGATGATCAGTTGTGTATAGGTCGTTTCCATCGATAACTTGCTGAAATAGTAACTGGTCACAACTGTGATAGTCAACCCGGTAATTGCCAGAATCCTTCCACCAAATTTATCAAATAGCCTTCCGGTGATCGGAGACATGAATGCCATCACAATGGCTCCCGGCAGCAGCATCAAACCTGCATCGAGCGGGGAGATGCCCCGTACGGTCTGAACGTAGATTGGCAGAAGAAGCATGCCAGAGAACATGGCCATCGTGACAACCATGGTAATTGCGGAGGAAAGGGCAAACATAGGATATTGGTAGATGCGGAAATTAAGCATCGGATCTTCCTGCTTTACTTGGCGCACAATGAAGATGATGAGCGATAAAGCGCCAAGCGCCAGTGTTGCATATACATGGGGGCTATCCCATCCTTTTGTACCTGCAGAGCTGAAACCATAGAGCAGTCCCCCGAAACCGATGCTCGAAAGGATTACTGACAGAAAATCCAATCGAATGTTGATTTTTTCTTTCTTGTCCTTCAGCATGAAAAAGCCAAGTAAAAGTACGGTAGCAGCAATCGGGGTGATGAAATGGAAAAGCATCCTCCAATCATAATGCTCAATCAGCCAGCCTGATAAAGTCGGGCCAATCGCAGGAGCGAACATCAGCACAAGTCCGAATACTCCCATCGCGGTTCCTCGTTTTTCAATCGGAAAGCTGACAAGCATGACATTCATCAGCAAAGGCATCATAATAGCTGTTCCGGAAGCCTGGATCATCCTGCCGGTAAGCAGGATCGGGAACACCTCTGCTATTCCTGCGAGAACGGTCCCCGCTGTAAACAAGCCCATTGCAGTTAAAAATAGACCTCTTACGGAATACTTCTCAATCAAAAAAGCGCTCATCGGTATCATGACTCCGCTAACAAGCATGAACCCAGTTGTCAGCCATTGAACAGTAGATGGGCCGATGTCCAAGTCTGTCATGATAGACGGCAAAGCGATATTAAGCAATGTATTATTCAAAAATGCGATAAACGCACCGACAATCAGTACTGCTAGAATCCCGTACGGCGGGCGTCCGGATGTAACTGGTTTTTGTTGCATTCAAATCCTCCTATTCAGTTTTTCATTCTTGCATAATCATTAGCATATACCAACGGTTCAAATTTTTCAACATAAAAAAACATTGGAATAAAGCGGTTTGTATATTCCGAAAAGTTAGTGTAGGATATAATTTGTACAGTCGGTCTAATAAGGGTCAGGTGAATAGAATGAACGAAAGAAAGCGCCACGTACTGAATACGGCACATCAGCTTTTTATTGAAAAGGGTTTCCAGTCAACATCCATCCAGGACATACTGGAATACAGCGGTATATCTAAAGGGACCTTCTATAATTATTTCTCTTCAAAAAACGAACTTTTAATCGAAATCTTTAAAACGATCTTCAAAAAAATAGATATAGAACGGAATGAATTGTTAATTGGTGAGGACCCTTCCGATCCAGAAATTTTCACCAGGCAGATCGAGCTACAAATGAAGACCAATCGTGAAAATAAGCTGATTCCTCTTTTTGAGGAAGTATATTTTTCAAACGATGAGGAACTTAAGCATTTCCTTAAAACTGTCCAACTGAAGACCATTCGTTGGATTTACGAAAGGCTGACTGAACTCTCTGATGAAGGAATGAAGCCATACCTTTTGGACGCTGCCATCATGTTCATTGGCATTCTTCAGCAAAACACCCGCTATTATACGATGGCACACGGAGAAAATACTGGTTTGCAGGAGGTTGTCCGCTACAGTGTTTCTAGGATCAAAGCGATCGCAAAGGAAGCTTCACAATCTGGTGAGCAGTTGTTCCAACCCCTGCTGCTCGAAAAGTGGCTTCCAGCCGCAGAATTGGATAACCATGATTTCAGGAAAAGGCTGTGTAAGGAAGTTTCAGCGTTAAAAACATCATCCGATATGGCTTCTCGCGAATTGCTCGATTTCATCCAGGATGAATTGCTCCATTCAACAGCTCCGCGCAAAGCTATCCTTGATAGTATGATCCTCTCTCTTTCTCATTCGGGAAAGACGGATATATCACACCTCGAGGATCTGATTAAGGAGTACTTCGAACAGAGAAACTGAAAAAAAACTCGTCATTTTGGACGAGTTTTTTTATGCCATTACAAGTGCATCTAGTCAGGCTATGTAATTCCATAAGAACTGCATTCAAATACTGAAAAGGTTTCTCCCTCTCGATTTCCAACATAGATTTCATGGACTCAAATTCGTTCCTGATAAGGATGTTTTCAATTTCATTTAAAGAATATAACCGGATTGGAAAATCCATCATTTCTGTTTATATAATTGAACCATTTGGATAGGCAAATTACTTCAATTGGATATGAAGTAACTTTCTCTCACTATCCTCTTCGTAAGTCAGTAGAACCAAAATAACATTCTATCCTACTCTTTATATTCTTTAACATAGGCCTGCAAATAAAAAACCGGCAATATTCATGCCGGCTAATCATTTTGCATTTTTCCTGTCAGTTTCCTTGCGATCGCTTCTGTCAGCTCCTGCCCGGTTTTCGGAAGATTATTCTTCAAGACCCCGTTCATGACCGGTGCCATGGCTCCATGGGCTTCCATTTCCAGAAAACCGGTCATTTTCGTTTCATTTGACGATATTGCTTCCGCAAGGAAATATCCGTTGCCGGTCAGGTTCTCATTGATACCTTTTAAAACGAATGTTACTTTTGTCGGTTCTTTCCATTCTTTAATCGTTACCTGGAGGCTTATTTTCTTTTTCATGAAGCCAATGGTTTCTTTAAAAGTCCAATTAGACATCTTTTCACTTATTTTTTCATGGCTGATATAGCCAGGCAGCAACGGAGCCCAGTGATCCATGTCTTTTACAAATTCCCAAACACTCTCAATCGGAATACCAATGTTTATCTCATGTTGCCCGGATGGCATAGTCATCTCTCCTTTTAATTGGTCCCTTTAAAATATATGCCGGGATTGCCTGAATATATCCTGACACCTTCAAGAAAGGGTGTCATATTTCTATATCCTGCCCTTTTCCCTTCTATGCGGTTTTTAAATTCATTAGGGCTTTTTCCCTAGTCATATCAAGATGATTGGTATAAAAGATTCAAAATTCTAAAAATTCATTCATATCGTTTGCCTTCTTCCTTTCTTATTCCCTACGATATGAATGAAGTCATTTACAAGAGGAGGGAATCAATGAAGAAATTATTAAAAACAGGGTTGTTTGCCCTATTGTCAGTCCTGCTTTTAGCTGGAACGATGCCGCTCGCAGGACAGGCGGAAAAGCCTCAGTTCGATTATGACCAATATACCCAGGTTGACCTTGGGAAGGATGGGATGGTGGCGACCGCTCATCCGCTTGCCTCTGAAATCGGGGCAGAAGTCCTGAGGAAAGGCGGAAATGCCATTGATGCATCAATCGCCATCCAATATGCCTTGAATGTCACAGAACCGATGATGTCCGGAATCGGTGGTGGCGGCTTCATGATGGTATTTGATGGAAAGACGAAGGAAACGACGATTGTGAACAGCCGTGAACGCGCCCCTCAAGGTGCGACGCCAGATATGTTCCTTGATGAGAATGGAAAACCCATTCCATTTGGCGTCCGCTCAACTGGCGGAACTGCCGTCGGAGTACCTGGTACCCTGAAAGGCCTGGAAACTGCTCACGAAAAGTGGGGAACGCGGCCGATGCAGCAGTTGATCAGCCCAGCCGTCAAGCTTGCAGACAAAGGCTTCCCTATTGATTCTGTGCTTGCTGAAGCGATTGCTGACAATCAGGACATACTCGCCCGCACGCCAGCAAAAGATGTTTTCCTACCAAACGGACAACCGTTAAAGGAAGGCGATCTTCTTGTCCAAAAAGATCTGGCAAAAACCTTCAAGCTGATTCGCGCACAGGGTTCGGATGCCTTCTACAATGGAGAAATTGGTGAAGCGCTTGCCCAAGTCGTCCAGGATTTTGGCGGTTCTATTACTCTTGAAGACCTGCGAAATTATGATGTGACAATCGATGAGCCAGTATGGGGAGATTACCAGGGATATAAAATCGCCAGCATGCCTCCTCCAAGCTCAGGCGGTGTCTTCCTTCTGCAAATGCTTAAGATTCTTGATGATTTCAATCTTTCTCAGTATGATGTCAAGTCCGTTGAGAAGTACCATCTGCTTGCGGAAGCGATGCATCTGGCTTATGCGGACAGAGCAGCCTATGCGGGCGATCCCGAGTTCGTCAAAGTTCCGGTTAACGGCCTGCTTCACCCTGATTATATTAAGGAGCGCCAACAGCTCATCAGCCTTGATGCAGCCAACCAGGAGGTTACAGCTGGTGACCCGTGGAAATTTGAGACGGATAAGGCAAATTATACGCCGACGGCACAGCCAAATGATCGTCAGTACGGAGAAACAACTCATTTTACCGTAACTGACAGATGGGGAAATGTCGTTTCCTACACTACGACGATTGAACAGCTTTTCGGTACAGGAATCATGGTCCCTGGATATGGCATTATGCTGAACAACGAACTGACAGACTTTGACGCTGTCCCAGGCGGTGCGAATGAAGTACAACCAAATAAACGCCCGCTCAGCAGCATGACCCCTACCATCGTTTTTGAAGAAGACAAACCTGTCCTGACAGTAGGTTCACCAGGCGGACCAACAATCATCACCTCCGTGCTCCAGACAATCCTCCATGCGATCGAGTACGATATGGAGCTTAAAGCAGCTGTGGAGGAGCCGAGAATCTATACTAATAATCTTAACTCATACCGTTATGAAGATGGCATCAGCACGGAAACCATCTCCAGGCTGAACGGAATGGGCCATAAATTTGGACCACAGACAACGACCATTGGGAACGTCCAAAGCATCTTGATTGACCATGAAAATGGCCAATTCAAAGGTGTTGCCGATTCAAGCAGGAATGGAGCCGCCATCGGAGTCGATTTGAACGGAAAAAGAAAATAATCCAAAAGAAGGCGCATGATTGAGTTCATGCGCCTTGTTATTATCCAATTATAATAGGTTTTTCTTCATCCTATGTACCTAGAATAGCAAAAAGCGGTATCAGCTTAACGAAAAGTAATCTTAAGGTTACAACCTCCATTACCTGCGCTTTGATCCCCTCGTTGTTCATTTTCTTCTACACGAAACGCTGCACAACCGTGCCCTTTCCGTCTTTCACAACCACTTCTGCGAATGCCCCATTTATAAATGTCATTTGCGGAGGCATATGCCCGCAATCAATATCGTATATGACTGGCACCTGAAGTTCTTCGGAAAGGTCACGATAAACATCTTCGATTTCATAATCATCAACTGGATCATTTGCCGCGCTCCGTCCGAACATGATGCCAGAACAGTTCTCAAACCAGCCGGCAAGCTTCATTTGGACCAAAGCCCTCCGTAAACCTGTTGTGTTCAAATGAACATTTTCCAGGAACCAAATAACCGGGTCGCCATGGATAAATCGCTCCCTAAATTGTCGGACATCACCATATGGCGTGCCAACAAGGTGCATCAGTATGTCGATACAGCCACCAAGGAGCCTCCCCCTCAATTCAACTTTGTCAGCGGAGACTGTTTTCCAATATGTTGGTTCTGTCAGGTGAAAAACATATGGGGAAGGTTCATCATGGTTCCACATCCTTTGGAATTTTTCCGATGAATGCTGAAGGACTTCTTCTCCATTATTCGTTGAAAGGACCGTTTTCCACATTGCTGTGGTCGAATCTGAATATTCACCTCTCAGGTCGATCAGGTTCGTTCCATGTGCAGTAGCCATTCCGGTCTGTAAAGTCGTTGCGAATAACAGTGCGCTGACATCCGAATATCCTAAAATCCACTTCTC
This sequence comes from Bacillus sp. REN3, assembly GCF_017912555.1. Taxonomy (GTDB): domain Bacteria; phylum Bacillota; class Bacilli; order Bacillales; family Cytobacillaceae; genus Mesobacillus. The sequence goes on along the minus strand of NZ_JAERSD010000011.1, from coordinate 64,162 downwards.
TGCCATTTTATCAAAATCAAGGTATTCCAGCATTTCGATCAATAGTTCACCACCCCACGGAGGAATGATCATATCGATTCCAACATCCTGCATCATCTTATTCAGTTCTTCCGCCCGGACCTCTGCAGGCGCGGATTTTGCCTTTTTTTGTGTCCAGACCGTTTCCCCGCATATCACTTTAAAGCCCTTTTCCACCATTCGCTCACATGCAGACTTGATGATTGAATGGAGGTATTCAGGTACCCCGGAAGAAGGGGCACTTACGCCTATCGTTCCTTTTTCTTTAAACCGCGGATACTTTATCATCCTTCCTCCTCCTCTTCCGTTTGTTCGGAATCTGTTAAAGAACAGTTTATCATAAAGGCAGAAGAAAAAGTCCATTTAATGGGAAATAAAGCGTTTTTTGTTAGGAGAATCCCCTTTTTGGGTATAGGAGGACAAAACCCAATAGGAGGCTGATTCATCATGGATATTTCGAAGAAGCATATCCTGGGATCCTATAAAAACGAACAGGAAGCCATTGAGGAAATAGAATCGATAAAGGAGGAAATGGCCAGCTCCCCTGTAAGTTCTGTATCCGGCTATAACTTTGAAGTAGTGAAAAAGGAAGTAAAGTATCCAATCAACTCATTTAGTGCTGGCAAAATGGATTTGGGAGAACCCGCTTTCAAGGATTATGCGGACGATCCATCCGAAAATCAGCCTGCAGCGAAAAGTGTTGAACGCCCTCTTCCAGAGAGAGAAATCAATAATCGGGTAAGATAACAAAAATGAGCACGGAAATGGATCCGTGCTCATTTTTTTAAAGGTGTTTGTCTATTTCATCAAGGGCAGCACCAATTGAATCTTCGATCACACAAGAGTCAGGCGAGAAATCGTATGGAGTGCCTCCCCTATTAATGATGACCATTGGAGCGTCAGGATCCTTGTATTGCGGGAAGATTGAAAATGGAGTAACCTTCATGCTGGAACCCAAAATCAGAAGGCAATCCGCTTCATTAACCACATTCAGGATGTGTTCAATGCCGTCTGCAGTAAACCACTCCCCTGCATCCCCAAAAAGTACGACATCTGGTTTGATATAGCGCTCCTTTTCATCCAGCGATGAACAATGGCTGCATACATAAAAATTTGCCATGGTTTTCTTCCTGGCAGCCATCTCTTCAGTGGAATACTTATACCCGCAATTCTGGCACGAAGCGGTCTTCATCGTTCCATGAAACTCGATAACCTTCTTGCTCCCCGCTTTTTGATGAAGGGCGTCGATATTCTGGGTGATGATGTGGTTTAAACGCCCTTCTTTCTCCCACTTCGCTAAAATTTCATGTCCTCTGTTCGGCGTTGCCTTTGGATGATAAAGGTGTTCAATGGCAAATGTATAAAATTCCTTTGGATTACTATAAAAATAATCCAATGACAGGATGGATTCCGGTACCATCTTATACAGTCCGATTCGTGAACGGAAATCCCTGATCCCAGACTCGGTGCTGATTCCGGCACCTGTAAGAGCGACGATGTCTGTTGAGTTTCTGATGATTTCTATGCAGGACTCTAGTTGTTTCACTTGTAACTCCTCTCCCCAAACTCACTTTTCCTTATTTTACCGCAGTCTGTTAACCAGGTAAAAGAATTGGCCCTGCATCAAACATGCCTAAAACGAGGTTTACATTCCTGGCTGATGCTGTTTCAGCTGTTCATCGATTGATTCGTTCCTCTCTCCGCCATCCGCAAGTTCTTCTAAAGACTCTTCTGCCCGAAGCCCCTGTTTGCCTAAAAGCCTGGAACTTGCGATTGTTTCTTCAGAAAGATTATTATTCGCAGCAGCTTGTTCATTCCATTTACCCATAGGTACCTACCTCCTTTCGTTATACTTTTTCAAAAAAACATTTAGTCCATACAGGAATTTGTTTTATTTTTTCAAAAGAGGTGCAAAGTAACCAGTGGATACTACCCTTAAAAAGGAGTCAATTTGCTTATGAATGAAAGATTCCCGCATGATCGAAGTCTTGATAACAGCATTGCTTAGATGCAGGAAGGCTACCTATTCATTGGAAACAGAATGAATCGTTACAAAACCGATTTGTTTGAAGCTCGTCTCCTTGGCCAAAAAGTCATTTGTTTGGCTGGTGAAGAAGGAGCAAGACTATTCTATGATCAGGACTTTTTCCAGCGGAACGGCGCGGCCCCTAAACGGGTGCAGAAAACATTATTCGGGGAAAATGCCGTCCAGACAATGGATGGCGATGCCCATACACATAGAAAACTGCTTTTTATGTCCCTGATGACGCCTCCCCATCAGCAGCGTCTTGCAAAGCTGACAAGAGAACAGTTCCGCGCTTCCATTCCTAGATGGACAAACCAGCAAAAAGTTACCTTGTTCGAAGAAGCTAAGCAAATATTGTGCCGGATTGCCTGCCATTGGTCGGGCGTGCCTCTTAAGGAATCAGAGATAAAGAGACGGGCAGATGATTTCAGTGATATGGTCGACGCTTTTGGCGCAGTGGGCCCAAGGCATTGGAAAGGAAGGAGAGCAAGAATTAGATCAGAGGAATGGATCATCGAGATCATTGAAAATGTCCGAAGCGGCAAACTTACATCAGCACAAGGTTCTGCTATCCATGAGATTGCATTCCATAAAAACCTTGATGGAAGCCAGTTGGATGCACGCATGGCGGCGGTGGAACTGATCAACGTACTTCGTCCCATCGTGGCGATTGCTACTTTCATTACCTTTTCTGCATTAGCCCTGCACGAGCATCCTGAAACAAAAGATAAACTAGAGAAAGAGGACAGCGGCTATCTTGAGATGTTTTCACACGAAGTCCGCCGATACTATCCTTTTGGTCCATTCGTTGGAGCAAGGGCAAAAAAAGATTTCACCTGGAAGGAGGCCGAATTCAAAGAAGGGATGCTCGTCATTCTCGATATGTATGGAACAAACCACGATCCCCGGCTCTGGAACGAACCAAATGATTTCAAGCCAGAAAGATTTAAAGGGTGGGATGGCAACCTTTTCAGCTTCATCCCGCAAGGTGGAGGGGATCCTTCTAAAGGCCACCGCTGCCCGGGAGAAGGTATCACTGTAGAAATCATGAAAGCGAGCATTGACTTCCTCGTCAATGACATTCATTATGAAATTCCGGAACAAGATTTAAGCTTCCCGCTCGACCAAGTGCCATCCCTGCCGGAAAGCGGCTTAATCATGGCGAATATCAGGGAAAAAAAATGATCGTAAAATTTATAAAAAGCGGTGCGTGTAAGCACTGCTTTTATTTGTTTCGGTCATTTCTTAAAGATTGTTGCTTAAAGTTCGGGTTTTGAACAAGGGCTGACAGAGCATCGCACTAGAGTCAGCGAAAAGCCACGCCAGTGATTCACTTTTCATTGAACGGTAGCTTAAAAATCCACATTTTTGATCACTATTACTGCTCTCCGCGCCCCAAAAGGGAGTGCATCCTGCTCTTGCGTTACCTTTTGCCACTCCCCGCGCCCCCAAAGGGAGTGCATCCTGCTCTTGCGTTACCTTTTGCTGCTCTCCGCGCCTCCAAAGGGAGTGCATCCTGCTCTTGCGTTACCTTTTGCCACTCCCCGCGCCTCCAAAGGGAGTGCATCCTGCTCTTGCGTTACCTTTTGCTGCTCTCCGCGCCCCAAAAGGGAGTGCATCCTGCTCTTGCGTTACCTTTTGCTACTCCCCTCGCCCCAAAAGGGAGTGCAACACCCTCTTGCGTTACCTTTTGCTGCTCTCCGCGCCCCCAAAGGGAGTGCATCCTGCTCTTACGTTACCTTTTTATCAACGTGTTTATGTCCCACTCTCCAGCCATAAATTTCCTTTTTATTGAAACATCTCATCCAAACGTTCTTCCCACACTCGGCAAATTTAGTGGCCGTTTTCTTTTTATCTTGACAATCCTTGGGAACAGCCCAACCATGCATTCACTTCTACTCATACTGATTTTTCCTCTGTTTTTCCTGAAGCATTCAAACAGCCTATATTGTTAACCTATAAATAAAAAGGTTGACATAAAATATTCACAAAGTTTATTCTTTTTTTATACCACAAGAAAGGGGATGTTCTAAATGAAATTGAAAACGCTTGATTTAACATTGGCGGCAATGTTCGTTGCTTTAATGGCGATTGGCGCGAACATTACTTCCTTTGCGCCATTTATGGTAGTTGGCGGGGTACCAATTACATTACAAACATTTTTCGCGATTCTAGCAGGTGTCATTCTCGGCAGCCGGCTTGGTGCTATTTCAATGATGGTCTATGCACTTGTCGGTCTGGCGGGAGTTCCGGTCTTTGCTAAGTTCGGGGCTGGCCTGTCGACATTCATAAGCCCAACTTTCGGCTTTATTCTCTCTTTCATATTCACCGCATTCGCAGCAGGTAAGATCATCGAGAAAAATCGCTCCTTTTCAGCTTTTATCACTGCAGCACTCATTGGTTTGGTAATCAATTATGCAATTGGAACAAACTGGATGTACTTCGCCTATAAACTTTGGGCAGCTGCGCCAGAAGGATTCACATACGGAATGGCCTGGCTCTGGATGGTCGCGCCGCTTCCGAAGGACATCATCCTCGCTGTTTTTGCCGGGATCATGGGACATAGGCTTGAAAGGACTGTTTTATCAAAAGGGAGCTTCAAGCATTTAAGAAAAGCAGCATAATTTTTGCAAAAGAGAGGGGGAACTTTCTTGGGAAAATGGAAAGAACTTGCTGGCAGGGTCCTTGATGGAGTTGAGCTCACAGAGTCAGAGGCTATGAGTATCCTTGAGAGTCCTGATGAAGAGTTGCTTGAATTACTTGATGCCGCCTATATGATCCGTCACTTTTACTTCAAAAACAAGATCAAATTGAACATGATCATAAATACTAAATCAGGATTATGTCCGGAAAATTGTGGCTACTGTGCTCAGTCTTCAATATCGGACGCGCCTGTCCAGAAGTATCGCATGGTCGATAAGGATACAATTCTTAAAGGGGCAGAGCAAGCTTTTAAGCTGAACGCAGGAACCTATTGCATTGTAGCTAGCGGCAGAGGACCAAGTGATAAAGAACTCGATACGGTCGCTTCTGCTATCAGGGAAATCAAGCATCGCTATGGTCTAAAGGTCTGTGCCTGCCTCGGTATCCTCAATCCTTCACAGGCTGGCATCTTGAAAGAAGCGGGAGTGGACAGGTACAATCATAACCTTAATACTTCAAAGAACCATCATGAAGAAATCACGACTTCACATACATACCAGGATCGTGTCGATACAGTTGAACTCGTCAAGAAATCCGGTATTTCGCCATGCTCTGGTGTCATTGTTGGCATGAAGGAAACAAAGCAGGATGTAGTCGATATGGCCAGAAGTTTAAAAAATCTTAATGCTGACTCAATACCTGTCAATTTCCTTCATGCTATTGACGGTACCCCGCTTGAAGGCGTGAATGAATTGAATCCACGATACTGCCTGAAGGTCCTGTGTCTAATGCGATTCATCAATCCATCAAAAGAAATCAGGATTTCCGGCGGACGGGAAGTGAACCTCCGAAGTCTTCAGCCTTTAGGACTTTATCCCGCGAATTCCATTTTTGTTGGAGACTACTTAACCACAGCCGGACAGGAAAGCACCGCTGACCATAGAATGCTGGAAGATCTGGGGTTCGAAATCGAATTTGCAAAAGAAGAAGTAAAGGCGTGACTTAAGAAAAGGGCCATCCAATCCGAAGATGGTCCTTTGTCTTTTACCTTTTTTACAGCTTATTTCTATTGGCTTTTTATCATATTACTTTCTGATCGGGATTTTCAATGTGTGACCTGCGTTTTATTCTCCGCTATCCTTACCCTTTTGTTAGATGATCATTACGAACCTATCTATATCATTCCTTTCCTCCCCAGCCTTATTTGGTTTAAACCTTTCCTTCCCTCTTGGAAACTTCTGTATCATTAAAAATTTTTAATGATAAAATATTCAATACTGGCCGGCATCCTTTTTTGATAAGTCTTGCATTGATATGTACCCTCGTTTTTCAGATTTATCATTCATTAAGGAATTGGACTAGGAGCAATAGTCCACTTACAATGGAATATAACAGTTTCCACAGGTTTCTATGGATTTTCGAACCCATAAATCGATCTATCCAGGAAGACTGCAGCTTGTATGTTAACATTCGAGTATCAACTGCTTTCTTCCGTAAAAGAGTTAAAAATGATTACAGAAAGGAAGTGACAGGATGAAGAACCGTGAAAGAAGTTGCGAGCTTGTGATTCTCCAGACGAGTGATATCCATGGAAATCTCATGCCAATCAGTTATGGGAACAATCAAGAAGTAGAATATGGGCTGGCGAAGCTTGCTCTCCCATTAAAAGAGGAAATGAAACAGGCTGATAACAGTTTCTTGATTGATAACGGAGATTTAATCCAGGGCACTCCCCTTACTTATCATCATGCGAGGCATCAGCCAAATGAACAAAACCCTATGGTGAAAATCTTGAATTATCTGAAGTATGATGCAGCAGTTATAGGGAATCATGAATTCAATTACGGACAGGATTTACTGGAGAAGGCAGTCAGCGAATCGAATTTCCCCTGGCTGTCGGCAAACATCCTGGAATCAGGAACAAACCAGCCTGCTTTTGGCCGTCCCTTTATGATTAAAGAATTCGATAATGGCCTTAGGGTAGCTCTGCTCGGCTTGACTACCCACTATATCCCGAACTGGGAAAACCCAAATCATATCAAAGGCCTCGAATTTCCTGATGCCTATTCGACAGCAAAGGAATGGGTCAAATACCTGCAGCAAAATGAGCAATTCGATTTGCTAATCGTTTCCTATCATGGCGGTATAGAATGCGAGCCGGAAACAGGTGAACCGGCAGAAACCTTGACCGGAGAGAACCAGGGTTACAGGATTTGCACTGAGATTGAAGGAATCGACGTTTTGCTTACAGGGCATCAGCACCGGAAGCTCGTATGCGAATTGAACGGTGTAACGGTTGTCCAGCCTGGTTTCAACGCCCAGTCATTCGGAAAGATCCAGGTTTCTTTTGAGTTCTCATATGGAAAGTGGCAGGTGAAAGACAAATCTGCTGCCATTATCGAGGTTAATGAAGCCAAAGCGGAGCAAGCCATTTTGGAGCTGGCCAAATCGTATGAAATCCAGTCCCAAAAGTGGCTTGACCAGCCAATTGGGACAATCGTCGGTGACATGAGCGTCAGGTCTGCATTTGATATTCGCATGGAGGACAACCCGCTGATTGAGTTCATCAATAAGGTTCAAATGGATGCAGCTGGAGCCGATATATCGGCAACGGCTCTCTTCCACAATGAATCCCCCGGCTTCCCTGCCGAGGTAACTATGCGGGATATTGTCTCGAACTATATCTATCCGAACACCCTGAAGGTCATCAGGATTACAGGAGCCGACCTCAAAGCGGCGCTTGAAAAAAGCGCGCTCTACTTTGATGTCAAGGATGGAGAACTGATCGTGAACCCCTCATTCGAAAAACCGAAGCCTCAGCATTACAACTATGATATGTGGGAAGGAATACAATACACCTTAGATATTTCCCGTCCGGCAGGCGAGCGTGTCACCGAGCTGAATTACAAGGATGAACCGGTAAAATCAGATGCCTCCTATGATGTTGTCATGAATAATTACCGGGCAGGTGGAGGCGGCAATTATCCAATGTTCAAGGGTAAGCCTGTCCTTAGGGAAATCCAAAGGGATATGACAGAAATACTGGCTGACTATTTCAAGAAACACGGGATCATCCATGCGACTTGCAATCATAATTGGCGGGTGATTCATTAACTTTCATCATTCCTGCCAAAAAATAATTACAGTTGTGGCAATAGCAAATTCACTCACGCATGGCACAAAATGCCCAGCCATGATCCACAAGAAACTGTTCACACAATTTTCAAGATAGGATATCGACTCGCCGAAAAAATCCGGCGGGTTTTTTTATAAAAATCGTTATGTACACGGTATTTTTTTCTATCGTCCGCCGGGTGTAATCACGTTTGCCAAAAGTACCGCATTCACGCGTTATACGGCTACATTTTCATTCGTAAGTTCGTTTTTCACAGTCCAACGCTTCCCCTATGATTTTATCAACCTACCAGGATTACCCCGTACCTTGAAACTGATCCCTTCACGATATATATGAAGAAATAAGAAACCAGGTCTGCTTATATTTAGAATACTATTGCATTTTTGATCGGTATAATGCTATTCCTTTTCACTTTTATTCTTCATAGCCTCCAAATGTGATAGAATCCGTTCGTTTTGTTCAATCATTCTCTCATTTTGCTGCCGCATTTTTGTAAAATCATAGCTGAACACTATTAAAAGAATGATAATGAAAATGTCCAATATTGCTGCCCCTTCCCCTTCTGGACTAGTATCCATTTTTATTTTACTTTACCATAAACATTCGGGTATTGGAATAAATATCCATATCTTATTCGTTGTATGTCAAATTTCTCTTTAGGTGCGATCCTGAGTGATTATTTTTATGGCTGATTAGAATAAGAAGCTATCGGAAGATGGGTACCGGAGATAATTAAACGACAAACTTTGCTTTCTAAAGTATACTTGGCAATCGTTCAAAAGCAGATTGATAGAGATGAATCTGATGTTCCTCATCGAAACCCTGTTGTTTGGTTAAAATCCCTATTAGAATTGATTGGTCATGCTGACCATTTGGATGCAAATATGAAACTGTTAGCAAGTTCAGCCGAAATAGAATAGCGGTTCAGCGACAAGCTGGTTATAGGAAGAGAGAATATCGAATTTGCAGGAAGTAGAATGGTAATTTCTGCAAAAACAAAGAATGAAAGGAACAATTTCAATTAAATGAAAAAGAAGCTAAAGTTTTGTTATTTTTATTGTATGCCCGTCTTAATAAAGTGATAGAGAGGAATGGTGATAATCAGTTTACGAAACAACCGTTCAATATCTCCATAATCTCTATCTAAAAAACGAAGGGTATTTAAAATGAGAACGTCTTTACCAAAATATTAAAGGAAGCACGGTCTCCCGTGCTTCCCTGTTTATCACTGAATCTGCTCTTCATAATATAGGTGCGGAACTTTTTGCTCCTTATCTCTTTTACCCGCCGGTCCCTGGTTTTCCGGCCTGACAAGGTCATAGACTGCTGTGCCGACAATTTCAGCAACATCCTGGAGCTTCTCCTTGCTGATTTTATCAATCGTGTCTTCCGGCGTGTGGTACCATGGCTCTAATGGACGGTGGATAAAGGATGCAGATTGAAGCCCAGCCTCATAAAATGGAACGTGATCACTGCTGCCGCCTGCCTGGATTGGCGTCGGCTCCCCGTTTAATCTGGCGCTGGACTCTTGAGCATATTCCGCGACAATGTTCCTTGAACCATCAACAGTATTGATGACCAGGTCACCCGCGTCCCGGCTGCCGACCATATCCATGTTAAAATAGCCGACAAAACGATTCTTTTCATCTTCAGACAGCTGGCTTACATAGTGGCGTGAACCGATCAATCCAAGTTCTTCAGCACCGAAGGTAATGAATCGCATCTCCTTATTTGTTGGAAGATCTTTAAACACCCGTGCAAGTTCAAGTGTCATTGCCGTACCGGATGCATCATCGTTTGCCCCTGGAGCTCCCGGAACAGAATCATGATGTGCCCCAAGCGCGATGATTCCGTTTGTTGCTTTGTTTTTATTCGTAGGCGCCTTTGTTGCAATCACATTATGGGAAGTGCGCATCCCAGCTTCCGCGCCCTCGAGATAGATGGAAGCCGTCAATGCTTCCCCATTATTGAGTTTAGCAAGCAATGCTTCTCCTGCCTCTTTTGAAATTGCGACAGCCGGCACGTATGCGTCATTTGGCTCGCCAAAGGTTCCATTCAGGTCGCCAGGGGTGTTATTATAAATAATGACACCTGCTGCCCCATTCGCGGCTGCATTTAATACCTTGTCAGCAAATGAAATGGCTCCCCTCTGGATCAAAGCAATTTTGCCTGATAAGTCCAATCCCTCGAAATCTTCCTCCTGACCTAACCCAGCAAAAACCAGTTCACCAGAAACATTCCCATCCATCCCATAAGTAAAGGATTTGGGAATCAATTCACCTGGATAGCCATCCACTGTTAATTGGACGGTATGCGGAGCAGTATATCCATAAAATGTGAATTCCTGGAGTTCTGTTTTATAGCCATATGATTCAAATTGTTCTTTAACATATTGAATCGCTTTTTGCTCCGCCTCTGTCCCTGCGACACGTGGTGTCCTTGAAAGGTATTCAATATTGTTATAGATGTTTTCAACATTGATGTTATTAAGGACCTTGTTGTCGAATACGTTCAAAGACTGGGCTTGCTGAACGCTTTCCGCCGGCCCTGCATAAATCCCCTGTGCAGCCAATGGACTTGCTGCGATAGTGGCGGCTAGCGCCAGCGTTAAAAATGGTTTCTTTTTCATAAATAGCCTCCTGGAAACAAGTAATAGGTTACCAGATTAGATGTTATAATATTCTAAAAATATTTAAAAGTTTCATTTCTACTATTTTATGTGGGCTTTTAGTCTTATTTTACTATTTTCATTCAAGCTATTCCGCTTCGTGAATGGATGATATACTATAAAAAACACTTTTATGGAGGCAAAATATGCAGTCGAATGTTGCTACAGCTGCGCCAGCTGGAACAAAAGGCATCCTCCTTGTCCTGACAGCAGCGATTTTATGGGGAGTTTCAGGTACGGTAGCCCAATTCCTTTTTCAAAAACAAGGCTTCACGCCAGAATGGCTGGTTGTCATCCGATTGCTGGCATCCGGTTTAATTCTCTTGATTTATGCCAGCGTAGGCACAAAGGAAAAGATATGGATCATCTGGAAGGAATCCGGTGACCGCAAACAGTTGATCCCCTTTGCCCTGTTTGGCATGCTGGCTGTCCAATATACGTACTTTGCGGCAATTGATCATGGCAATGCCGCGACTGCGACCATCTTGCAATACCTTGCTCCAGTCCTGATTACGGTCTATCTCTCCCTACGTTCGAGAGCTCTTCCAACATCAATTGAAGCATTTGCGATTGGCATTGCCCTGCTCGGGACATTCCTGCTCGTTACAGGAGGCAGCCTGAAAACTCTTTCTATCTCGGGAGCAGCTGTATTTTGGGGGATAAGTTCGGCATTTGCCCTAGCTTATTATACACTGCAGCCAGGGAATCTTCTGGCAAAATGGGGTTCGATTTTAACAGTTGGCTGGGGGATGATGATTGGGGGCATCGGTTTCAGCTTTATCCATCCTCCGTGGAACTTCTCGGGAGACTGGTCTTTCACGTCCGTACTGGCTGTTGTATTCGTTGTCGTTTTTGGGACATTGATTGCTTTTTATTGTTATCTTGAAAGCCTGAAATACATATCGCCTTCGGAAACAAGCCTGCTGGCGAGTGCTGAGCCATTGTCTGCGGCCATCCTGGCGGTTCTCTGGCTCAACGTTCCATTCGGAATAGCGGAATGGATTGGTACCATTTGCATAATTGGGACAATTTCCATCTTGTCAGTAAGGAAGCGACCTTGATTAACAATGGCAAGCTCCTTTTTTTCGGATAAATTATATCGTTTGACAACTCCTTTCTCTTGACCAAATAAACAAAAGCACCAGCCATCACGTATGGCTGGTGCTTTACCGTTAGATTCCCTTATAAGCGAGCCTGTAAATTTCGGCAAGCTCAGACACTAGCGGAAGCTTAGGGTTTGCGGTTGTGCACTGATCTTCGAATGCACGTTCCGCAAGCAAGTCGACTTTTGCCTCGAATGATTCTTTGTCAACACCATTGGCTTCGATGCTCATTGGAATATCCATTTCCTTCGCAAGCTTGATGATCGCCTGGACAAGGCTCTCAACTCCCTCTTCTGTGGTACGGGCAGGCAAGCCAAGGATTCTCGCGATTTCCGCATAGCGCTGGTCGGCAACAAAGCTTTCGTATTTAGGAAAAGCAGTGAACTTTGTTGGCTTCAACGCGTTATATCGGATGACGTGCGGCAACAGGATCGTATTGGAACGGCCATGAGCGATATGGAATTCTGCACCAAGCTTATGCGCCAGACTGTGGTTGATCCCAAGGAAGGCATTGGCGAACGCCATTCCGGCTATCGTTGAGGCATTATGGATTTTTTCGCGTGCAACCTCATCATTCCCATTGCGGTATGCCCTTGGAAGGTACTCGAACACCAGCTGGATCGCCTTGATGGCAAGGCCGTCAGTATAATCATTGGCCATGCAGCTTACGTAGGCTTCAATTGCATGCGTCAGTACGTCCATTCCGGTATCCGCTGTAACGTGTTTTGGCACTGTCATGACGAACTGCGGGTCGACGATGGCTACATCAGGAGTCAGTTCATAGTCCGCCAGCGGATATTTGATATTTGCTTTTTTGTCCGTTATGACGGAGAAAGAGGTTACCTCGGACCCAGTACCTGACGTTGTTGGAATCGCAACGAATTGTGCTTTGCGGCCAAGGTGCGGATATTTGACGATCCTCTTCCGGATATCCAGGAATTTTTGCTTCAAACCATGGAAGTCAGCATCGGGATATTCGTAGAAAAGCCACATCCCTTTTGCTGCATCCATCGCTGAGCCGCCTCCAAGCGCGATGATGACATCAGGATGGAAACTATTCATCATTTCCGCCCCTTTCATCACGGTTTCAATGGATGGGTCAGGCTCTACCTCGGAGAAAATTTCACAGTGTACATAATCTGGCCGCTTCCTTAGGTGATAGAGAACCCGGTCAACATATCCGAGCTTTACCATCCCTGGATCTGTGACAATGAAAGCTTTGGAAATATTCGGCATTTTCGCAAGATACTGTGTTGAATTTTTTTCAAAATAGATTTTAGGGGGAACCTTGAACCACTGCATATTCACATTCCTTCTCGCCACCTTTTTAATGTTGATCAAGTTGATTGTACCCACATTCGTTGAAACCGAGTTCCCTCCATACGTTCCGCAGCCTAGCGTCAGCGAAGGCAGATATGCATTGTAAATATCGCCAATAGCACCCTGGGATGATGGGGCATTCACGATGACTCTTCCCGCTTTCATCCTCAGACCGAATGCTTTGATCACATCATCACTTGTCGAATGGATGACGGCAGAGTGGCCAAGTCCGCCGAACTCAAGCATTTCTTCCGCGCGCTTCAATCCTTCTTCGGTTCCATTCACCTTATAGCATGCAAGGACAGGACTTAATTTCTCCCTTGATAGTGGATATTGCGGCCCGACTCCCTTCAACTCAGCAACAAGGATTTTAGTATCTTCGGGTACAGTGACACCCGCCATCTCCGCTATTTTGAAGGCCGGCATTCCGACAATATCTGCGTTCACAGCACAGGAATGTTCATTGATTACAAGTTTTTCTACCTTTTCTCGTTCCACATCATTTAAAAAGTAACAATTGTTATCAATCAATTCTGTTTTAACATCATAATAGATCTCTTTATCAATAATAACGGCTTGTTCAGATGCACAGATCATCCCGTTATCGAATGTTTTCGATAAAATCAGGTCGTTTACCGCTCGTTTGACATTCGCAGTCCGCTCGATGTAACAAGGAACGTTACCCGGACCAACGCCAAGGGCAGGTTTTCCCGAGCTGTATGCTGACTTGACCATGCCAGATCCGCCCGTTGCCAGGATCAGAGATATTTGCGGATGGTTCATCAGTGCCTGTGTTGCTTCCAGGGAAGGCTTTTCGATCCACTGGATGCAATCGGCAGGGGCTCCTGCCTTGATGGCTGCATCGCGAAGGATTCTAGCTGCCTCGCTGCTGCATCTTTGTGCCGAAGGATGGAAAGCGAAAATGATCGGGTTCCGAGTCTTTATGGATATCAACGCTTTGAATATGGTTGTTGATGTAGGGTTGGTAACCGGCGTCACCCCGGCAATGACCCCAACAGGTTCAGCAATCGTTAAGATTCCTTCATGTTCATTCTCCTCGATGATTCCAGCTGTTTTGTCATATTTAATATTATGGTACACATATTCAGTCGCAAACATATTCTTGATGATTTTGTCTTCATATACACCACGTTTCGTTTCTTCAACAGCCATTTTCGCCAGGGGCATATGCTGGTCAAGTCCTGCTAATGCCATTTCTTTTACGATTACATCGATGCTTTCCTGGTCAAGCTCCCGCATCATTGATAGTGCGCTGATTCCCTTCTTGACAATGCCATCCACCATTTCTGCAACTTCATGAGTATCCTTTACGATTTTTTCGCTTGTTCCCATTCTCCTGACCTCCACTGACCCACATGACAGGTCTGATTTTTTTAGTACACACATTTCGAATACAACATGTGAATAATTTCACATAATAAACTAAAAATCATTCGCAGACAGGGTTTCTCGGAATCTTTTCAAAAGAAAGGTCTGTAATGTACTTGGAGCACCTTTTGACAATAATGACGTAGTTCACTGTCCAAATGTAGGCTGGGATGTTTGCATCATCCTTGAACATCATTGCTTCAAACGGATCGCCTGCCATTTCTTCAAAAATTTCCTGGGTGTATGTCTCAGTATCAGTGGAGAAAGGTTTGAATTCGCAGTAAATCATTTCACTCACTCCCTATTCCTTTTTCTAATTAAAGATTATCATATAAAAAGAATAACAGTATGTGAAATGTTGAACATGTTATGAATTATTTTATAAGCAGTTATCCTTCGTTTTATCTATGATATATAAAAAAGATGAAGAAATATATGGAAACGCTTACAATTTTAATGCTATATTAACATAACACCAAAGCCATTGAAACCCATCGTGTCGTTTTAAGTGGGCAGAGCACAAACGCGCTTTTGCCAGAGGGCTGTTTCCTAATAATATAATAGATTCAGAGTGGTAGGTCGTGTCGAAATGATTGAACCCAGTTCAAATTCTATGCTGAATGGCCGGCCCCTAGATTTGGGGGTCCACTGCCACCCTTTTTTGGTTGACTTCGCCTATATACTATTTCAAAAACCCAGTGACAGCATCGATTACTTGCTTTTCCCACCGAAAGGAATTGAAGGTGTGATCCGCACCTTCTATTGGCACAAGGCTTGCCCGTTTGCCATAACATTTTTCGATATATTCCAAAGAGTCGCCATACATGACAGACTGATCCTCCGTACCGTGAATTAATAAAACTTCTCCATTGTAGCCGGATGCGCGCTCCCATACTTTGATCGATTTTAATTCTTCGATAAATTTGCTGCCAACGAGATTACCGCCAATGTCATAGGCTTTTTTCTCTTCTATATACAGTGAATTCTGTCCCAGAAGATCTGCTTTTTTTGCCATATTGCCAGCAGGAGCGAGCAAGACAAGCTTCCTTATGGCATCAGATAGCTCCCCTGCAAGCAAACTCGCGACCAATCCTCCCATGCTAAAGCCAAGTAAATATACCCTAGCAGGATGGATGGAAGGGTGTGAATGAACATACTCAAGGATGGACTTGGCTTCAGATAATTCTTTAAGGATTGTCATATCCTCGAAGTCACCATCACTTTCTCCGCTTCCAAGAAAATCGAAACGAAAACTGGCGATGCCCTTTCTCTCCAGCTCCTGTGAAATTTTTAAAAAGAAGCGATGCGGTTCGAGCTTGCTGCCTGTAAAGCCATGCAGCATGATAACTGCAGGCAGTTTTTTCCCTTCTGGAAGATGCTGCATTCCCCTTAATACTTGCTCATTATGTACAATGGACACGTACTGTTGCATCAAACCTCTCCCCTTCAATTAAATTTGTTTTCTCTTAAAGTACCATAATTGAACTATTCACCATAACTTCCAAAAGACACTTATACACCTTTTGGCTTCCTATCCAATTACTCCTTTTTACTGGAAATAAATCCCTTACGTCCTTATATTAAACCAAACTAAATATCTTAAGATAATGATAGAGCAGCAGCCGCAGCGACATAACTTCCCACTTTTTTAAAAAATGGGGCAGTATCAATACGTCAAGCCCCGCAGTTAAACTTTCACCAAGATGACATTAATTGTTTTCATAAAATGTTCACAATCACTCCCGTAAGTGTCACAATTTCTATGTTAGAATCATTACAAACATAACAAGTGTGATTTTTATCACACCATTCGGCATGAAGTTTGCCCTGTGTTCCCTATATCCTGGGGACCAGAACGGCAATTTTGTGAACGAATGAACAAAATTTTGTGATAAAATGAACACTTTTAAGGGTTGAAAGGAGTTGCAGTGATGAAAAGAGGCAAGCTCATGTTGGTTTCTCTCACCTCGGTCATAGCCGTTTTACTGTTGAGCGGCTGTGAGAACAGTCTGGTCGTCTTCAATCCTGAAGGACCAATCGCGAGGCAAATTCTCGAACTGATCAATTTCTCGATTGTACTCATGCTATTGATAATAGCAGTGGTCTTCGGGCTGTTCGCGTTCATCGTCTGGAAATATCGTGAACGCAAGGACAATCTGGATTATGAGCCTCCTGAAGAGCATGGCAATCCAGTTATTGAGGTTATTTGGACTGTTATCCCTATTATCATAGTGATTGCATTGACAATCCCTACAATTAAGACAATTTATGCAATAGAAGAAGTACCTAAAGGTTATGAGGATAAGGAACCGCTTGTCATCCATGTTACATCAGCTGACTGGAAGTGGATTTTCAGCTATCCGGAACAAGGAATAGAAACGATTAATTATGTGAACATCCCTGAGGACAGGCCGATTGACTTCAGGCTGACTTCTGCAGGAACGATGCAAAGCTTCTGGATTCCTTCACTAGGCGGACAGAAGTATACAATGGCCAAAGCTGAAACTCAGTTATACTTAGTTGCTGACAATCCTGGTTCCTATCTCGGCCGCAATACAAACTTTAACGGCCAGGGATATGCCGGCATGGAGTTTGAAGTCCTTGCGCAGACAGAAGAAGATTTTGATCAATGGGTGAAGGATGTAAAGGAAACAGCACCTAAGATGACCGAAAAAGAGTATGAAAAAATGCTCGAGCCATCACACTTTGGCCGAAAGACATTCTCGAACACACACCTGGAGTGGGTGGACCATTCCGATTCTCATTCAAAAAATTACACAAATCCTGAAATGTACGATCGCGGACATGGATGGCCAGGCAAGATTTTTGAAGACAAGAATAATTACAAGAATAAAGATGGAAGCAATGAAAATACTGGACATGGCGAACAAGACGGCATGAACCAGGAGGAATCGCACGGGGGTGAACATAATGGGCATTAAATGGGATGAATTTTTTGTTACAGGCGATCCATTGATCTTCGCCTCGCAAATCGCCATCGCCCTGACCGGAGTCGGGATTGTGGCTGCCCTTACGTATTTCAAGAAATGGAAATGGCTATGGACCGATTGGCTCACTACTGTAGACCATAAAAAAATCGGGATCATGTATATCCTCATGGGTGTCGTGATGTTTTTCCGCGGCGGCATGGATGGTTTGATGATGAAGGGACAGACTGCCGTTCCCGAAAATGGATTTTTGAATGCACAGCACTATAATGAAGTTTTCACGACACACGGCGTCATAATGATCCTCTTCGTTGCGATGCCACTTTTGATCGGATTGATGAACTTTGTTGTGCCGCTGCAGATTGGCGCCCGTGACGTGGCATTCCCTCAGCTAAACGCATTAAGCTTCTGGCTGACATTTGCTGGCGCCATGCTGTTCAATATTTCCTTTGTCATCGGCGGTTCTCCCGACGCAGGCTGGACCTCCTATTTCCCTCTGGCCGGGAAAGAATTCAGCCCGGGAATCGGCAATAACTTTTACGCAGTCTCCCTGCAGATTGCTGGTGCCGGTACCCTGATGACTGGAATCAACTTCGTCGTAACGATTTTGAAAATGAGGACAAAAGGAATGACCATGCTGAAAATGCCCATGTTCAGCTGGACAACATTCATCACATCCATCATCATTGTTGCAAGCTTTCCGATTTTCACTGTCGCACTTGCGCTGATGACTTTTGACCGCACGTTCGGAACCCATTTCTTCACCGTATCCGGCGGCGGTATGGATATGCTTTGGGCAAACCTGTTCTGGCTCTGGGGACATCCTGAGGTATACATCGTTGTACTTCCGGCATTCGGGATGCTTTCGGATATCATTTCGACATTCGCCAGAAAAACACTTTATGGGTATAAATCAATGGTTGGATCGATCGTTGCCATTTCGGTTCTCAGTATGCTTGTTTGGGTTCACCATTTCTACACAATGGGCAACAGCCCTGCGGCGAACTCATTTTTCTCGATCACTACAATGGCAATCGCGATACCAACGGGCGTGAAGGTTTTCAACTGGCTGTTCACAATGCGGAAAGGACGGATAAAGTTCTCGACTGCCATGCTCTGGTCTCTTGCCTTCGTCCCTAACTTCGTCATTGGCGGTGTTACGGGAGTCATGCTTGCAATGGCAGCGGCAGACTATCAGTACCACAATACATTGTTCCTGGTCGCGCACTTCCATTATACGCTCATTCCAGGTGTTGTTTTCCCAATCTTCGCCGGGCTATACTTCTGGTGGCCAAAAATGTTTGGCTTCATGCTGAACGAAAAAATCGGGAAATGGCATTTCTGGTTGTTTGTGATCGGCTTTAACCTTACGTTCATGCCAATGTTCTTCCTTGGTCTGGACGGAGCGGTACGCCGGGCTTACACCTATTCTGCCGAAACTGGCTTCGGCCCGCTAATGCTGCTTTCTGCCATCGGTTCGGCCATCCTTGCTGCAGGCTTTGCGGCTTTCTTGTATAACATATATTGGAGCGCACGGAATGCTGAGCGCAATATCGGGAACGACCCTTGGAACGCACGTACACTTGAATGGGCAACAGCATCACCTGTCCAGCATTATAATTTTGCTACCCTGCCAGAGGTAAACAAGCTTGATGCATTCTGGCATATGAAAAAGAATGATGAGATCAAGCCATTGAGTGAAGAGGAAATAGAGGAAATCCACCTTCCAAGCAGCACATGGATTCCTATTTATATGGGTCTTGTCTTCGGAATCGCAGGCTTCCTGCTCGTCTTTGAATGGACGGTTGCTGCAGCTGTAGCGGCCATCGGCATTTTCGCCGGTCTCGCCTTCCGGTCATTCGATTATGATGAAGGGTTCCATGTCAAAAAGGATGAAATCCGTGCAATAGAAAGCAAATGGAGAAACAGCAAAGAAGGGGTGAAGAATCATGTCAGCTAAAGCAAACGCAGCCTTGCCGCTTGAATATCGTACGCACCAGGACAGGATGAACATTCTTGGATTCTGGGTTTTCCTCGGCGCTGAAATTGTTCTTTTTGCCACCCTGTTCGGAGTATATGGCGTCCTCGGCAATCGTTATGCAGGGGGACCGACACAGCAAGACTTGTTTGTGGTAAGGGATGTAATGATCATGACTTTCCTTCTGCTGACAAGCAGTTTTACAATGGGCATCTCAATATTCGAAATGCGCCGCAGCAACATAAAGGGTATGCTTATGTGGCTTGCCTTCACACTGCTGCTAGGCGGTGGATTCCTTTTCATGGAAATACGCGAGTTCGCCCATTATGTCCACCAGGGTGCGACTATGCAGACAAGCGCATTTCTTTCAAGCTTCTTTGTCTTACTTGGAACACACGGACTGCACGTTTCTATTGGAACCGGCTGGGCTATCCTGCTCATCATCCAGGTGCTGCAGCGTGGCCTGACGTCAACAACCGCACGGAAGACCTTTATTTTCGGACTATACTGGCACTTCCTGGACGTTGTATGGATCTTCATTTTCACATTCGTATATTTAGCAGGGTTGGTGTCTTAAATGGATAAACACTCAAAAGGTTTCCCAATCAGCCATGTAGTTGGTTTCTTTATGTCATTGGTTTTAACACTCGGAGCGGCTTGGATTGCCCTCCAGTCTTCCTTGTCGGTGAAGGCTGTGATGTGGTTCATCGGGTCCCTGGCAATTGTCCAGGCCGCCATACAGCTCTACATGTTCATGCACATCAACGAAGGCGGCAACAAAGTCGTCAATAATATCAACATCCTGTATTCTGCATTCCTTGCAGTTGTCATTGTCGCAGGGTCGATTTGGGTAATGACATCAGGACATTCTCATTAACAGCGAGAGGCGTTTCCGTTTTATCGGGAGCGCCTTTTGTAATGTCAAAGCAGGTTATTATTAGGATTTCCTCCATTGCTTTTATCCACTGTGTGTCATCTTATTTTTTGGCTGATGACCCTCACGATTCCCCTAAAAATTCTCCAAAGCCATTATCCCTTTTTCCAATATGTTTGCCATCCATTGCTCTTTATAATTGCATCCCTTGGCACTTGTTTGGCAACAAGAGTGAGATTCAACAAATCAATAGACGATGCAAGTGCATTCAGGATGGCCAGCAACTTCAGCTGCACTGTCAGAAGGCCAAGGAAACCAAGAATAAGAGGCGAAACGATTGAAAGGATAAGGTAGGGCGCTGCAGAAATCAGTATGTACCTTGTTCTTGAAATTTCCTCTTCGGTTGCAACAAAAACACCTAAAAAAGTAATGCCTGTAATAGTTTTTTGAGAATTAGGGATGAATATAAGATGCAGGCATTCATGAATAATCACAAGTATCAAAAGGTAAATTAGCGCGGAAACCTCGATCACAATTGTTATTGAACCCTCCCCGAAGCCTTTTTCCGACCATGTAAAGGGCGAAATGAAAGAGATGACTACCGCGGAGAGATACGCTGCGATTACCATGAAAGGAATTGAATAGATGAATGATTTCAAAAAATTCCCTGGCTCCTTCAAAGGAATCCATTCCTGTTCAATCAATTTTTTGTGTACTTCCATATTTCTTTCAGGAAAAGTAGTTTGAAATTTCATCGGACTCTCCTCCTCCTTATCAATTCGCTTGAAAACTTATTATTCCCTCCACCAAAAAACAACTGTTCCTTTTGGGAACAGCTGCAGGTCAAACGAAACTTTTTTTGTGCCCTTTAACCAAACGCAGTTTTGGGATCCTTCCCTCTTTTTTGAAAAGCGCATACATCCCAAAGTTAAAAACAGCAAGAAAAAGTGACAGGATCGCATGCTGGAAACCGTGGGAAAAAATGGCGAGGAATCCGCTTACAATACAATAAAAGCCAACAATCAAATAAAAATACATAAGAAGTTTGCCCACTTCTCATTCCTCCACTTTTTGGTTTACATGTTTTTATATTAACAGAATCCAGTATTAAATGTCACATAATGTTCACAATTAATTCATTATTTTTTCACATAGATGTAAATCGCTTGATTTTTAACAATATGGCTGACAAAATGGCAGTGTAATGATGGATAAAAGTTCATATATGAATTGAACCACTGGGGGAGCCTTTTAAAGGCTGAGATTAAAGTCTTACTTTAAGACCCTTGGAACCTGATCTGGATCATACCAGCGTAGGGAAGTGGCTTTTGGAAACATACTATAGACTGTTGCCAATACAACCACATTCCCATTAGGAATGTGGTTTTTTTATTGGAATAAAATTTCAGGAGGAATTATCATGACATTCACAAACCAGATTCGTGAAGAATCAAAGCCGATTTGGGATGCAAATTTCAATCACCCCTTTGTCAGAGGAATCGCAGATGGGAGTCTGTCATTAGAGTCATTCCGTTATTATGTTTTACAGGACTCCTACTATCTTTCACATTTTGCGAGGGTTCAGGCAATTGCCGCTTCAAAAGCAGATGATTTATTCACAACCTCAAGGCTTGCTGCGCATGCGCAGGGTACATATGAAGCAGAGCTTGGCCTTCATGAGAGTTTTATCAAGCAGCTTAGGGTGACGGATGATGAAATTGCCAGCTTCATGCCTTCCCCGACCGCTTACGCCTATACCTCCCACCTTTACCGGGTAGCTGCTGCAGGAAACCTCGGAGAAATCATTGCAGCACTTTTGCCATGCTACTGGATTTATTATGAAATCGGCAGACTTCTCAAAGGGAAAGCTCCAGAAGAACCAATTTATCAGGAATGGATCAATGCATATGGAGGTGAATGGTTCGCCACGCTTGTGAATGAGCAAATAGTGCGGCTTGACCAGCTTGCCAAGCAATCTACTGCGGAGGAACGTCATAAAATGAAGCAGCATTTCATCATCAGCAGCCAATATGAATTCCTTTTTTGGGACATGGCCTATAACCTTGAAAATTGGCCGATCGAACAGGAAGAACTTTTGGAGACAGGAGCGGAAAGATAATTTATTGCTGACAAGGTTATACTGGGATGGTACAGCAAACAAGGAAAGTTCATGTAAAACAAATAGAGATGAAGCTTGGGAGATTGATTCCCCGCTTCATCCCTTTTACTTGAAAAATTAATCTAGTCGATACTGGATGATTTCCCTATCCAAATCTACACGGAAAACTCAAGCAAAAATTGATTTACTCTCTGTGCTGCTTCTTCCAACCGTTCCGGCGGCTGGACGAGAGCAATCCTGACGTAGCCCTCTCCCTGTTTGCCAAAGGCATCCCCTGGCACAACAACAATTCCTTCTTCATCGATCAATTGAAAGGCAAAATCACGAGATTTCCATCCTGCAGGGATTTTTGCCCAGACAAACATGGTCGCTGGAGAGTTCGCAACAGCCCATCCGCTATTCCTCAATCCTGTCACCAGAGCATTCCTTCTTAATTCGTATTGCCTCACCTGATCCTCCAGAAAGGAGTAATCAGACGTCAAAGCGGCAACAGCAGCCATTTGAATCGGATAGAAGACCCCGTAGTCAATATGCGACTTGAAAGAGGAGAGGAGGTCGATCACTTCGGTGTTTCCAACCATATAGCCTATCCTGCAGCCAGCCATGTTGAAGGTTTTCGAAAGCGAATTGAATTCCACCCCTACTTCCTTCGCGCCAGGCACGGACATGAAGCTGATTTGCGGGTTGCTGTCATAAATCAATTCTGAATATGCAAAGTCATGCACAACTATAATGTTATGTATCTTTGCAAACACAATGACCTCTTCAAAAAAAGCCCTGTCAGCAAGTGCGGTAACAGGGTTGCCAGGATAGCTCAAAATCATCATTTTTGTCCTCTGCAGCACTTCCGAAGGGATATCCTCCAGCTTCGGCAAAAATTTATTTTCAGCAAGCAATGGCATTGGATGGATTTTACCGCCAGCTATCGTCACGCTTGCTTCATATATGGGGTAACCAGGGTCTGGAACCAAAACATAATCGCCTGGATTCACGATTGCGGTCGCCAAGTGGGCAAGTCCATCCTGTGAACCCATCAGCTGCAAAACTTCCCTTTTGCTATCAATCTCTGCATCATAGCGTTCATAGTAGAAATGGGCAACCGCTTCATTGAAAGCTTCGATTCCCCTCAATGTGTAAAAGTAATTCCCTGGGTTTTTCGAATGCTCAACCAATGTATCAATCACAAATTGTGGAGGCGGGAAATCTGGACTGCCGATGCTCAAGTCAATGACATCCTTGCCGTTTGCCAGTGCCGCATGCTTCCTTTCCACTACTTCCTGAAAAATACTGGACGTCATTCGCTTCATTTTCTCTGATCCGTTTATCTTCATGGATTTCCCCTCCGTCGCCTGTTTATTAACGCATTAAAGCGATATTATAATAAAATATAAATTCGATTATACCAGTCTGCAAAAAATCAATCCAGAGTTTTTCCGAATTTTTAGGCATTTGCAAGAAAGAAAGACCTCCTGTATCATCAGGAGGCCTTCTCAATTGATACAAGATTCTATCAGTTTTCTCATGTAATTCTTGAACCTTAGTAATTCCGTTTTTGTAAATCCGATGGCAGGATACGGTATTTCGTATTCAGCAGCTGCTTTTTGTACGGTTAATTGGAATTCGGGAGGGAATCCATATATTTTCCATTTCCCCGCTTCATGCTTGGAGACAATTTTTCCAGTTTCAAGAAAAATATAACACCTTATCATGTTTAAAATACAATAGACTGGTTCCTTCTCGATTCCTGCCTGGCAATCCCTGATATCGCCAAGGATCGAATCAAGATAATCTGGACGGGGAAGCGAAGGAAAGATATCCAAAATTGGCCGGCCGCTAATAACCATTCCTTGCTGACGGATGGTGGTTACATGAGCCGCTAAATCTGGATCTTTCATTTCAGGATGGATAAGGTAGCCTTCTTTCTCAAAAGCTCCCCTCCATGCTTCACTATAATGAAATTCAAAAGTGCTGGGGTGTTTCCAGTATTCAAGCTGCTGAATTCCTAAAATACTTATTTCTACTGGATATGGATCCTTTGAGTGCTTCAGGAAAAAAAGCATCAATCGTTTTTTGTCCATTTTGGATATTGGCCTGATTACGACTGCGACCAGATCAATATCGCTTTTGTCAGGGTGGAAGCCGCCCATTGACAGGGATCCATGCAAATAAATACCTGCCAGATTGCTGCCAAGGATTTTTCTCATCCCGTCATTCAGATGTTGCACAAAGGTTTTCATAGACACAGGGCAAGAATGCCAGCTATAACTCATCATTCATTTTCCCCCAGCAGTTAAGGTCTTTTCTTCACTGATAGCATAATGATTGTGTCTGCTATCAGTATAGTATCTTCATGCTAGCAGAAACTTCGCTGACCTTTGACATCCATAAGCGGAAAGGATTTTAATTCATTATTCGCCATCCTTGTATCTATTTCCTCCCCACCCAAAAAAACAAGCTTCCTCAACGGAAGCCTGTTAAAAGAGTTATTCATTTTTGCTGCCTGGAATATCGCAGTGATCATCCGTACAGACGGCACCTTGGCCTGTATCAATTTGTTGAAGAGGTGCTGCTTTGTTTTCTTCTTCCCATACTTTCTGCAGTGTATCAGCAAATGCGGTTACAGGCTGTGCGCCAGATATCGCATACTTACGGTTAATTACAAAGAACGGGACACCCTGCACTTGCAGCTTGGCAGCCTCTGCCTGGTCTTCCTGGACACTTGCAGCAAAACCATCGGTCTTCAACACCGTTTCTGTTTCTTCCCGATCAAGTCCTGCTTCAACTGCCAGTTCAATCAATGTATCAAGCTTGCCAAGAAACTTCGATTCAGTGAAATAGCCTTTCATTAAACGTTCTGCCATCTCTTTTCCTTTGCCTTTAGTTTCAGCGTACTTCGCCAAACGATGTGCATCAAGTGTATTCGTCTGCTTGACTTGATCGAAGTTATAGGTTAATCCAACCTCTGCAGCCCTGGCAACAAGTTGATTGTTCATCGCTTTCGCCTCGTCAACTGAAATCTCATATTTGTTCGCCAGCGCTTCATGGACGGAAATATTCTCATCGCTTTTTGTATTGGGATCTAGCTGGAACGCTTTATAGCTGACTTGCACCTCATCCTTATGCGGAAAATTTTCTAATGCCTGCTCCAACGTCCTCTTTCCAATATAGCAAAATGGACAAACATAGTCGGACCATACTTCAATCTTCATTGCAAACACCCTTCCCTATCAATAATTTCCAGTTTGGATTTTAAACTGTCTCGTAAACCAGTTTAGCTCCTGCCTCAGCCACACGCTTCAACCCAGCCTGGACGATTTCTTCGGCTTGCGCCGGATTTGCATTGTGGCCTTCAATAATGACTTCGTCAATGATTTCCATGCCAAACATGTTTGCAAAAATGGCACGCATATAGTTAACAGCCATCTCCATCGGCTGCATTTCTGGCGCAGAATAAACCCCTCCGCGTGCATTGAGAAGAATGACCTTTTTGTCAGCAAGCAAGTGGACGAGATTTCCATCTGCTCCATATTTGAACGTAAAGCCAGCCTCACAAATATAGTCTATAAATGTATGCAGCCTTGCTGGCACTGTAAAGTTCCATAATGGAAAGGCGATAACAACGACATCAGCAGCAGCAAATGCCTCTTTTGCTTTTTGCTTGGCAGCAAGCAGGCGCTTTTCCACATCTATCAACTCAGCACCGTTTTGCAATTTGCCGAATGCATCGAACAGTTCCTGGCCAATATATGGCATGTCCTCTGCAAAAACATCATATGTTGTTACAATTGCGTTTTCCGCACCCTTTACAGATTGCATGAAAGCATCATACATTTTAGATGAAATACCATCCGGACGGTTGTTCGCTTTTACTACCAATATATTCATATTTGAATCCTCCATTGATTTTTTATTCAAGTTTGGCATCAACACGTATAAAACACCTTTTGTTTATCCAACACTTGTTGTACTATTAGATTGTAATTATTATAATATAATGACTCAACCGATAATTTCCCGATTTTATCGTTTATACGACATTTCGCGGGAAATGTCGAAAAAGGAGAAATGGAACATGGAAGCAGTAAGAACAGACCCAAGGATCCTGCGCACAAGGAAACTGATCATGAATGCGTTTGTCGAACTGGCAAACAAAAAAGAATTCAAAGATATCACAATAAAAGATATAACCACGAAAGCCACTGTGAACCGGGCAACCTTTTATTATCATTTCATTGATAAATATGACCTGCTGGAAAAAGTGCTGAAGGAAGATTTAATGACGAATGTCATCAGTGAAATAGCAGAACATGAAATCTTGAACAAAGACACACTAGCCAGCGTCTTTTTATCGCTTACAAAGTTCGTGCAGCTTTTATCATCACAGTGCCGCCGCAGTTATGTAGCGTTCGCTTCTACTATCGAGGCCATCATCAAAGACGAGCTGGAAGAGTTTTTCTATCAAAAAATGATGGAACAGAAACCTGAAAGCGAAAGGGAATCAATCAGGGTGGCAGCCGCCATATTAAGCTGGGCCATTTACGGAGCCTTTGCCGATTGGCAAAAAAACAGCGGGGAATCCCCTGAACATTATTTTGAAAAAGCCATCCCAATTCTGACGAAGGGCATGGACATCCTTGCAGCGGATTAAATAAGGGACTCCTCGAATTGGAGTCCCTTTTCCATTATTTCACGATGAGAGAAGTTGACCTTTTTTCTCCTGTACATTCAATTCCGAACGATTTCCATTTTGTTCAACCATGGAAATCGATTGCACCAGGTAAAATGCTCCCTTCTCTATCACTCCAAATTGCAGCCTTGGATGCCTCAGAAGAATTCATCCAAAGAATTTTCGATTGGGATAATACCAAACAACTCAACATTTTGTCCTTGAAAAAAACATGGCCGCGCACATTTTTGGTCCGCAGCCCTGATTGCTTATTTGGAATAGCCTTTTGATCGGCTTGTCTTACGGCTTTCAATGATTTTCTTTACGACGGGATAAACGACTGGTGCCCATTTGATCGCCTTTCGAATCAATTTTCCCATATGATTCCCTCCTGTCCTTCTTAAGGTTCCTTTACCCTGATTTCAAGCTTGACAATCATTCTTATTATTAAAAAAAGCCTCGAAATCGGCTGGCGATTTTGAGGCTACAGTTCTTTTTATTTAACTGGTGCAAGTTCGTCTTCTGTTACCCACTTATGATTTGTGACCTTTTCACTGCCATCTGTTGGAGTGAAATCAACCATATAGACATCCACTTTTTCCGCAGTATCAATCGTTGCCTTCGCACCTTTCATCCCCGGCATGTGGTCCGCATCGATTGTCGCTTCGTTCCCTGGTTTCAAAGGATTCGCTCCTGGATCCTCCAGTTCTTCGTGAATGACCCATTTATGGTTCTCTACCCGTTTTCCACCGTCTGTCGGATCATATGACAGTGCGTAAACAGTCGTTGTATATACCCCCGCTATGGTTGCTTCTGCTCCCTTCATACCTGGCATATGGTCAGCATTGATGATCGCCTGGCTCCCAACTGGATATTTAGGGTTATCTGCTTCCTTCAGGCCATCAGGAACCTCACCTGAACCCGAATGTTCCATTCCTTCATGCCCGCTTTCACTGTTGCCGTTCTCCTCAGTTGTGTCCTTTTGCATCTCTTTCTCTTCCGTTCCCCGCTCATCATCCTGCTGTTTCCCTTGGTCCTCCCCATCTGAACAAGCGGCCAATGTAGCTGCAGTCAAAAGAGAAATCAAGGCAAACAAGAATTTCCTTTTTAAATTCACTTATTTTCCTCCTTTTTATGTTAGTAATACTTTTATAGCAAACAATTGTGCAGAAACAACGCATTTGGTGTGGTGCTTTAGCTTCAATTTCATCGCCCTTCGTCTATTCCTATCTTTAAAAGTGTTTCCCCAATAGCAAAAAAGAAAACAATAGGGAGGAGGAGAATCGAAGATAGAGGGGCATGAATCAAACAATAATGCATTGTGATAATTTCCGGATCTCTTTTCGTTCCTTTTTCGATTTTGGAACACCTGTTTGGGGACGAGGAGGCCTCTTTCTTTCCTTTTAACTACTCACTGCGCCTCCAAAGGGAGTGCAGAGCCCTCTTGCGTTACCTTTTACTACTCAATGCGCCCCCAAAGGGAGTGCATCCCGCGCTTTCGTTACCTTTCACTGCTCACTGCGCCCTCAAAGGGAGTGCAAAGCGCTCTTGCGTTACCTTTCACTGCTCACTGCGCCCTCAAAGGGAGTGCAACACGCTCTTGCGTTACCTTTCACTGCTCACTGCGCCCCCAAAGGGAGTGCAAAGCGCTCTTGCGTTACCTTTCACTGCTCACTGCGCCCCCAAAGGGAATGCAAAGCGCGCTTGCGTTACCTTTCACTGCTCACTGCGGCCCCAAAGGGAGTGCAGAGCCAAGTTTAAGCTTTTAATCCGTTCACCAATCCTTTATTAGCAAGAAAAGGATAACCAATATGTCATTAGTTATCCAATGTCTCTCACCTTGCCGCCGATCTTCAATTTATATAAATAATGTCGCAGATTCTAAAATTAAAGAGGAAGGTATATTTTGTTTTTTCAGGTCTCTTGCTTTACTACATTTAAAAAATAAATGGGGTTACTCCAGCAAATATTCCAGCTAAAATTACAATCATTCCAACTACTTTTCCTATCTTTTTCTCATTAACATCTCTCCCATTCAATTTTCCATTTTTATAGCCAGCAACCAAAAATAATAATTTTCCGTTTAACATTAAAACGCCAACGACAACAAATACAATACATATAATATAGGGTAAGATCATTTGTTTCACCTCACTAAATGTTTAAAGAGCGGGTTATTAAAAGACCTTCATTAATATATGAAGGTCCCCTTAAACTTGATTCGATCTCAAAGTGTTTTTATTGATAGTTTACTACTTTTTCGATCATTGTTTTTGTAAACATTTCTTGGTCAATCGACATGCTTCCTGGTTCAACTATGCTAGATTTAGTCTTTAACACTGTATAGTTGTAAACCCAGTAAGTATTTGCAAGAGCTGCACCGGTAACTACTAACACCAGTACTGCAGTAGCTAATCCTGCAAAAGTTGTTGTTAAGCAGTTTGTAGAGATACTGTCATCAGGATTAACGACACCAGCCCCTAAATTCTCTAAAGCTTGATTTAAAACATCTCCACCAATAACCAATGTATTGTAAACGCCGTAAAGGTCTTTTTCATAAACAGCTTTTTCTAATTTACCAAAGTATCCTTTGTCAACCTTTTTCATTTCCTTAAGGATCAACTTTGCATCCTTTTGAGCTTCAGGTGTGTTGGCTTTTTCTAGCATGTCCTTAGTCCAAACAGTGTCAAACTCCTTGGCAAATTCACCTTGTCCTAAAATCAAGCCAGCAAACAATTGTTCACCATTTGGTTTTTTCCCTTTTAATTTTGCACTTGCTTGATTACCTGTCCCTGCTAGGGTAGTTGCAAGAATCAATACAGCTACTAGAACAGCAATCACTTTTGTACGAATAGGCATAATTTGATTTACCACAACATCTTCTTCTCCTCTCACTTATAAACATTTATGTATTTTCTAGATGCAACAGACTAACATCACAAAACCAACGGATACATCGACCCTTTTCTTGATGTACTTTTTAAACCACCTCCTTTAATTCGGCCTCTTTCCATTCTTTTGGCTTTTTAAAAGAGAAATTAAATTCGTGGTCATAAGGTCTCAAATAAAGAATTAATACTGAAAACATTATGGTAGAAAAACTAATGAGTCCTAAAATCAAACCGAAAATTTCATGCATGAATATTGCAAGGAACAATATATATTTTCGATTCTTTTTTGGAGCAAAAAGTCCAATAACTAATATTGTTTGAACAACTAAAGTGCCCCATGTTGGAAAGATGATCAGCCATGAAGCTAATATAGGTTCGAATATCTTCATTAACCATGGATTTAACCCAAGCATTGGCTCCTGGAGATAATAATATACAGCTGTACCATCTAACCATTCATCCTCTTGTAACTTAGCGGTGGTGGAGTTAAAGTATAAAATTGCAACTTGTATCCTAATGACCGTAAAGGTTACTAACCCTATAACTCTGGAATATAGATTAATAGACTCTTTCTTTGGTGTGATCTTATCCCAATGACTTTTCCTGGGGTCTGTTAATGCTAACGGTAGTAATAATAAAGAGAAGACGGCAGCTACTTGTTCCCCCCCCCCCGTCAATAGTTAATGCGGAAACTTGTAAACTATACAAATCCACCAATGAAAGATTGCTGTAATTCTTGGTCGCCATCCTGATGCAACTACCAGCAATATCACTACGCAAATCCATCTAAGAATATTCAGCCATAAATATGTATTAGGAACTAGACAAAAGATGCTTACGGTATTAGTGCAAGCAGGGTACTCAGTTACTCCTAATGCCGGTTTAAATAAAATTTCAGCCTCATTGATAGCTAGAGTAGCGGCTGTAGCTAGGGCCATTATTGTTCTAGCCAGTCCGTATACGTTTGTCCAGGGGTTATTTTCCAACGCCCAACTTGTAACCTTGTTATTTAATTCTTGGAGCATGACACATTCACCCTTACTATTTTAGATGTAGAATTAATATCATCAGCATAATCTGCCCATGCCCATGGAATAGGTTGAGCTGAGGCAATGCCTAATTCTCCACATAATGTAGGCTTTGGAGTTGTACTTTGTATCGAAACTGTCTTTGTCGAATCAGATAAGCAATCCCTGGGATCCTTAGTGCATTTATCCCAGTCACCTTCTTGTATCTGGGCAGTAAGTAGTCCCATCTCTGTTCCTTGGGCTCGTCCATACCTATAAAGACCAAATACGTTTGAAATTTTATTATTAGGCCAATTTACTGCTGGTTCTTCGTTGCTGATATTGTAGACATTAAACATGTCTCCCCTAGGGTCTTTACTATAGAATCCCCACCCTTGTGGATAGACAGTTCTTATAAGTATTCTTTTTTCTAGATCGAGGGGAATCGCTGATGTAGGAATGGCGGCAATGATGGTGTAAAAAAGTAAAATGCACCATAAAGCGGATACAGTGAGGAAAAATAAACCTAACGACTTATTGGATTTTCGAGGATCAATATCCATAAAGTCCTCTCCTTTTCTTTTTTTTTACAAAAAAATCATAATTTTGTATATATTTTATGTTATATGTAACACTTGAGTAATTACAAGTATTTTCCTGTTGTTTATAGTAAAAAAGTAAAAAAGTACCAATTTTCATTTAAGAGTTGTTTGTATTTTTCATTTAACATATAATGTTAAATAAATTACTCCTATTTATTGGAAGATCATCTCGTCTTTCAAGTCCTTCTCATAGAAATCTGTGCACTGGAGGGAAAAGTATGATAATACAATTGGGTTATGGAGTACTCCTTGGTACTTTTTTCATCTTACTTGGTATCTTTATTTGGAGAAAAGGTAGTGTTTCCTTTTTAGCTGGTTATACGAAAGATAGGATCAACAACGAAAAACTTATGGCCAAACGCATAGGGATTGTTATCATATTATTTGGTTTAGAAACTATTTTGCTGATAGCCATAAATCTTTATTTAGTAGACTTGGATGGTTTAATTTATGGGGTTTTAGCCATATTGCATATCTTGGCTATATTATTTTTGATAATATTAACTCAAATGAATGAAGCATAAATAAAAACCACCTGTAATTAAATAACGGGTGGTTTTCTCTGCGGCAGAAAGCCTTTGTTACTGACCAAAGCTTAAAGGGCTTCTTAAAGTTCGCCTTATGTACTACTTCTACCGGCCCTCTACTTACTTCCGTTTCTTTTTCTTTACCTCTTCGCCTGTGATTTCTTCCGACCGTATCCACATAATATATTTCAAATTTGCATGACGTCAAAATTCATCGAACTACCTTTCCCCTTTGAGTATCTAACAAATGAAGACACACTTAACTTGGTGGAATACTTACTAACATATGTATGTGGTCTTTAAATGTAGTTTCCTCGATGTTTTCAACCCCTTTCCTCTCAACATAGTGTACGTAGGATTTCTCCAATATCTTTTTTGATTGTTCCATAAATTATTTGTCTTCGTGTTTTGGCGCGAAAAGAATGTGATACTTACAATTTCAAGTGGTGTGTGTTAAATTATTAGTGTCTTTGGACATGAAAACTCCTTCCTGTGCATGATATTTTGGTTTGCGAGCCAAAAATATTTTAGCACCTCCAGGAAGTTTTTTTAATGCCACACTTTAAGC
This sequence comes from Bacillus sp. REN3, assembly GCF_017912555.1. GTDB lineage: Bacteria > Bacillota > Bacilli > Bacillales > Cytobacillaceae > Mesobacillus. The sequence continues at coordinate 31,679 of NZ_JAERSD010000011.1, read as the reverse complement.
TTTTTGAACCACTGCGCCCCCAAAGGGAGTGCAACACGCTCTTGCATTACCTTTCACTGCTCACTGCGGCCCCAAAGGGAGTGCAACACGTTCTTGCGTTACCTTTTACTACGCACTGCGCCTCCAAAGGGAGTGCAACACGCTCTTGCGTTACCTTTTACTACGCACTGCGCCTCCAAAGGGAGTGCAACACGCTCTTGCGTTACCTTTTACTACTCACTGCGCCCCCAAAGGGAGTGCAAAGCGCTCTTGCGTTACCTTTCACTGCTCACTGCGCCCTCAAAGGGAATGCAAAGCGCGCTTGCGTTACCTTTCACTGCTCACTGCGGCCCCAAAGGGAGTGCAACACGTTCTTGCGTTACCTTTTACTACGCACTGCGCCTCCAAAGGGAGTGCAACACGCTCTTGCGTTACCTTTTACTACTCACTGCGCCTCCAAAGGGAGTGCAACACGCGCTTGCGTTACCTTTCACTGCTCACTGCGCCCCCAAAGGGAGTGCATCCCGCGCTTTCGTTACCTTTCACTGCTCACTGCGCCCCCAAAGGGAGTGCAACACGCTCTTGCGTTACCTTTTACTACTCACTGCGCCTCTAAAGGGAGTGCATAGCGCGCTTGCGTTACCTTTCACTGCTCACTGCGCCCCCAAAGGGAGTGCAAAGCGCGCTTGCGTTACCTTTTACTACGCACTGCGCCCCCAAAGGGAGTGCAGAGCCCTCTTGCGTTACCTTTTACTACTCACTGCGCCCTCAAAGGGAGTGCAACACGCTCTTGCGTTACCTTTTACTGCTCACTGCGCCCCCAAAGGGAGTGCAACACGCTCTTGCGTTACCTTTTACTACTCAATGCGCCCCCAAAGGGAGTGCATCCCGCGCTTGCGTTACCTTTCACTGCTCACTGCGCCCTCAAAGGGAGTGCATTGCGCTCTTGCGTTACCTTTTACCTTTCCCGGCCACCCGTTTAGTAACGAGTGAAACAAATAAGCTACAATCCTCTTCTCCTTTTCCCCGGATCACGTTTTTTCCAATTTGATTTTTCCGGAGGCGTCTATTTTTGCTTTTACATTTACCTTTTTAAGCGATTCCTTTCTCAAAGGCATGACGTTTCCGTTATGGGTTATTTTTTTCCATCTTTCAGGGTGTTTCCGGTACAACTTCTCCGTTACTCGATAGATATCTGTGTCCTTTTCCAATGCAGCATGGTAGGTTTCTTCCAGTTCCGCAACAATGGATTCTCTGGCAAGCTTATTGAGTTCAGATTCCGTTACTTCCTGGTAGAGTTCACTGATGATTCCTTTTGCTTCTACTTCCATCGTGAATGTTATGTAACCATCCTCAATCTTCGGCGTGATTTTTGTTTTTGCATTCCTAAAAATGATGGAAGCTGCAACTTTGTTATCTTTCTTTAGAAAAACACTTATTCTTTCCCCTTCATCTACCCAGCGAAGCCCATTTACCTGCTCTCCGATTAATGATCCTTTATATCCATTTTTTCCATACATATTTACCCCGTTGATCCGGTAAGCAGGAGATTCTTTCTTCAACGCCCAATAATCCTTGATTAGTTCAAATCTCGGAATTATAGCTGTATGTGCCGGTTCATTTATTTCAACAAGGAATTCCTGAAACCTTTTTGGCTTGATGAATGAGCTTTGCTCATAGCTGGTCAATGGGTCCGAAAGCCTGGTGAACATTGGGGAAATAATCGCCGGGAATGTCCTCAATAACTCATTTACCGGTGCATTCGTCGATGTGATCCAAATGGTATAGCGTGTTTCCCGATAGCGATTCAGGACATCCAATGTTGATGAAACAATGTTTTTCTGTGCCAATGCATCTTCTGAAAAAACAACGGATGATAAGTGTCCCCAGAAAAGCCTTTGAGGAATATTCTTATAAAAATCAAATACAGCTATATCGACAGTTTCTCCCCTGCCAATCCCTACGGAAGCTGGAGATGTACCTTGGCTTCCCGGCGAGCCGCCCTCACCCTTTAACCCCAATGCTCCGATATTTGTCAGCTGGGCATATACAAGATACTCACCATCTTTGTAATCTATACCAAGAGCATGTATATACAAAATCTTATCAATTTCATTCACATCCCAGCATCCTGTTAACAATAAGGGAAGCAGCATGGCGATTAATAACTTTTTTTTAAACACAGTGATCACTCCTGTTTGGTAGGATCCTTGGGTTCCAAAAACTGCGGCCTTGTTTTGTTCATTTTCCATGGAAGTCTTAAAAAAGTGTTCCAAAGACCTTTAGGATCTTCCAGCAAGAACGGGGCCAGGTATGGGACGCCAAATGCCCGCAGTTGAGCAGTGTAGATGAGTGCTAACGCGATGGAGAGAAAAACTCCCCAAAAACCAAGTGAACCAGCAAGGATTATAACAATAAAACGGTAGACACTGATAACCCCTGTCAGCGACTGGTTGACAAGAGTATAGGTAGCCACCTCTGAAGTAGCGATGACTACAAGCATTGCAGGGTTGGTCAGTCCCGCCCTGATCGCAGCATCGCCGATAATCAATCCGCCGATGACGCTTAATGTCTGTCCAATCGTAACAGGAAGCCTTAACCCGGCTTCTCGGAACAATGAAAACAATAGCATCATAATTATTGCTTCAAATGCTGAAGGAAGCGGGACACCTCTTCTTGACTCCACCAACACCGCCAGCAATGTGAAAGGTATCTGGTCTTGATGGATGGTGATCAAGGCAATCCAAATTCCCGGTAAAAAAGTGGAGACAAAAAGCCCGCCAATCCTCATCAGCCTTTCAAATGAGTTATAAATGAAGTTATATTCACTGTCTTCCGCACTTTTAAATAAAAGTGTCAAGTTACCTGGTCCAATGGCAATAGTCGGGGTACCATCAATCAGGATCAAGAATCTTCCCCTCAACAGGCAGTCAACTGCGAAATCTGGCCGTCCTGTATAATCAAGAATGGGCAATATATCGAGACCATTGTCAGACAGTAGCTCCATTAATTGGTTCGAACTCAAGATCCCGTCGATCTTGATTGCCGATAATCGCGTCTGGATATCGTCTTTCGTTCCTTTGCGGATGAGATCATCCACGTACATGAGAGCGATCTTGGTCTGGGTACGCTCCCCAATAATATAGCTTTTGCATATGAGGCTATTGCTTCTCAGTCTTTTCCTTATTAGCGCTATGTTCACGCCTATCTCTTCAACAAATCCGTCACGTGCACCCTTGATGCTGATTTCGGTATTCGGATCCTGAGGCAGCCTTTTCGGATGGTCCGATATATCCACCGAAAAAAAGATACGGTTGTTGATATGGACAAAAACTTCACCATTGAATACCCTCGGGATCAACTCATCGATTTGTGTCACCGTTTGCGGGGGAATCTCCAATTTTTCCTTGAAGTCATCAAACTTCATCCTTCCGCCACGACGCTGCTCAAGTATGCTTTTCAAAGAAGGAATCAGGATGGTATCATATTTGCGCTTATCATATAGCCCCTGGCAAAACACAAGCTTCAGCGTGTATGTATCCCCTGCTGTCAGCATTTGGTGTGTAACATCATCACAATCACGGAAAAGACCCAGTACTTCGGCAAAATCAATCTCCTGCAATCCGTCTTTTGCACGATTTCCCTCTCTTCCTTTCGTATGTCTCACTGGCTTCTTCCCCCTTTCTTTTTCGTCTTGATTACAACATACAGGCTAAGGAAAACTGTGATAAGAAAAAGGAAAAACGATGAAAATGGCAAGAAGTAGTTTTTCAGGAACGATAGAAAAGCCATATCGCTCATTGGGTTTATCAGAACCGACACGCTCAAGAAGAACGCGATAAAGATTTGAATGATCACCCTTTTTTTACCTTTAAAGTTAAACATTTCAGGAATGAGGTAAATCAGTAACGATATTCTGATGAAGATCCCAACCATCCACTGATAAATCGATATGAAGTCAAGGTGCTCCAAGTATCTTCCCAGATTGAGCATCGCCCATTGTTCATATGCCGGGAATCGCTGCTTTGCAGCTTCCATTGGACCGAATATTGCGATGGAGCCCATCAAGGGGCCGATTGTCAGGATAACGAGGAACATCCCTGTTATAAGAAGGGATTTCAGACTGAACTTTCCGCCTATTTTATGCTGAAAAAGAAGGACGAAAAACAGTTCGAATATTCCTGCTCCAGAATCCATCGTGCCCCTCATAACCCGCTTCCAGCCGTTTTCCAGGAAGGGGCGCAACATGCCATAATCCTTATTTGGAATGTTCCCAAGCGCAACCATGATCCCAAAAATGAGCACCAACGGCAATAGGATACAATTAATAACCGCGACACTCCTTATTCCATTAAGGGCAGGCAGCAGACATATAACCGCTAATGAAGTGCTGATCACTACTGTTGGGGTTCTCGCAAGATAAGTCGTAGTTGCCCATGAGACCGTGTCGATAAACGAAACCGCAGCGGTAGCCAGCAAAAACAAGCAAATAAGGACGGCCAAGATGTAGCTCGAGACCTTACTTCCCTTTTCGCTGATCCATAAGAAAAGGTGCTGCTGACCAGTTTTTTTCTGTATGAAAAACAGAAGCAAAATCCACACCAGCAATAACGGGCCAATCAGAAGGACTGAAATCCACGCATCCCTCCCGGCTTCGTCTAATATCGCAGGAATGACAATAACGTGCGAAACAATCCCCGCAGCTGTAATAATGATGAACAAACCGAGGATCACATTAATTTTTTCATCCTTTTTCTGTTCCATAAAAACCACCTAATTTATGCCTTCGATTCCTTTAGTATTTGGATAGAAATAACTAAATATGCAGGAATTATGACGGAATATGAAGGGTCATTATATGGCCCATCGATTTAAAAAGGCAACAAAAAACCCGTTGATTGATCAACGGGCGGGCGGTTGTCGCTTTGCGGTGCGGCTCATGCAACATCCAAATTCAGATCTGGTCTCTTACAACTAAGCCATCCTTATTCTTCATCCAGAACTGGAACGACTTTCCTCGACTCAATCGGTGACGACATAACAATCAATGTAGTAGAGTCGCCATACTTGCCGCTTGCATTTATAAACCTTTCCAATGAATCCATTGTTTCAGTCAATACTTTAACAAGATAATTGTATTGGCCGCTAATTCTATGCAGCTCAATCACATCTTGCGTTTCCTTGCAAAAGCGGATAAATGACTCGCAATCTTTTGTGTGGAATAGAATGTAAGCCATCGATTGTTTCTTTACTTTTGCCGGACAGACCGAGGCCCGATAGGACTGGATGATCCCTTTTTCTTCCATCCTTCTGACTCTTTCCGTCACCGCTGGCTGGGACAAGGCTACCTCTTTGCCCAGATCAGTCATTGAAATGCGTGCCTGATCCTGAAGAATCATCAAAATTTGTTTGTCAATTGTATCCATCAGCGTTATCCCCTTAAATATAAAATTCATTATTGAAAATAAACATTATTTTAAAGGATATTCTAACATATATCCTTTGTTTTTATATATAAAAATTAAAAACTTTTCTTTATGCTTATTGATAAGGAGAGTGATAGGAATGGACTACCCAAAACTGCTTGAATCAGTCAAGGTTGAAAAATGGAAATTAAGAAATCGGATTGTTATGGCGCCGATGACGCGAGGCTTTGCAGACGACCGCACTGGCACAGTCGGAAAAAATGTCGTGGAGTATTACCGCAGGCGTGCGGAAAAAGGCGCTGGCTTGATCATTACAGAAGGCATCGCAATCAGCCGAAGAGCAAAAGGGACATTTGGCGTTCCAGGATTGTATACTGAAGAACAAGTCAGAAGCTGGGTTCCCGTGACTGAAGCAGTCCACAAGGAAGGCGGAACAATCGTAGCGCAATTATGGCATGTCGGAAGATTGACCCACAGTGAGTTAACTGGCGGACTCCCTCCCCAGGCACCTTCAACTCTAAGAGCAGAAGGCCTTGTCCATCGGCTGCGGAAGCCATATGAAATGCCATGTGAAATGTCAGTGGATGAAATTAAGGATACAATCAAACAGTTCGCTAAGGCAGCGAAAAATGCGATGGCCGCAGGGTTTGACGGCGTAGAAATACATGGCGCGCACGGATATTTAATCGACCAATTCAATTCCGATATTTCCAATCTGCGGACAGACCAATATGGCGGTGGTTTGGCTACAAGGCTGACATTCATGAAAGAAGTGATCCATGCTGTCATGGCGGAAGCAGGAGAAGAAAGAACCGTCATCCGCTTCTCGGCATTGAAGGATGACCATCCGGAATACATGTGGGATCATCCAGACGAAGCAATTCAAACTTTCACCAAAACATTTAAAGAAACAGGAATAAAAATCCTCCATCCTTCTACAAACCATTTTGAAGATGTAATTTCCGGCGGATTGACTTTGCATCAAATGGTCCGCGAGTATTGGAAGGGAACCATCATAGGTGTAGGCGGCCTGACTCCTGCCAGTGCAGAGGAAGCAATAAAAAGACACATTATTGATCTGGCAGCTTTCGGCCGCCCCCTGCTCTCTAACCCGGATTTCAGCGAGCGGATAAAACAAGGAAATGAATTAATCCCTTACAATCCTGAAAAACACTTAGCGATTTTAAAGTAAAGCTATGTTAAAGACAAGTGTTGATTTTTGAAAGCTTATTGGTTGCAGCTGAAGGCACGTAGACTCCTCGAAAATACTAACGCATTTCCTTCATGCGTATGCAAACTCGAGAAAACCCATTCAGTGTCCTGCGGGAGTACGAGGCAGAGGGAGACCCCGGAGGCGCAAAGCGCCGAGGAGAAAGAAAAGCGGAAGCGCTTTGGTCAGCCCTGACAAGCACTGGGCGACTAAAACAGGTGCGTCCTGCGGCAAAGTCGGCATTAGGACTTCTTGTCCATCGAAGTGCCTGGAGTGGAAATCAACAATCTAATTCAACATAGCTTAATGTAAAAAATGTGGACCTATCTTTGTAGGATACGTCCACATTTTTTAGCCTCGAGACATAAAAACCTGGCTGTAGCTATTCCGCTATTAATCTTCTTCCATCTCTACTATTCCAAAGGGTTATGGCCAAAATGCTTCCAAAGCAAAGGATACTTCCTTTTTAATCCTTCCTCATCATCTTCGTCCCAGTCGAACTCGATCTCCTGGTCGATCTGTTCATCTCCGGTTAGTTTAACATAAAGGTCATAATATTCATCAAAGTCCATGCCTGTTTTTTCCTCATACGCCATACTGGCAGCCATCAGCAAGTCCTCGAATTGTGGGGCCTCTTCCGCTTCTTCCAGTATTTTTAAATAGGGAATCATTTTTTCGGGATCTTCGATGCAGGCATAGTATGATTCCTTCCCTAAATACATCAGCCAGGCACGAAAGTAGTCAAAACAATCATCCGAGCATCCGCCCATGACGATATAAGCTGCTGCCCATAAGTCTGATGTGTAGGATTTTCGATAATTTTCATTGAAAAAGTAATCAAACAAAACGATGTCTTTCAAAGGCTTTCTCATCAAATGGCTTACGAGCCACTCAAACTGTTCTTCGAGATCTTCACCTTTTTGCTTGGCTGTTTCGAGAAGCCCCCAAAACAGATCTTCCGTCATCGAACTTTCCTTGATCACCTGGTTTGCAGTTTCAGCAACACGGTACCCTTTTTTCAGCTTTGAGTTGATCAGTTTTGCAGCCTCTTTTTCACAAATCTCCTTCGTCTCAAATCCCTTTGCCTTTATTGCCCCAACTGTCCCAATCTTCCCATATGTAATCGTGTAAGATTTTCCGGCAATGGCAATCTTCCAAAATTTATTTGAAGTACCGTCCTGATAGATTAGTAATGTTTCCATTGATGTCCTCTCCCCTTCAAACTTAAACCTTCCCTAAAGTGCAAATAATCACCTATGAACACGCTACGCCCATCCGTAACTGACGCAGACTGCCTATTCGCCGGTTTCACTTGAAACCTGAATGTCCAAGCTATTCATTCCCCGCATCAGGATCATTTTCCTGTAAAAATAAAAGATTGTCTATTAACTTTTTCTTTTATTTTTTCCAAAATATTCTGTTATATTTATAATATAGAAATCATTTTGGAGGACTTCCATGAGTCGACTAACCGACCACTTAATTATCATTTCCTTTGATTGCCTTTCAGCTTTAGATGTGCCTCAGATGCAGGAACTTCCGAACTTCAAAGCTTTCATTGATAAAAGTTCTTTTTGTACGGATGTGGAGACGATCTATCCTTCCGTCACTTATCCATGCCACACAACAATTGTCACTGGCAACCTCCCAAACAAGCACTGCATCGTCAATAATACATTGATACAGCCTGGCAGGATATCTCCTGATTGGTTTTGGGAACGAAAGCATATTAAAGGAACCACTCTTTATGATGAAGCGAAAGATGCAGGCTTGAAGACCGCAGCGATCCTTTGGCCTGTTACAGCAAAAGCTGAAATTGATTATAACATGCCTGAAATATTCGCCAATCGGCCATGGCATCATCAAGTTCCAGTTTCACTCTTGAATGGGAGCTTCTTTTTTCAAATCAATATGCAGTTAAAGTTTGGACACATACGCAAGGGTACAGAACAGCCGCATCTAGATGATTTTGCTCTTGAAGCCGCTGTCCACACCATTAAGACCAAGAAGCCTGGGTTGATGCTGCTCCATTTAGTCGATCTCGATCATCAACGCCATCTTCATGGTTTTTCATCAGCAGAAGCAAGCGAGGCAATCCGCCGCCATGATGCGAGGCTCGGACGGATCATGGCGGCAATTGAAGAAGCAGGGATTTCAGGACAAAGCACCGTGGCCATCCTTGGCGACCATAGTGCACTTGATGAGTCTAAAGTCATAAAATTGAACGTATTGTTTATAAAACGTGGCCTTATAAAAATGGATAAGTCCGGTAAGATAGTTGGCTGGAAAGCCTTTTGCAAAAGCTGCGACGGTTCCGCATATATTTACGTAAAAGACGCGGCGGATGATAGCGTTAAGAACGAAGTCACCTCCATGCTGGCTGAGCTCCTGCGGGATCCAGAGAGCGGTATTGAACAAGCATTCACCGGACAAGAGGCAAATGCCCTGGGCGCGGACGGCCATGCATTCAGGATGCTTGAAGCCAGGCACGGCTATTACTTCAGTGAAGGTCTATCCGGCGATTACATAGAAGAAATCACAAGTGAAGACGTCATACGGAAAAAATATACTCGGGCCTGTCACGGCTACTCTCCGGAAAAAGAAGATTACAAGACAGTGTTCTTTATTTCCGGAAAAGGAATCCGCCCTGGGATCACCGTGAGGTCGATGCACCTGGTAGACGAGGGTCCGACCTTCGCCCGCCTTCTTGGATTGAATCTTGGCCATACAGACGGACGTGTAATTGATGGGATTCTGGATGAATGAATGTCCAGCAGGCAGCAACAGACCATTTAAGAGACAAAAAAACGATTTGACGAACAAGAATGGGATCGATTCAGCTAAATGAATGATAATTTTTAGGGGGACAATTAGGATGAAAGGATTCACGAAGGAGGAAAGCAGCTGGATTCGTTACGATTGGGCGAGTTCAGCCTACTCGATCATTATTTCTACTGCCGTTTTTCCGCTGTTTTACAAGGCAACAGCAACCAAAGCTGGGGTCAGCCTAGCGAATTCCACCGCTTATCTTGGCTACACGATCGCAATCGCTACATTTATCCTTGCTCTGATCGGCCCGATCCTAGGAACGATTGCGGATTACAAAGGGATGAAAAAACGCTTTTTTACAATCTTTTTTACCATGGGTGTCAGTTTTACCGCTCTACTTGCCTTCGTTCCAAGCGATAACTGGCTTTTGATGCTGATCGTGTATACAGTCGCGGTACTTGGCTCGACCGGCTCAAACGTGTTCTATGATGCATTCATCGTTGACGTCACCACCGATGAGCGGATGGACCGGGTCTCTGCACGCGGTTACGGCATGGGATACATCGGCAGCACGATCCCATTCATCATCAGCATTGCGATCATCATCCTGGCGCAGATGAAAGTACTGCCAATCTCAACGACATTGGCGAGCCAAACTGCTTTCATCATTACCGCCTTATGGTGGGGTCTGTTCTCGATCCCGATGTTCAAACATGTCCGGCAAAAACATTACATCGACCGTGAACCGAGGTTGGTATTGAACAGTTTCAGACGGCTTGGGAAGACTTTGAAGGAAATCCGGAAATACCGTTCCCTCTTCCTTTTCCTGCTGGCCTATTTCTTTTACATCGACGGGGTTGGCACGATTATCACAATGTCGACTGCCTATGGTACCGATTTGGGAATCAGTTCGACCAATCTGTTGATTATCCTTTTTGCGACCCAGGTAGTCGCATGGCCATTCGCAATCTTGTTTGGCAGGCTCTCCGAGAGGTTCACAGGCAAAAGAATGCTTTTTGTGGGGATCAGTATCTACATCATCGTCTGTATATACGCTTACTTTCTGGAAACGACCATCGACTTTTGGATATTAGCCATGCTTGTGGCTACCTCACAAGGGGGCATCCAGGCATTGAGCCGTTCTTATTTCGCTAAGCTTGTTCCTAAAGCGAACGCGAATGAATTCTTTGGATTCTATAACATATTTGGCAAATTCGCTTCCATAATGGGACCGCTCCTTGTAGGGGCGACTGCTCAGCTTACAGGAAAATCAAGCATGGGTGTCTTCAGCCTTATCGTCCTCTTTATCATAGGAATGGCCATCCTTGCTTTTGTTCCAGAGCCGGAGGAAAAAGCTGCACAGGCACCTGAAATTGCATAGGGCTCCCTTTGACTGAAACCACTCACCAATTCAATGTGAGTGGTTTCATTTTTCCCCTCAACTGTTCTCCATCCACTTACGATCCTCAAACAGAACCTTCAACGCCAAATACTTTTTCGACCTGCATGATTGTGGGAATGCGTCCATCACTGAATCCCGTTTGCCGGGTTCCATGAACCATGCGCCTTCCGGATATGGACGATCTGGCCAATATGATAGGCCGCATGGATTGTCAAATAAGTGATATTTTCTGCCCCCTTGATTAGTGTGTCCTCATCACATGTCTCGACTGCGTTTGTCAACTCTGACATGATGGCATCGAATAGGCTGATTGTCTCATTCCAGCTTTGCCTGTCAAGATTTCCAAAAGTCTCATCAATACTTGTTAAACCTTCGGCAACGGGCAGTCCAGTGAAACGGTCCCAATGCCTCTTGTGATAATAATTCAAATGACGGACGATTTCCTGAATTGAATGCCCTTTCCCTTCTGCCTTCATGTAAGCCTGCTCCTCTGTCAAACCCTTCAATGCACTCTGCATCGATACAAACCAGGTATCAGTATTATGGATGGCCTGCAATTGATCCAACAATATCTCCCTCACACTCAACATAAATCCCGCCTTTCATTTCATCAATTCGATATTATTTTCTATGTTACTATTTATTTCTCCTTCGAAAATCATATGATTTATTTTAAAAACTGTCTGAATTTTTAAAAAGCCATCTCCCGTTTGGAAATGGCCATTGTCAAAATGGTATGAGACTGGGTTTAACAAACTTTGACGCTTTTCATTCCTTCTTTTCAGGTTGCACTTGATCTTTGCTTTATCCTCTGGTTTGCATTCTTTCTCTTTTCAATGCAACCATCGACCTAAGTAAAGAAGTGTATGTCAAGAAAGGTATATACCATCTTCAGCACGTTAGCAACTACCATTAACACTTGAAAGATTGGATGAAGAGGTTCCATGGTGTGGCAACTAAGTATTTGGATAACTACCTGTACTGGTTCAACTTCCTTCAACAGAAAAAGAAAATGGAGACCAAGGAGCGAATAAACCTAATGCTTTTAAGTGCGTGTCAACAACCCATTTTGATTACGGTCAATCATTTGCGTAAAGTGTAAAAACAGCCACATCCAAGAGGAAGCGGCTGTACTTTGTTATGCAACTGTGACTCCCGTATTTTTACTTAAATGACTCTGCAATTGCAACCATCATTTGCTTGGTCTCTTTTTCGTCAGTATAGTTTGTCAAGATGTAATGGTAATCGCCATCTGTCCAATGGATTGATGGTCCAGGACCCTCTATAAAGAAACCGTCATTCCCATTAACCATTACATTCTCTTTGCTTTGAAGGTCGTGATATTCAACTGGGGATGGTTGAACAGTCAATGAAAACTGCATCCCTTTCTCCCCTTTAAAAATCACCTCGTTTATATTTGTTTCGTGAGGCGGATTAACTCGTTCGTACTCTATTATGGTTATGGGAAATCTTGTTGGTAACTTTAGAGAAATACCTTCCTTTTTTAATTCTTCTTTAAGTTCGGTATGGTCAAATTTTACCTCTTTTTGACTACAGCCCAAAATTATCAATGGAACTAATAAAAATAACAATATAGACAATACTCTTTTCATCAATCCCCCTCCCTTATACCTACATACGTTTTATTTATCACAATGTTTCAGTTTCATTTAAAATCAGCATTTAATTTTCCATAAAATAGCTAATAACCCCTTTTGTATGCTATCAGCAACAATCCTTAAGAAAACAGCCGATGTCCACTCGATTGTTGGTTTCTTTCATCCTGTCCATCCCATTATGATCCTTATGTAAAAAAGCCGAATCGGTAAAGATTCGGCTAAAAACTTAAATTAAATGACCCGGGTCCTGACGATGCCATCAATCTCATTGATTCTCTCAATCAGACCAGGAACGGTTTCTCCATTTATCTTGTTGTCTATATCGATCATCGTATAAGCAAAATCTCCGCGGCTTCTGTTCAGCATGTCAGCGATGTTCAAATTGTAGCCTGAAATGGCCTGAGTGATCTGGCCAACCATATTTGGGATATTTTCATGAAAAGCCGTTATTCTCCGCTTCCCTGTATAAGGAAGAGAAGCATTTGGGAAGTTGACTGAATTTTGGATGTTCCCTGTTTCCAAAAAGATTTTCAACTGGCGTGATGCCATGAAAGCACAATTTTCCTCTGATTCTTTTGTTGACGCGCCAAGGTGCGGAATTGGAACTGCATTTTTCATCTTAAGGACATTTTCATTCGGAAAGTCCGTGATATACTTGCCAACAAGACCACTCTCAAGTGCTGCTGCCATATCCGTTTCATTGACGAGTTCTCCCCGTGAGAAGTTTAAGATATGAACTCCTTCTTTCATAAGGTTGAATGTTTGCTTGTTGAACATTCCTTTCGTATCATCCGTCAGCGGCACATGCACGGTAATGTAATCAGCTTCAGCGAATAGCTGTTCGATCGTCATGGCACGCTGGACGCTGCGTGAAAGGTTCCAGGCTGTGTCTACGGAAATGAACGGATCGAAACCAATCACATCCATATCAAGGGATAACGCATCATTGGCCACAAGGGCACCGATCGCTCCAAGCCCAATCACGCCCAGGGTTTTGCCCTTGACTTCTTTTCCAACAAATTGTTTTTTTCCTGCCTCTACAAGCTTTGGGATATCTTCCCCCTTGCCAGCCAATGCCTTTGTCCATTGCACTCCGGCAAAAAGGTTGCGTGAAGAAGCCATCAGAGAGGTCAAAACCATTTCCTTTACTGCATTGGCATTAGCACCTGGTGTATTGAAAACAGCTATCCCTTGCTCTGTGCATTTTTTCACAGGGATATTATTCACACCGGCTCCTGCGCGGGCAATAGCTTTCAACCGGTCGCCAAATTCCAGTGAATGCATATTGAAACTGCGGACGATGATGGCATCGGGATTTTCACTTTCATTGTCAATCGCGAAATGTTCTTTATCAAAGACCTTCAGCCCGCTTTCAGCAATCTGGTTCAACGTCTTGATCGTTTTAACTCTGTCCAGGACAAATGTGTTCATTTTTTCTTTCCCCTCCGTTTTTTCATAAAGGTGTCCAGCGAAATAAACAGAAAGAGGCAAGGGATTGGAATCCCTTACCTCTGCCCAGGCGAACGGCTTCGACACTATGTGCTCCCTCACGGTACTCCGTGTTTCGCCAGTCACACATAGCCTTTAGGTTTTTTTAATCTTATCAAATGATTTAGAAAACTTCAACCCTTTAAAGTACGAATTTCAGTAATTTCCACTAAAAAAGGCTTATGGCCATAATAAATCTTTTAACCATTCGTTGTTTAAAGAGGTGTATCGCACCCTATGGTGTTTGCGCCCTTCATCTCCCTGCCAAAACTCAACTTCGTTCGCTTCCAGACGGTACAAAGTCCAGAAAGGGTAAATGAGTCCTGGATCGGAATCCAGTTCCATCAATTGCTTTGATAAGGCTGCATCAATTTCCTCCCGCGTTTCCATTAAATCGCTCTGTCTTCCTGCAAGTGCTGTTGCCCGCGCAACCTTCCCCCGCGCTAAAAAGTCAGAAGCGCTTCTCTCTGCATCCATTTTTCTTACCATCCCCCTGATCCTGACTTGCCTGCCGATTACTGGCCAGTAAAACGTCAATGACGCAGCGGGGTTTTCCTGAATTTGCTTTCCTTTCCGGCTTTGTGAACTTGAAGCGAAATACCAGCCGTGTTCATCTGCATCCTTCAGGATCAGGACCCGGGCATCCGGAACACCATTCTCATCCACTGTCGATAACGTCATCGCATGGGGTTCCTTCACTTTGTAAGCAAGTACAGAGTCGAACCATTCCGCAAATAGCGGATACGGGTGATCCGGCAGATGTTCTAAATCAAATGAGGGGAAAGGTCCCTCCAGAGCTTTTAAATCCCCTAACTTTTCTGTTAAATTGTCCATTTTATCCCCTTGTAATAGATTTTTTGATTGCTTCTACTTGTGATATCCTTCTTTTTTACAGATTGAAGCGCACTATTTCTAATGTTCGCCCGCAGCAAACTAAATTCCTTTTTTAAAAAATCTTTTAGTTCCCTCTTTCCCCCATCTGCTGCCCCCTATCTGAGAGACAGTGGCATTTACTAGGAAATAAATCGAAAATGTTATAAATACAGATGAAATAACATGTTTAGCACCATGAAAAACCGTTCAAATAGCAATCCAAGCGATCTGTTTTGTTGATGTCTTCTTCAACTAAAGCAACTTTATAGCCCGCATTCGTGAGACCACCGTATTAAATTGAGGAAGTTGAATAACAAACATGAAGGTTGCTCAGCATGAGACTGTCTTCATGTTTGTTATTATCTCTATTATTTAAATGCTCTTTTACCAATTAGGATCTCCAAATCAACAGTTATTTGAGCTGAATCCTTATTTAGAAAAGAATTTACTCGTTCCTTTGTTGCTGTCCAGGTTAAAGGAGTCATTTCAACCAAACTTTGAAGTGAAGATTTGTTAAGGTCTATCGTATAACTTAACCTTAAAGAATCTATAAACAGAAAATTTTCAATAAATCTCTCCACAGTTTCTGCATTAGAATAACTCTGTTTTTCTGGTTTATGAAAAAGGCATTCTCTTAACTCCTTTAAATAACCACTTTGAGGTACAATCTTAATTACTAAACCATCTGATTTCAACAATCTATTAAATTCGGCATAATTCGAAGGAGATAGGATATTAAGAATTACATCGAACTGTTCATTCCTAAATGGTGTGTTTACAAGGTCAGCCACAGCCCAAATCTTGTTAGAGCAGTTCTTGGAAGCCATCATGATACCTTCTTTGGAAATGTCTATTCCTGCTCCTGTTACATTTTTAAAAAAGTCAGGACTAACAATATCGCAAATAGTTGAAAGGTGTGAACCCTCGCCACAACCCGCATCCAGTATAAATATTGTTTCTTTTTCCTTTTCAACATGATCATTTATAGCTTTTGCAATTGCGTTGCTTAATGGTTTATAAAAGCCACCTTCAGTAATGAGTTTCCTTCTTGCTTCAAAAAGTTCCTTGGTGTATTTCGTTATCGAGTTAGATGTAAAGTTAATATAACCTTGCTTGGCAAAATCAAACGTATGATGGTTTGAACAGACTAAACTTTTCGATTCTAAAACCTTCATAGAAGATTGACACATTGGGCAAGCAAAAAGGCCTTCATAATTCCTTACATAATTTGCACTTTCAATTCTTTTATTTTTTTTAAACAAAGAAGTCACCTCATTCATTCGTTTTTAGATAAATGAAAAAGGCATAGACAAATAAACCCACATCATATTCTTAAAAAATATGAGTTGGATTCGAAAGTAGTCTATACCTTGTTCTACCTATAACGAATGTATTGAATGATCATCAAGAAAACTCCTTTTTCACCTGATAGGGATTGATACCCACTCCTAAATAATAACGCGCACACTATCATATTGCCAATACTTTTTTATACTCCCCGTTTTGTTTAATGCAGCCCAATGCTAAATAGAATTTAACAAAAAATTACAAATACCTTTTATTATCAAAACGAACAAAACCAATGACACCACATTCAAGGTATTTATTACCACGATGACAACGGCTATAGCCATGAAGTGATTTGGGTTGTGATTTCGTGTTCTGATTTGTGTTTTATCAACTTTATGATCGTTGATATGAAAAGGCTGTTTTCTAAAAAATTGTTGGTTTCTGAATCAATTTCAAGGAAAAAACATTGATCGGAACGGAAGGTGCGAGACTCCGCAGGATCAGCTGGAAAGTTGGGCCCCTACAGGCGCATTTGCGCCGAGGAGGCTCAACTCACTCCGCTCTGAAAGCGAGCAGCATGAAGTGTAAATCAACCATTTATTTAAAAAGCAAAGTTTTCGAAAACAGCCTATGAAAAGAATTGCAGAATCCAGATCAAAGGCGATTTGGTCTGCTAGTCAGCATTATTTCTATGTTTCTACCTAAAAACCGAACTACTCAGTTTACGAGCAACCAGTTTGTAATTAAAATCGTCAATCATTCAGTCAAGAGCGATTGCCAAGAAAGGTTTTGATTGATGAGCAAAAACCCTCGAGATCGTGAAAATGGACATCGTGTCCACAATCCTCGAATAAGACAAGCTGGGTATTGGGTCTGATTGCTGCCATCTTTTTGGCCTGTTGTGTGTCCAAGAAAATACTTTTCATTCCATGAATAAGCAAGATCGGACAGGATGTTGCGAGCCAATCAGCCCACCAATCCCCATTTACTTTCTGCTGGGAGACGGCCATGCCTGCTCGATCGAAGCGTAACCCCCATCCTTGTTCATCTTCGAATGCACTTTCCAGGAAATAATCAACGCTCCTTAGTCCAACATCCAACAGGGATTGTTTCAATTTTCTTAATGACTCGCACCTTGCAGGGAGCTTTTCGATAAAAGAAAGGTCTGCCTGGATTTCTACTCCGACATCTTCGACAATCACAGCATCAACAAGCTCTGGATAACGCGCTGCAAATTGGTAGGCATTCACCCCTCCCAACGAGTGGCCAAGCAGCGTTACGCTTTTCCCGCCGAGTTCATTTTGAATGAAAGAAAAGATGTCCTCCAAGTAGCTATCACGTGAAAAATCTTTATCGTCTGGGTGCTCGCTCCATCCATGCCCGCGCTGATCCAGTGCAACGACCCGCCAATCTCCGAATTTAATTGCGACCTCGGAAAATGTCCGAGCGTTTCCAAAATGGCCATGCAGCATCAGCATGGTTTTTTCATGGTCACCGCCAAAATCAAGATAAGATAAAGTAAGGCCACTGGACAAAAAGAATTTTCGAATGGGACTGTTCATGATTTAATTCTCCTTTATTGTTCTTTTCACCATCATAGCTTACAATAGTGACAAAATATGTCATATTTAACCGGAGGTTGGTATGTCAAAGGCAAAAAGATTGAACGAAATGATCATGATGGTGAATCGGAAACGCAGATTTACTGTTGGTGAGTTAGCGCAGGAATTCGGGGTGTCAAAGAGGACGATTTTGCGCGACCTCCAGGAATTAAGCGAAATGGGAGTCCCGTTATATTCAGAAGTGGGCCCTCAAGGAGGCTACCAGGTATTGAATGAGCGGATTCTTCCAGCTTTTGCGTTCAGCGAGGATGAAGCCATTGCCGTTTTTTTTGCGATTCATGCCTTAAGACATTATATTTCCCTGCCTTTCGATACCGAATACGAATCGATAAAAAAGAAGTTTTACCTGAACTTGTGCGGCAGTTTAAGAGACATGATCGATTTAATGTTGGATAAAATCGATTTCTTGGCAAGCCATCAGCGTAAGGATATTCCGTTTTTAAAACAGCTTCTGCATGCTTCGATTCATCACGAAGTCCTCCTGATCCAATACGACACCAGAGGAAGGCAAAGCGAACGTTCCATCCAGCCAATCGGGATTTATGCCAAAGAAGGAAGCTGGTATTGCCCGGCCTATTGTTTTTCAAGGAAAGATTACCGGGTATTCAGATGCGACCGGATCACAGATGTTGAGATTGATAGCAATACCAATCCGATTGATCTTTCTGAAATAACATTAACGAATCGTTTTTCAGTCGAAAGTCACAAAAAGGGTTCTCTTGAACTGAAGGTGGCTCTTACAGCAGCCGGAGTAGAAAAATATCATGCTGTCCAATGGCCGAATACGTGTCTGCATCAATATCCCGATGGAACAGGTACCGTTAAAGGCCTGATCGCTCAACAGGATCTCAGCTTCTTTGCAGAGTATCTCCTTTCACTTGGTGAGCATGCAAGGATAGAAGAACCAGCAGAACTAAAAGATGCCCTTATGGATAAGCTTCATCTGCTGGTCAAACATCATGGCCTGGAGACGGGGTCAATCTAGAATGCCAGACCAAGCTTCTTTCAACAGCAAGATCCCTGTTTCCATCTCCTCTTCACTGATTCCTCCGAAGCCTAAATAGATATTTGGATATTCAGCAGGTTTTTCTTTTATCCACATTTGCCGGAAATCATAAACTTTGACTTCCCTTTCTTTGGCCAGCTGCAACAATTCCGCAGCGCTCAATTTTGTACGGACTGTTAACTGGATATGAAGTCCGGCGCTATGTCCAGTAATGATACACTTTTCATTAAAGTGAACTTGGATCAATTCAATTAATCTGCGATGCTTTTTCCTGTAGACATTGCGCATCCTGCGAATGTGGCGGTACCAATGCCCCTGTTCGATAAAGCTGCTCATGGCCCATTGATCGACCCTTGATGGGCAAGCCAGTAAATGGCGGATCGTTTCCAGCTTCTCTGCCAACTCCATCGGCAAGACCATATAATTCATCCGGAATGCCGGTGAAAACGCCTTGGAGAACGTTCCAATATAAATGACCCTTCCGTGCTGGTCCAGGCTTTGCAAGGAAGGGATGGGTTTGCCGATGTAACGGAACTCTCCATCATAATCATCCTCCACGATATAGCCCTGTTTGCTGTACGCCCAATTCAGAAGCTGTTCTCTCTCAGCATAAGGCATGACCTTCCCGGTCGGAAACTGGTGTGATGGTGTCACATAGACCATTTGGGCTTTGCTCTCGTCCAATTTCTCAACCGGAAACGGACCATCTTGGATTGGAATCGGTACGACCTCAAAATCATTCAGCCGGAACTGTTCCCGTACCGGCTCGAATCCGGGCTCCTCCATGCCAACCAACTTCACATCGGTTAATAATTTCGAAAGAATACCAATGCTGTAGGAAATCCCCGATCCAATGATGATTTGTCCAGGTGAACAGATCACTCCCCGGGAATTCCTCAGATATGTGGCCAGTTCTGCCCGCAAGGAGGCTTCCCCCTGCATGTCACCGTATTCCCCGATGCTTCTGAAAAAGTCTTCCAGTATATGATTCAAGGTCTTCTTCCAAATTCGAATCGGAAACATTTCCTTATCTACTGCAGAAGGATCAAAATCAATCTTCCAGGTTTTCTTTGCCGTTTGCAATCCGAGGAGCAATGAGCCGGGGCTGTCCCTCCGTGAATTCCTCTGCTTTACCAGCGGAGGACTCTCTTCCGTGTTAACCGCATATAACCCGGAACGATCCTTGCTGATCACATACCCTTCTGCAATTAACATCTGGTAAGCAGTTTCAATTGGTGTTTTGCTTATATTCAACTGTGATTGAAGAGATCGGATTGACGGGAGCCGTGAGCCATCAGAAATATTCCCATTTCTGATTTGAGTCCTGAATTGCTTGTAAATTTGCAAATAAAGCGGGGCATCGTTCTGTTCCTCCGTGGCTAATAAAATTTCAAACACGGACATCACTCCAACCTGTCTTTTATAATTTATAAAAACTGTCCATTTTTAAATGGTCAATTAAATTATATATTTGTAATGTATTTCCAACAACCATTGAAAAAGGGAGATGTGCGCAATGAATAAGCAGTTGAATTTACAGCATAAAATCGGAACAGGGATCACCCCACAGCAATTCATCGGAGGCATGACGAGAAACCAGGAAGAGCTCATACACTGGTACACTGTATTCACGTGGGAAAACAAGGAAGAAAAAAATTTCTTTGACGCTTTTAAAAACAGGAACAGCTTATACAGCCTCATCCTTTGTACGGATTGGTGCCCCGATGTCATATGGAATGTACCGGTTTTATTGCACGCGAATGAAAGAAGCCAGATTCCGACTGAAATATTATTAATGGAAGAACACCTGGAGACCATGGATTTATTTTTGACAGACGGCGGCCGGAACCAGCCAATCGCAGTGTATCTTGATCCAAATGGGAATGTACTTGGCAAATGGGGAGCACGGCCAGCCTATATCCAGAAATTCATGGACGAATTCCGGAAAGAGAACCCGGACCGCAACGCAGCAGGATATCAGGAAAAAGTCTTTCATAAGCGGAGGGAAATTGCCGCCATTTACAAAGCTGGTACAGAATACCAGGATGTCATCATCAAGGAGCTGCATCAATTATTTTCGTCATTCCTTATGAAGGAACCTCTACTGTAAAACCGGGAATTTTCCTGGAGAAGACATTAAAAAGAAAGCAGGTATCTAATGAATCGGATCCTTATTTTAACGCTCGTTTTACTCAGCCTTATATGGGGCGGCTCTTACTATTTCATCAAAATCCTGCTTGAGGATTTTGGGCCTTGGACAATCGCATTTCTCCGCTCTTCACTCGGCTTGTTAACAATCAGTGCTATCATGCTCCTTACCGGGAAAGAATTCGGACTAAAAAAGATTCCCTGGCTGCCAATGACAATCATGGCACTGATCAATACTGCGATTCCCTGGGCCATCATTGGCTTCAGCGAGACAAGGCTGACGAGCAGCTTCGCTTCTGTACTGAATGCGACAACCCCATTATGGGCAATCGTTGTCGGGCTTCTATTCTTCAATAGCAAAACGGATCGGTACAAGCTGCTTGGCATGGGCACAGCAATTTTTGGCCTCGTTATCTTGCTTGGCCTTGAACCCGGATCTGTTGTTTCCGTAGACTTATTGGGATTCTTCGGCATGATCCTGGCTTCACTGTTTTATGCGATTGGTTCCTATCTATCCAAGCGACTATCGGAAAGATTGTCAATGTACCAGGTTACCTTTGGAACTTTACTTTGCTGTATGGCAGGTAGCGGGGGTGCCGCATTGGCAACTGAAAAGATTACCTTAACAGGTTTGTATAATCTCACGACACTTGCAGCTTGGGCAGGACTTGGCATCCTGGGGTCAGGAATTGCCTACATCCTTTTTTACTTCCTCGTTCAAAACGGAGGACCGGAAATCGCGACGATGGTTACCTATCTCATTCCTGTCAGTGGAATCATCTGGGGATCGACGATGCTAAATGAGGAAATCCATTTCAGTCTTATAACTGGGCTAGTCTTCATCCTGGGTGGTATCTATCTTGCCGGTAAAAAAATCCCTGAAAAAACAGCTGAAAACCTGAAAGTATCCTCGTAGGACAGATCTAATGAATACGAAGATCAGTCAGAGTAACTATCCTCATTCCCCTTCTGAGAACCTGTTCCGTATCTAGAAGAGGATCAAATGCGATAGAAGCAGCCGGCCATTTCGGATGGCCGGTTTGTTCCTTGCTTAGCTGCGGAGTATTCCACTTACCTAATCTGCTTTTACAAAGCACTCGTCCATTCTCCTTCTGCCATCAACCGTTTGGGCTCTATCTCGCCATCTTTGTGCTCATCCTGCCTTTGCCAGCAGCTGTTT
This sequence comes from Bacillus sp. REN3, assembly GCF_017912555.1. Taxonomy (GTDB): domain Bacteria; phylum Bacillota; class Bacilli; order Bacillales; family Cytobacillaceae; genus Mesobacillus. The sequence continues at coordinate 9,667 of NZ_JAERSD010000011.1, read as the reverse complement.
GGGCACTATCTCGCCATTTTAGTTCCCCTTCCCATCAGCCGTTTGGGCTCTATCTTGACATATTTGTTCCATTCCCAGCAGCCGTTTGTGCTCTATCTTGACACATTTGTTCCATTCCCAGCAGCCGTTTGTGCTCTATCTTGACACATTTGTTCCATTCCCCTTTTTACACATAGGAGCATAGACTGGATACTAGGCATTTGAATAATGCAATGAAGGAGGGATTGATGTGCAGACGAGACAGAACCAGGCAATCAGTTTGCCGTTTCCATCACGTTGGGGAATTGACGCTGACATTGGTGAAAGGCCAATTATCAGAGGGATCCTGAACATCCAGTCCGTTTCGGGCAATTCGGTCACTGGCACTGTCAGTTTTCGCAATACCCACCAGCCGATCATCGGAACCTGGGATGAAAACAGGAAACAACTCACCTTTGAATCACCGTATGCCATTTTTGCCGGCCAGATGGCAATCTATGATGATGCAGCAATCAGAGTCCGTCATTTTGTTCTTTCCGGAAAGTTCACGATGAAGCCATCATCCGAGATGCCCGGGGAATTCGGGAACTGGATTGCAGCCTCGGATTCGCGATTGACCGGACCGCCCATCTACACAGGCGCCATTCCTCCCGTAGGTGTGTATTTGCTTTCGGATTTGCTGTACCGGAGCCAATAATGAAAAAAAGTCTTCAGGCTTTCTGTTCTGAAGGCTTTTTCAATAGCCATCCCAGAATTATTCCGAAAATTCCGTGCCCGGTCATCCAGAGAAAAAAAGCATAGCCACTGAATATCCCAGGAGTACGCTCTGAAAGTAAAGTCGTCGGATAGAGCAGCAGCCCAATGGCTAAACTGATTTTCACAACCCAGCCTGCAGATAAACTATATTTCCTCTGATAAAAATAGAGCACAATGCTTAACAAAACCGAAATCGCCAAATGGAGCGAAAACTCTCCCCATTCAGGCAGTCTGAACCTATTGAGGACCGGTACATAGTCAACGTTTAACAGCAGGGTGTAGACCTTCATCCCGGTAAGGCTCTCAGCCATTTTCAAGAAAAATCCGAGAGCCAACCCTGAAATGATTCCTGCAGCAACCGCTTTCATAAAATTTCGTCGATTCATTCCTGAGCCTCTCTTGATTTAGATTTAATTTTTTTCCAGGATGATCCTTGTCATTTTTAAATCAAACATTCATCGGGGAGAAGAATATGGAATCTAACGGGGGTGATATCGCTTATTGTCTCAGTCCTCACCCTAAACAGCTGCTTGTTGGAATCCATCAAGTTAATCAAAATAAATACCATATTCCATTTCAAGCAAGGCCCCGCTCAGTCCTTCATAAACCAGCTCTTTGCAGGAGATACAGAGACCTGCACAAATCGTTCCCAGCTTAAGAGATTCTTCGGTATCCTTTCCTGTTAAAAAACCATATAAAAAGCCTGAGAAAAAGCTATCACCTGCGCCACTTGCATCCTTGCAATGAAAAGCGTCGATGGCCGGCGTTTCGATCCATCGGCCATCGTTCATCAAAGCAGTTGAACCTGATTCCCCATGGGTACAGACAACTAATCCCTTGCCCATGTTCATCCACTTCTCCATGACAGCCCGGTACTCAGGTATGTGATCGGAATTGAAAAATATGTAATCCGCCAAATAAATGAAATCTTCATGATACGGGTTCCCAGGATCATAATCGTGCAAATCAGTCCATACCGGTTTGCCGTATTTTTTTATAAGCGGAATAAGGTGCTTTGAATAAGGAACGATATTGAGGACAATCAAATCAGCGTCCTTGATCAGCTGCTCAATCCTTTTCAGGTTCAGGTGCAGCTCGGCAGATGACCGGGTCACAAAAAACGAAATCCGCTCCCCACGGTCACTCATAAGATTGATGTGTCTCTCAGTCCCCTTCGGATCATGGTCATAAACAAAATCTACGCCGGCTTCATCCAGCTTCCTCCTGATCTTCGCCCCATACTCATCATTTCCAATGATCGAATGCAAGGTAGTCGGCACCTTCAGTTTGGTCAGATTCAACGCCTTACCCGCACCTGTCGAACCGACCGTTTCATTGAATGGGACAGAATGGATGGTCTGCGGATGAGGCAATGGCAGTTTTTCCACATAAATGATTGAATCATAGGAAGTACCGCCGATGACAAGCACCTTTTTCATATCGCATCTCCTCTTCTTAATTGCAGCTCATTTCGTGTAAAAGCAATCAATTGCACGCAGAATGTTTCTGTCTGCTCTATGTCGAGCATAACAAAGAATATGCAGCATGCATGAAGATAAGATGACAGATTATTTACAAGTTTATGGATTCTCCTTCATCATCTTACTTGAACCCCGGACCATCAAAGTAAAGGTGCCTGTCAAATCATCTTATCCCTGACAAAGCTTTTTTTCATATTGGTTATGTCCGTCATTGCAGCCAACAAGCCGGAAACCATGTTCGCGGTAAAAATGATTCAATTTTTTGTTGTCTGCCACACAATCAAGCTTCAAGTAGCCGGCCTGGCACTTGAAATTCGTTTCGATCCAGGTCAATAAATCCCTTCCCAGTCCATTTTTCATATACGATGGCTTTATTGCTAATCTATGTAGATAGAGAGAACCAAATTCGTCCTGTTCCCCCCAAATATGCTTGTCCCAGTCACTTTTATCCCTGGAAAGCGTAAAGGTCGCAATCATCCCTCCTTCATTTAAAACGATGTAGGTAGCCTGATTTTCGATTGCCCTCTTGATTTCTTCATCTTCCCCCCCGTGCAGAAGGAAACTCCACTGTTTGATCCCTTTCTCCTTCAACCACTGCGCGGTTTCCTTCAAGAAATCAATGATCTTATGGGACTCATCCTGTACAGCAAGCTTGACAGCAAATCTCATTCCACTAAATTCCCCTTGGTCTGGGGTATGTCCATTAACCAGTTATTTTCATCATTTGCTGGCAAAAATTCATTTATTTCATAGGCTTGATAGTATTTTTCCGCGATGAATGGGTCATTGGCAAGCAATTTCCTCACATGGTCCAGGCTTTCACAATTAAAGATCATCATCGCACCATCGTTATTAACATATGGACCGCACATTACCAGATGCCCCATAGAACTCAATTCTTTCAAATAATTCACATGATGCTGGAGCAAGTCAGTTTTCAACTCTCCCTGTCTCTTATCTTTCAAAATGGCTAAGCAATACATGAAAAGCCCTCCTTCACGAATATATGTTCGTGATTAATTATACACGTTTACAGAAATTTTAGTCAATTTAAAGCCGCGTTTTAAATTCAAAAACTCTTTCACGTATGAAATCGATGTAATTGGGGGTGCTTGCAATGGGAGGTTTATTTTCCCTATTTATTTCGCTGGAGCAGCAATCATTCATAAATTTGATAGTTTCCAGAGACCCATTTATAATTATGATTTATAAATCAGTGTTTTTTTATTTCAGAGTCGGCCGGTTTCCGTATCCTTCCCTGTTCTTAAAAAAGTTTATACAAAAATTTCCAATGAAGGTGGACCTCATGAATTTATTAGCATTCCGTTATTTTTTAGAGATTGCCCGAAGCCTGAATTTCAGCAAGGCTTCGAAAAACCTCCATATCTCCCAGCCGGGTCTGAGCCAGCAAATCTCCGGCCTGGAAAACGAACTCGGCTTTAAGCTGTTGAACCGTTCGACACGGAAAGTCACACTTACGGAGGAAGGTGAATACTTATTCCAGCGTCTCTCCCCTTCTTTTGAACATATCGATTCGATCATCAGGGACATTAAACAAAATCAACGGATCCCAAAAGCCGTTATCAAAATTGCCTCAGTTCCGTCTGCCGCAAGCAACTGGGTTCCTGCGCTTTTGAAGGAGCTTCGCAAAACGATTCCCGAACTGGAGTTTTTCCTCCAGGAGGTACCATCAACGCAGGGAATCGAGCTGGTCCAAAATGAAAAATGCCATCTTGCTTTCATACGGACACCCCTGGATACAAGGCAGATAACGGACAGCGGCTTGAAAATGATCGAATTCACACGTTTCCCGCTTGAAGTGATCGTCTCTGAGGGACACGTGGCTGGTTCAGCGCAATCTGTGGATTTATATAATATGAGAAATGAGACATTTATCCATTATGACAAGGAGGCTTCTCCCTCCCTCTATTCCCTTCTTGAACACGCCTGCCGGACGGCAGGGTTTGTGCCGAACAGCATCGGGGGCGGGCCCGAGATATTGACGATTGCCAATCTGGTTTCAAACAATCTTGGCATTACGATTATGCCGCGGGACATGTTCTATCTCATCCAGTCATTTGGCATCAAAGCATTGACAATAAAAGGACAGCAGCTATCAAGCTCCATTTCCGTCATCTGGAAGGAATCTTCCTATATCCCGCTCGTGACAAAACAGTCGGTCGAACTGATCAGGGATATGACGTTGGAAAAGGATTGATAAGCTCAAATTATAAGTATATAAGAATTGTGTATTTCCCCTTCTGAAAGCCGGCTGGTACGATGGAGAATGAAAACAGCCAAATAACAAGGAGTGGTAAGCCAATGCTGGAGACCATCGCAAAAAAAACAACTAATGAAAAGCTGGATTTGTTACTGTTTGGACTCGGTCCGATCGGAATACAAATCCTGAAAAAAAGTGTGTTGAATCATGGAGCGAATATTCTCGGAGCGATAGATATCGATCCTGATAAAGTAGGAAAGGATATTGGGGACTTGATAGGAACTAGGCCTCATGGCATTTCGGTTACTTCCGGTCTGAAAAAAAGAGCGGATGAGCCAAAGAGCCGTAAGGTAGCAATTCATGCGACAGGCTCCAATCTTAAAGCTGTCTGGCCGCAGATCAGGGAGCTGCTTGACCATGGATATTCCGTCGTCTCGACTTGTGAACAGCTTTCGTTCCCATGGCACCGCTACCCTCAACTAGCTAAAGAAATCGACCAGTATGCGCGCAAGAAGAATCTCGCGGTATTGGGAACAGGAGTCAATCCCGGATTCATTATGGACAGCTTGCCTGTTTTTCTTTCTTCCGTCACTAACGAATTTTCGAGCATTAACATTACCAGAAAAGTCGATGTCTCGAAAAGGAGGATTCCTTTGCAAAAGAAAGTCGGCGTCGGCATGACAAAAGATGCATTTAACCAGTTGGCTACCGAAAACAAAATTGGCCATGTCGGGCTTGAAGAATCATTGCGGATGGTCGCCCACGCATTGGGCCTTGAGCTTGGCAGCGTCGATAACATGATTGAACCGGTGCTTGCGGAAAGCAAAATGGATCTCGCCCTTTGCAGCGTTGAAATCGGGGATGTATGCGGACAGCATCAAATATCAAAAGGCTATACAAAAGACGGAAAAGAAGTTGTCCTTGAACTTACAATGGCGGCTGGTATCGTCCAGGAAGACCGGATTGTCTATAAGGGCGAAGAAAAGGTGGAACTGGTCATACCAAATGGCATATTCGGAGACACAGCTACTGCAGCGATTGCCATTAACAGCGCAAAAGCACTAAGCTCCTGCGAACAAACAGGATTGCTGTCAATGGTCGATATCCCAGTGACTAGAAACTCTAGATAACATCAGAAAAAGCAGGTTCACACTGAACCTGCTTTTTAGGTGTCAATTAACAATCAACATCCCTGGTTGCCCATACCGACGTCACCCTGCCGGAGACGAAAGACTATGGGATTAACATATGCATCGCAGTCCCTGAAAACGGTTCTTGCATTAGGTGCCGCTACCGATAAAATCCCTGGACTTCCCTGCTACGTCGTGTGCCAGGACAGGTACACAGGTACCCTGAAACGATGTCACTGTTAGTGGCGACGCTATCATCGTTCATTTTGATAGCCAATTGCCTTCATCCACTTTTTTTGTTTCCTTGAGGCATTGGCATAAATAATGATTGCCAGGCCGGTGATGACGGTGGATGGTCCCCAAAGGACAATATCCTGCAAATAAATGCCAGCATAAAGGCCTGCCATGCCAGCAATCGCTGTAAACCCGGAGTGTTTCTTCCGATTTTCATATAGGGAGAAATGAAACTCCCTTTTCTGCAGCGTTTCTTGCTGTTCAGCTAGCTGTTCCGGCAGATGCAGGAGACCCAACAAGGAATGGACCGTCTGAAAAAAAGGCTGTGCAGAGACCCAGTTCATAATCCATCGCCATTTCGCGCCGTTGCCGCTTTGATTCAGCCAATCCTTGAATACCGGCTTGGCAATCTCCAATATGTCCCGACCAGGATTGACCGTCTGAAGGATGCCTTCCATTGTCCCGACAGAACGCCCGAGAAAGATAAAGCGGGTCGGTACCTGGATGGGAAGGGACTTGATAATCTCGGTGATTTCCTTTTTCACCTCGAACAAATCTTTATTCTTATATTCCTCAAGGTCAAATGTGATTGCTTCCTCAAGCAACGTTTCCACTTTTTTGACATCAGCCCCCGGTAACAGGAATCCCAGTTCTCCCAGGACACCGACTGCCTGTGCGTAATCATTCAGCAACACTGCGTGCACAAGTTTCTGGAATCTGGCTGCGTCATTTTTTGAAATTTCCCCTACCATGCCGAAATCAAGCAGGATGATGGTACCATTCCCATCTATCAGGACATTTCCGGCATGCGGGTCGGCATGGAATACCCCAGGTTCGAGCCACTGGGGCATAAAAAGACGCATAAGCCGCTCTGCCAATTCCCCCCGGTCAATGCCCGACTGATCCAGAAACTCGGTGTTCGTTATCCTTTCCCCTTCAACCCATTCCATCACCAGCACACTAGCCGTAGAAAGCTCCGGATAAACCTTGGGAATCTTGAGCCTGTCAACGGATTCAAACCGTGTACGGAACCGATTGATCGTCTCCAATTCTGCGATAAAATCCAATTCCCGCTCAATCACCAGCTTCAGTTCGTCAAATAATAGCTGAAAGTTGATAAAACCTTTAGGTATCGGCGCTAAGTGCCTGACCAGCCAGAGGACGATGGCCAAGGACCGAAAATCTGTTTTCATGATCGCTTTGATTGTTGGCCGCTTCACCTTGATTGCTACTGTAGTCCCATCTTTCATCTTTGCCCGGTATACTTCGCCAATCGACGCCGAAGCCACTGCTTTTGTTTCAATCGACTCAAGTTTTTCCTGTATGGGCCCCTTCCATTCACGCTCCAGCACTTGCTGGATTTCCGGCCATGGTGAAGGTGGGACATGATCGACAAGATCTTGTATTTGGCCGATGAACCCTTCCGGGAATAGATTCCGGCGTATGCTGAGCATTTGGCCAACTTTTATCAATAAGCCCTCAAGTTCAAACAACAGATTCCGGAATCGGCGCCCAATGGCACTCCATAGTTCTTCCCACTCGTTATCGGATTTTTTGCGCAGGTTATACCAATATATCAGGAAGATAACCGTAATCCCAAAAGAAAGGATTCTCAACATCCTCCACCACTTTTTCTCTTTCAAGCCTGACCCTCCCCTCACCTAATTGCCAATACTGCCTATCTTTCCTTCTATTATATGACAGCAAAGGACAGATATGGAACCGCAGATGCGTTCATGTTGAGCCAATAACTAGCTGAATTATAGATAACGACTCCATGGTAATCACTTTTTTCATCAAGCCGGCCACGGATGACATGGCAACCGTACGGTATTTCTTATCACATTTGTCTGCACGGTCAACTCAGCCACACGACATTTGCAGCCACACTTTTCCAAAATCGTGTCAGCGTGAATAAATTATATTCTATTAAATATCACCTTTCTGAATTCCTCAGGCTGCTCCAAAAAAGGATAATGATTGCTCTCCTCGAAAATGTATAGCTCCGAATCGGGAATCAAATTGTGCATTTCAAGTGAAAATTGGACAGGGCACTGGACGTCATGGAGCCCGCAGAGGATGAGCGTCTTTGCAGTGAGGTTGCCAAGCTGCCGCGTCACATCGAAAATCAACTGCTCCCTAGCAAAGAAATTCAGTCGTCTCACGGACATTGTCTTTACAATCTTTTTTGAAAAATACTCTTCAAACTTTTCCGGCCTGCATAAAGATAGCTGCATCCGTTCCCGCGATAACCGCTTTCGTTCCTTGCCGGTAAGGTCATCCTGTTTCAATCGCTCGATTAATTCCTGCATCTGTTCAAAACTCGGATGTTCTTTGTGATAGATGCAGCTACTGGATGAAGTAGTATATTCCCTGGCAGCAGTCCCGACGAGGATCAACTTTTTCAGCGACGGAGAAAAATGGATGCCATACAGCACGCCAATCATTCCGCCCGTCGAGTGTCCAGCAAATATCCACATTGGAAAGCCCAGCTTATTCCTTATAGCTTCAAGGTCATATATCGCATCCACCAAGCTCAATTCATGTGGTTCACGCTCAGCATCCGTATTTCCTGCCCCCTTTAGATTTACGAGAAATACCTTGTTCCTCTCAGTGAACACATCTGCGAAATAATCCCCACTCTCGTTGTATTCCGAATAATGATGGGTGACACACACTGGATCGCCTTCCCCTTTTACAAAAATCTCGAAGGTTCCCCTTTCGGTCCCTACCATTATCTGTTCCCAGCCTGTCATGGAAATCACCTGCCAAGTTATCTACTTAAACTCATTGTAACAGTCCTGTTCCTTTCATGATGTTATATCGAACAAGAAAATGACCACAGTGCGAATTGTGGCGCATTCTTCAACAGGGGATTGGCGTTATTTATTCTGCAGAGGAAAAAATAGCCCTCAGCCATTTTGCCTAAAGGGTTCCGTCTTTGGAGAGACAAATACAAATAACACTGTAAATAGCAGACCAATTCGCATCTTCAGACCATCTATCTACAATGTTATATTCAAAACGGACAACGACTGTTCAATGGCCTCCTTCTATGTTGACCAACTCATTTACAATGCCCATCTTTACTTTTGACTATTTATTATCATAGCAATCAACTTGTAGATTCCATATACAAACAAAGCTAAAATCCCCAGCATGATTAAAATAACTGGCCAATTAATTTGAACTAACATATAGCAAAAACGCCTCCTATTCCCTCCCTTATTTTCTTAAATATACCAAATATTACACTTGTATTCTATCGAAATTCAAATTTTATTCCTTTATTAAAAGCAAAATAGCCGACAAGAGGGGTTGCATTTAGCATCTCTTACTATCGGATTTGCTAGATTGTGGTGAAATTGGCGCGGTTTTTGCACCGGTTTTCTTCAACTCTGAAAATCACTCTGTTTTATTGTGACGATGTTGTTTCAAGTGGCTTAAAAAGTGGACGGGGATCCATCCCATTAATACAGACGGGGATTACCACATTTACACATACAGCCTATGACTATTGCCGGTTTCTCGTCGGAGCTTCATGCCTCGGTTTCTGAACGGATGATTGGTCAATCTCTTTCATCCCTTTTTTAACGGGCGCTCCCGGCGGTGTCTTCAATCATTCTATCTTTCGATTTTAGATGCAATCTATCGTTGCCGCTCTGTTTGTGGCGCCTGTTCCATTGTTACTTTCACTTGTGCCCCTGATGGGTGACACGCACTGGGTCGCTTTCCCCTTACTTTTACAAAGGCTGTGTTAAAGCTGAATGTTGTTTTTAATGGAACGGGAGGGACTGACTCCTCGAAAATGCTAATGCATTTCCTTCGTGCGTGGGCGAATTCGCCGGAGCCTTTCAGTGTCCTGC
>NZ_JAERSD010000010.1 GCF_017912555.1 Bacillus sp. REN3 | reverse complement strand
TCCTTTGAAAAATCCGATGAAATTCAAAAAGGGGTTCGGAATGTGAGCATTCCGAACCCCTTTTGTCTACAAACTGAGTTGCCTTATCAAGGCAACTTTTCTTTTTTTCGCAGTTACCCAGAAAACTGGGCGGCGGTTCCCTGTGTTGATTTGCCCTGCACGGAAAAGTGCCTCTAGCAGGCGGATTTGAAACTGGTCTGGATGGCTCATCCTCGAGTTTTAGCCTGTTTGAAAACCGGGAAAAACTTAAGTACAATAACTAAACAGAGTATTAACACTGTGGAAATATTTTTAGAAAATTAAAAATTTTATGTTTCATTTTCGCTACAAACGATGAAATTTCAGTAAAAATAAGTTAAAATATAGTGGAGAAGGGAATTACAAAATGAATAATACGGAGAATAAAAATCATAAATCAGGCTTTATTTCAATCATTGGCAGACCAAATGTCGGAAAATCAACTTTCCTCAATCGAGTTATCGGCCAAAAGATCGCTATCATGAGCGATAAGCCGCAGACGACTCGTAACAAGGTGCAAGGAGTCCTGACGCTTGAGGATTCCCAGTTGATTTTCATCGATACACCAGGAATCCACAAACCGAAACACAGATTGGGTGATTTCATGATGAAGGTTGCCCAGAATACATTGAAGGAAGTGGACTTGATTTTGTTCATGGTCAATGCCCAGGAAGGTTACGGGCGAGGGGAAGAATTCATCATCGAGAAGCTGCGGAATGTTAAAACCCCGGTGTTCCTGGTTATCAATAAGATTGATCTTATCCATCCTGACAGGCTTTTGGAACTGATCGAGAATTATAAGGAAAAGTATCCTTTCTCGGAAATCGTGCCCATTTCTGCCCTTGAGGGGAATAATATTGAAAGACTGCTTGGACAAATCAAGGAAAAGATGCCTGAAGGTCCGCAGTTTTACCCGGCGGACCAGGTAACGGACCACCCTGAACGTTTCATCGTGTCAGAACTGATCAGGGAAAAAGCGCTTCATATGACACGTGAGGAAATACCGCATTCCCTCGCTGTTATGATCGAGAAGATGGAACGACAGCCTGAAAAAGACATGGTCCATATCATGGCCACAATCATCGTCGAACGGGATTCCCAGAAAGGAATCGTTATTGGAAAGCAGGGCAGCATGCTGAAGGAAATTGGCAAGAAGGCTCGTGTGGACATTGAAAATCTGCTAGGCACGAAAGTATTTCTTGAATTATGGGTAAAGGTCCAGAAAGATTGGAGAAATAAGGTGTCCCAACTCCGTGACTTTGGTTTCAGGGAAGATGAGTACTAAGCCTGTATGACATTGTTCTCCATCATTAACATATTAGCAGAGGCAGAATTTTATTCGTGGTCGGGATTAACAATTTTTATGTAACATGAAAATTTGGATGGCAGGCTATGATATTGTTAAGGATTTTGGGATGTTTGAATTTGCTAGTCAAAAATTGAAAGGTGGGGTTTTCGATGTTGGATTTTACCTGGAAGGTCTTTTCTCAGACAGGTAACATTGACACATATCTTCTCTTCAAGGAATTAGAGAAGGACACACAAGAAATACCCGGTTATCAGGAGGAAGAACTAGCAGAGGTTGATTATCCAATTTCATAGGTTTGTCTGCAGTAATGGATGGTGAACATGGATGCTGCATAAATGCGAAGGCATCGTCATTAGAACAACCGATTACGGTGAAGCGAATAAAATTGTCACTTTATATACAAGGGAACTTGGGAAAGTTGGTGTGATGGCTCGTGGTGCGAAGAAGCCCAGCAGCAGGCTGGCGGCCGTCACCCAGCTTTTTACTTATGGCCATTTTTTAATCCAGAAGGGCACAGGGCTTGGCAGCCTCCAGCAAGGAGAGATGATTTCCTCGATGAGAGCGATCAGGGAAGATATTTTCCTGACGGCCCATGCAAGTTATATCGTTGACCTTACAGATAAGGTCACTGAAGAGAAAAAAACCAATCCTTATTTATTCGAACTGCTGCTGCAGACGCTGAATTATATGAACGAAGGCTACGATCTCGATATCCTTACAAATATATATGAAATGAAAATGCTGAATGTCCAGGGATTGTACCCTGTCCTTGACAGATGCTCATTTTGCGGAAGCACCGAAGGGAACTATGATTTTTCAATCAAGGAAGGCGGTCTCATTTGCCACCGTTGCTTTGAAAAAGACCCATACCGGATCAAGATCCATCCTGGAACGGCAAGGCTTCTTCGCCTGTTTTATCTGCTGGACCTCAGCCGTCTGGGAGAAGTCTCGGTTAAACAGGAAACAAAGGCCGAGCTTAAGCAGGTCATCCATGCTTATTATGATGAGTATTCCGGTCTTTATCTCAAGACGAGGAAATTTCTTGACCAAATGGATTCATTCAGGGATAAGCTGTAGGTATTGACATTGCTCATGCTATTCGCTATCATTCAAGTTAAATCATATTGTTGCTGAGAAGGAAAAGAGTACTTAATTCACTCTGCACGAGCGAATCCGGGTATGGTGTGAGCCGGACTGCAGAAAATTGAGGAAGGCGTTCTGGAGCGACACTTTTCTGTCAAAGAGGCTGCTACGGCAGCAAGTAGGGTGGAACCGCGGGTAAACTCTCGTCCCTATGCACGAATTCGCTGCATAGGGGACGGGAGTTTTTTATTTGTCTAGAAACAGCAAATCAATCATCACAGTAAACAATTTTCGGAGGTGTACAAATGAACATTCAAGATATGATCCTTACATTGCAAAAACATTGGTCCCAGCAAGGCTGCATCTTGATGCAGGCATATGATGTCGAAAAAGGGGCAGGAACGATGAGTCCGTATACATTCCTAAGGGCAATTGGTCCAGAGCCCTGGAATGTGGCGTACGTCGAACCATCCCGCCGGCCAGCGGACGGCAGGTATGGAGAAAACCCTAACAGGCTTTACCAGCATCACCAGTTCCAGGTAATCATGAAGCCTTCACCCGACAATATCCAGGAAATTTATCTCGATTCGCTGAAAGCACTTGGCATCGATCCGCTTGAGCATGATATCCGTTTTGTTGAGGACAACTGGGAAAACCCTTCCCTTGGCTGCGCAGGACTAGGCTGGGAGGTTTGGCTTGATGGAATGGAGATTACGCAATTCACCTACTTTCAGCAGGTTGGCGGATTAGACTGCAAGCCGGTGTCCGTAGAAATTACATACGGAATTGAAAGGCTTGCTTCCTACATCCAGGATAAGGAAAACGTCTTCGACCTGGAATGGACGAACGGGTTTACCGTGAAGGATATCTTTGGGCAAGCGGAGTTCGAGCATTCCAAATACACTTTTGAAACGTCCGATCAGGATATGCTGTTCAACCTTTTCAATACCTTTGAAAAGGAAGCCAGCCGCCAGATGGATGAAGGACTGGTGCATCCTGCATATGACTATGTGCTGAAGTGCTCCCATGTCTTTAATTTACTTGATGCGCGTGGAGCGATTTCGGTAACAGAAAGAACAGGGTATATCGCCCGCTGCCGGAATCTTGCAAAGAAGGTTGCAAAAACTTTTTACGAGGAAAGGGAAAAGCTTGGTTTCCCAATCATTAAACGGAAGGAGCAGGTTGAAAATGAGTGAGCGAAATCTACTGCTTGAAATCGGATTAGAAGAATTGCCTGCAAGGTTTATCACTGATTCAATCAATCAGCTTGCTTCGAAAGTGCAGAATTGGCTATCGAGCCATAACATAGGCTTTGAATCAATCGAAAAATATTCGACTCCCCGCAGGCTCGCAGTGCTTGTGATGAATGTCGAGGAACGTCAGGAAGACAGCGAGGAAGAAGCCAAAGGCCCGGCAAAGAAAATCGCTCTTACCGAGACGGGGGAGTGGTCGAAAGCTGCAGTTGGATTTAGCCGAGGGCAAGGTATGTCTGTTGATGACATCTATTTCAAGGAAATCAATGGCATCGAATATGCCCATGTAAAGAAATTCATCAAAGGACAACAGACAGCAGATTTGCTATCAGAACTTAAAGGGATTGTCCTTGGTTTGACCTTCCCTAAAAATATGCACTGGGCCGATCTTGACATCAGATACGTTCGGCCGATCAAATGGCTTGTCGCGATGTTCGGAAGCGAAGTCATCCACTTTGAAGCTGCTGGGGTCCAGACTGGCAATGTGACGAGAGGACATCGTTTCCTCGGTGAAGAAGCCGTGATCAATACCCCGGAAGAATATGAGGAGATTCTCCTCGGACAATATGTTGTAGCTGATGCGGAAAAGAGGAAGGCAGCCATTCTGTCCCAACTGGAGAAAATTGAAGAAGAAAATGGCTGGGTCATTCCGGTCGATGAAGATTTGCTCGAAGAAGTAAACAACCTTGTTGAGTACCCAACCGCTCTGTATGGAAGGTTCGAAGAGGAGTTCCTTGAAATTCCGGATGAGGTCCTGATTACCTCGATGAAGGAGCACCAGCGCTACTTCCCAGTAAAGTCCCAGGCTGGGGAATTGCTTCCACACTTTGTAACAGTAAGGAATGGAGATCACCTTCATATTGAACAAGTGGCACGCGGAAACGAAAAAGTATTGAGGGCAAGATTGGCAGATGCTGCATTCTTTTACAAAGAGGATCAGAAACTCAAAATTGAAACGGCTTTAAATAAGTTGGATTCAATCGTTTACCATGAAGGCATCGGGACCGTTGCAGATAAGAGCAGGAGAGTCCGCAAGGTTGTCAAATTACTGGCAGACCGACTGGAATTCTCGCCGGATGTCAAAAAAGCAGCTGACAGGGCGGCGGAAATCAGCAAATTCGATTTGGTTTCGCAGATGGTATATGAATTTCCTGAACTCCAGGGAATCATGGGGGAGAAATACGCTCTCCAAAAGGGAGAATCTCCGGAAGTCGCTGCTGCGATAAACGAGCATTACATGCCAAGGAACGCCGAAGACGATGTCCCGGGAACAACTGCAGGCGCCCTGGTGGCTGTTGCTGATAAAATCGATACGATCAATTCTTTCTTTTCACTCGGAATCATCCCGAGTGGCTCGCAGGATCCATATGCGCTAAGAAGGCAGGCAACAGGCATTGTCCAAATTCTGATAGAAAAGCAATGGAATATCACAATGGAAACTTTGATTGGTATTTCACTCAATTTGATTTCTGAAGATGGTATTGGGAAACGGCCAAGTGAAGAAGTCTACCTTGAGCTTATCCAATTCTTTAAATTACGTTTGAAACACTTTCTGCAGGAGCGTGGAATCCGTTATGACATCATTGAAGCAGTCCTTGGCGGTGAAATCGGTATTGTTTCAAGGCTGGTCGAGAAAGCGGATATTCTGCAGGCAGCCAGCACCGAGGCGGGATTCAAGGAAAGCATGGAGGCACTGAGCAGGGTGCTCAATATCGCAAGCAAAAAGGATGTAATGGGAGAAATCGATCCAGAGTTATTTGAGAATATGCACGAAAAGAACTTGTATGAAAAATATCTCGAGCTTGGAATGGCTGCAGAAACCGGCATGGATATGGAATCCTATTATCGGAGCCTTGTGGAGATGAAGCCCGAAATCAACCAATATTTTGACAATACGATGGTTATGTCTGATTCAGCCGATATACGAGAAAACCGCTTGAATCAGATGGCTGGCCTTGCAGCGCTGATCATGAAGCTTGCGAAGGTAAATGATATTGTCTTAAAGTAACAAGCGTGAAAAGTGTCTTCCTTGATGGAGACACTTTACCGTTTTTGGGCACGGGTGTTACGGACAAAAAATACAACCTTCCTAATCTGCCCCAATAGGATATAATACTTGTATAAAAGTATGGCTGAACAAATCATGCTGATAGGTGGTGAGGACAATCGAACTGAGCAAGCGGCAGGAACAAATCCTGCAAATCGTCAAGGAAAACGGACCAATTACGGGAGAGCACATAGCGGAAAGGCTTAATTTGACTAGAGCGACATTAAGACCAGACCTTGCCATCCTTACTATGGCTGGATACTTGGATGCCCGGCCGCGAGTAGGCTATTTTTATACTGGGAAAACAGGTCCCCAGCTTCTATCCGAAAACTTAAGGAAGATTCAGGTGAGGGAGTATCAATCGATTCCTGTAGTGGTTCCGGAACATGTCTCCGTGTACGATGCGATTGTCACGATGTTTCTCGAGGATGTCGGCACGCTGTTTGTTGTCGATAAAACATCCAAACTTGTCGGAGTACTTTCCCGTAAAGATTTGTTGAGGGCAAGCATCGGAAACCAGGAATTATCTACATTGCCGGTGAACATCATCATGACCAGGATGCCAAATATCACGGTATGCCGCCGGGATGATCTGCTGATCGATGCTGCGAAAGAACTGATTGAGAAACAGATCGATGCACTTCCAGTCATAAAGGAGGCAGACGGGGGGTACGAGATTGTCGGCAGGCTGACAAAAACAAACATTACCAAGGCATTCGTAGCCTTGGCTGAGGATTGAGAGCAAGTTTGAGAGGGGTTGAAAACAGCATATGACAAATTCGCCAATAATTTATGTGGTGTCCGACTCTGTCGGGGAAACAGCTGAGCAAGTAACTAGGGCTGCCATCAGCCAATTTGAGCATATAAATGTGTCCATAAGAAGATATCCTTACGTTGAAGATAAACTACATATAGACGATGTTGTCTCACTTGCCAAAAGTGACGGAGGGATGATTGCTTTTACGCTGGTAAAACCAGAGGTAACCGAGTACTTAATTGAAAAAGCTGGTCAAGAAGGTGTTTTTGCTTGCGATCTCCTCGGTCCGTTGATGCGGCAGATCCAAGAGCTAAGCGGGAAAACGCCTTTGTATGAACCAGGCCTGGTCCGTAAGCTTGACGAGGATTATTTCAAGAAAGTAGAAGCAATCGAATTTGCGGTGAAATATGATGATGGCAGGGACCCGAGAGGCATTCTCAAGGCTGATATCGTGTTGGTGGGTGTATCAAGGACCTCCAAGACACCGTTGTCACAATATCTGGCACACAATCGCTACAAAGTAGCCAATGTACCGATCGTACCTGAAGTGGACCCTCCGGAAGAGCTTTTCCTTGTGCCTAAGGAAAAATGTTTCGGCTTAAGGATTTCACCTGACAAGCTTAACCAAATCCGGAAGGAACGCCTGATTTCGCTCGGCTTGAGTGATAGTGCAATCTACGCAAATATAGAGAGAATAAAAGAAGAAATCCGATTCTTTGATGGTGTCGTCGAGAAAATAGGCTGCCCGATCATCGATGTGACCAATAAAGCAGTTGAAGAAACAGCAAATCTAATATTGAACCGGATCCGGAATAAATAATGATTTGCTTCCGCACATATCAATTTTTGTATGTGCTTTTCTTTTGTCTGGCTATGTTTTAGACTAGTTTGATAAGGGATGCCTTGTTGGAAGGCAGGATTACTCCTCGAAAATGCTAACGAAATTCCTTCTTGGGTGGGTGAATTCAAGGAAGTTCATTTAAGTGTCCTGGGAATATGGTGCATGGAAAAACCTTTGAGTCGGTGGCTCTTAGGAGCCTCCCCGGCACGGCCGTGGAAAGCGAAATGTCTGGAATAGAAAACAACAGGTAATTGCACCATATCTTTTTTTGAAAAATGTCAGGAAATCCAAGCCGAAATAATGGAAATATAGAGTCACTTATACTATAATAAAAAATTGTGATAAAAATACATTGCATTAGGTTTAGAGTTGCCTGAATACGAATAAACTAAATATTATCAGATGTCAAGATATTGGTCGAGAAAAAAATCGACAAATTCCCCCTTTTTAAAAAATGCAGTATGGAAGAAGGAAAATGCGGGGTGATGTAGAATTAGTACTAGTGAAATCAACAACCAGACTCTTTTTGTCGATGCTGACTCTTGTCCGGTCGTAAAGCAAATTGTCGAAATTGCTTCAGAGTTTTCCATGGAAGCCATTTTTGTTGCTTCCTATGCCCATATGAAAAATGACCTTCAGGGTCAGAACTGGGTATTCGTTGATTCTCATAAGGAGGCTGTGGATCTTTATATAATGAACCATGTGAAGAAAGGTGATTTTGCCGTAACGCAGGACATCGGACTTGCTTCCACGCTCCTCGCGAAAGGGGTTTATGCCATCTCTCCAAGGGGAATTCTATTTGAAGAAAAAGGAATGCGAACTGCTCTTGAGCTGAGGCACCTCTCGGCGAAGGCAAGAAGGCAAGGGGTCCATGGAAAAGGACCTAAAGCCTATACTGAAAGGGATAGGGAAAAGTTCATAAAGGGATTGAGCATGCTTTTGTCGAATTTCAAGGCATGTTCAAGGAATCACAACTAATTAGAGGTCATGCATATGGCAGAGAGGATTGCCGAGGAAAAAGTGAACGAAATCCGGCAGGCAGTTGATATTGTCGATGTCGTTGGCGATTATGTCCAGCTGAAAAAACAAGGCCGCAATTACTTTGGGCTCTGCCCTTTCCATGGGGAAAATTCCCCTTCATTCTCAGTATCCCCAGATAAGCAGATTTACCACTGCTTTGGATGTGGTGCTGGCGGCAATGTTTTTTCATTTTTAATGGAAATCGACGGCCTTTCCTTTCAGGAATCGGCAGTCAAGCTAGCAGCCAGGGGAAACATCGACCTTCAGCTTGAAGGAGTGGCATCAAGCAAAAATCAGCGTTTACCGGAAGACACGAAATGGATGATTGAGGCGCATGAGCTTCTTTCTAAATTCTACCATCATTTGCTGGTGAATACAAAAGAAGGTCAAGAGGCACTGGAATACCTGCTTGGCAGAGGCTTCACGATGGAATCAATTGAAAAGTTCCAAATTGGCTATGCCCTCGATTCATGGGATTTTGCTGCAAAGCTACTGGAGAAAAGAGGGTTTTCGCTGGAGTTGATGCGAAAAGCTGGCCTGGTTATCCAAAGTGAGAAGGATGGGACTTTTTTTGACAGATTCAGGCACAGGATCATGTTTCCAATCATCGACCACCAGGGAAATACAATCGCTTTCTCTGGCAGGGCTCTTGGGAAGGATGAACCCAAGTATTTAAATAGCCCCGAAACGCCAATTTTCAATAAGAGCAGAGTATTATACAATTTCCATCTTGCCAGGCCATCCATCCGTAAACAGCAGAATGCCGTGCTGTTCGAAGGCTTTGCGGATGTCATTTCTGCCAATCGTGCCGGCGTTGAAAACGGTATTGCCACAATGGGAACATCCTTGACTGAAGAGCATATTTCATTTTTGAAAAGACATGCCCATACAATCACGATTTGCTATGATTCCGATAAAGCCGGTGTAGAAGCAGCCTTCAGAGCCTCTAACATGCTTTCCGGATTTGGGCTGACGGTCAAGGTCGCCCTCATGCCGGATGGACTTGATCCTGATGATTTCATAAAAGCCTATGGCGAGGATAAATTCAGGAATGATGTGATTGGTTCCAGTTCAACGCTAATGTCTTTCAAGCTTTTATATTACCGGAGAGGGAAAAACCTTCAGAATGAAGGAGATCGCCTTCAATATATCGAAGAAGTACTGAAAGAAATCAGCAAGCTGGATAAAGCGGTTGAAAAGGACCTATACTTAAGGCAACTTGCGGATGAGTTTTCACTGTCGCTTGAGGCATTGGTCCAGCAGCAAAATCAATATACTCGTCCTGCGGACCGGAAAAATCATGAAAGTGTCCGCCCGGTAGAAAAGACTTTAGCAGTTACCACCCGTACTGGACTCAAGCCTGCATACCATAAAGCGGAGCGGTGCTTGATTTTCCATATGATGAGAAATGCTGAAACTGCATACAAGGTGCAGGAAATGCTTCAGGGAAACATGTTCAATATTGATGAACACCAGGCTATTATTACTTATTTATTTGCATACTATGAAAAAGGAAATGATCCCGACCCAGTCGCATTCCTGGATGATCTTCAGGACAAAAAGCTGAAAAGGGTCGTTGCTGATATAGAGATGATGGAGCTTAATGAAGAATTAAGCGAGCAGGAATTATCAGATTATATCAAGCAGGTGTTGAACCATCAAAAAATGTTAACAATAAAGGAAAAAATGGCAGAACAAAAACAGGCAGAGCGACAAAGCGAATTCTCGCGAGCCATGCAAATAGCCGCGGAAATCATTCAACTTCGCAAGACTTTATAGTTCATGATGCTGGTTGTTTTTGATTTTTGGAAGGAGGGGGACCTATGGCTGAAAAGTCAGCCCGTTCTAATGAAGTCACTGAAAATGAAGTGACAGTGGAACAAGTGAAAGACCAGTTAACTGCACTGGGCAAAAAAACAGGCGTCCTTGCTTATGATGATATTGCTGAGAGGCTATCAAGCTTTGAGCTTGATTCCGATCAAATGGATGAGTATTATGAATACTTGGGCGAACAGGGAATCGAGCTGGTCGGAGATAGCGACGATGCCGAAGACCCTAACATCCAGGAGCTTGCCAAGGAAGAAGACGAGGAGTTTGATCTGAACGACTTAAGCGTTCCGCCTGGAGTCAAGATCAATGACCCGGTCAGGATGTATCTTAAGGAAATCGGCCGGGTGGACCTGCTTTCCGCTGAGGAGGAAATCGAGCTTGCCGAACGGATCGAGCAGGGCGATGAAGAAGCGAAAAGACGCCTTGCTGAAGCGAACCTTCGCCTTGTCGTCAGCATCGCGAAACGCTATGTCGGCCGTGGGATGCTCTTCCTCGATTTGATCCAGGAAGGGAATATGGGCTTGATCAAGGCGGTGGAAAAGTTTGATTACCGCAAAGGCTTCAAATTCAGTACCTACGCAACCTGGTGGATCCGCCAAGCCATCACACGCGCAATTGCAGACCAGGCCCGGACGATCAGAATCCCGGTTCATATGGTCGAAACAATCAATAAGTTGATTCGTGTCCAAAGACAACTTCTTCAGGATCTGGGACGCGAACCAACACCAGAAGAAATTGGCGAGGATATGGATTTATCACCAGAGAAAGTTCGTGAAATCCTTAAGATTGCCCAGGAGCCTGTGTCTCTGGAAACGCCGATTGGTGAAGAAGATGATTCCCACCTCGGTGATTTCATTGAAGACCAGGATGCGACGTCTCCTTCAGAACACGCTGCATATGAGTTGTTGAAGGAACAGCTGGAGGATGTGCTTGATACCCTGACAGACCGTGAAGAAAATGTTTTAAGGCTCCGTTTCGGATTGGATGACGGCCGAACGCGCACCCTTGAGGAAGTCGGCAAGGTATTCGGCGTTACCCGTGAACGGATCCGCCAGATAGAAGCCAAAGCACTCCGGAAGCTAAGGCATCCTAGCAGGAGCAAGCGGCTGAAAGACTTTTTAGAATAAGATTGCAAAGGAATAATTTACTTTTTAAAATAAAAAGTGGATTATTCCTTTTTTACATTGGCTTTGTTAAACATTTGTTAAACGAAAATAGCCTAGCTTTAAAATAAACACTTTTTATAACCTTGTCGCATGCTCAGCTCATGTGCTGTTTATAGCGTGAGATTTATTGCTTTGCAAGCGCCGTGGTCCCGTCCGCTGATGAAGTGAATAACAACCAATCTAGCCGAAAAGGAAATACCGCCTTCCGCGATGTAGGATAACGAGCATGGAACGGAGCAGTTAAGCTTTTCTTTATTGGTTTGTTGGAAGCGCTTTGCTGATTAACTGGCAATGGGAATCAGAGGTATCAGCAGGCGAACTTACAAAAGATGATTTTACTTTTTTATAGACAAGGAAGTGCGGCCAATGGATGAATATCGAAAAAAAGTCATCATCCGGGAGATAAATAATTGGAAGCAGAACCGGATGCTTCCTGAACATTACTGCGACTATTTGCTGAATCTTTACACAGAAGGAAATCCTGAACAGTTGAATAAGCATGGATCATATCTGAGTTCATGGCAGCTGACCGTGTTGGCGGCAATGATGTTATCGCTTTCAGTATTTTTATTTTATTTTACTGAATTGACTATCATATTGCAAATTGCCCTGGTCCTAATTTTTGGTATAAGCTCTCTTGTGATTGTTTTTTTCCTCCTTTCCAAATCAAAATCTGAACTGCTTCCGCTCCTGTTTTCTTCGATTGTTTTACTGGTGAGTACGATTCAAGGAGCATCGCTTCTTTTTCCTGAGACGCCTACCATGCTATATCTCGTGACAGCCGCCAATTGTTTTTTATGGCTAGGCATCGGCACGAAAAGAAAACTGATTTCGTTTAAAATTTCGGGTGCAATAGGGCTCATCATCTTGGCAATTTCTATATTTATATAATATTCAAATATTACAAAGTTTTTAAATGTTGAGAAAATTATATCTTCCCCCTTATAATTAGAAATGTAAACGCATTCAATTGGCAATAAGGGGGATGAAAATGAATTTTGATTTAACATCGGAGCAAGCAATGATCAAAAGAACGATAAAGGAATTCGCTGAGGAAGAGGTCGCACCGGGCGCAATCGAGAGGGACAGGACAAAAGAGTTTCCCGCAGAAATTTTCAGGAAACTGGGGGAGCTGGGCATGCTGGGTCTTCCTTTTCCAGAAGAATATGGCGGAGCGGGAGCTGATACGGTCAGCTTTGCTATTGTAACGGAAGAATTGAGCAAAGCCTGCGCGTCAACAGGAATCACCTACTCGGCTCATATATCATTGGGGGGAGCGCCAATCAATCTCTTTGGTACAGAGGAGCAGAAACAAAAGTATCTTACTCCGATTTGCACCGGAGAGTCACTTGGTGCATTTGGCCTGACTGAACCAAATGCAGGATCTGATGCCGGGGGGACACAAACGACGGCTGTCGAGGATAACGGTGAATTTGTCATTAATGGCAGCAAATGCTTCATCACAAACGCGAGTTATGCCAAGCATCTTGCTTTGACAGCAATCACTGGAGAGAAGGACGGAATCAAGGAAATCAGCGCGGTCATCGTCCCAACTGATGCGCCTGGATTCACCGTCATCGATAACTATGAAAAAATGGGACTCAACGCCTCCAATACGACCGAACTGGTCCTCGATGATGTGCGCGTTCCTGTCGAGCACTTGCTCGGCAAGAAAGGAGAGGGGTTCAAGCAGTTCCTGATCACCCTGGATGGCGGCAGGATTGGAATTGGTGCAATGGCAGTTGGCGTCGCACAAGCAGCTTATGAAAAAGCGCTCCAATACGCACAGGAGCGGAAACAATTCGGGAAACCGATTTCGAAATTCCAGGCGATCCAGTTCAAGCTGGCCGATATGGCGATGAAGATCGAACTTGCGCGGAACATGGTCTATAAAGCGGCATGGCTGAAGGACCAAGGGCGCCCATTTTCAAAAGAGGCATCCATGTGCAAGCTGTATGCATCGGAAATCGCAATGGAGGTTGCGGATCAGGCAGTCCAGGTGCATGGAGGGTATGGCTATATGAAAGAGTATGAAGTAGAAAGATATATGAGGGATGCGAAACTTCTTGAAATTGGAGAAGGTACCTCGGAAGTACAAAGGATGGTCATCGCCAGGCTAATTGGCTGCTGATTTGGTTAAGATAAAAACGAAAAACTTCATCAGGAGATGAAGTTTTTTGTCTAAATTGTGAATAAGTGTGATAAAGTTTGCTTTTTCGCTTTTCCTGCCAACGTTTTTCAAGTAGAATAATAATTGTGTGAAATTATTATTTAAAAGTAATGGTATACATAAGGGAGGGTAAATGATGAACCGCAATCCAATCATTCCATTCGTACTGATCATGGTAATGGGTATTGGCTTAATGTTCCTGCTATCTTTCAAAGGCCTTGGCGATGCCAAGCAACTCGCAGACGAGAAAAAAGGCGGCGGGGAAAAGACAGAGGAAACAGCAAAAGCGAACCCGGAAGAGTTTTATCAGCAGACATGCGCAGGCTGCCACGGAAACCAATATGAGGGTGTTTCCGGCCCAGCTTTGAAAAAGGTTGGCGGCAAGTATTCCAAGGATGAAATCAAAGATATTTTGATCAATGGTAAAGGCAGCATGCCTCCAGGACTTGCATCTGGCAAGGAAGAAGAAATGGCCGAATGGCTGTCCAAAATGAAATGATCCTTTAAAGGGCCCTTTGCATCTGGCAGAGGGTCCTTTGCTTTTCCAGCATTGGACAAGGGGGGAGCGATTTTCATATACTTATTAAAGCGAAACAATTAATAGAAGGTGACTTGGATGAACGTGGAAAGATTATCAAATCGGCTTGAAGCAGTGGCGAACCATATTCCCGAAGGAGCAAGCCTTGCTGATATTGGCTCCGATCATGCTTATCTCCCTTGCCATGTCGTAAGGAAAGGCCGCGTGCCTAAAGCGGTAGCGGGAGA
Organism: Bacillus sp. REN3; assembly: GCF_017912555.1. Taxonomy (GTDB): domain Bacteria; phylum Bacillota; class Bacilli; order Bacillales; family Cytobacillaceae; genus Mesobacillus. Next base: position 129,977 of record NZ_JAERSD010000010.1, on the reverse strand, counting down.
AGTGGCAGAAGGTCCCTTCCAGTCAGCGCTGGCTCAGGTAGAGTCAGAAGGATTGACTGGCTTGATTGACGTCCGCAAAGGCGATGGCCTTGACGTTGTCAGTCCTGGTGAAGTGAAGTGCATCACCATCGCCGGAATGGGCGGAGCCTTGATCTCAAGTATCCTGGAACAGGGGAAAACAAAGCTTGAAGGCGTTGAGCGGCTTGTCCTCCAGCCGAATGTTGGCAGCTTTGCTGTTCGACGCTGGCTTATAGAGAATGGCTGGGAACTGATCAAAGAAGAAATCATTAAGGAGGACGGGAAAATATACGAAATCCTGGCAGCCGAAAAAGGCGATCCGCTCGCTCCTTACAAATCAGGCAGGCTTGAAGAAGGAATATTGTTTGGCCCTTTTTTGCTAAAAGAAAAGCCTGGTGCTTTTATCGAAAAGTGGAGTCAGGAACTCAACAATTGGCAAAGGATCTTGAAGCAGCTTGAGGGGGCTGTCCAGAATGAAGAGACCGTGAATCGGAAACACGAGATCAAGAAGAAGATCAAAATGGCAGAGGAGGCGCTAATATGAAGAAAGTCAATGGCCACGAAATAATCCAGCTATTCGAACAATACTCTCCTCAAGCATATGCCGTGGAGGGCGATAAAGTAGGACTTCAGATTGGTGCATTAAACCAGAAGGTACAAAAAGTCCTCATAGCATTGGATGTTACAGAGGAAGTTGTCGATGAGGCAATTGAAAAAAACGTCCAATTGATCATCGCCCACCACCCGCCGATATTCAGGCCGCTGCAAAAAATCGCAACGGATTTGCCTGGAGGAAGAATCATCAGCAAACTGATCAAGCATGACATCGCTGTCTACGCTGCCCATACCAATTTGGATGTCGCGCCTGGCGGAGTGAACGACTTGCTTGCAGACGCGCTTGGCCTTGAACGGACGGAAGTGCTCGTGCCTACATTTGAAGACAGGCTGAGGAAACTTGTTGTCTTCGTTCCGGAAGAAAACGCAGAAGAGCTTCGCAGGGCACTCGGCAATGCAGGGGCTGGAGCCATTGGAAACTACAGCCATTGTTCTTTTTCCGGAGTGGGTCAGGGACGTTTCTTGCCAGGGGAAGGAACCAATCCTCATATTGGCCGGACAGGTATGCTGGAAGCTGTAAATGAAGCGAGGATTGAAACAATCTTCCCCGAGAGCATGGAGAGGAAGATCCTGAATGCAATGATCAAAGCACATCCGTATGAGGAAGTGGCGTATGATGTCTATCCGCTGGAAAACAATGGAGTGAAGCTTGGGCTAGGCAGGATAGGGTATATCGACGAAATGACACTTGAAGATTTCGCCAGTCACGTGAAGAGAGCCCTCGATGTAAAGAAGGTCAGAGTGGTAGGGGATTTAGGGGCGAGAGTCAAAAAGGTTGCGGTTCTCGGCGGTGATGGGAATAAATATTATTCACAGGCGAAATTCCGCGGAGCGGACGTCTATGTAACTGGGGACATCTATTATCATACTGCACATGATGCCATGATGGCCGGATTGAATATGGTCGATCCCGGGCACAATGTAGAAAAGGTGATGAAAAAGGGAGTTGCCAAAAAGATGGAGAAGCTGTGCGGCGAGAAAGGCTATGATATATCCTTTATTGCATCCGAGCTCGGCACTGACCCATTCACATTCTTGTGACGTCAAATTCAAAACAGCCTGGAGGGTCCAGGCTGTTTTTTATAGGAATTATATGCTCGCTGTCTTTTTCACCTTTGGCAAAATCTTGCTAAGAGGAACTTTTTTCTCCTTGCCCCATGTCGACCGATCATTCGGGTCGAACCTTTCAAGGAACGAAATGACTTCCTTCGTGATCGGGGTAGGCGTAGAAGCACCTGAAGTGACAGCTACCGTGTTTGCATCGATGATCCAGTCGATATCTAATTCTGAGATATCGGCAATGCGATAGGCTTTTGTCCCGGCAATTTCCTCAGAGACCTGGGCAAGCCGGTTGGAGTTATTGCTTTTTGGATCGCCGACGACGATGAGGACATCTGCATCTTTCGCCTGTTGTGCTACAGCTTCCTGCCGAACCTGCGTTGCCATGCAGATTTCCTTATGGACTTCCGCGTGCGGAAACTTTTCTTTCACTTTTTGCATGATCTCGGCAACATCCCATTGGCTCATGGTTGTCTGATTAGTCACGATCAATCTTTCCGCTTCCAAATCAAGTGCCTCAACGTCAGCAGCTGTTTCAACAAGATGGACAATGTCAGGAGCGACCCCAACCGCGCCTTCTGGTTCAGGGTGCCCTTTCTTGCCGATGTAAATCACTTCGAAGCCTTCCTTTTCCTTGGCACGAATTAAGTTATGTGTATTCGTGACATCCGGACAAGTAGCGTCAATAGCAACAAGGCCTTTTGCTTTTGCAAGTTCACGTACCTCGGGTGAGATGCCATGGGCAGTGAATATGACGGTACCGCCTTCGACTTTCTCGATGATTTCCTTGCGGTTATTGCCATCAAGGGTAATGATGCCTTCTTCTTCGAAAGCATCCGTAACATGTTTGTTATGGACAATCATCCCAAGTATATATATTGGCCGTGGCAAGCTTTTGTCGAGTGCTGCATTGCGCGCGATGACCATTGCGTCAACAACGCCATAACAATAGCCGCGCGGCGAAATTTTAATTACATTCATTGAGTCATCCTCCTGCGCATACTGCTGATTCTATCTTTCATTATATAAAACTTGCGGAAAGATTACAAAAGGACATTCCTTTTATGGGATGACTCGGAACAATGGCTGGTTAAATATACAGCTTTGGGGAAGAAGCACCCTTTAGGACATTTTTTTTGTCCTTGGCAGTTTTTTCTGAAGCATCTGCTTTCTTGGTATTAGATGTTTTTTTTGAAGAATCCACATTGCCGGTTTTACTGTCCATAAATTTTGTTTTCTTCTTTTTTCTTTCATTTTCAGCTGCTGGCTTTTCCTCATTATTTTCATCGGCATCAGGAAGGTCTTTCAAACCTTTATAGAGTTTCCACATCGAAGGGAGGTTGCGCACAAGCGGGCCATATTGCTGGACCATCGGGCTGATTTGCTGGGCTGTTTTCAAGACCTGCTGGGTATTATTCAAAAATCCATTGATTGTCCCGGGGTTTGTCAGTGACTTCAAAAGTCCGCCACCCGAGCTGGTGCGGGAAGCTCCGCCCGCCCCTAAAAAGCTCGACATTCCGGCGTTGTTGCCACCGCCTCCTTTCCCCAGGATCTTTGCGAGCAAACCTCCACCTTGTCTTTGCTGCGTACCCTTTCCCATCATTTGCGGGAAATTTCCCATAGGGGCCATCGGTCTTTGCCCAAACGGACTTGACTGCATAGGGTAAGGTCTCATGGAATGCTGTCCCATAAAAGGCGGGCGCATTCCTCGTGAATTCATACGAGGTCCCTGAAGCATCGAGATCCCTCCTTTCAAAAATCTTCTCTTATTAGAGTATGCAGCCAGAAGGATTTGGTTTTTGAGGTTTTTTTCTCTTCTTCCGCCATTCTGGTTATTGGAATGAGACAGATGGATACCAACAAGAAAGCGGGACTGTCAGAATCAAAAACCTGTCCTATCCTGGCACTGGGCTGAGGGGGAGATGGATAGGAGTTCCGTATTTTCCAATCATTGATCTCAATGAATGTGTACGGATTGGCACTTTCCTATAAATTTTATTATAATAACATGATGAACCTTTATCAGCTTACGGAACAGCTGTGTCCCTCTTTGAGGCAGAAGGAAAAAAAGGAGATTTTCAATGACTGAAACAAAATTTGTGCGTTATGACTTCAAGCCATTCATTATAAATGCAGTCAAGGAACTAGGCTTTTATGAGCCTACCGAGATCCAGGAACGCCTAATCCCGACAATCATGAAAGGGGGCAGCGTTATCGGGCAGTCTCAGACAGGCACAGGGAAAACACACGCCTATGTACTGCCGATTTTGGACAAGCTGGATCCTTCCCGGAATGAAGTGCAGGCAATCATCACTGCACCAACAAGGGAGCTTGCGAACCAGATTTACCAGGAAGTGCTCAAGATTGCAGAGCATGCCCCTCAGGAAGGTAGGATCGCCGCAAAATGCTTCATTGGCGGCACTGATAAACAGCGGACAATCGAAAAGCTGAAAGCACAGCCGCAAATTGTCATCGGCACTCCTGGCAGGATCCATGACCTTGTAAAGGAGAATGCGCTAACTGTCCACACGGCAGCCACCCTTGTCGTGGATGAGGCCGACTTGATGCTTGACATGGGATTCATCGAGGATGTTGACCGGATCGCCGCAAGGATGCCGGAGAAAATCCAGATGCTTGTCTTTTCGGCAACGATTCCTGAAAAGCTTAAGCCGTTCCTGAAAAAATATCTGGAAAATCCGAAGTACGTCCAGGTTGATCCTCAAAAGGCAGCTGCGGAAAAAATCGAACACTTCCTTATCCCTTCAAGGCACCGTGACAAAGTCGGATTAACCCACTCGGCCTTGCTTGCATTCAATCCGTACCTGGCGATTGTTTTCGCCAACACGAAGAAAAAGGCGGATGAAATCGCAGATGGGCTGATCAGGAATGGGATGAAAGTCGGCAGGATCCATGGCGACTTAAGTCCTCGCGAGCGGAAACGTGTCATGAAACAAGTGAAGGATTTGGAATTCCAGTACATTGTTGCCACGGACTTGGCAGCAAGGGGAATCGATATCCAGGGAATCAGCCATGTGATCAATTATGAATTGCCGTCCGATCTGGATTTCTACATCCACAGGGTTGGCCGTACGGGTCGCGCTGGCTCCTCGGGCATTGCGCTCACGATATATGATCAATCGGATGAAGATGCACTCGCCCGCCTTGAAAAGATGGGCATCGCATTCAAAAATGTGGACTTGAAAAAAGGGGAACTCGTGGAAATAGGCGAACGGAACAAACGCCAAAACAGAAGGAAAAAGCCGGATGAGGGCCAAACGATGGCCAAATCACTCGTTTCCAAACCGAAAAAAGTGAAGCCTGGCTATAAGAAAAAGATGAGAGCAGAAATGGATAAAATCAAGAATCGGCATAATCGCTTGAAAAAGAAGAAATAAATGACCAAAAAGCAAATTCGGGGGAGAGATCAGGATGTTAATTGGCTCACATGTATCTATGAGCGGGAAGAAAATGCTGCTAGGGGCTAGTGAAGAAGCCGTCTCATATGGTGCAAATACTTTTATGGTCTATACAGGTGCACCACAGAACACAAGAAGGAAGAAAATCGAAGACCTGAATATCGAAGCAGGGCAGCGCCATATGGAACAGAACGGGATTGAACAAATCATCGTCCATGCTCCTTACATCATCAATATAGGCAACTCACAAAATCCTGATACCTTCGAGTTGGGTGTCAGGTTCCTCAGAAGTGAAATAGAGAGGACGGAAGCCTTGGGTGCACGACAGATAGTTCTCCATCCTGGAGCCCATGTCGGCGCAGGTCCAGAAATCGGGATCCAACAGATTGTTGAAGGACTGAATGAAGTGCTGACAGGTAAGGAAAATGTCCAGATTGCGCTTGAGACGATGGCAGGAAAAGGATCTGAATGTGGGAAATCATTTGAAGAGCTGGCGATGATCATCGATGGCGTGATATATAATGACAAGCTTTCTGTTTGCTTTGATACATGCCATACCCATGATGCCGGCTATCCAATTGTCGAGGATTTCGATGGAGTCCTCAATGAATTCGACAAGGTCCTTGGTCTTGACAGGCTGAAAGTACTGCATATCAATGACAGCAAGAATGCTGTTGGGATGCGGAAAGACCGCCATGAGAACATCGGTTTTGGCCATATCGGATTTGAGGCATTGAGCTATATTGTTCACCACCCACAATTGATGGATATTCCTAAAATTCTTGAGACACCTTATGTCGGTGAAGACAAGAACAGTAAAAAAGCTCCTTATAAGCATGAGATCGCTATGTTAAAAAGTAAGACATTTGATGAAAACCTGCTCGACAACATTTTCAATGATCAGTGAAAAAAAGCTGCGCAATTTTGCGCAGCTTTTTCCATGAAGTCATTTTGTGAATTGGATGAACAGCTTGTTGACTTGCCTTGCGGTTTCCGGCCCTGTGATCCGGGCAATTTCTTTAATCAAGGCTGTCCGCTCAGAATCATTGAAAATGTTCACTTGCTTTCCCCGTAAGTACCTGGCAATTTTCTGTGCCTGCTCCTTCGTGATGGAAATTTGGAATTGTGAAGCATATTTAAGCAGTTCATCAGCGGAAATGGTTTTGATCTTATGGTTAATGATATTTTCAAAAATGGCCAAAGTCATCACTCCTCCATAGTAGCGTATGAAGAGTTTATGGAAATCGTGACTACTTTTTCCAGTAATGATAAATCTCCAGGTGGCTTTGGTTTACATTTTCCCTTGTAAAAGATATACTACTAATGTAAATCGGAATGATTCTTATATGCAGGTGATTTTGATGGGGAACAACAAAGAGATCGTCCAGGTACAGAATCTTTATTATCGTTATGACAAAGAGAATGTACTCGAAAATATAAATTTATCAATTGCGAAAGGCAGTTTTTTGGCAATCGTCGGTCCAAACGGATCCGGAAAATCGACCTTGCTGAAATTGATGCTCGGGCTGCTCAAGCCCCAAAAGGGAACTATCCGGCTTTTTGGGCAGGACATCGGGAAGTTCAAAGACCAGCATAAAATCGGGTTCGTTTCCCAAAAGGCCAACTCCTTCAATACCGGATTCCCGGCTACGGTATTCGAAGTGGTCGGAAGCGGTCTGACGAAAAAACTCGGACTCTTCAAATTCATAAGCAAGGCAGAGAACAAAAAAATTATGGAGGCGATCCGAGCTGTCGGCATGGAAGACTTCGCGAACAGGAATATCGGTGAATTGTCCGGAGGGCAGCAACAGAGGGTGTTCATTGCGAGGGCGCTTGTAGGGGAACCGGAATTGCTAATACTTGATGAGCCTACAGTCGGGGTGGATGCGGAAAACGTCAGCTCCTTCTATGAGATGCTTGAAAGGCTCAATAAACAGGATGGCATTACACTGCTTCTGGTTACCCATGATATCGGCACTATTTCCGATAAGGTCACGGATGTTGCCTGCCTGAATAAAAACCTTCATTTCCATGGAAGTACAGAGGAGTTTGAAAAATTGAAGGGCAATGAATTATCGGAAATCTACGGCCATGACGTCCAGGTTTTAACCCATGACCATAAGCATGAGGGGGCGCATTCATGATCAGCGGGCTTTTCCAGTATGAATTCTTGCAGAATGCCTTTTTAACCGGAATGATCATTGGGATCATCGCTCCCCTTCTTGGCGTTTTCATTGTCGTCCGCAGGCTTTCGCTGATTGCCGATGCACTCAGCCATGTGACACTGGCTGGAATTGCCGCGAGCCTTCTGCTTGAGAAGAAGTTCATTGTTTTCAGCGGCATGAACCCTCTCTATATGGGCATGGCTTTCTCGGTGGCCGGGTCTCTTTTCATTGAAAAATTAAGGAGTGTTTACAAGCATTATCAGGAATTGGCCATCCCGATCATCCTGTCGGGAGGAATCGGATTAGGCGTAATTTTTATTTCATTAGCCGACGGTTTCAATACAGACCTGTTCAGCTACTTGTTTGGCAGTGTCAGTGCTGTAAGCAGGACAGACTTGTTGACAATAGCTATCATCAGTATTTTTGTCATCCTACTGGTTGCTTTACTTTATAAGGAATTATTCCTGCTATCCTTTGATGAAGAATATGCTAAAGCAACGGGAATCGCTGCAAAAATGCTACATTTTATTTTCATTGTCATGGTTGCGCTTGTCATCGCAGCATCGATGAGGATAGTCGGCATCCTGCTCGTTTCTTCGCTGATGACACTGCCTGTGGCGGCGAGCATACGGTTTGCGAAAGGCTTCAGGCAGACAATCTTCTATTCGATTCTTTTCGGTGAGATATCAGTATTGGGAGGTTTGTTCCTTTCTTATTATTTGAATCTTGCTCCTGGAGGAACGATCGTCATGATTGCAGTCCTTATTCTTGTCCTGACTATCTGGGCCAAGAAGCTTTCTTCCTCCAGGACTATTTAGCGAGGTGGTATCATGAATGTCCATGAGGCAATGAAACTTTTGAAGGATCAAGGTTATAAGCATACTGGGAAACGCGAAGAAATGCTCCAGATTTTTGCTGATAATGACAGGTACCTGACAGCGCGTGATATTCTGGAACATATGAAGGACCGCTATCCGGGTCTGAGCTTTGATACGATTTACCGGAACCTGAGTGTCTTTGCTGAACTGGGGATCCTTGAAATGACCGAGCTATCTGGTGAAAAACATTTTCGTTTCACCTGCTCGCATAATGAGCATCACCATCATTTTATTTGTCTTGATTGCGGAAAAACTAAAGAAATCGAGACTTGTCCGATGAGAAGCATCGAGGCTGATTTTCCCGGTTATGATATTTCCGGGCACAAGTTCGAGATTTACGGACGATGCCCAGAGTGCATCCAGCAATAAGGATAAAAAAACGGCCTTTGAGGCCGTTTTTTTTAATTGTTTTCCATCCAGTTTTGAACCCACCTGTTCGCTTCTTTCCAGCTATTGACCCTGATGACTCCTTCAGGAGTCGGTTCCTGGTTGTATGGAGTGTTGAAGAGAATGACGGGGATTCCAAGTTCCTGATTGATGTCGACTGCATTATCATGTTTATCTTCGAAAAAAATATCGACATCATATTTTTGTGCTGCCTCAATTTTATCATGTGAGCCAATCAGATGGATGTCATGGTAAAGAATTTCATTAGCCGTGAACCACTCCTTCGTCAATTCGAGCAAATGGCTTCCTCTGGCACTGATAAAGTACAATTCATGTTCTTTCTCCCAGGACTTCAAAATTTCCTTGGCTCCGCTCGCAAGAGGGGATTTTGAATATATTTCGGGTTCAACTTTCGTGAACCACGAAGAAAATTCTTTTTCTGAAACCGTAACGAGGGGCATGAAGTCATACTGCTTGATATCATCAAGGGTGATGTTTAAGTTAAATGCCTGATTCAAATATGGAACAAAGGTGGAAGGGCATGTTACCGTTCCATCAATATCAATGCCGAAACGCTTTTTCATTATCTTGCTCCTTAAAGTTAAAAATATCTGTTTTCTTCATCTTACCAAATGTTCATCCCCTAAAAAAGATTTACTTTTTCAGACAAACATTGCCATGCTGAAATGAACCTGAACTGCAAACACTAATGAATGCTCCACTATGAAAGCGAGGGATTAAAGTGGCAGACCAAGAACGAATGAACAGGGGTTCCGAGTATATTACCGAACCTGAGCAGGATGTCATCACGATTCGGGATGCGCGAGATGAAATTTATCAGGAGGAAACCGCGGCTGAAATCGCCACTCCCGCACCTGCTGAAAGAAGAAGGGCATCAGATGATGACACAACTACTGACGGGAGGGGGCTTGGATATTCAGCCCTTGCCCTATCGATCTTGTCGCTGTTTATTCTACCTGTACTCTTTGGGGCAGCTGGAATCGTCCTGGGTATTGCCGCACGCCGAAGAGGGGCAGCCCTTGGAAGCTGGGCCATAGGAATAGGGACGATTTCCATACTCATCGGCTTGTTCATCCTGCCGTTTTTTTGACAGTGAATGACGCCAAAAGGCCCGGAGCGTTCATATTCCGGGCCTTTCACGTTTTACTGCTGGATCGCTGCCTCTTCTTCCTTCTTTGCGAAATATTCTTCAGCAATTTTATCAATTTCTTTCTTAAGTTCATCCACCATCGTTGCCTCAGGAACCTTGCGGATGATTTCGCCTTTGCGGAATAATAAGCCTTCTCCTCGCGCTCCTGCTATCCCTATGTCTGCCTCGCGGGCTTCCCCTGGGCCGTTCACTGCACATCCAAGGACCGCTACCTTGATCGGTGCCTTGATTTTTGATATATATTCCTCTACTTCATTAGCGATGCTAATCAAGTCAATCTCAATCCTTCCACAGGTCGGACAGGAAATCAATGTGGCTGCATTTGAGGCAAGTCCAAAGGATTTAAGCAATTCCCTTGCAACCTTTACTTCTTCAACAGGGTCTGCACTCAAAGATACTCTAAGTGTATTGCCAATTCCCTTCGAGAGGATCGCTCCAAGACCCGCCGCGCTCTTGACAGTGCCTGCAAACAAGGTGCCGGATTCCGTGATCCCGAGATGAAGTGGATAATCGAACGCTTTCGCTGCCTTCTCATATGCTTCGATTGCAAGGTTGACATCGGATGCCTTCATGGAAACGATGATATTATGGAAATCAAGGTCTTCAAGGATTTTGATGTGATGAAGGGCACTCTCTACCATTCCATCCGCTGTAGGATAGCCATACTTCTCAAGGATCCGCTTTTCGAGAGAACCAGCGTTCACGCCAATCCTAATTGGGATTCCGCGTTCCTTGGCTGCTTTTACGACAGCTTCTACCTTCTCGCGCTTCCCAATATTCCCAGGGTTGATCCTTATCTTATCTGCTCCGCCCTCGATTGCCTTCAAGGCAAGGCGATAATCAAAATGAATATCGACAACAAGCGGGATATTGATCCGTTCTTTAATTTCAGAAATAGCATTTGCTGCCCGCTCATCCGGACAGGCGACGCGGACAATCTGGCATCCAGCCTCCTCCAGCCTCTTGATTTCGGCGACAGTTGCCTCAACATCATGTGTCTTTGTTGTGGTCATGCTCTGGATGACGACTTCATTGTTCCCCCCGATTGTCAGGTTCCCAACCTTGATGGGGCGTGTTTTGGTACGATGTATAATTTCACTCAATGGTGATTCGCTCCTTTAATAAATGGAATTCATAGAACCATCTTAATGATGCATATCCCCATTTTATCAATCTTTGGCTCTGATTGACAAGGATGATAAATCGTCTCTTCAATCTCCTTTGCTGTAATCGGGGAATTTATAGGTATGTCCAAACTTGATTTTTTGCGGATCAATCCCATCATTCAATTTCTTGAAATCCTCGACAGCTTTTGCCACAGGGACTTCAAACGGTGATTTTGAGTAGCTGTCAAGGACCGATATTACCGTATCCCCTGGCTTGACTGTATGTTCAAAGAAAGGGAGGATTTCTTTTTCGACTTTTTTATCGTTAGATTCTATTCTTGTATTCTTTGCGGCTGGTAGAGTCCCCTTGTCCATATCGTTGTATATGGATAATATGACTAACACCGCTACTAATAAACCAGCGATTTTTTTCAATCTCATCCCTCCTTTTAACAACCTTACTAAATAGATATGAAGAAGAAATAGATTTAGAACGATTTAATAGAATGTTTCATGTTCTTCGATTCGCCGCCTGCACGGGACAATAATACAGGTAACTCGCTAAGCTGGGCATTGGATAGGCCGACTTAAGTTTGTCCAGATAGGGAATCGATCGCTGGATTGCCAAGGAATGCTGATTGGCATAGCTTCGGTGCCAAAACAGGGGAAACAATGAAAGCTGAAAGCCTACTAGATGCCCTTCAATGTAGACAATGACACTTATAAAACCATTCTTTAAAAGAAAACCCCGCAAAAAAAAAGATGCGCAACAACGCATCTTTTTATCATTTCGCTTTCGTCTTTGGACTCGGAACCTCTTTGATTGCCAGCAGCAAAAACATTGAACTCACGAACCAGTTGATGATGAAGCTATATGGAACTGCAGTTTTCAATAAAGCCATGATGGTGAAGAAGAGGGTCGCCAAGGTGACACTGTATGCGCCCATTCTCCATAAGTGTCTGTATTGGAGGTTTTTACCTGCAAGGTTTTTCAGCAGTAAACCAAACAATGCAAGGATCGAAATTTCGATGAACTTGGCACCGGCTGCGAAAAGATAGATGGCGATGACCATGATCCCAATCACTATAGGAAGGGAACTGGCAGCATCACTCACCAGGTTTGAAACATCATTTTTTGTCATCTTTCCATCACCTAGCAATGTATAGGGGATGGAATTCACCTGTCCGCCTGCGGCCATGACAAATTCATTCTTTAACATGGCAACGGTGCTCTCCATCCCAGCCATATCCTTTTCATCAATGGTTCCGGTAGGATCAAAAATAATGGTGATATCCCCGTTCTTAATTGTCCTCGGTTCTTTTATATCTGACTTCAGTTCACTATTATCAATAGTGAAAGGAGGGAGCTTCCGTTCGATTGTATCTTCCGCTGCGGCTACAGCATCAATAATTCCGGCAGAAGTAAAGTAGGCTGCCGGAATGACAGAAATCAATGTCAGTAAAAATACATACAGGATCGTCTTGCCAATCCCCTGGAATCGAAACTTCGCGATATCTGCAGGTGAGTATAGACTCCTGACCATTTGTGCAAAAATATTCATGACGACACGTCCTTTAATAGATTCACTTTCCATTTTATCCTCGGTTGCTTGTTTTAACAAGCAAACAAAATCACTTCTGTAACATAATTGTAATATTACTGCTGAATGTTAAGGAATTGTAAATTTAGGAGCGAAACAGTTTACTTTTAATTCATGAATCCTTCATAATGATTGTGTTTGTAGATGATTGTCGAATTTATTGTAGGGGTTGAAAAAATGGAATTGAATCTTCAAGAAATGCTGTTTGAATTCTTTGGGGGTCTTGGAATTTTCTTATACGGCATTAAATTCATGGGTGATGGCTTGCAGAAATCCGCAGGTGAACGACTGCGGGATGTCTTGGACCGCTTTACGACCAATCCCATCATGGGGGTTTTCGCTGGTCTGATTGTCACCGTTTTGGTCCAGAGCAGTTCAGCAACTACAGTCATCACTGTAGGGCTTGTCAGTGCCGGCTTCATGACATTGCGCCAGGCAATCGGAGTCATCATGGGAGCGAATATCGGGACGACTATTACTGCTTTCATCATTGGTATTGATATCGGAGAATATTCCCTGCCGATCATTGCTGTCGGATCCATCCTGCTCTTCTTCTTCAAAAGCAAGAAAATCCATCATTTCGGACAAATTGTTTTTGGCTTCGGTGCCCTGTTCTATGGCCTGGAGCTGATGAGCGGAGGCATGAAACCGCTCCGCGGGCTGGAATCATTCCATGAGCTTACCGTTGAGATGAGTTCCAATCCAATCCTTGGTGTTGTAATCGGAACACTGTTCACAGTGATTGTCCAAAGCTCGAGTGCGACAATAGGAATCCTCCAAGGTTTGCATGCGGAAAATTTGATCAATCTGGATGGTGCTCTTCCAGTATTGTTTGGAGATAATATCGGGACAACCATTACGGCTGTACTCGCTGCAATCGGCACGTCCGTTGCGGCAAAAAGGGCAGCTGCGACCCACGTATTGTTCAATCTTATTGGTGCAACTATCTTTCTGATCCTGCTTCATCCATTTACTGCGCTGATTGGTATAATCAAGGGCAATCTTGGCCTCAATCCTGAAATGACAATCGCTTTTGCCCATGGTATTTTCAATACAACAAATACGCTGATCCAGCTTCCATTCGTGGCCGGGCTGGCATTCATCGTGACAAAGCTTATTCCTGGTGATGATGCAATCGTTAATTATAAAGCACAGCATCTTGATCCGGTTTTCATCGAGCAATCTCCTTCTATCGCTCTCGGACAGGCAAAGGAGGAAGTCCTTCGGATGGGCAAGTTTGCATTGAAGGGACTTGAGGAAACATTCCAGTTTTTAAAGTCGAAAAACGTCAAGCATTCGACAACAGCTTATCAGCTGGAGGATGCGATCAACAATCTTGACAGGAAAATCACCGATTATCTTATCGAGTTGTCGACAAGCTCATTATCCGGCAATGATTCGGAAGAGCATAGTATGCTAATCGACACTGTCCGAGATATTGAACGGATCGGCGATCACTTTGAAAATATCCTTGAATTGGTAGAATATCAGCAGGCGAACAAAGTGAAAATGACAGAGACGGCAATGGGGGATCTTGAAAAAATGTTCAACCTGACTGTCCGCACTGTTGAAGATGCATTGCATTCTCTTGATCAGAACAACCTTGAGATTGCTTCTGATGTTGTCAAAAAGGAAAAGGAAATCGATAGCATGGAACGCACCTTGAGAAAGCAGCATATCCTTCGGATGAATGAAGGGGTATGTACTGGACAGGCAGGGATTGTCTTTGTGGACATCATCAGCAACCTTGAACGAATCGGTGACCATGCAGTAAATATAGCTGAGCACGTTTTAGGAGAGCGGAGATAGTGGTAAAATAAGCAAGGGATATCCCTTGCTTATTTTTTAGGCTATAGATTCCTGCATGATGGCTTTGATGGGAGGCATGAAGGCTTGCCGTTTTCCATGGAGGAAAGCTGAAGCCAACCAGCATGCCAGACACCGCCGTTTTAAAAAAAACGCTTAATGAATGGATGATGAGAATGGAAATTATTTATTGGATAATCATCTGGATCCTATTTGCAGGCGCATTCGCTGCCCTGATTTTTCCGATCCTGCCTGGAGTAGTGTTCCTGGTTGGCGGCTTCATCCTGTATGGTGTTTTCTTTTCCTTCGATCCTTTTAACTGGGTGTTCTGGCTAATCCAGGGATTGTTTCTTCTCTTGCTGTTTGGTGCGGATTATATCGCCAATATGATCGGAGTTAAAAAATATGGAGGGACTAAGGCAGGCATAATTGGCAGTACGATCGGCCTGATTATTGGACCGTTTGTAATCCCATTCCTTGGAATCCTGGTGGGGCCGTTCCTTGGAGCAGCGATTGCCGAAATGATTGTGAACAGGCAGAATCTGCAGGATGCGGCTAAAATAGGGTTTGGCTCAGTAGTCGGCTTTGTGAGCAGCGTCATAACAAAATCATCCAGGCTGCTATGCTCATCTACTTTTTTGTCCTCATTCAATAAAAAGGAAAAAGCTATATAAAAATCTGTTGTCTTGATTGCAGATAGTGGAGAAATTCTGGAAAAGGCTAGGGATTTCCTTGATGGGGTATAATCGAGGATGATTGTTCAATGGCCGGGATGCAAAAAGGAGTCCTCCGCAGGCGACCATCCGCCAGCGAAGGACTCGTTGATTTCCTGCTGAGAAAGCAAGTTTAACAATTGTCCGGATTAATCAGTCAGTTCAAACCGCAAATCTCAAAAGAACAATTTTGGCAATCTACTTCTTTTTTTAAGTAGGCGAGGTTTTTTACGGTGAATTTCAATTGGTCATATCCAATAATATCCTTTTCCCGAAGATCCTTCAGCATCCTTTGGACAACTTCCCTAGTGCCATAGGTGAGATTTGCCAGTTCCTGGTGTGTAAGAGGAAGATCAATCAGGATTCCCTCGTCTGTCATCACGCCATAGCTATTGCAGAGACGGATCAGGATGGAATAAAGGCCGCCTTTTTTGCCGTTCATGATGAGGTCCTGGCATTTCATCTGTGCTTTCAGATAGCGGGTGCTCAGCCAATTCACAAGTGAATTCATCGCTGTTTTGTCGCTTAGCACAAATTCCTCGAACTGGTCTTTCTTGATCATCAAGACTTCGCAATCGCTGAGTGTTTTAGCTGAAAAATGATAACGCGGGGCATGCTTGAACAATTCGTATTCGATGATCATCTCTTCCCCATTCAATATCTTCAGGATGAATTCTTTCCCTTTCATATGGACGCGCCCAATCGATACACTGCCGCTTAGGATGACGTAAACATGCTGGACATTTTCGTCTTCCTGAAATAGTATGGTGCCAGCCTTTACTTTTTGGATCGTTTCTTTATCAATGAAATTCTGTAAAATTAAACTGTACAATGAGATATTTTTATCCATGAGGATCGTCTCCTTAAATTCCCTTTACACTTCTGATTTAAAAGATTTATTGTTACCATGTCAACAGTGCTTTTCCACTATATGGTAGTGATTTAAGTCGCACGCGACTTAAATCGTTGACAGAAAGCCTTTTTGAGGATTATTGACGAATTTTCGAAAACTATGGCGAGGGTCTCCAGGTGTATAAAAAACCAGGAGAAGGGAAATTTAATTATGGTGAACAAGGCGTTTTATTTGAATCGGTTACCGTTCTCTGGTAATCTAAACATGAACCACTTTTAGAACAATTCTAATATCTGAATAATGAAATAGATTGTTTTAAAAGTGAAACACGATACATAGGAGGTTGTTGAAATGGCATTTGAATTACCACAATTACCGTATGCATACGATGCACTTGAACCACACATTGACAAAGAAACAATGAATATCCACCACACAAAGCATCACAATACTTATGTCACGAACCTGAACAACGCACTTGAGGGAAAAGAAGAACTTCTTTCAAAGACAGTAGAAGAAGTCATTTCCAATCTTGACGCAGTTCCAGAATCCGCACGGACAGCGGTTCGCAACAATGGCGGCGGCCATGCCAACCACTCTTTATTCTGGCAAATCATCTCTCCAAATGGCGGCGGACAGCCTGTTGGGGAAATTGCGGAAGCGATCGATTCAAAATTCGGCAATTTCGAAGCCTTCAAGGAAGAATTCACCAAAGCTGCAACAACTCGTTTTGGTTCTGGATGGGCATGGCTTGTCGTTAACAATGGCGAACTGGAAGTAACCAGCACTCCAAACCAGGATTCTCCTTTAATGGAAGGGAAGACTCCAATTCTTGGACTTGATGTTTGGGAACATGCCTACTACTTGAAATACCAGAACAGAAGACCAGAGTACATCGGTGCATTCTGGAATGTCGTGAACTGGGATGAAGTCAACAAACGTTTCAATTCAGCAAAATAATAAGGTTTTAATCAAGAGGCTGCATTCATTGCAGCCTCTTTTTCGTTATGCGTGCCCGGGCAAGCCGTACGAGGGAAAACCTCCTGTATGGATTGTTGAGGAGGAACTGAAAGTAAAAGAGGAAGCCAGGAAGGCTTCCTCTTTGCAATCAGTTTCTGATTCTAAAGGCCACTTTTTTAAAAACGGTATAGAATGTAATTGCAGACATTTGATCCCAATGGAAAGCTCGAAGCAGCAGCTAAACCGGAAGAAAGCTCCGAACAAGAATAGCAGGGGCACCGCATATCGAACGCGGCATTGAAAAAGTGCATAACGCCCTACACTTTGTTAGAAACTACCCAAGAGTAAAGGGGAGTTGTCCATGAGCAAAGTGAAGAAAATACTGGGAGACATTGAACTTACTAAGGATTTGTCGCTCCTGCTGACCATTGGGGGATTGTACTCATTGAGCATCGCCCTTTCCAACACATTCGTCAATATTTACTTATGGAAACAATCCGGTGAACTATCCGACTTGGGATTATATAATTTAGCGATTGTGATTGCACAGCCTTTAACTTTCATCCTTGCAGGCAGATGGGCGAAGAAAATCGACAGGGTCATCGTCTTACGGATCGGGGTCATTTTTTTAGCCGTTTTTTATGTCACTGTTTTGCTAGCGGGTACCAGGGCTTCCGACTATCTACTGCTTTTAGGGGGACTGCTTGGAGTTGGCTATGGTTTCTATTGGCTTGCCTATAATGTGCTTACATTCGAAATAACTGAACCGGAGACAAGGGATTTCTTTAATGGCTTTCTCGGGATCCTCACCTCATTTGGCGGCATGATTGGACCTGTCGCCGCAGGTTTCATCATATCAAGGATGGAGAATTTCACAGGATATACTGTAGTCTTTGGACTCTCCTTGTCATTGTTTTCCATTGCCGTCTTTCTTAGCTTTTTCCTGAAAAGAAGACCAGCACACGGGAAGTATTGGTTTCAGAGGATTTTTACTGAAAGAAAACATGATCTGAATTGGAGGATGATTACAAACGCCCATTTTTTTCAGGGTTTGAGAGAGGGAGTATTTGTGTTCATCATTTCCGTCTTTGTCTTTATTGCGACGGATAGTGAAATGGCGCTTGGAACTTTTGGCCTCCTGAATTCAGCTATATCATTTCTAGCCTATTATTTGGCTTCAAGGCTTTTGAAGAAACAACTG
Source organism: Bacillus sp. REN3 (assembly GCF_017912555.1). GTDB lineage: Bacteria > Bacillota > Bacilli > Bacillales > Cytobacillaceae > Mesobacillus. Next base: position 112,028 of record NZ_JAERSD010000010.1, on the reverse strand, counting down.
AGGAAAAAAGCGATCCTGATTGGAGGGCTGATTCTTTACTTCTCCATTTTCTTCATTGTATTCGAGCCTACCTTCGAACGATTGCTCCTATATGCAGTGCTCATTGCTGTCGCTTATCCCCTTCTCCTGGTGCCTTATATTTCGATGACCTATGATGTGATCGGCAGAGGGTGGAAAGCAGCAGAAATGAGGATAGAATATATCGTTGTCAGGGAAATTTTCCTCAATCTCGGCCGAATTGTATCGATAATCGTGTTCCTGGGAGCGATTACTTTTTTCAACGAAGAAAAAAGCATCCCAGTCATCCTTTTGATTCTCGGAAGCGGCCATACATTGATTTATTGGTTTGTGCGTCAAGTCCATCTTAAGGCTACAGCCTGACCGGGAACAGCTATCCCGGTTTTTTCATCCTTTTAAATAATATTAGCTTTTTGGAAAGGCTGTGTTAAAGTTGAATGTTGTTTTTTAAAGAGTTGATCGGAACGGAAGGGACTGGCTCCTCGAAAATGCTAATGCATTTCCTTCGTGCGTGGGCGAATTCGCCGGAGCCTTTCAGTGTCCTGCGGGATGCAGCGGCAAGGTGGAGGCCCCGCAGGCGCAAAGGGCCGAGGAGATAGGGAAGCTGGAAGCGCTTTGGCCAGCCCCGACAAGCGCTGGCCGACTAAGACCGCCGCGTCCTGCGGCAACGTCGGCACTAGGACGTCCTGTCCGTCGAAGGGCCTGACAGTGAAGTCGCTCTTTGACTCCATTGGCGGGAGCGAAGCGACTCGAGGGGCTAAGCGCTGAAGCTGGACCAGCTCCACTGACGCCCCGCGGAAAGCATGTCCCTGGAGTGGAAATCAACACCCAGGTTTAACAGAGCCTTTGGAAAAATTATCTTAAAGGATTTGCTGATAGAAAAAAATGCTTTTTTTCGATAGAATAAACATTAGTGCCAATGCACGGATATACCAGATTTATGGGGGTGGGAGAGGCTTGAACAAAAAGAAAAAAAAGAAGACACATGTGCCATTCAGGCTAAATATGGTGTTCTTTGCCGTGTTTTTGCTGTTCTCGATGCTGATTTTAAGGCTCGGGATTGTCCAGATCGTTTATGGGGAAGATTTTAAAAGGGAAATTGAGCGGACCGAGGATGTAACAGTGAACAGTCCGGTTCCACGGGGGAAAATGTATGACAGGAATATGAAGCCGATTGTCGACAATGTCCCAAGCAAAGCCATCACCTACACGAAGAACCAGGGTACAAAAACGGACGAGATGCTGATGGTGGCTGAACGGCTGGCGAAGCTGATCGAAAAGGATACAAAGCAGGTAAGGGAAAGAGATAAAAAAGACTATTGGATATTGATAAACGAAGAACGGGCGAAGAAGAAAATCACAAAAAAAGAATGGAGTCTTTATAACGAAAAGAAGCTCGATGACAAAGCCATTTACAACCTCCAGCTTGAAAGGATCACAGAAGCGGAAATAAAGGAATTGACAGGGGAAGACATGGAAATCCTTGCGATTTTCCGGGAGTTCATCAGCGGATATGCGTTGTCTCCGCAAATTGTCAAAAAAGATGTCACGCCGGAAGAATTCGCAGTTGTGAGCGAAAACCTTGAAAAGTTGCCAGGTGTCGATACGACGACTGATTGGGAAAGGAAATATACTTATCAAAATACGCTGAAGTCCATCCTTGGATCCGTGACTGATTCAGATGAAGGTCTTCCAAAGGAAAAGCTTGATTACTACTTATCCCGGGATTACAGCCGGAATGACAGGGTCGGGAAGAGTTATCTCGAGCTTCAATATGAAGATGTCCTTCATGGACAGAAGGCTAAGGTCAAAAACATAACGGATAAAGCTGGAAATGTGCTTGACACAAAGATCATCTCTGAAGGGCAGCGGGGAAAAGACCTTGTCCTCACTGTGGATATGGACCTTCAGCTCGCTGTTGAGAAAATCATCGAAGAAGAATTGCGGAATGCCAAAAGGCAGCCAGGAACAAGGCTTCTTGACAGGGCATTCGTTGTCATGATGGATCCCAAAACGGGCGAAATCCTGACGCTAGCCGGCAAGCAGATCGCAAAGGATGAAGAGACCGGAACAGCGGTCATGCGTGATTTTGCCAGCGGGAATTTCACGACATCGTATAATGCCGGGTCTGCAGTAAAAGGGGCGACAATCATGACTGGGTTCAAGACAGGCGCAATTACACCAGGAACCCATTTCTATGACACCCCGATCAAGATTAAAAATACGAACCCTAAGAAGTCCTGGAAGCAGGGCCTTGGAATGCTGGATGACCGCAATGCCCTGAAGGTTTCTTCCAATGTCTATATGTTCATGACAGCCATCAAAATCGGAAAAGGTGTCTATAAGTACGACCAGCCTCTTCCATTGGATCCAAAAGCATTCGATACAATGAGGAATTATTTCAGCCAGTTCGGTCTTGGAGCAAGAACTGGAATCGATCTCCCTAATGAAATGGTCGGTTTCAAAGGTTCTGGAAGAGGACCAGGTCTTCTGCTCGACTTTTCCATTGGACAGTATGATACGTACACCACCTTGCAATTGGCACAATATGTATCGACCATCGCGAATGGAGGGAGCAGGATCCAGCCGAAAATGGTAAAGGAACTGCGGGAGCCTGTGATGGATAATAACGAGGTAGGACCCGTTCTGCAGGAATTTGGTCCAGTCATCCTTAACAAAGTGGATGCCAAACCGGAATGGTTCGACAGGGTACAGGAAGGATTCAGGAGAGTCATGCAGGAGCCGGGCGGAACGGCTTACGGGTCATTCCATAGTGCTGAATACAAACCGGCAGGAAAGACAGGGACTGCCCAAGCGTTTTATGATGGACCGGAAAGAAGCAAATTCCCACGTAATGAGCCTCCTGAGGTCATGAACTTGAGCCTAGTGGCATACGCTCCATATAATAACCCTGAAGTTGCCATAGCTGTCATGGTTCCATGGGCCTATGAAGGGAATCGTGGCCATCATGCAAATAATGACATCGGCCGGCGCGTACTGGATACGTATTTTGAATTGAAGAAAAAAAGAATGGAAGGGAATATGAATCCAGTGAAGCCTGACCAGGAAATAGAGAAAAAAGAAGAGGGTGACCAGCTGCTGGAGGAAGTTGAAGAGGATTTGGAATGAACGGTGTAACTGTCTCGGTTTTGAGGCAGTTTTTTTTTATGTCATCCGAGTGGATGCCATTTGCATTTTGCATATTACGTGCTGTAGGAGATTTACATACCGTTCAACCAATTTTACAAAACCTTTACATTCAATTAAAACAGAGTTAAAGGTAAAGGATTATTCTTTGTTTGTAGGACAAAACAACCATATCTCGTAGGGGGAATTAAGGAATGAAGAGTCTTAAGAAAATGGGCCTGTTTATCACGCTTGCAGCTACCATGGTCTTTACTGCGGCTTGCGGAGGCGAAGATAACGAAAATGGAAATGCTGAAGAACTAGAAGGCAGCGTTGTCATCGATGGCTCAGGAACGGTTTATCCATTCATGTCCCGGATGGCTGAAAACTATATGGGAGAAAAGGAAAATGTTTCAGTTGAGGTCAGCCGTTCTGGAACTTCAGCAGGATTCAAGAAGTTCCTTGCAAAAGACGGAACAGATTTTAACGATGCTTCCCGCCAGATCAAAGACGAAGAAAAAGCCAAGGCTGAAGAGCTTGGCATTGAAGTACAGGAATTGAAGGTTGCTTTAGACGGAATTACAATTGTCATCAATAAAGAAAACGATTGGGCAAAAGAACTGACTAAAGAAGAAGTTGTCGATATCTTCCTTGCAAGCAAAGGCAAGAAGAAATGGTCCGATGTACGTCCAGACTTCCCGGAAGAAGAAATCAAGACATATGGACCTAACGAGAACCATGGAACATATGAGTTCATGTTCGAGAACATTCTTGGAGAACAAGACCTTCAAGAAAATATCAATCTGCAGCAAGACTACTCAACACTAGTAGACCTTGTGTCAAAGGATAAGAATGCAATCGGATTCTTTGGATATGGCTACTATGAAAGCAACAAGGACAAGCTGTCAGCTGTTAAAGTGGATTTTGGGAACGGTCCGGTAGAACCATCGCTGGATACCATCAAAGAAGATGGAGAGTATGCACCATTCACTCGTCCGGTATTCACATACCTGAATGTGAACCAAGCGAAAGAAAAGCCGCAGGTCCTTGATTATGCGATCTATTCAATGAAAAACGCACAGGATGTGGCGAAAGAAACAGGATTCGCTCCATTATCTGATGATGATATCAAAGCATCTCTTGATACTCTTGAAGGATTGAAAAAGTAAGCTTCAGAATTTTTAGGTCAAGGGGAGATGAGAAGTTCAGGCTTCTCATCTTCTTGTGTCTGAATACAGATACATTTTCTTTTGGATGAAGAAAGATCGAGAGTTCTTCCTGGATGAATGAAGGATGAAAGGGGTTTTAAGCGTGGCAAAAAGTGCATTGGCTACAACAAGCAAGAAGCTGAACATCAGGGAATTGATTCAGCAGAAAAAGAATGCGCAAAGTGTCAGCAACTATACCGAAAAGCTGATACCGGGCATTTTATTTGGGATTGCAGCGATATCGATATTGACGACAATTGGTATCGTCTTAACATTACTTACGGAAACTATCGCCTTTTTTAAAGAGGTTCCATTCATAGATTTCTTTACAGGGACAAAACTGAAACCATTAGGGGAAAACGCCGTTTTTGGTGTCCTGCCGCTTCTGGCAGGAACGGTCATTTCTTCAGCTATCGCAATGCTTGTTGCCATTCCAGTCGGATTGATGACAGCTATTTTCCTGAGTGAATACGCATCAGAGCGATCAAGAAAAATACTCAAACCGCTTCTTGAAATCCTGGCAGGCATCCCGACAATCGTTTACGGTTTCTTTGCGTTTACATTCGTGACACCTTTATTAAGATCCTTTATTCCCGGTCTTGAGCCAACCAATATCCTCAGTCCTGGGATTGTAATGGGCATTATGATCATCCCAATGGTTGCCTCTCTATCAGAAGATGCGATGAGTTCGGTTCCGAATGCCATGAGGGAAGGGGCATTGGCACTAGGCGCAACAAAGCTGGAGGTAACATGGAAAGTCGTCATCCCGGCAGCGATATCAGGGATCGTCGCTTCCTTTGTACTTGGAGTTTCAAGGGCTATTGGGGAAACGATGATAGTAACGATTGCGAGCGGAAGTTCGAAAAACTTCACATTCGACATCACTCAATCGATGCAGACAATGACAGCCTACATTGTCGAAGTGACCGGGGGGGAAGCGGCGGCTGGCTCAACATTGTATTACAGCCTATATGCCGTTGCGATGACTCTGTTCGTCTTTACTTTGATCATGAATCTGGTTGCCCAGTATGTCTCTCGCAAATTCAGGGAGGAATATTGAGATGAAATATGTAGACTCAGCTCAAGTCCATAAAAAAATGCGTTCAAGGCTACTGGCTAATAAATTGGCAAAATCGCTATTCTTTTTGGCAACTTTATTTGGACTGATTGTTCTTGTTGTGTTGATTTACCGTGTCCTTTCTGACGGATTAAGCTGGATCAGTATCGATTTTCTGATGAACAAGCTATCGACTGATCCTGAAAGGGCGGGCATCCGGGGAGCAATCATGGGCACTTTATGGCTCATGATTGTTGTTGCACCGGTCACGATGGTCCTTGGTATCGGAACAGCCATCTATCTTGAAGAGTATGCGAAGAAAGGCCGCATTTCCTCATTCATCAAAACGAACATCTCTAACCTGGCCGGAGTTCCTTCTGTCGTTTTTGGAATCCTGGGCTTGACCGTTTTTGCCCGAGGCCTTGACCTTGGGTCAGTTGTCCTTGCAGGTGGATTGACGATGGCTTTGCTGGTCCTGCCGGTAGTAGTCGTTGCAAGCCAGGAGGCCATCCGTGCGGTCCCGCAGTTCTTGCGTGAAGCTTCCTACGGAATGGGCGCTACAAAGTGGCAGACAATCAAAAACGTCGTGCTGCCTGCTTCTTTGCCAGGAATCCTGACAGGCGTAATCCTTGCGTTATCACGGGCAATCGGTGAGACGGCTCCTCTAGTGGTGATTGGGATACCAGCATTGCTGATTCCTGTACCGGACTCCATCTTCGACAAATTCACCATTTTGCCGGTACAGATTTATTATTGGACAGTAGACTCGGCCTTGGTAGCAGAATATGCAAACCTCGCAGCCGCGACAATCGTCATCTTATTGATTGTATTGTTTGCGATGAATTCGGTAGCAATCTTGATTCGCAACAAATTCCAAAAAAGATATTAGTCTGGGAGGCTTTTTCATATGCCAGTAAGTATTGAAAATAGAAACGGATCTCAAAACGCAAAAAATCAAGCGGGTAAACAGGAAAATAAAAAAATTGTCTATCATACAAAAGATCTCAATCTCTGGTATGGTGAAGGGCATGCATTGAAGAACATCAACCTTGAAATTAATGAAAACGAAGTTACGGCAATCATCGGGCCTTCTGGCTGCGGCAAGTCAACCTACATTAAAACGTTGAACAGGATGGTTGAACTCGTCCCTTCGGTAAAGGTTTCCGGAGAAATCCTTTACCGCGGCCGGAACATCCTTGATAAATCATATAAGGTAGAGGACTTGAGGACAAGTGTCGGCATGGTCTTCCAAAAGCCGAACCCATTCCCAAAGTCAATATATGAAAATATAGCTTATGGGCCAAAGATCCATGGTATCCGCGACAAAAAAATCCTTGATGAGATTGTCGAGAAGAGCTTGCGAGGCGCGGCCATCTGGGATGAAGTCAAAGATCGGCTGAACTCGAATGCCTACGGACTTTCAGGAGGACAGCAGCAGCGCATCTGCATTGCGCGTGCTCTTGCGATCGAGCCGGATGTTATCCTAATGGATGAACCGACATCGGCTCTTGACCCAATATCCACACTTAAGGTGGAAGAACTGGTTCAAGAGTTGAAGAAGGATTTCAGCATTATCATTGTTACCCATAATATGCAGCAGGCAGCGCGCATCTCTGACAAGACTGCCTTCTTCTTGAATGGGGAAGTCATCGAGTATGCTGAAACAGACAAAATCTTCTCAACCCCTTCCGATAAAAGAACGGAAGACTATATTACAGGACGTTTCGGATGAAAATTTTCAATCATTTCAATAGGAAGGATGCGAATAGAATATAATGGTAGTGAGGGAAAAATTCCAGGAAGACCTAAATATCCTGCATGCAAAATTGTTGGAGCTCGGCAACTTTGCTGTCAATGCTTTAAATCAATCTCTTTTCGCACTTGAGAACAAAGATGTGGAACTGGCGCTTCAAATTCTGGAGGATGATTCGGAGGCGAACATTCTCGAAGAGGAAATCAATGACTTCGCCATTTTGTTGATTGCAAAGCAGCAGCCGGTAGCTGTTGATCTGAGAAGGCTGATTGTCGCGATCAAGATTGCCAATGACATTGAAAGAATGGCTGACTTTGCAGTGAATATCGCAAAGTCAGCAATCAGGATTGGGAATGAACCACTCGTAAAACCAATCGAGCATATCAAGGAAATGCATGAGCTTTCGCTAAAAATGCTGACATTGGCATTGGAAGCATTCAATGAGGAAGATTTAACAAAGGCAAGAAAGGTTGCGCAGATGGATGATGAAGTAGATAATCTGTATGGACAGACAATCAAAGATTTGCTGACATTAAGCCAAAACAAGCCTGAATCACTGGCACAGATCACTCAATTATCCTTTATCAGCAGATATCTTGAACGATGTGCAGACCACGTCACGAACATCGCGGAGAATGTATTCTATCTTGTTAAAGGGAAGAGATACGATTTAAATCAATAAATTGGAAAGGAGCAGGGGGACCTCCCCTGCTCCTTTCAGCTTCCTGGAATTTGTGTGAATCTTGCGTACCGTAAGTGCCTTGACCAAAACCATCTACTCAACGCCTCAAGCAAAGCCTTCCAAAAGTTAAGGAACAGCTATCATCTGGCCTGTCTTTTCCTCCGTTATGACCTAAGCATAAGATGGGACAGACCCAAGAAACGCGGGGATCTTGGGTGTTAACCTTCTTCGTTTAAAAGCTTTTCTGCTTCACCGATTTTTACCTGTTTTTCGTGATAATTTTTGCGATTTGGTGGTAATCCATCCCGCTAGTCAATTCATAGCGGCCTATTTGGACTTTAGTATGATAGCCCTTGTCGATAAGGAACCGTTCAAATTTTTTCTCATCATCGATTATCCCCTGGCTTTTCAGCATGACCGCAACATCTCCTGGGGACATACCGCCCGCAATCACCAGTGTGAATTTCTTATCTTCCTTTACTTCCTCTTTTACTTCCTCTTTCGGCTTTTCGGCAGGAGCTTCAGCTTTTGGCTTCGCTTCCTTGGCATCTGCCTTATTCTCTGAGAGTTTGGTGAACTCACTGTTGCTTAGAACTTTATAACCCTTTGTTTCTAGCAATTTTTTTGCACCCGATACAGTCACTTCAGGCTGTTTCGGCTCCTTATCAGCAATCACGCTTGTGCCAGCATAAAGGGTTATGGATGAAAAAAGTATTCCAAACGCGAATGCTTGTATAGTCCGTTTATTCATACCATCTGTCCTTTATCAGTATAGTCAATGATAATTTCTTGTACTTCCTGGGCTGAAAGCGATGACTGCCTTGCAATTTGCTGAATATCCATTCCTTGCTGTGCAAGAGACCGAACCTGGTTTTTAATGATTTCGTGAATTTGCTTTTTGCCTGAATGGAAGGTTGTTTGCTTTTCGACCGCAGGGTCGTTGATTAGCAATTCTTCTTCGAGAACCTTCAGCTTTTTCTTGATTTGGTAAAGGTCCTGAATTTGCTGGATGTTCAGCTGATCAATTTCCTCGCGCAGGTCCTTATATGGATCTTTTAGAAAAAATGAAAGTATGAACAAAAGCAGAGCCAGGACCGCCAGGCCGATAAAAATGTAGCCCATGTATAATTCCTCCCGAGCTGTAATTAAACATACAGAAATAGTTTACCATTCAGGCCTGGAAAATTCGACATAATTTTCATTCTTAAGAAAAAATGGGCTTTTTGTCATATTTGGACACCAAAAGTTGTAAAGAGTGTCGATGGGACGCCATCTGCTTAATTCATTATGACTATTTTTGAAAAAAAGAACGTCTCTGTGCATTGGGGTATCAACAGGGTCAAAAAACGACAATATGTGTTTATTGTGACTATCTATGGAAAATGCTAACATAATTTTAAGGAATACATCTGATCAGCTTTTCTGTGGATACCATCATTGTCCAATTTCTCCGTCGTGATGGCTTGTGTTTGGTCCGCCTTACTAAAAACATCGTCGTCTGAATCATTTGTTTTTGCAGATATATTTTTTCTTTTGGAGGGGCAGCATGGAACAATCAAACAAACAAGCCATAGCTATTCCGGATTTTCTCGCTGTACACCATATCACATCGGACAAGCTTTACGCTTTCTGGCAGATTGAAGAGGCGAAAGTCCGATTCATCATTAAATATTTCAACCTTGGGGAAGACACGGCTGTCCGGTCCCTGCGCTTATTTGATCTCACTGGCGCAGGATCCAATCGTGTAGAATCCAGTTGCATACATGAGGCCATCCTTCGGCCGGAAGCCAAAAGCTGGCTGTTCAAAGGAGTAAGGGAAGGACATACATACATGGCTGAACTTGGTATTAAATATAACGATGATCGTTTCTTCCCGCTCCTAAGGTCAAATATACTTAACGGCGCCGATGGAAAGAACACTGGAGCCGGGCAGGAGGTTGATTTCAGAATTCCAACATGGACAGGCAGGGTCTCCACTTATACGTATTATGAGGACCTTGAAGGGAGCCGCAAAAGTGATAGCTGAAGCGATCGACCACACAAAGAAAAGAATCATCATGCTGACTTGGGAGTATCCGCCTCATATCGTTGGGGGTCTCGCTAGACATGTCCAGGCTCTAGCCGCCGAATTAGCGGAAATTGGGCAGGAAATCCATGTGATAACGGCAAATCCATACAATGCTTCGGACTATGAGAAGAAAGATGGTGTACATATTCATCGGGTGACACCGTTGAATCATAACGATCCGGATTTCATTGCTTGGATTGGCGGATTGAATCTCGCTGCTGCTAATAAAGCAATGTTGATTGCAGGACCAGCCCCGATTGATATTGTCCATACCCATGACTGGCTGACAGGCCCCGCCGCTGAATACCTCAGCGAAGCATTGAACGTCCCTCTTGTCGCAACGATCCATGGCACCGAATTCGGGCGAAATAATGGGGTTTTTACGGAGCTTCAGCATTTTATAAATTCCAAAGAGAAGGAACTTGCTGAATCAGCAGCCCGCGTGATTGTCTGCAGTGAGTTCATGGCTGAAGAGGTTACAGCTTTGTTTGGAATCAAGAAGGCGAAAGTGACCGTGATCGAGAATGGGGCCTCCTTTGATATTAAAACAAAGCAGCGGGCTAATTTAGAGGAACAATATCCCTTCATAAAAGGAAAGAAAGTCATATTTTCAATTGGCAGGATCGTCAAGGAAAAAGGCTTCGACAGCGTGATAAAAGCGGCAGTCCTTTTGAGGGACACCCATCCGGATATATGTTTTGTCATCGCCGGGAATGGTCCTTTACTGGATGAATATCGGAAGTTCGCAAAAAGACTCTCCGTCGATGACAGGGTATTTTTCATCGGCTTCATTCCTGATGAAGTCCGGCTGGGTTTTTTGGCGAAATCTAATCTGGCCGTGTTCCCAAGTCTATATGAGCCGTTCGGCTTGGCTGCAGTGGAATCCCTTTCATTTGGGGTCCCAACTATCGTCGCGAAAACTGGGGGGATGCAGGGACTGGTTGAAGATTATAGAACCGGTTTTTATATGGAACCTGGCAACGAAAAGAGCCTTGCTGACACTGTTTCCTACATAATCAAAAATCCAGAAAAAGCAAAGAAAATAGCTGAAAGTGGGAGCGAAGAAACGGAAATCAATTTCAGTTGGAGGCGGAACGCCAGATTGACAGATTGTTTGTATGATGACTTGCTGAGGCTTCAATACACTTTAAAGGAGGCAGACAATGAAAGCGAACGCTCATCTAAAAACTCGTGTTAAAGGCGCCGGACAGACAAATCCGCTGGTGTTCAGGTACGGATTATGGATTGATGGAAAAATGCATTGGGCAGAGAGCAGCATGGAGAAATCGCAGCTTCTTGAGGACCTTTCGATCAGAGTGAGATTATTGAACCTTCATTCCAGAGTGGAATATTTGAAGTTTTATGTCACAAACCAATCACGGTTATCGAAGGAAGCAAAACTGATCATACTCCAATGTCATGCAAATCCTGCAGTTGAACAATTTTGCTTCGTGTCTCCTGCCGAGGAAGTGATTTTTCATTTAGCCGGCAATTCCATTTATCTTGTGAACGGGATGAATAGCGAGGGAAAGATGAAACAGTGTACCGTACAGCCGCTTTGGAATCTTGGCACGGACCGTCTTTGGAGGTGCGAGGAATCAGGAAGGCTGAATTACCAGCCGTTGGCAAAAGGCGCTTCGGTGAGTCTCTTCTCACTTGATTTGAGTATTTCGCCCTTCGAAACCCAGGAATGCAGCTGCTGGGCGATCGAAGGATCTGACATAAATATACTGATCGATTTGAACAAATTGCTTTTGAAAAACAGACTAGCATTTAGCGAAAAAAAGTGATATTATAGAAAAGTCGTATGCACGAACCTAGCTTGAATCAGTTTGGAGGGAAATCACATGCGTGTAAACATTACATTAGCTTGCACAGAGTGCGGAGATCGCAACTATATTTCTAAAAAAAATAAGCGAAACAACCCAGATCGTCTTGAGCTGAAGAAGTATTGCCCAAGAGAAAAACGTACAACATTACACCGTGAAACAAAGTAAGCAGCGGGATTCCTCCCAGCTGCTTTTTTTGTTTGTGTATGATAAGGCTATCTCGGTTGTCACCATACGTTTTACTGATCGGAGAGCATTCTTTTCCTCACAAAAATAGGATTTTGAATGCCATAACAGGCAATAAATGATAAAGTCAATACATAGAGACATTCACTACCCATTCATTCGCATTGTTCAATTGGAGGAATCGTATATGGACGAAAAAAAGGATCTCCGAAAAAAGATCCAGGCTGGGTTATCCGGGATATCCAGGCCATTGTATGAGGATTTATCCTACCGCATCGCCAACCGGCTTTATAATGATGAAATGTGGGAGAGCGCTTCAACCATTGGCATCACAATCTCAAGGATGCCAGAAGTGGAAACGCTTCAAGTGGTCAGGAAGGCATGGGAGCAAGGGAAGAGGGTAACTGTCCCGAAATGCGAACCACAGACAAAAGGGCTGGATTTCAGGGAATTGAAACACTTTTCGGAACTTGAATCTGTATTTTTCGGTCTTTTGGAGCCCATTCCCTCAGAGACGGAAAAAGTGCTGCCATCTGAAATCGACCTAGTCATTGTGCCCGGGCTTGCCTTTTCAAATGAAGGGTTTCGCCTTGGTTTTGGTGGGGGATACTATGACCGATTTCTTGAAAACTATAAAGGGAATACGCTATCACTTGCTTTCAGGAAGCAGCTTGTCAGCAATGTTCCGATTGAGGCCCATGACATCCCGGTGGATAGAATCATCACTGAAGATGGGGTCATAATCATTGGAAACTGAAAGGTATCTCGTAACCTTCATGGTCGCTGTTACCGCGGCTGCATCCTATCAATTTCGGCTGTTGACCGCGTCAGGGGCGATTGCCGCTTTTTTTAGCGGAGTATCTATATTCCTGGGGTTTGGTGCTCGTGGCCTTGTATTGCTTGGAGTCTTTTTCCTGACATCAAGCTTGTTATCCATCTTCAAGCATCAACGGAAAATGCTTCTTGGTGATTTGCATGAGAAAGGTTCGACACGAGACTGGGCACAGGTTGCTGCTAATGGCGGTACGGCAGCGATTGCCGGGATTGTCAATCATCTGTATCCGGATCCTGTCTGGGTACTCGCTTTTTCAATTTCGCTTGCCAGTGCGAACGCCGATACATGGGCGTCAGAATTAGGGATTTTAAGCAAAAATCCCCCTTATTCAGTAAAAACATTCAAGATGGTTCCCCGAGGTACTTCCGGGGCTGTGTCGCTGTTCGGCACTTTTGCGGCAGGAGCAGGCTCATTGCTGATAGCTGCAGCAGCATTGTTGTTATTCGAGCTGGAATTACTGGTGGCTGCCACGGTATTTTTTGTCGGAATGGCCGGAATGATGATTGATGCGCTGCTCGGAGCTTCTGTCCAGGCATTGTATGAATGTCCTGGATGCCGGGCGAAAACAGAGAAGAAAATACATTGCGGGAAAAGTACAATGCTTTCTTCAGGATATAGGGTCATGAACAATGATGTTGTCAATTTTTCAGCGTGTTTTATTTCAGCCTTGATGGGAATTAGTTTCTATAAGGTTTTCTTTTGAAAATAAAATAGGAAAAGCTTATGTGAAATGATAAACATGAAGTAAATAAGTATACATTATTTTAGGGGGAATTCAAGATGAAAAGTCGTGTAAATCGGGTAGTATTGGTAGGGACAGGGTTTGTTGGCTCAAGTTACGCGTTTGCGATGTTGAACCAGGGTGTGGCAGAAGAACTTGTACTTGTAGACCTGAATAGGGAAAAGTCAGAAGGGGATGCGATGGATTTGAACCATGGCATGGCGTTTGCTCCATCGCAGACGAAAATCTGGTTTGGTTCCTATGCCGATTGCAAGGATGCAGACCTTGTTGTCCTATGCGCCGGAGCGAATCAAAAACCGGGTGAAACACGCCTTGACCTTGTTGAGAAAAACACTAGGATTTTTGAAAGTATCGTGGGCGAGGTAATGGCCAGCGGTTTTGATGGAATTTTCCTGGTCGCAACAAATCCTGTTGATATCCTCACTTATGCTGTCTGGAAATTTTCCGGTCTGCCAAAAGAGCGTGTAATTGGTTCGGGAACTATCCTTGACACGGCAAGATTCCGATTTTTGCTTGGCGACTACTTCAAGGTCGATACAAGGAACGTCCACGCCTATATCATTGGAGAACATGGGGATACTGAGCTTCCTGTATGGAGCCATGCAGATATTGGCGGGAAACCTATCGCTCAGATGATGGATCATCAAGGCGGTTATAACGTTGCCGACCTTGATGACATCTTTAAGAATGTCCGTGATGCCGCCTATCATATCATCGAGCGGAAAGGTGCCACTTACTATGGCATCGCGATGGGGCTTGTCCGCCTCACAAAAGCAATTCTCCAAGATGAGAATTCAATCTTGACTGTTTCTGCCCAGCTTCATGGTGAATATGGACATCAGGACATTTATATTGGCGTCCCTGCCGTAGTGAACCGGAATGGAATCAGGGAAATTGTCGAGCTATCGCTAAATGAGGAAGAACAGAAGCAGTTCGATCACTCCGTCAAGGTGTTAAAAAAAGCCATGGCTCCTGTATTATAAATCCGAGCGCGGTGACCTGCGACCTGGAGAGGCTAGTTTGCAATATGTCCCCGGTTTTCTTCTATTATATAGCCGCTTTTAACCCCACATGATTTTTAGGAAGACCAGGGATAAAATAGCAGCCTGTTCCCTAAAATAATAGGGGAGGGATCGAAATGTTAAAAAGACTTTTCTCGATTTTTATGATTGGGCTTGCTGGCTATTACTTATTTGAAAACCGATACCGGGTCATGAACGGATTGCTGGGAAACAGATTCTTGCGCCGAATTGCTGTAGGTTCATTGATGAGTCTGCCCGGAGTCAGGAATAAGATGCTCCAATCCGTTTTCGCCGGACCAGGAGATTTCCGCTAAAAGACCCATTCGGGTCTTTTTTGCGCTATTTGGACACTATTTAAATTCTAAGTTTGTTTTGACAAGGCGAAAGGATATATGGATAGGGGAAATTTGGTTTATAATATTTTTAACTGGGTTTTCAAAAAGAAGTCTCCCGCTTCAGGGAATGCACAATGCCGAGCATGATGAAGCTTGGTTACGATGTGTTTCCATGGAAACAATTAAATTGAAAAACAAGGCAGAAAGTAGGGGAGAAGTTGGCATTTTTGGAGGAGTACTTGTACTGGAGGGTAGCGGAATTTTTAATCAGCAACCAGGGCTACCGCATTCTTCAGCTGTCTAATGACCAGAATGAACTTTGGCTGGAAAAAACCGAAAACAAACAAGCACAGGTTGTCCGCCTGCTTCATTATAATTTGGACTGGAGCAACTGGCTGCAGCGTGATATCGAAACAACTGCCGGGAATGGGGAACGGATAAGAAGGGGCCTTGCAAAGGGAGAATTGAAGCTACTCAATGTGTATTTCAGCGCCTATCCGCCTGTGGATGATTATGAATTCCGCCTTGAAGAGCCGTATCGATACTCGGATAGCAGCAAAGTTACCATTGAATCCATATTGATCGATAGGGCAAATGCGGCAGCACAGCTTGCTAAATTTGAACAGACTATGGGAGTACCGCTCGGAATTGATATTGCTGATGGATTTACGGATGATGATACTGAAGCACATAAGAAAAATGCCTTATTCCAAGCGGCCAACAGAGCCAAGGCTGAACGCTCCGTGTTCAATTACGGCAAGCCTTTTTTCACGTATCTTTTTATCGCGGCACAAATAATTGTTTTCCTTCTGTTGGAAGCGGCAGGGGGAAGCACGGATACAGCTACGTTGATTAAGTTTGGAGCCAAATTCAATCCCCTCATCCTTGAAGGCGAATGGTGGCGTTTTTTCACACCGATCTTTATCCATATCGGATTTTTGCATTTATTCATGAATACTTTGGCATTGTACTATCTTGGAACCCTCGTTGAGAGGCTATATGGGAATATGAGGTTTCTGTTCATTTACATGACAGCCGGTTTAGGAGGGACCCTTGCGAGCTTTCTTTTCAGTCCTAATCTGTCAGCGGGGGCAAGCGGCGCGATATTTGGCTGTTTCGGAGCTCTGCTTTATTTCGGGGTCGTGCACCCGAGGCTTTTTTGGAGAACACTTGGCTTGAATATCTTTGTCGTGCTTGGGATTAACCTTGCTTTTGGATTCACAGTGCCTGGGATAGATAATGCTGGACACCTCGGTGGCCTGGCAGGCGGGTTTGCCGCAGCGGGAATCGTGCATCTCCCTGGGAAAAAGCGGCCTGTGCTGCAATTTCTCTTTCTCGCTGTTGCCATTGCCACGATGGCCTTTTCGCTAAGATACGGATTCAGCGATAAAGCAGATTTAGTAGATGAGAGGTCAATCCTCCTGCTTGCCCAGCAGCATATCCAGGAAGAAGAGTATGGAAAGGCATACGATTTGCTTTCAGAATACAGCAGGAAGGATGTTTCCTCTGCGGAAATACTTTTTTTGCTTTCCTATACTGAAATCAAGCAGGACCAGCTTGAAGACGCAAAGCAAAATCTCTTCAAAGTGATTGAACTAGACCCAGCGTTCCACGAGGCTTACTTCAATCTGGCACTTATCTATATGGAAGAGAACAATTTCCCGGAAGCCCAAAAATTTGCCGAAAAAGCTGTTGAATTAAATGCTGGCGAAGAAAGCTACCAAAAGACACTCAATCAGATCAATCACTTCCTTTCAGAATGATTGCTTTCCATGTTAGGATGGAAAACGGCTTGTAATCTTTCCTTTCTGGCCATTATCTGGGTATTCCCGGTCAGATCAGCTGCTTTAAAAGCACGCTTTCCCCGTCTTTTGTTTCCGTAATGACAAGCAAATGGGTTTTATCCCTTGAGATAAGGATTAGCGGCATCGTACTGTCGTTTGGTTCGACGACAGTACCGTCGCTTTTTCTTATTCCAAGAAAATAGTTTTTATAGATTCCCTCCCAAAGCCTGCCTATGATCTCGGCTGACTCCATTCTAGAGAATCCTGGGAGCGGCTCTTCCCTAAACCTTTTCAATTCATTTAAGGGAATGATGGAATATTCGGCAAGATTCACTCCATGGGTTTTCTGGGCATTCTGCAAACTTGTTTTCTGCTTATTCCTGACATTTCGATCGAGTACTTTTTTCCATTCTATTTCCTCGCTGCTCTTCGCTACCCTGAAAGCGCTTAAGGGAGTGAATGCAGAATCGATAATATAAAGTGAATCATTTGACATCGTTTGCGCACTTGTGATTGTATCGCCTGGCTGATGAAGTTCGGCATAGTGGAATGTAATGGCATCCACTTTTGAACTTTCATTCCCCTTAATCGTTTCCTTTTGGATTAAGTCAGCAGTGTTTTGCCTCCATTTCCCCATCTTCCCTTTTAATAATCCATTCGTGTATAAAAGGGCTAAATCCTGTCGCAAGTATGCTTTCCGGTCGAGTTTGGCTTCCGTTTTCCAATCGATCGAATGGTCATTTTCTTTTCCAAGGGACAGGGTTGTACCTGAACTTTTAAAAGAGACCGATTCATCGATTGGGAAAAAGATAATCGTTTCTCTTGCAGAGTCAAAAATATTGAAACGACCGATCAAGAAAGCAGTGAGAACTGCCGCTGCACTGAACCAAACGATAAGCATTTTTTTCATCAGCCTGTTTCCTCCCGCAGCCACAATGGCGGTTGTCCGATATAACCACTATATGAACCTCACCATCAACTGATGAACAAGTATTTTTTTTTCATCGTTTGGCTAAGCTGTTAAAGGAAAATAATGGTGAATTGCTGTGATGAAAGGTTTGAGGCAGGGTATGGATGAATTCAAGAAACACTATGTAAATGAAAACCTAAAGGAAAACACCGATTTTTTACGGCATGAACTTGGAGTCGGGAAAAGCTTCGATGTGATTCATCTTGATGTGGAGTATGCTGGGAGAGAAATGGCAATCTTTCTTGTCGACGGATTTGCCAAGGACGATATCATGCTGCATATCATGAAGCTGCTTGCCAAGCTTGAGCCAGGCACATTAGATACGGAAACTTTGAAGAAACTTGTGAAGACCTATATTCCATATGTCGAGGTGGAAACAACGGATGACCTGGATAAGGTAGTGGATATGGTATTGGCTGGACCCATCGCACTTAGTGTCGATGGGATTTCTGACATCATCCTGATCGATGCCAGGACATACCCTGTAAGAGGGCCTGAGGAACCTGACATGGAAAGGGTTGTGAGGGGGTCGAGGGATGGATTCGTTGAAACCCTGGTCTTCAATACAGCCCTCACAAGGAGACGGATAAGGGACCGAACGTTAAGGATGGAATATACGCAGGTCGGAAGGCGGTCGAAGACTGACATCGTTGTTTGTTACATTGAAGATATCGCCGATCCCGACCTGGTGAAGAGAATCAAGGATTCTCTATCACTTATCGATACAGACGGCTTGCCGATGGCTGAAAAAACAATCGAGGAATTCATTTCTGGCAGACACTGGAACCCGTTCCCAACAGTCAGGTATACAGAGCGGCCAGATACTGCTGCGACACACCTGTATGAAGGACATGTGTGCATCATTGTCGATGGTTCTCCAAGTGTTCTGATCACACCGACTACCTTTTGGCATCATTTACAGCATGCGGAAGAATACCGTAATAAACCGCTGGTAGGAGCCTATTTGCGTATGGTCCGGTTCCTAGCAGTATGGACTTCCTTATTTTTGCTGCCGCTCTGGTACTTATTTGCGGTCAAACCCGAACTACTACCTGAGAAGCTGTCGTTTATCGGTCCGAATGACCCTGGGGAGATTCCGCTGTTCTTGCAGTTCCTGGTCATCGAATTGGGGATTGACGTACTCAGGATGGCTGCAATCCATACGCCAACCTCTTTGGCAACAGCCCTTGGGCTTGTCGCAGCGTTGATGATTGGGCAGGTTGCTGTTGAGGTTGGTTTGCTGACCAATGAAGTCATACTTTATCTGGCAATTGCCGCGATTGGAACCTTTGCAACTCCAAGCTATGAAATGAGTCTTGCTAATAGGATTATTAGGATCTTCCTTTTGATTGCTACCGCTGCTTTCCAGGAATACGGGCTTCTAGCAGGTTTCGTTCTCCTGGTGCTGCTGCTGTCAAGGATGCGCTCTTTTGGCGTTCCTTACTTCTGGCCGTTCATCCCTTTCAATTTAAGAGCCTTTCGGGACGTGCTGTTAAGATCGCCAATTCCCCTGAAAAATCGCCGTCCGCGAATCTTGAGCCCGCAAGACCCTGACAGATAAAGTCACAATAGAAAAAAGCAGCATAACACAGCTTTTTTCTATTTGTGGTTTATTATAACGATTACACTGCAATTTTGGCATAAAAACATCCCTTTTCCCTGTAAATGAGGATAGGATTTTTTATGAGGCAGCAATCATGCTGCCTTTTTCCATTCCGAGAAGGGGTGGATGGCTATTCACAAATACCACATAACAACAATGGATATCGCAAAGTGATGGAATTGATTATTCATATTTATATCTACTCTGTACTTGAGTAGACTATAGGTATCTATTATACTTAATAATTGGAAACATGCTCTTATTTTCACAAGCATTGAGGGGAATACATTGAAAACGATTTATGATATCCAGCAATTTTTGAAAAAGTACGGTACAGTTATATACATAGGCGATAGGCTAGCTGATTTGGAATTGATGGAATCAGAGCTGAAGGAGCTGTTTCAATCCCAATTGATTGAAACGAAGGAATATCAGTCTGCGCTCCTATTGTTAAGGCATGAAATACAGCTTGAAAAAGAAAAAAATGTTAATAAGAAAAGGTGACGTTCAATGTCTGAAAAATGGCTGGTCGGAGTGGACCTCGGAGGAACAACTACAAAGCTTGCTTTCTTGAATCCATACGGGGAGATCCTCCATAAATGGGAAATCCCAACTGATATTTCGGATGCTGGGAAAAACATTACAGTGAATATTGCAAAATCAATTGATCACAAGCTGGAAGCGATTGGTCGCCCAAAAAGTGAAATCGCCGGGATTGGAATGGGTGCACCAGGACCAGTGAATCTGGCAACAGGAGATATATATGAAGCGGTGAACCTTGGCTGGAGGGAGCCTTATCCGTTGAAGGATTTGCTTGAGGTGGAAACATCTTTACCGGCAGTGATTGATAATGATGCCAATTGTGCTGCCCTCGGCGAAATGTGGAAGGGCGCCGGAAACGGAGCAAAAGATCTTGTTTGCGTGACACTTGGAACCGGAGTCGGCGGCGGGGTCATTGCCAATGGGGACATCGTACATGGAATCAGCGGTGCTGCGGGTGAAATAGGCCATATCACTTCTTTGCCTGTGGGAGGGACACCTTGCAATTGCGGGAAAACAGGTTGTCTTGAAACCATTGCCTCAGCAACTGGAATTGTCAGGATTGCGGTTGAAATGCTGGAAGAAAATGTTGACGAGGGTGAATTATCAACTGTTTACAAGGAAAAGGGCCTGGTAACTGCAAAAGATGTGTTCGACGCTGCGAGAAGAGAGGATCGCATCGCCAGAAAAGTGATTGAAACGGTTTCATTGCATTTAGGCATTGCGCTTGCGAATATTGCGAACACGCTCAACCCTGAAAAAATCGTTTTGGGCGGGGGGGTATCGAAAGCAGGGGATATCCTGCTCGAACCGGTAAAGGAACAGTTTTTACGGAATTCGTTCCCACGGGTTGCGCATTCAACAGATATCAGCATCGCAACCTTGGGAAATGACGCTGGAGTCATTGGAGCCGCATGGCTCGTCAAAAATAAAATTTGAAGAAAAAGGCAGGGAAATCTTCTATTGGGAAAATTCCCTGCTTTATCTGTTTTAGCATAATTTATGTTAGGCTCCAAAGTTGGACCCGCAAGGTATCAGAGAATAGTGCGAAGTCTGCCCACAAGGGTATGGGCACCTCCCAGCATGTTTCTCCTTGGCTTTGACCATTCGAAGTTGGCCCTGTCAAAGGAAATAAAAGGGTGAACGTTTCGACAAGAAGGAGCTGCTGTTCATCGGAAAGGATGCGAACATCGTTCCGAATTCGTAAAGTTCCTTTTAAATGAATATTCTGAATATGGACAAACCTGAAACTTTTCAAGGTTTAATTCGTCTAATATGGTGGAAAATATTGTGGTGACTCGGTAAATAAGTGCATGTTTAATGCTTAACTTTCAATTGATTTTTTCAATGAAAAGTATTAAGATTATCTTTGATTCTGGAACAATCGATAAATTAACCAAAATTTTCCATATCTGTTATTTGTAACAGGGAGGTAGCAAACACGATGAAGAATAACAAATGGTCACAAGCATCGATCGTTACGATTGCCGTTCTCATGTTGTGGCTCAAAACCTATATTGCATATAAAACAAGTTTTGATATCAAGATTGAAAACTGGAAACAGGAAATCATCCTGTTCATAAATCCGCTGAGCTTTCTGATGTTCATATTCGGAATCAGCCTGTTCCTGAAGGAAAAGAATCAGAAACGCTATATCCTGATTACAAGTTTCATAGTTTCTGTGATTCTGTTCGCGAATGTTGTCTTTTATCGCTTTTTCAATGATTTTCTCACGATTCCTGTCCTATTCCAGACAAGCAACATGAGCGATCTTGGGAGCAGTGTGACGGAACTCATCAACTTGAAGGACCTGTTATATTTTGCTGATTTCATTATTTTAGCTTTATTGATTAAATTTAAGCCGTCATTTATCGGCTATAGGGAATATTCCAAGGTGGACCGCAGGGCATTTTTCCTTGTTTCAATCGCCATCGCGTTTTTTAACCTGGGGCTTGCTGAGACAGAACGCCCTCAGCTTTTGACAAGGACGTTCGACAGGGAGATGCTGGTCAAGAACATCGGGACATACAACTATCATTTATATGATGCATTCTTGCAGTCCAAATCTTCCGCACAGCGCGCGCTGGCAGATGGAAGTGAATTGGCTGATATCGACAATTATGTCCGTGCGAATTATTTGCCTCCAAATGATGAAATGTTCGGCGCCGCAAAAGGCAAGAATGTCATCCTTGTGTCGATGGAATCGACACAGAATTTTGTGATCAACCAGAAGGTAAATGGGCAGGAAATCACTCCTTTCCTGAATGATTTCATTAAGGAAAGTTATTATTTTGACAATTTCTATCACCAGACCGGCCAGGGGAAAACTTCGGATTCTGAATTCCTGGTTGAAAACTCGCTGTATCCGCTGAGCCGAGGTGCTGTCTTCTTTACGCACTCTGGCAATGAGTATAAAGCTACGCCTGAAATTTTGAACGAAAACGGGTATTTTACTGCATCATTGCATGCGAATAACAAGAGCTTCTGGAACCGTGACATCATGTACCAGTCATTAGGATACAAGCGCTTTTATTCGTTGACGGATTATGAAGTGAATGAAGGGAATTCCGTTGGATGGGGGATGAAGGATATTGAATTCTTCGATCAGTCTGTCCAGCATCTGAAGGAAATGCCAAAACCGTTTTATTCAAAATTCATTACTTTGACTAACCATTTCCCATTTGAATTGAATGAGGAAGACAGTTTCATCCAACCATATACGTCAAATGATAAAACAGTCAACAACTATTTTCCGACTGTCCGATATCAGGATGAAGCACTTAAGCGTTTTGTGCAGAAGCTGAAAGATGAAGGCTTATATGAAGATTCGATCATCATTTTATATGGTGACCATTATGGAATTTCAGAAAACCATAATAAGGCTATGAGTGAATACCTTGGCAAGGAAATCACACCGTTTGAAAGCACTCAGTTGCAAAAGGTTCCATTGATTATCCACATTCCAGGCCAAGAAGGAAAGACGATTTCCACTGTTTCCGGCCAGATTGACCTGAAACCGACAATCCTGCATTTACTGGGTATCGATACGAAGGACCACATCGATTTCGGAACGGATTTGTTCGCTAAGGATCGCCTGGACTTTACCGTACTCCGTGATGGAAGCTTCATTACAAAAGACCATGTCTACACGCGGGAAACTTGCTATGATAAGGCAACAGGCCAGCCAGCCGACAAGGAAAGCTGCGAGCAATTCATGGAAAAAGCAAAGAACGAACTTGAGTATTCTGACAAAATCATTTACGGAGATTTGTTGAGGTTCTATGAACAGCAGTAAGACTTCAAGACAAATGTTTGCGGAACAAAAACCTGCGCTGGGGAAGAAGGCGCAGGTTTTTTGAATGGCTATATTGCCCATTTAGAGCGGATATTCAGATGGGAGCGGGTGTGGGCCACTTTCCAAAAGACTCTTGGGAAGTCTTTTGGAAAGGAATGTTCTTTGAACAACAGGGATGCTTGAATGCTAGAGTATAATTAAGGAGACAGAGGATAATCATATCTGCCAGAGGATTTTTAAAAGTTGCCATTGAATGATAAAGATCTACTTTGGCTTCATTTTTGAGGGAGCCTGTGCTTTTATGTTTGGATTGCTTTTATAGATTCTTGATGATGTGTGAAACATTTAAGGGTTTTTAACGTACACATATATACAGTGTTTAAAGGGGGCTTCGCGGTGGAAAACTGGTACCGATATACATACAGACCATCATTGCTATTGATCATTTTGTTCAGCGTTGCCCTTGCGCTTTCAGGCTGTTCCGGGAAATCACCAGGAGGATTGCATTCAGGTAGCGGCCACAGCAAAACGCTAAAGGAATCACCCCGACCTTCCTTTTTATCATCAGGCATGATGCCAATTGTGCTGGAAGAGGGAGAATTTTATAAGGCTGCAGGCTGGCTTGATGACGAAACCATCTTGTATATTGCCAATACCGAGACTGGTTCCTCTTTATACACCCATCACATCTCCACTGGGGAAAGCAGGCTGCTTTATAAAAGTGAGCATCCTGCCATAACCGCGGAAATCAGTCCTAGCAAAAACTTGATTTTGATTCATAGTGCCGGTGCCGATGAAGCGATTTTAGATGTCATCAATACGTCTGGCCAAGAACTATTTTCTTCAAGTATAGAGTCACATGAGCTAAGCTTTGAATGGAATTCTTTTGCGGAAAAAACAATTCTTGTCTCTGCTTTTACAGAGGATTGGGATTTCAAAACTTATATTTTGGATTTGGATCAGAAGGGACTTGAACAGATTTCATTGCCAGAGCCTTTCGCACGATGGGTCTCATCGGATCAACTTGTTTTCCAGGATTGGGATGAAGATGGGATGTCTCTCGAGGCTCCATTGATGTCCTACTCTTTGAAAGAAAAAAAGATAAAGCAGGTTTTTCGGTCCATTTTTCAATTTGATGCCATCGGGAAAAATGTATTGACTATCAACATGCTTGAAGAAAATCCCAATCAGGCGAATTATGTCCTTTACAACAAAGGCTTCAACCAGCTTGGGAAATTCGATGCTCCGCTGCTGACGTCTTTTTCTGGCTGGCTTGTCCCATTTTATGATTTAATGAACGATGGGGAAGATTTCATCTATTTCCGCGCTCTTCATAAAGGAGAAGCAGATGTATATGACGAGGGTTTTGACCTGGTTCGCTTTAATCTTGATTCGGATGAAGAGAAAGTGATTTTATCCAATCTCAACAACGAGCCCCTTTCATGTGCCCCCTCGGCTCCACTCTGTTTGTATGGTTTTCAATTCGAAAAACTCTTGGATATTGAATCCAAGCAAATAGTAGAGCTTACTGAATAAGGAAAAAGAGGAGAGATTGCAATGGCCATAGTTGATGTGACAGTAATTCCGATTGGAACTGAGTCACCGAGTGTCAGTTCGTATGTGGCAGATATCCAGAAAATCCTGGTCAAGTACAAGGAACAGGGGAAAATTGATTTTCAGCTAACGCCAATGAATACCTTGATCGAGGGGGACCTTCCTGTGCTCTTCGAGGTTATCGAGGCAATACACGAAGTGCCTTTCAGCGCGGGGGTTAAACGCGTGGCAACGAACATTAGGATTGATGACCGGCGGGATATAAAGAGGAGAATGAGAGAAAAGGTCGATCGGGTTAACCAGCTTCTTGAGGGCTGAAATAAAAAAAGGAAAAGCCACCTTAACATAAAAGGCTTTTCCTTTTTTTTTTGAAATAAGTATTAGATTCACTTTGAGAAATGTCCAGCACTAGCGCCAAGCCCCTCTGGTCATAAGCCGTAGCGCTGTGGTGGCCGGGAAACTGCCTTCACGCGTTTCGTCTTATGTCCGCCGGGGCCGATCAGGGCGCTTGCAATTTTCTTGGATTGAATTAATGTGCTGTAGGGAAGCCCTGATGGATGATCGTCATGACTGTGAACCAGCCGATAACCAGGAACGTTCCTCCCCCAAATACAATTCCAAGAATGTTTTTGTTTTTAAGTGCCGAGAAAGTCGCATAGCCGGCAAGAAGTGTGACTAAAGCAAAAATAATTGCCAATCCCATGATTAAGCCCCCTTTATTAAGATGGCAGGCGCTAAAGCCTGCTATGTAGATACAAGCATACACTCGTTCTCTATTTTATATTTTTTTGGATCATTTGTCGAGGTCTAAAAACTCTACTCCAACTTCATATGCTTTTGCTATACCCGTAATCAGCTTTTCGTAATGAGCGTGCGCAAAATGGATACTTTGTCCGTTATTCCCAAAGGCTGTAAAGGACAGGTGTTCTTCCATTTGAAGAAGGGACATTTCTATCTGCATCTTGTTTCCATTCTTGAACTTGAAGGCAGTCAATAAGTCTTTAAATAAATAAATCGCAGAGCCGACAATGAATCCAGTGTCATAAAAATCTGCTCCTTCCTGACCCTGCGAGACCTTTACCAGGGTGTGGATTCCTGCGAGCATTCCAGCTTCCTCAAGAAAATAGGAAGCATTATCCGCTTCTGTGCCAGCTGGGAAGATGAATAGATTTTCGTGCTGTTGATGAGGGTTTGTCACCGATACAAATACTTCAAGGAAATCGGGTAGTTCGTTTATTATATGTGAAGCTTCAATTGCAATCATGTTTTCCATATTGATTCTCCTCATTATTTCAATAGACATTCCTTAATTCTTGCCTTGTATTAGTGTAAAATAAACATAGCGCATATTTCAAACTTATTAGGAGGTAAAGTGAGTTGAAATGGAAACAGATCCCTCTTGGCCCGCTGCAGACGAATTGTTATCTTGTGAGCGATGAAGATGGTTCATGTCTTGTGGTGGACCCTGGAGCTGAACCTGAAAAATTGATTTCGATAATAGACAGACAGGGATTGAAGCCTGTATGTATTTTACTTACCCATGCACATTTTGATCATATTGGCGCAGTGGACATGGTCAGGGAAAAATATGATATTCCAGTCCATGTCCACTTTAAAGAAGCTGATTGGCTGGACGATCCGGCGCTGAATGGATCAAAGTATTTTATGATGCAGGACGCGGTCAAAGCCAAGCCAGCTGAAAATCTATTGGGTGAAGAAGGAGAAATGACAATCGATTCGTTCACGTTCTCCGTATTCTACACACCTGGGCATTCACCAGGAAGTGTATCATTTTACTTTCCCGAGGATCAGTTTGTCCTTGCAGGGGATGCACTTTTTAAAGGAAGTATCGGGCGGACAGACCTTCCTGGGGGAAACCACAGTCAGCTAATCAGCAGCATTCATGAAAAATTGCTTGTCCTGCCTGAAGGAACCGCAGTTTTGCCAGGGCATGGGCCAGTCACCTCCATCGGCGACGAGATGGATACCAACCCATTCTTAAATGGATTTTAAACCTTGATCTTAAGGTCAAATCGGGTATTGCTTAATAAAGAATAAAGGAATATTTGAAATATCAAGCGGAATGATAGCTAACAGGAAATC
The DNA here is from genome assembly GCF_017912555.1 of Bacillus sp. REN3. Taxonomy (GTDB): domain Bacteria; phylum Bacillota; class Bacilli; order Bacillales; family Cytobacillaceae; genus Mesobacillus. Next base: position 85,318 of record NZ_JAERSD010000010.1, on the reverse strand, counting down.
AGCATTTTATCTTAATGGAGGCTCACGATTCTATTCCGGAATTCGACAAGACGGGAACCCTTGTCGAAGACTCAAAAACTAGGAAAGCCCTTCTCGAACGAGAAGGGCTTTCCGGGGGATGTTCTATTCATATCATGGGAGGGGATATAGTTAAGCTACTATCTCAACAATATAATAAAGAAAACACTATGTCAATAGTGAAAACTTCGATCAGGGAGTAAATTTATGAAAGAAATTATCAAGCAAAGAATCGCTGCCACAGAACAACAAATGATTACATATGCGGATTTTATCGAATGCGCTCTTTACCATCCTGAAAAGGGCTATTATATGAAAGATGTGCCGAAAATTGGCCGGGGTGGCGATTTCTATACTACGAGCAATGTGTCGGATGTTTTTGGCAGGCTAATGGGGAAATGGTATGCGAACAACACTGGGAAACTCAATCTGGGGAGAACGGTGTGTGAAATTGGCGGAGGCAACGGACGTTTCGCCAAAGCCTTTATCCAAGGCTGGAATGAGACTTCAGCTGAACCCCTGCTCTACTATCTGGTAGAGACGAGTCCTTACCACAAGCAGCTTCAAAAAGAATTATTGAGCGAGATCACCGGTGCCAAAGTCTTGTACTTTGAAGATTATCGAGAAACAGGAATGAAGGAAGGGCTGATTTTCTCAAACGAATTATTCGACGCTTTCCCAGTACATGTGATCGAGAACCATAAAGGAGTGATCCATGAGGTTTTTGTTGGATACGAAGAAGGGAATTTCGTTGAAAAGCTGTTGCCTGCCGAAAATAAAGAAATCTTCCGCTTCCTCAAAGAAGGGGATATTGGACTGGCAGAAGGACAGCGAATGGAAGTTCCATTGGGCATGGAACCTTTCCTCCGTTCGATTTCCGAAAAGCTGGACAAAGGAATCCTGATCAGCGTGGACTATGGATATACAAAAAAAGAATGGATGCAGCCTGGGCGCAGGAATGGTAGCCTTAGGGGCTACTATAAGCACCAACTGTACAAGGACATTCTCCAGCACCCTGGGGAGATGGATATTACAAGCCATGTCCATTTTGATGCGTTGATCGCCCAAGGAAAAAAGTATGGGCTGGATTTTTTCCAGAAAAAACGGCAGGATGAATTCCTGCTTTCGATTGGCATATTGGAGGAATTGGCAGAGCACCGTGATTCAAACCCATTCTCTGAGGCAAGCAAACAGAATCGGGCCATTCGCAGTTTGATCATGCCGGGGGGGATCAGTCAATCCTTTTCTGTCATCATTCAAGGAAAAAACATTGGAAAGTTTCAGGTTTAAACATGGGAAACATACTAATTCACAGCTTGGAGGTTAGAAAGAGGGGCGCAGGATTAAAAAAGAGATGAGGTCGTGTCCAGGCGTTTCTTCGCCTGGAAGCCGTCCAAATCGAAATCGGAAAGCAACGATCGCATTGCGTGAAACGGCAAAGACGATTGCAAATAAAAAAACGATGGGAATCCATCGTTTTTTTATTTGGCAAACAAATGATCAATGCCCGCCTCAGCCACCCAGTGGCATCATGAACGTGCTCCAGTAAGTAAATCCTGCGAAGAAAATGGTTAGGTATGCGCCGAATATGTAGATATACATACGTTCGGTCAGCTTCAAATAACTTAATAACAAGAAAAATCCAGTTTGACCAAAGAAAATCAAGGACGTCGTATACATGTCACCCAAGAAAAACATGACAGCAAAGATTCCCGTCCAGAATCCTAAAACTCTGTACATACGATCCAAAGATATCCCTCCTTTACCCTACAAGTCCATCACTATCATATTATAAAGTAAAGTAGAGGGAAAAGTAAACAATGAACCGGATTGATTATTGCCCGATCACTGCCTGATAGGAGCATGAATCACAGCCGGTGATCATATTCTCCTTCTCAATCAGTTCGATATCCCCAAATAAGGACTCGAACATGCCGCGCAAAAATTCATAGTGCATATTGCAGACGGTTTCAGCGTGGTCCATTGCCACTTCCTTAAATGGACAGTTGAAAATCTGGAAATAGATCTTTGTCTTTTCGCTGTTCGGCTCGAATTCCGGGTAAAAACCGGCAACGGTCGCAGCATTTTTGATGGCCTGAAGTTTTTGTTCGAAATTCATCTCCTCAGTGATTTGTGGATGACGTGCCATTTCCTGGTCGATCAATTCGGCTCCGAGCCTCTTTCCAGTCAGGTAGAGTGCTTTTTTGCCTTCATCGCCAAGTGTCATCATCGTCATCATTGCGATTTTGGATAAAAGCTGATAGTCACGGAACGGGAAGTGAAGCTGTATGACACCTTCCGACAAGCGATAGAGCCTGCTCGGACGTCCGCCCTTACCAGTTTTTTTCGTTTCTGAAATCAGCATGTTCACATCTTCGAGCTTGGAAAGATGAAGCCTTGCCACGTTCGGATGAATGTCAAAGTTATCTGCGATCTCCTGCACCGTTACGTCCTTATGCCTTTTTGTAATGTATTGATAAATATAATACCGAGTTGGGTCAGACAAAACACTTGTGATTTTTAATGTTTGTTCCACCTTAATTCACCTCAGACCACTATTTTGCCTCTATTATATTACAGCCTCAAACACAAGGGAATGAGGTTTCCACTGTAAACACTATATGTTTAGAAAATGTTCACAACTAAATGGCAAAATGATGACAAAATAGTATACAAATATTATACAAAAGCTATACAATAGGTATAAAGAAGATATTCCCCCAAGGAGGCTGGCTAAAATGAGTGAGTTAACATTTTTTTCTTATCCGAGCTGTACATCATGCAGAAAGACAAAAAAATGGCTGGTTTCAAACAGCGTGAAATTCAAAGAACGGCATTTGTTCAAAGACACTCCATCAAAAAATGAGATTCTCCAGATTTTATCTCTAACATCAGAGGGACTGGATGAACTCCTGGCAACAAGGGGAGAAGCATATAAAAATTTGGATATCGACGTTGAAGACCTGCCGCTTTCAGAGGTGATCAAGCTCTTGATCGATAAACCAAAACTTTTGAGACGGCCGATATTGACTGATGGAAAAAAACTGATTGTCGGTTTCAATCCCGATGCCTTGAAAAGTATTGCGAAATGACGAAACAGGAAGCACGGATGTGCTTCCTGTTTTATGGGCCAATTAAAGGCCAGCTTTTAGGACTGGGCTAGCTGGATTCGAACCAACGCATGACGGAGTCAAAGTCCGTTGCCTTACCGCTTGGCTATAGCCCAAAGCATTACTCTCCTATTACAGTAGTAGTATGGAATTGAATGTCACCATTTATTCACAATTATTCTTTTTTTTCGCAGGATATGCCAGTACTTCCAGCGAATTATTTTTATATTATCGAAAAAGGTGGTGTTTTTTATTGTAAAGTCGATTGAACAATTGGCAGATAAAGTACTAAAGGATGCTTTTCGAAGCGGAGCATCAGATATCCACATCATTCCCCGCGAGAAAGACACCCTGATTAAATTCAGGCTGGGCAATCAGCTAATGCCCCGTTACACTCTTGAGCACGAGGATTGTGACCGACTCATCTCCCATTTCAAATTCACGGCATCTATGGATATCGGTGAAAAAAGAAGGCCGCAAAGCGGTGCCTATAACTACGTATATAACAACATGAATATTGGATTAAGGCTATCCACCCTTCCTGCCTACATGAGCGAGAGCATGGTCATCAGACTTCTTCCCCAGCAAAACCAGATCCCTTCATTCCAAATTTCCCTTTATCCTTCAACGACAAAAAAGTTAATTTCCCTTTTGAAACATGCACATGGCCTGGTCATCTTCACAGGCCCGACCGGCAGCGGAAAAACAACGACTCTTTACTCCATGCTTTCTGAGACATCTGAAATCGTCAATCGAAACATTATCACCCTTGAAGACCCAATTGAGAAGCCGAGCCAAACGGCACTTCAAGTACAGGTGAATGAGCGTGCTGGAATTTCCTATTCAACAGGATTAAAGGCAATCCTCCGCCATGATCCAGATATCATCATGGTCGGTGAAATTAGGGATAAGGAGACGGCAGAAATCGCAATACGGGCGGCCTTGACAGGACATCTGGTGCTTACGACGATGCACACCAGGGATGCAAAAGGGGCGATATACAGGCTCATCGAATTTGGAGTCAACTGGCTGGAGATTGAACAAACGCTGATAGCGGTCACTGCCCAAAGGCTTGTGGAACTCGTTTGCCCTTATTGCGATGGCGGCTGTTCCCCATTTTGTTTCTCAATAGGAAGTGGAAAGAGAGGGAGTGTGTTCGAAATCCTGACCGGGGCTAACCTTTCAGCCGTTATAAGGGAAACGAGAGGCGAACATCCAACATACCATTACAAAACTTTGAAGGATGCGATCGCAAAGGGGATTGCACTTGGCTACATCAAGGAATCGGAGTACCAAAGGTGGGTCATGAAGGATGGGGACTAAATGGCCGGCTGAAGAACAGGCAAGGTTCCTAAAAAGGACGGGTGAATTGCTATCCCGTGGATATCCATTGGCAGAAGCATTCGAGTCTCTTTCTTTTTACCTTGAGAAGAAAAGGAAAGAAGATATCAAAAACAGCCTTCGCAATCTCCGTGAGGGGTATCCGCTTCATTTGATCCTTGGAAAGCTGGGGTTCAAAAAAGAATTAGTCAGCTATGTCTATTTTGCTGAGCAGCATGGGAGCCTGGCTAAGGCTGTGATCGAAGGGAGCGAAATGGTCCTGAGAAGGAACAGCGACTACCAGCGTTTAAAAAGGCTGGGGACTTATCCTCTGTTCCTTGTCATTCTGACAGGTGTGCTCTTTTATTTCATCCAGCAAATCCTGCTTCCTAAATTCACTGCTCTATTCAACGATATGGATCTTGCTCCAAACATTTTTATCCGTTTCATCAATGCATCCTCCTCACTGCTTCCCGTCCTGTCATCCCTTATAGTAGCTGCAGCGATCATTTGTTACGCATTTTATATTGCCGTTTTTAAAAACATCCCTCCTGTCAAGCAGAGAATCCTTCTCACTAAGATCCCGGTTGTGGGAAAACTTATGAAGCTATATTATACGCATTACTTTTCCTCACAACTAAGTTACCTGTTTGCGGGGGGTCTCTCAGTGTTCGGCGCATTGAAAATTTTCGAGGAAAATCTTCAGGATGATTTTTCGGCGGAACTTGGAAAAGATCTCATCATGAAGCTGTTGAAGGGACAGGATTTTGATGAGGCGATATTAGACTACACGCTTTTTGAAGCTGAACTTCCGCGGATTGTGCGGCATGGACAGAAGAATGGGAAGCTTGACCAGGAGCTTTACTTTTACAGCCGGCATTGCCTTAACCAGCTTGAAGAAAGGACAGAGAAAATGATGAAAGTCATTCAGCCATTGCTCTACAGCTTCATTGGTCTGCTTATCATCTCATTGTATCTGGCAATCTTGCTGCCTATGTTTCAATTAATACAAGGGATTTAATATCAACAAAAAGGAGAAAAAGTCGATGAAAAACCAAAAAGGCTTTACGCTGATTGAAATGATGATTGTCCTCCTCGTCATTTCTGTCTTATTGATCATCACTGTACCGAATATTTCGAAGCATAGCTCGAACATCAACTCGAAAGGCTGCTCAGCATATGCAAAAATGATAGAGGGTCAGATACAGGCATACAAAATAGAGCAAAATACGACTACGCAGCCAACATTTACGGAACTGGCCAGTAAGAATTATCTTAAAAGCGCAGAAGGAAAATGCCCGGATGGCACCGAACTCGAAATCACTCCCGATGGCAGGGTCATCCCGGCAAACCAATGACCCATGAGGCAATCTTCCGGTTTTACTCTCATAGAAATGCTGATTGTACTATCTGCTGCTTTCATGCTTACCTTTTCTTCCCTTTTCGTTTTCACTCCGCAGCGCGATTTCCTTCAAACCCATCTCTTTTTGTCCCAGTTTAAGTCCGACTTGTTTTACGCTCAGCAATATGCCATTAGCCGCCAAAAAAATGTCACCGTTTATCTTCTCCCTGACCAATATGCTTATATTGTTTCTGCTGGAGAGGGCGGTTATTTGATTGAAAGGCACTATTCAAGGGAAATCAAAGTTACGCCAGCCACTATGAGTTCAATTTTTCGTTACCTTGCAAATGGGAATATTGATAAATTTGGATCAATTTACATTCAAGCCGGAAAAAAGACGTATCGGTTTACATTCCAGATTGGGAAGGGGAGGTTCTATGTTAAACAGGAATGAAGGATATTTCCTGGTAGAGATGGTCCTTTCCATGGCTGCTATCCTCATGGCGGGATCCTTTCTGCTTCCCTATTCCATCCATGTCAGGAGCCAACTTGTCCAATCAAGGCAGGATGCCGATGCAATCCATATCCTTTATGATGAACTGATGTATATTAAGCAGGCCGGTCAAGGATCAGAAAGGAACCTGATCGTGAAAGACGGATTTGAATACAACGTGACCGTTGCCAAGGATGGGAACGATCTTCCACGGGAGGTATGTGTCCATTATGAAGGCGACCATCAAAAGGACAGCAAAAAATGCGCTTATGCTGAATGAACGAGGCTTCACGATGCTAGAGATGATTACAAGCCTGGCAACCATGCTGGTAATCGCAACGATCTTTCCGATGGGCATAAAGCTATTTCTTGCTGATGGAATTTATGAGCAAGGCTTGTGGAGAATGGAATGGGAGCTTTTCAGCATCCAGGCAAAAAAAGAAATCCAAAACGCTGAGACCGTTTCTGTCCAGGCTGACAGGATTGTATTGCAAGGGGATGGCAAAACGGTCTTATATGAAAAGTACGGAAACTCGATCAGGAGAAGGGTTGACAACGAAGGACATGAAATCCTTCTTCAGAATATTTCTAGTCTGAAGTTAGGGGAGTTTGAGGGAGGGGTTGAAATATTTGCCGTCCATCTATCGGGTTCAGGGCGTTCTTTAAGAATCCAATATTTCATTCAAAAATAAAACGTTCCAAGAAATGCCAGCAAGGCTTCATGTATCCTCTAACCATCATCTTTTTATTTTTCATGACCTTGCTTTTGATGATGGCGGCCCAGCAATATGTTGCTGAGGCACGGTTTCTAAAGGAGACGGAGACAATTAGGCTGCAGGAATATTATCTGTTCTGCTCCCTTCAGGCTGCTGAATCACTTGTCCAAAAAACCGACTGGCAAGGGGAAGGATCCTTCCGGTTCATGAGGGGAATTGTCAAATACCAAACTTATCCGTTATCAGCTGACAGGGAAAAAATAATCTTTTATATGTCGCTTGATAATGGCGAAAAAAGGGAAGCTGCTTGTGAATATGACAAAGTAAAAGGCCAGATGGTAAAATGGACAGAAAAGTAATGGCGGGGGATTAAGTCTATGAAAGCAATTTACTTGATTGGTTTTATGGGGGCGGGAAAGACGTCGGTTTCTAAAGAATTGGCGGAAAGATTATCCGTTGGCTGTTTTGACACAGATGAAGAAATCATCAAAGCATCTGGAAAAGCCATCAACATGATTTTTGCTACTGAAGGAGAGCAAAGCTTCAGGAAAAAGGAGACGGAAATAATTCAGGCAATGCCTTCAGAAAATGCGGTTATTGCTACAGGCGGCGGAGCAATCTTGCGGGAAACGAACCGCAGAGCAATGAAAGAAAAGGGATTGGTTGTTTTTTTATTTGCAGAACCGGCGGAAATCCTCGAACGTTTAAGGGAGGATACGACCAGGCCATTGCTTCAACACAAAAAGCGGGAGAAGGCGGAGGCATTATATAGTGAACGGCTGCCGCTGTATCGTCAGGCAGCCCATCTTGAAATCGACACAACTGGGAAGGGCGTCGGGGAAATAGCTGAAGAAATCATCAGACGTATGAAACAATAAGCCATGGTTATACTTGTAATTGTATGAAGGCAGGTGGAACCATGAAGACAAATGACTACGTAAAGTATCTAACCCAGACGTTTGTGAAGTATATAGACCAGCCGAAAGAAGAAAGGAAAAAGAGAAAGCAGGCCAAAAAGGATGGGGAAGGAACCTTTTTATACAGATGGTTCGGGATTCTTCCCTTCCTGCTGATGTCCAGCTTCAAAAAGAAAAAGTGATCGGGAGCCCGGCGAAGCTGCAGCCGGGCTTCCACCTTTTAAATCGCTTTTTCAGTAATGTAGAATACTCCTCCGTTGACAATTGAGATATTGACCTTTGGTTCGTATTGTTCACGAAGGGCTAGCTTTTCCGTTTCATAGCTTTCCGTTTTTTCATCAATGCCTTCGTAAAAATGATTCAATAAATCCAGATCTTTTTTCCAGCGCTTCCTGGCCTCTTCTGCCCATGTATGGTCTTCCACGCTGATTTCCGATGACAAAAACGAATGGACTCTTGCCACTCCGCTTCCTGGCCGTATGAGCGGCGATAAGGTATAGGCGTAATCAGGTATTTTTGGTGTCATCGGCAGCTGGAGCAGCCTGTCGTGGAATCCGTCCAGCAACCGTCCATTGATCAAGTTCAATCCGATCGATTTGAACACGTCCCGTTTGCGGTCGCACTGGTAGGATATTTTCATATTCAACCCCAGCCAGGGAATCAAAGGCAAATTCATGCCAGCCATTGGACTTTTATTTTCATAAAGCCTGATATACCCTGCAAGATTTTTAGTGGACTGAAAGATTTGATGCAGCCTTGGCGAGCCGAAATAGATTGCTTCTCCTTTTGCATTTTCAGGGGCGTGCTGCTTATTCGTGATAAAGGCCAGTTTTGCAGGATTAGGAGTGCCGCCAGTCTTTTCGAGATAATGCCAGTAAAAAGGGCGGTTCATCAGTTCCTTGTCCAGGTCGATGGTCAGCTGAACATTCAGATAACCAGGTTTGTTTTCAATTATTTCACAGTTATTGGCATGGAAATACCTCACCAAAAATTCATGAATCGCCTGTTGCTGCACGCTGCTTGCCCTCCTTCATTTCTTCTGCCAGCTGGATCATCGATGTCAGATTATCGATTTTTATCCTCATCTCACCTTCTGACGACGACTTGCCGAATATATCAACTAGATGGTCTTCGATACTCCCAAATTCAAGCCTGGTCAGGATATCATCCAGTTCGCCGATGACTTTTTCAAATAAATTGATTTTTTCGTACAGGAGTTTCAGGATATGCTCTTCTACCGTATTCTTGGTTGCAAAATTATAGATCCTTACATCTTTTTCCTGTCCGAGGCGGTGTATCCGTCCAATACGCTGCTCTAGTCTCATGGGGTTCCATGGCAGATCAAAGTTGATGATATGGCTGCAAAACTGAAGATTGATTCCCTCTCCTCCGGCTTCAGTAGCGATCAACACTTGTACATTCTTTTGGAACAATTCCCGCATCCAGTCCTTTTTCCCCCGTTTGAAGCCGCCGCGGAAAGGGACAGACGTGATTCCGTTTTGCTTCAGGAACCATTGGAGATACAGCTGGGTCGCGCGGTATTCTGTAAAGATAATCACTTTGTCGCCGATTTTTTTGATCAGTTCCAATGCTTTTTCAGCTTTTGAGTTACTTTTCACTTCTTCGACACGTTTAACTAGCATGTCAATCGTGCCCTTATAGCTTTCTGAAGGGTTTTCCTGCCTTTGGAGCATGTTCTTTAGTGTATAAAAAACCGCTTCCCTGCTGCTGCAGGCCTCCCTTTGCAGTGTCATAAGCGAAAACTGGCTTGCAGAAAGGCCACCATCGGACTCACGCAAGCCTAAAATCATGTCATATAAGGCCTGTTCCTCCTTTGAAAACTCGATGACAATTGTTTCGACATGGCGTTTGGTCCACTCGATCCCGGTATCGGCACGCCTGTTACGGATCATCACCTTATTGACCAGCTCCCTTAGATGCTCGTCATCCGATACTGAGCGGGAGTCTTTCTTATATTTTTCGAAAAATGCCGCTTCATTTCCCAGATGGCCAGGTTTCAGGAGGGAAACCAGATTGAAGATTTCTTCAAGGCGGTTCTGGATCGGAGTAGCGGTCAACAGGAGGCAAAATCGTTTCTTCAGGTTCTGGACGAATTCATAGTTTTTAGTTTTGTTATTTTTTAGCTTGTGAGCTTCATCAATGATAATCAGGTCGTAATCCTGATTGTAAATGATCTCCCGGTGGGGGTTGCGTTTTGCAGTATCAATCGAAGACACCACTACATCGCACTGCTCCCACACATAGCTTTTACGCTGCGCAACGGCAGGAATGTGAAATTTCGTGTTCAGCTCCATCGCCCATTGGGACACAAGCGAGGCGGGGACAAGGATCAGCACCTTTTTCACAAGTCCTCTGATCATATATTCCTTGAGGATGAGCCCGGCCTCGATTGTTTTTCCGAGGCCGACTTCATCCGCAAGAATCGCTTTTCCATTCATGTTTTCGATTACCTGCCTGGCGACCTCAAGCTGATGGGGAAGGGGGGTAAGCCCTGGCAGGTGCACCGGTGCCTGAAGTCCTTCAAATTCAGGGATGATGGTATGTTTCTCTATCTCGACGGCCAGCTTGAAAAGCTCCCAATTCCCCCATGGCCCATCGTTCTCGATCCGTTCTGCCAAACCGTCCTGCCAGGATGAATCAAAGTTTATTTGAATAGACATTTAACTCACCTCTTTTTGAAATATTTATATATTGCCGAACCAGTCAGTCTAATGTAAGATGAAGTTAGCTTTGAATGTTTTGAAATTTTTCATTTTATAGTTTTTGAAAAACCGCAGGCATAGCATGATGAATATCGTATAGCATGCCCAATTTGGAAAATAATATAATGCGAATGATGACAAGGGGAGAGACTACTCGAGTAGCGCCGAAGGAGCAAGCATGATTTGTGAATCTCTCAGGCAAAAGAACTCTTGTTTGACGCATCTCTGGAGAGCGCTTTCAAAAACTGGAAGCCACCAAAGGGGAAAGCCTTTACGGGTAAACTTTCAGGTGAAAGGACAGAGACCTTCTCTTTTTTCGAGGGGGGACTCTGTCTTTTTTATGTTCGTCATGTTTTGCCTGCGGAATTTTGAGGCGAAGGACGAAGGGGGATATATGATGTCAGAATTGAAAAGAACACCTTTATTCGAGCTTTACAAGGAATATGGAGGAAAAACGATTGACTTCGGAGGCTGGGAACTCCCTGTTCAGTTTTCAAGCATTAAGGAGGAACACGAAGCGGTCCGGACAAGAGCGGGATTATTCGATGTTTCCCATATGGGCGAAATTGAAGTGAAAGGCCCGGATAGCCTGTCCTATTTGCAAAAATTACTTACCAATGATATTTCAAAACTCACCGACGGCAAAGCCATCTATACGGCGATGTGCTACGAAAATGGCGGTACTGTTGATGACCTTCTCGTCTACAAGCTGGGTGACAATCATTATCTCTTGGTTGTCAATGCTTCCAATATCGATAAGGATTATGAATGGATGAAAAACCACCTGGAGGGTGAGGCTACAGTCGAGAACCTTTCAGAAGACTATGCCCAGCTTGCCATACAAGGACCCTTGGCTGAATCTGTACTGCAGAAGCTTTCACCTGATCACGATTTGAGCAAGATTGGATTTTTTAGGTTCAATCCGGAAGTAAAGCTTGATGGCAGGAAAACCCTCGTCTCAAGGACCGGCTATACCGGGGAAGATGGTTTTGAAATTTATTGCAAGCCTGAAGATGCAGTGAGCCTGTGGAAAAAAATCCTTGAAGCAGGAAAGGAAGAGGGTGTGCTGCCATGCGGGCTTGGAGCCAGGGATACGCTCCGCTTCGAGGCCAATCTTGCATTGTATGGCCAGGAGCTATCCCCGGATATCACCCCGCTTGAAGCAGGAATCGGCTTTGCAGTCAAATTGAACAAAGATGCAGACTTCATTGGAAAAGACGCTTTGCTGGAACAAAAAGAAAATGGCGTACCAAGAAAGCTTGTCGGAATCGAGATGCTTGACCGCGGCATTCCGCGCCATGGGTATCCTGTTTATAAAGGGAATGTGAAAATTGGCGAGGTTACCACCGGTACACAATCGCCTACGCTGAAGAAAAATATCGGGCTTGCGCTTGTTGATTCCAAAGAATCCGGGCTGGGCAATGAATTGGAAGTTGAAATACGAGGAAAACGCCTGAAAGCCATTGTTTCAGCGACACCTTTTTATAAAAGAGACAAAAAGTAAAAATGGAAGAGGGGAAAGAGATATGAAGCATCGCTATTTACCGCTGACTGAAAGTGATAAAAACGCAATGTTGGAAACGATTGGCGTAAAGTCGATTGACGAGCTCTTCAGTGATATACCTGAAAAAGTCCGTTTCGCTGGAGAATACCGCATCAAACCTGCGAAATCAGAGACAGCCTTGATGAAAGAGTTATCACAGATGGCTGCAAAAAATGCTGATTTGAAGAAGTACTCCTCATTCATTGGAGCGGGTGTATATGACCATTACATACCGGTCATCGTAGACCATGTCCTATCGCGCTCTGAATTCTATACTGCCTATACTCCATACCAGCCGGAAATCTCCCAGGGAGAACTGCAGGCTATATTTGAGTTCCAGACGATGATCTGCGAGCTGACAGGGATGGAAGTAGCAAACTCGTCCATGTACGATGGAGGTACTGCTCTCGCAGAAGCCGCGATGCTCAGTGCCGGGCATACAAAACGTAAAAAAATACTGATTTCAAGCACGGTTCATCCGGAATATAAGGATGTAGTCCGCACTTATGCGAAAGGACAATATATTGAGGTTGTCGAGATTCCCCACAAGGATGGTGTTACGGATCTGGCTGAACTGAAAAATATGGCAGGTGAAGATACTGCAGCAGTAATAGTCCAGTATCCTAACTTCTTTGGCAGGATCGAATCAATGAAGGAAATCGAGGAAATTGCCCACGAACAGAAATCGTTGTTTGTCGTCTCAAGCAATCCGCTTTCCCTTGGAGTATTGACCCCGCCAGGAAAGTTCGGTGCTGATATTGTCACCGGCGATGCCCAGCCATTCGGGATCCCGACTGCTTTCGGCGGTCCGCACTGCGGTTATTTTGCCGTGACAGGAAAGCTTGTCAGGAAAGTCCCTGGAAGGCTTGTCGGCCAGACAAAGGATGATGCGGGGCGCAGAGGGTTCGTATTGACTCTCCAGGCACGCGAGCAGCATATCCGCCGCGATAAAGCAACTTCGAATATTTGCTCGAACCAGGCTCTAAACGCTCTGGCCGCTTCTGTTGCGATGACTGCGTTAGGCAAAAAGGGCGTCCGCGAAATGGCAGCTGACAACATCCAGAAAGCCCACTATGCTAAAAAGGCGTTCAAGGAAAATGGTTTTGTGATTGCATTCGACGGCCACTCCTTCAATGAGTTTGTCGTTAAAGTCAATAAACCTGTCAAGGAAATCAATGAACATCTCCTGGCGAAAGGCATCATCGGCGGCTATGACCTCGGAAGGGACTTCCCTGAGCTGGAGCAGCATATGCTTGTCGCCATCACCGAACTGAGGACAAAAGAAGAGATCGACACATTTGTAAAGGAAATGGGGGATTTCAATGCATAAGGAAGACCAGCCACTCATTTTTGAACTAAGTACTCCAGGCAGAGTCGGCTACAGCCTGCCGGAAATGGATGTGCCCGAACTCGATTTGGCCGCATTATTGCCTGAAGGTTTCCTTCGCGAAGACGAACCGGAACTGCCAGAGGCATCCGAGCTTGATATCATGCGCCACTATACAGCGTTATCGAAGCGCAACCATGGCGTCGATTCAGGATTTTATCCTCTTGGCTCCTGCACAATGAAATACAACCCGAAAATGAATGAGAACGTTGCTCGCTTCGATGGATTCGCGCATCTGCACCCACTCCAGGATGAAAGTTCGGTTCAGGGAGCTCTTGAACTTATGTATGATCTGCAGCAGCATCTGATTGAAATAACTGGTATGGATGAAGTAACCTTGCAGCCGGCTGCCGGAGCCCACGGTGAATGGACAGGATTGATGATGATCCGTGCTTTCCACGAAGCAAACGGGGATGACAAGCGTACAAAGGTCATCGTCCCTGATTCGGCGCACGGAACGAATCCCGCTTCAGCAACAGTTGCCGGATTCGAGACAATCACTGTTAAGTCGGATGAGAATGGCCTTGTCGACTTGGAAGACCTCAGGAAGGTAGTTGGCGAGGATACAGCGGCATTGATGCTCACCAACCCGAATACCCTTGGACTTTTTGAAGAAAACATCCTTGAAATGGCTGAAATCGTCCACAGTGCAGGAGGTAAGCTTTATTATGACGGTGCGAATCTGAATGCGGTCATGTCAAAGGCCCGGCCGGGGGACATGGGATTCGATGTCGTCCATCTGAATTTGCATAAGACATTCACTGGCCCCCACGGCGGCGGCGGCCCAGGATCCGGTCCAGTAGGAGTCAAAGCTGACCTGGTGCCATTCCTTCCGAAACCAATCTTAACGAAGCAGGATGGCAAATACGGATTTGACTATGACCGCCCTCAGTCAATTGGACGAGTCAAGCCATTCTATGGGAATTTCGGGATAAATGTCCGCGCTTACACATACATCAGGACGATGGGCCCGGACGGTTTGAAGGCAGTGACAGAATATGCTGTCTTGAACGCTAATTATATGATGAGAAGGCTGGCAGAATATTACGACCTCCCATTCAACAGGCACTGCAAGCACGAGTTCGTATTGAGCGGTAAGCGCCAGAAAAAGCTTGGTGTCCGTACACTCGACATCGCTAAGCGACTGCTTGATTTCGGATACCACCCGCCAACCATTTACTTCCCGCTGAACGTGGAAGAGGCAATCATGATCGAGCCGACTGAAACCGAATCGAAAGAAACTCTGGATGCTTTCATCGATGCGATGATCCAGATCGCAAAGGAAGCAGAGGAAAATCCGGAAATCGTCCAGGAAGCACCTCACTCTACTGTAGTAGGCCGACTGGATGAAACAACCGCAGCAAGAAAGCCGATTCTTCGCTATCAAAAAGCTTAATGCAACAAAGCCCTGCTATTTTCGGCAGGGCTTTATTCCGTTTGGGATGAAGCTGGCAAGGTGGTTGACCACGCGCCTGGTGATATCGTGGGGAATTCGTTGAAAGTTGTCAATCTATTGCTGTCATCCGATCAAGCGGATTCGCTTTTCAAAGGCAGGACTTATTAAGCCGGCCAGCCTGCGAGGAGTATCGGGCTGGTTTGATCCGGTGATTTTTTTCATATTGATGAATGGTTTCGAAAATATCAGTATGATGGGTTGGATGGGCAACCGTAAGAAATGCGAAACCCCTCTGCATATGCAAGAGGGGCCATTTATTAAAGTGAGGTCATTTCGTTTTGATTTTGCCGCCCCATTTTTTGAAGCCGCCCTCGAGTTGATACAAATCCTTATATCCTTTTCGATATAGGAACTGCGCAGCACGGCCGCTGCGGGATCCGCCCTGGCAATAGAGGTAGACGGGCTTGTCCGGCCTTATTTCTTTCAGACGGGACTTTAGCTGTGTCAACGGGATATTCCTTGCTCCAAGGATGTGCCCGGCTGCAAATTCATTAGGTTCGCGGACATCGATCAGTTGAGCCTTGCGATAACCAGACTTGAATTCTTCTTCTGTCAGCGTCTTCACGATTTTCTTCTGGTAAAAATACATGATGACAGAATAAATGATGACCGCTGCAGTGAGGATCAGTAAAAAATAAAGTGTGTCCAAAACATCTTTCTCCTTTCAAGCTTAGCTGAACCACTTTTAATTATATAAGCCATTTAGCATAAGAGCAAAGGAATTTGGCAAATTTCTCTCCGGATATATAAAAATCAAGCTGCTTTGAATTTGCTATGAATTTTGTTAGACTTAAAATCGCATAAACTTCACAAAACACAAAATGAGGGAATGGAATGGAAAAAGAAATATGGAGATTTATTGACTCAGGTGATTGTTCACCAGCATTCAACATGGCTTTGGATGAAGCGCTCCTGGATTGGCACGGTTCCGGGAAAATGCCTCCCGTCATCCGTTTTTATGGTTGGAACCCTCCATCACTATCAGTTGGTTATTTCCAGAAAGTCGAGCGGGAAATAAATTTGGAAGCAGTGAAGGAACAAGGACTTGGCTTTGTACGCAGGCCTACAGGCGGCAGGGGCGTATTGCATGAACATGAGCTTACATATAGCGTGATTGTTACTGAAGAACATCCGGATATGCCTAAAACGGTCACGGAGGCATATCGTGTCATTTCAGAAGGAATCTTGAAAGGCTTTCAAAAGCTTGGACTTGAGGCTTATTTTGCTGTGCCTGAAACTTCTGCCGAAAAAGATGCACTTAAGAATCCGCGTTCCGCTGTCTGTTTTGATGCGCCAAGCTGGTACGAACTTGTCGTTGAGGGGAGAAAGGTTGCTGGAAGTGCCCAGACACGGCAAAAGGGGGTAATCCTGCAGCATGGTTCCATTTTGCTTGATCTTGATGAAGATAAGCTTTTCAGTTTATTCAAATATCCAAATGAACGCGTGAAGGAACGGATGCAGCGAGCCTTCAAGACAAAAGCCGTAACCATCAACGAACTTAGCAGCAGGAAAATCACGATTGGAGAAGCAAAAGAAGCGTTCAGGCAAGGCTTTGAAGAGGGGCTTAACATTGAATTGACTCCGTATCAGCTTAGTGACGAAGAGATGGAGTATGTATCCACACTTGCAAGAAACAAATACGAAACGGATGAGTGGAATTTTAAAAGGTAGGCTTTTTTCTAAAGGATTGTTGTTTTCTATATCAATTTTAAGAGTAACAAATAGTTCGAAAAGATTGATTGGAACGGACGGTGCGAGACTCATAGAAAATGCTAACGCATTTTCTTCGTGAGTGGGTGAATTCACAGTAGCTCACTCAGTGTCCATCGGGTTCAGCGGGAAAGTTGAGACCCTACAGGATCTTTTTCGCCGATGAGGCTCAGCTGACGCCCTGCGGAAAGCGAGCAGCCTGGAGTGGAAATCCACCATTTTAAATTCACGAAAACAGCCAAAAATGAAAAAAGCGGAATCCGCTTTTTTTGTTTTTATCCAGTATTTTCAAAAGGTTGTTTGCGATTGAAAAAGTGCAACCCTCGAAATTTGTTGTTTTTTTTCATTTAGAGAAGGATATCCGTCTTTCTCTCTTCTTCTCTCTTTTTTTTAATAGATTTCGTTTTTGACAAAATTAATCACATATGAACCGAACACCATATATAGTATTGTTGAAAATTAAATATATACTATATATTGATTTTTTGTGTTTCGGTATGATAACGTAAGGGTAATTGAAAAATGCAGCTAGATTTACATACCATCCTGAAAAACAAGTGACAAAAAAGATAGCAGTTTCAAAACCGTTGGAGGAGTTGTAGAAATGTCTATTACTACTGGACAAAAAATGAGTCTTAATGTTGAGAGTTTGAACAAGGATATTAAGCTATTTCCACAGGTTCATCCGATCACCCCTGATATGAAACTTACACACAAAGGTGTTTCCCGCCTAGTCATGCTTGACCGCTATACGTACAAAGACACAGAGAAGATTACTTTGTCAGCTGGCGATTTCGTCGTCCTTACCATCAAGGAGGATCCGAAATTCCCTGCCCGCGGACTTGGGTTCATTCTAGAAATAGACTGGGAAAGCAAGGCTGCGAAGGTCCTAGTGGATGAGGAGTTCCGCGCCGTGCTGGATGATCCGGAGGAAGCAGCGACAGGAGTCATTAAACGTTCGCTTGATGTCATAGAGAAACCTTTGGAAGTTTTCTATGAACAAATTGCGAAGAGGAATGCTGCCGGATTGGCTGCAGTGGAAAAGACCGAGGAAAAGCGCAAGGAATGGTTTGAAAAGTTCTATCAAGAGCTTGTAAGCATGAACTTCATTCCTGCTGGACGTGTTCTTTATGGTGCCGGCGCCGAGACCGATGTCACGTATTTCAATTGCTATGTAATGCCTTTCGTGAAGGATTCGCGTGAGGGTATCTCCGAGCACCGCAAGCAGGTCATGGAAATAATGAGCCGCGGCGGAGGTGTGGGAACGAATGGATCAACACTTAGGCCACGGAACACTTTGGCTAGAGGGGTAAACGGGAAATCATCAGGTTCCGTCTCCTGGCTTGATGATATTGCAAAGCTTACACACTTAGTCGAGCAGGGAGGGTCGCGCAGGGGCGCCCAGATGATCATGCTGGCAGACTGGCATCCTGACATCGTTGAATTCATCATTTCAAAAATGCAAAATCCAAGGATCCTTCGTTTCTTGATTGAAAACACAAAGGATGAATCAATCAAGAAATTAGCAAGGGAAAAACTGAAGTTCACACCGCTAACCCTTCAAGAAGAAGCGATGTATCAGGGAATTGTAAATTATGAGAACATCCCTGGGTATGGTGGTTTCAGTGCTGATATTATTAGTGCAGCTAAAGAAAAGCTTGCTACCGGAGGTACTTACACAGTCCACAACCCCGAATTCCTGACAGGGGCCAATATTTCAGTCACATTGACAAAAGATTTCATGGAAGCAGTTGAAAAAGATGAAGATTATGGACTTCGTTTCCCTGATGTTGAAAGCTACGATGCTGAGACAATGAAAGTCTATAATGAAGAATGGCATAAAGTTGGCGACGTTCGCGAGTGGGAAAAGCTCGGCTATAAGGTACGCACTTACAGAAAAATCAAGGCAAAAGAATTATGGAATCTGATCAATATTTGTGCCACATATTCAGCGGAACCAGGTATTTTCTTCATCGATAACGCCAATGACATGACAAACGCACAAGCATATGGACAAAAGGTTGTAGCGACCAATCCATGCGGGGAACAGCCGCTTGCTCCATTTTCGGTCTGTAACCTCGCGGCCGTGAACCTTGCGGAAATGGCGGACAAGGAATCGAAAACAGTGAATTTTGAGAAGCTCAAACGCACAGTTGAAGTGGGTGTCCGCATGCAGGACAATGTCATCGATGCTACTCCATACTTCCTTGAGGAGAATAAAAAGCAAGCCCTTGGCGAACGCCGGGTCGGACTGGGTGTCATGGGGCTGCATGACCTCCTGATTTACTGTGAAACAGAGTACGGTTCCGAAGAAGGCAACATGCTTGTTGATAAAGTGTTCGAAACAATCGCAACCTCAGCCTATAGAGCCTCTGTCGAACTGGCGAAGGAAAAGGGCAGCTTCCCATTCCTGCAAGGCGGGACAGAGCAAGAAACAAACAGATTGCGAAAGGCTTTCACAAATACAGGCTTCATGAAAAAAATGCCTGAAGATATCCGTGAATCGATCCTGGAAAATGGCATCCGCAACTCCCATTTGCTGACTGTTGCCCCTACTGGATCCACTGGAACCATGGTTGGTGTAAGCACAGGACTCGAACCATACTTCTCATTCTCGTACTTCCGCAGCGGCCGTCTTGGCAAGTTCATCGAAGTGAAAGCGGATATCGTCCAGGAATACCTTGATCGCAATCCTGGTGCCGACCCTGATAACCTTCCGAATTGGTTCATATCGGCAATGGAACTATCTCCTGGGGCACATGCGGATGTACAGTGCGTAATCCAGCGCTGGATTGACAGTTCGATCAGCAAGACGGTAAACGCTCCGAAGGGCTATAGTGTCGAGCAGGTAGAAAAGGTATACGAACGCCTGTACAAGGGCGGAGCCAAGGGAGGAACTGTATACGTTGACGGCTCCCGTGATTCTCAAGTACTGACGTTGAAAGCTGAGGAAAACAGTTTCGAAGAGAAAGAAGACAAACATCAAAAGCAAAAGCAGCATGTCGTCCTAGTTGACACGATCAATGAGCTTCGCTCTACGAATGTAACGATCGGTTCAGAGGTCGGGAACACATGCCCAGTGTGCCGGAAGGGCGAAGTAAAGGAAATCGGCGGTTGTAACACTTGCACGAATTGCAACGCGCAATTGAAATGCGGACTTTAATGAATATCTACAGAGGGTGGAAAAGCTTATCCAGCCTCTGTTTTTTGTACTTCCAGTAAGCTATAGGAAGGTATCGTCCTATTGGCCGATTTGAATAAAGGAGCGAAAGAAGATTTATGAGGGTCGGGCGTTCGGCAAGATCATACGGCGCCCCTAATATCTGTCTAAGGGCGATCATTCTGAAAAGCGGGGCCTTTCGGAGCTGGAGAATACATTATCGCAACATCTGGCATGGGACAATAAGAGTCGGCCCATTTCAGTATCTAAAAAATCCAGTATTACATTGACAATAAAAATTTTCAGCTTGTACGCCGTACTATTTTACAGAATATGAGCTTAAAGATGTATCAATAGAGTACATCGACGGGAGGGGCTCATATGTATATAGACGGCGTTTTTTCCGGAGGAGGCATCAAAGGCTTCGCCCTGATCGGTGCATGTGCCGCAATTGAGGAGCGGGGATTCAAATTCAAGAGGGTAGCAGGAACGAGCGCAGGATCCCTTATTGCAGGATTGCTGGCAGCCGGGTATTCAAGTACCGAAATGAAGCTGCTTGTCGATGGACTCGATCTTAAGAAGTTCCTCGATTCCCGAAAAACGATATTCCCTACAGCGTTGACAAAGTGGCTGTATGTCTACTGGCGGCTAGGACTGTACAAAGGCAGTGAACTGGAATGCTGGATCAATGAAAAGCTTGCCGCACGGGGGCTTAAGACATTTGGAGATCTGCCGCCTGATACATTGAGGGTGATTGCCTCAGACCTGACAAATGGGAGACTTTTGATTTTGCCTGATGATTTGCCGAAATATGGAATCAATCCGCGGACCTTTCCGATTGCCAGGGCAATCAGGATGAGCTGCAGCCTGCCGTTTTTCTTTGAGCCTGTTAAGCTGCGGGACCGTGTAGGAACAAATATTGTCGTTGATGGGGGTGTACTGAGCAATTTTCCGATGTGGCTTTTTGACAAGGAAAACATCAAGAAAGTCAGGCCAGTTCTTGGGGTCAAGCTCAGTCATCACCTGACCCAGCAGCCCACGAATAAAATAAAGAATGCCCTGCAATTATACGAGGCGCTGTTTGAAACCATGAAGGATGCCCATGATTCAAGATATATCTCAAGAAAACATGAAAAAAACATCATATTTATCCCGACTGAAGGGGCGCTGACGACTGAGTTTCAATTGACTAATGAAAAAAAGGATGAGCTGGTCGGCCTTGGCAAGGAGTATGCGGACCGGTTTTTCAAATCGTGGTGTTATTGAGAAAAATAAAAAAATCGGGTTAAAAAGAGGCCCGATTTTTTTTCTTTCCTTTTTTGCCCTCAATGACAGTTAAATGGGATGCATCTTTTTTCCTCCGTGCGGATGCCAGGGACCTGATTTTCGACCGTTTCGAATAAGTGTTCGCTTCTTTGCTTTGATATTTCTTTTTTGAGCGGATTGCCGCTTTATGGAATGCCCGCTGCTGCTGCTTTCCGGGGCCAGATGAAGAAAAACGTCCTATTGCAAAATATAGAACGGCAACAATCAAGGCCACAACAGCAACCATTTTGAGGATACCAGCAGGATTCTTAAGGAGTCCTGATACTAATCCAATGCCTGCAAGGATGATCAGCCCCGCAACAATGAACATCGAAGATCTATTATTCAAGAAAGCCACCTCCCTAAAAGCATCATGAGCAATTTTTCAAGCTTTTAAACTTTCCAACGTATACTTTATACAATTTCTTCGATTTTATACCCTTCTCCTGCTTCTTTTCCCTATTTTCGGAGGGCTCTAAACGAGAGAATCACAGACTATCGAAGTCTTTAAAGGAAAATCCTGAAAATTGCTGATCGTTCATAGCATATTCAATATTTCGAAGATTGTCTGTATATACTTATATTTTACTAAAGAAAAGATAAAACCTCCATATCGTAAACCGTCCAGTCTGCTAAAAAAGAATGACAATTGCAAGGCAGTTATTTTCCAATTCATGAAAGGGAAGCGCATCATCCGGATATACTAAGCCTGGAGGTGTTTTTGATGGCTGGAAATGAAGAACGACTCGAACAGGATCAAAAGGAAAAGCCGATGTCCTTCATGGCACTGACAGTGATTACTGGCTTGTTTGGAGGAATCTTTTGGAGTTCCCTTGGTTACCTTGCATATCTCTTTAACTTTACGGAAGTCAGTCCGAACGTCATCCTGGAACCATGGGCTCTGGGTGATTGGAAAAAGCAATGGCTGGGGACTGTCATTTCGATTGCGGCAATCGGTCTTTTTTCGATCGGTGCAGCGCTAATCTATTACGCGGCTTTAAGAAAGGTAAATTCCATCTGGGCAGGTGCCGCCTATGGGCTGGTATTATTTTTCCTTGTCTTTTATGTACTGAACCCAATCTTCCCGGGAATCAAGCCATTTTGGGAGTTGTCGAAAAACACGCTTATCACTTCAGCGTGCCTCTACCTCCTTTATGGCGTTTTTGTAGGCTATTCCATATCCTATGAAGAAAATGAAATGCAGAATCGCGAAAAAAATCAGAAACAGGCAACTTCATAAGCGGCTCAAGCTAGTTTTCCTAAAAATAGTTATGTTAGAATGTTCTTATTGAACATTCTTTTTTTGGGGAGCCATATTATGAAAAAAATACTTCTGCTGAACGGACCGAATTTGAACCGTTTAGGAAAAAGGGAACCAGGAATATATGGCGTGAAAACGCTCGCTGATTTGGAAGCCAGGATGGCGAGGCTTGGACAGGAAAAGCAAATGGAGATCATCTGTTTCCAATCGAACTATGAGGGGGAATTGATTGATAAAATCCATGAAGCTGAGGATGCTGATTTTGCTGGCATCATTTTTAACCCAGGCGCTTTTACCCATTATAGCTACGCCATCAGGGATGCCATTGCAGGAATTCAATGTCCTGTAATCGAAGTACATATATCGAATGTTTATGAAAGGGAGGCATTCAGGCATAAATCGGTGATCGCCCCAGTTTCGAAAGGGCAAATTGCCGGTCTTGGGCTTCTTGGGTATGAGCTGGCGCTCGAAGCATTTATTAGAGATGGTTTAGGGGAGGAATAATGATATGGAAAAAGTGCGGAAATTACGTGAAAGTTTTGAAAGTCTTGGGATTGATGGAATGCTCATCACAAGCGAGTTCAACAGAAGGTATATGTCAGGATTTACTGGAACATCCGGCATGATATTGATCAGTAACGAGAAAGCTCTGTTCATTACAGATTTCCGCTACACGGAACAAGCAGCCAAACAATGTGAAGGCTTTGAAGTGGTCCTTCAAAAAGGCCAGGCTCATGAAGAGGTGGCGGCACAGGCCCAATTGCTCGGAATAAAGAAGCTTGGTTTTGAGGAAGAACATGTTACTTTTGCAGCGTATAAAGAATTCGATCAGTCCATTGATGCAGAGATGGTTCCAGTCTCGGGCGAAATCGAAAAGTTACGCTTGATTAAGACGGATTCAGAGATTAAGATATTAAAGGAAGCTGCAGCAATCGCAGACGCTGCTTTTACACATATACTTGAGTTCATCCGCCCGGGAAGAACAGAACTGGAAGTATCGAACGAGCTTGAATTTTTCATGAGGAAACAGGGTGCTACTTCCTCTTCATTCGATATCATTGTTGCATCCGGCTACCGTTCTGCTTTGCCGCACGGTGTGGCTAGTGATAAGGTGATTGAAAAGGGCGAATTCATTACACTTGATTATGGAGCCTACTACAAAGGCTATGTGTCTGATATTACCCGTACGGTCTCGATCGGCAACCCTTCAGGCAAATTGAAGGAAATCTATGATATCGTCCTTGAAGCCCAGCTTCGCGGCATGGCCGGAATCAAGCCAGGAATGACCGGCAAGGAAGCGGATGCGCTGACAAGGAATTTTATCACGGAAAAAGGCTATGGTGAATACTTCGGCCACTCCACAGGCCACGGAATCGGACTGGAAGTCCATGAAGGCCCAAGCCTTTCATTCCGGTCGGATACCGTGCTTGAACCTGGCATGGTGGTGACCGTCGAGCCAGGGATCTACATCGCAGGCCTTGGCGGAGTCAGGATTGAAGACGATACCGTGATAACCCTTGACCATAATGAGTCCCTTACACATTCTACAAAAGAACTCATCATAATTTAAAGACAACAATAGGAGGACAAATAATGATTTCAGTAAATGATTTTCGTACTGGCTTGACAATTGAAGTGGATAACGGCATCTGGCGCGTAATGGATTTCCAGCATGTCAAACCTGGAAAAGGAGCTGCATTTGTCCGTTCGAAGCTCCGCAACCTACGTACTGGCGCTATCCAGGAAAAAACCTTCCGTGCCGGCGAGAAAGTGGCTAAAGCGCAGATCGACAATCGCAAGATGCAATACTTATATGCAAGTGGTGACCAGCACGTATTCATGGACAATGAAAGCTATGAGCAAATCGAGCTGCCAGCTAGTTCAATCGAATATGAATTGAAGTTCCTAAAAGAAAACATGGAAGTATATATCATGATGTACGGCGGAGAGACAATCGGCCTCGAGCTTCCTAATACAGTGGAACTTGAAGTGACAGAAACTGAGCCAGGAATCAAAGGGGATACAGCTTCTGGCGGCTCGAAGCCGGCAACACTTGAAACGGGCTTGACTGTCCAGGTTCCCTTCTTCATCAACCAGGGTGACAGGCTCATTATCAATACAACTGACGGTAGCTATGTCTCAAGAGCATAATTTAATGGCAAAAACCCCCGCTCCTTTAAGGAAGCGGGGGTTTTTTTGATTTGTTGCCGACGTGGAGTCCATGAAAAAGGCAAGTAGCCATTCAAGAACACATCAGCGTGACATGATGGAGCTAGAAAGAGGGAGGAGCAATCCGGCAGCGCGGAATGCTCCTCCTTTCATTCATTGTTCAATTTCGTATGTCCATTCGTTCATGCCGCCTGTCATGTTGTAAATATGCTTAAAACCATTTTCGGCAAGGATTCCGCTTGCTTCAGCAGAACGATTTCCGCTTCGGCAGACAACCAGATAACTTTTATCTTTATCAAGCTCCGAAAGCATGCCCTCAATCACCTGAAGAGGAACCAGTTTAGCTTCTGGGATGTGGCCAGCCGCAAATTCTTCCGGCGTACGCACGTCGATCACTTCCACCTCTTTATTGTCGATCATTTCTTTTGCTTCATCGACCGAAACATCCTTATAGGATCCGGATGACGAGCATCCAGTGATCAACAAAATGAACATCAGGGCAGTCAGCATTTTTTTCATAGATCGAATCGCTCCTTCTTTATACGTATAGTGGTATTCTACACGAAAAAACGATTAGGAGAAATAGACAAATTGTGTCAGTCATTTGGAAACATTTTTATTTATCTTTGGTTTTCACTATAAAGAACTTCTAAACCATCCGTCCATTGGAATATTTTCTATTGTTTCAAATTTTGACCAATTTGTTAAAGATTTTTGACGATTTGGAAAAGTTTTTAGCCGGGTAACAAAATGTTCAATAGTGGAACAGAAAATACGCTTTTTAGCCACTATAGTTATTAATATGAGGGATATAGTAAAAATAGGGAGCGAGTGACAATGTTGAAAAGTTGGAGGGTACCTATGCTGAAGAGATTACTGATTCTGTTTTTAGCAATAACTTTCCCAGGCTTTTTTGTACTTAATAACGCACATGCGGAGGGAGGATTTGATTCAGGGAAATTCCCTTATAAAGAAATGCAGATCCAACTGATGCCTGAATTCGATTATCCTGAGAACTGGCCGAAGGATGAGCCCTCCATGCTGGTAGGATATTATGGAACAATCTTGAATCAAACCGGCAAGGATTTCAACGGGAAAATCGAATTCCCGCTGCCTGTTGATCGAAAAAACTTCAGTATCTACCTGATCGCCGAGTTTCCTGAGGATAACAAGCCTGAAATCCAGAGGCCGTTTGAAATCGATAAGGAGAAGGGGGTGGTTTTCTGGGAACCTGGGAAACCAATAAAGAATGGAGGAACTTATGACTTCGTCATTGAGTATTACGAGAATTCATTTGAAGTGGATGGCGCAAAGAAAAGTTTCAAATTCGATTTCACGCCTCCTGCCGAAATTGAAAAGTTGGATGTAATTGTTTACAAGCCGCTGGATTCAGAGGGATTCACGATTGATCCAAATCCTTCGACAACAACGAAAAGTGAGTATGGCCAGGAATTGGGTCATTATCAATATACAGATGTGAAGACGGGAAAAGCACTTTCCTATTCTGCTGTCTATACAAAGGAAGGCAATGAGTCGTCATTATCGATTATCAGTAAAATGAATCCACCTAACGATGAGAACCATGACGGCACAGCATCAGATCAAACAACCAACGGCACAGACGAAGGAAGGCCGCTGATTGATGCAGCTGGCGCTAGTATCATCGGTATTTCAATTATCATTGCCGGAGCATTTGTGTTTTGGGGCATTCGAGGAAAGCGGCACCAGGGTGCCATTAAGCCAGCGAAGAAAAGTACGAGGAAACCTTCGAAAAAAACCATTCCATCCAAGATAGCGGATATTGCCGATGAAAAGAAAAAGCTGCGTTCCATGCTTCTAAACGGGAAAATCGATCAGAAGACATATGAAGAAAAAATGAAAAAACTAATTTAAGAGGTGAATGGGATGAAAAAGAATACACTTGTGATGATTGGAGGATTTGTGATTGCCGCAGCGATTGTTTTTTTGCTGATGGCGGCTACTCCTGGATCAAGCGGGGTTGAGCTGAAGCTCAAGGATTTATTGGAAAACCAGGAGAAATACAAGGATGATTTCGTCACAGTTGAAGGCCTGTTGATCGAAGAGTCGATTGTTTGGAATTCCAGCGACATCGAATTGAAGTTTGACATCAAGGATAATGAAGAAAACAAGCTGCATGTCATTTACAATGGCGTGAAGCCAGACAACTTCTCGGAAGGAGTCATTGTCATCCTCCAGGGACACGTCGACAAAAAAGATACATTTATCGCTGAATCCGTTAAAACAAGATGCCCTTCGAAGTATGAAGGCGAGGATATGGAAAATTATGATCCAGAACTCCATAAGAATAAGCTGGATCAAACCACCGATAAAAAATAAAAAGGCCAATGAGATAGAGAAGGTGACGAAATGTATTTAGTCGGCAACGCTTCAATTTATATCGGGTTGATATTAGCGATCTATTCGATGCTCATCATCATAGTCGGCATTTATAAGAAAAAGCAAAACCTGGTAGATAGCGGAAAAGCAGGGGTTCTGGCGGTTTTTATCTGTACCGTGATCGCAACTGGAATCATGCTTTATCTGCTGGCAACTTCACAGTTCCAATATGAATATGTACGGGACTATACAAGCAGTGAGCTGCCTCTGCTATATAAGTTGAGCGCCCTTTGGGCTGGCAACTCGGGCTCTCTGCTCTTATGGACATTCTTTTTGACTATGTACACTGCGATGGTCGCTTTTTCTAGGAAAATGAAGGGCAATCCGATGGTTCCTTATATTTCCGCCATCCTGCTTGCAAATACCATTTTCTTTTTCTTCATCCTTGGCTTCGTGGCAAAGCCGTTCGTCTTGCTCGACCAAATTCCTGCTGAAGGCAGGGGCCTGAATCCAATGCTGCAGAATCCAGGTATGATCGTTCACCCGGTTACATTATACCTGGGATATGTCGGGCTGGCAGTGCCATTTGCTTTCGCGATGGCAGCCTTGATCCTGAAAAACATGGATGATTACTGGATCAAGATGACAAGAAGATGGACAATTGTCGCCTGGCTGTTCCTGAGTCTCGGTAACATCCTTGGAGGGCAGTGGGCGTATGTTGAGCTTGGCTGGGGCGGTTATTGGGCCTGGGATCCGGTTGAAAACGCGTCGTTCATGCCCTGGCTGACCACAACGGCTTTCCTGCATTCCGTCATGATTCAGGAACGCAAGAACATGCTTAAGGTCTGGAACATCAGTTTGATCGTGATTTCCTATGCGCTTACCCTTTTCGGAACTTTCCTTGTAAGAAGCGGCGTGCTTACTTCTGTCCACGCATTCGCAGATTCGAACCTTGGCATGTACTTCCTGATTTTCATGGGAGTGGCTGTCATCGGGGCATTGTATGTCGTCATGAGCCGCTATAACTTGATCAAACAGAGTGCGGGGCAATTTCAGTCTTTCATCTCAAAAGAGTCCAGTTTCTTGATCAATAATCTCCTGCTCGTAGGTGCAGCATTTGCCGTTTTTTGGGGCACGATTTTCCCCCTCGTCTCCGAAGCGGTCCGGGGAACGAAAGTGACGGTCGGAATCCCTTTTTTCAATAAAGTGGAAGCGCCAATATTGTTATCGATGATGTTTGTGATGGCTGTCTGCCCTTTGCTTGCATGGCAGAAATCTTCCATGAAAAATCTGCAGAAGAATTTCCTGCTTCCTGCATTCCTGAGTATAGTCGGCATGACATTGATGGTAGTGCTGGGTATGCAAAAAGCCTGGGCTGTCATCGGATACGGGGTCATTGTATTTTTATTCATCACTCATTATCTGGAGTTTTACAGAGGGGTGAGGGCAAGGCGGAAAATGACTGGAGAAATGCCCCTGCTTGCCTTATACAGACTCATGGTGAAAAACCGCCGGAGGTATGGAGGCTATATTGTCCATATCGGGATTGCCTTCATAGCGATGGGGATCATAGGATCACAAAACTATGATACTGAAACAATGAAAACTCTTAAACTTGGGGAATCCATCGATATAAAAGATTACAGGATTACCTATGAAGGTCTGGACCAAAGGACAGAGGGAATCAATGATATCGTTTTTGCCAATATGACGGTATTCAAGGATGGCAAAAAACTTGGCATTTACCATCCTGAAAAAGTTTTTTACGGGAATTGGGAGGAGCCATCATCTGAAGTTGCGCTGATCAGCTCAATTGCCGAAGACTTGTACATTGTCCTCAGTACCTGGGAAGAGGACGGAACAGCTACCTTCATCGTGAAAGTGAACCCGATGATGAACTGGATCTGGGCTGGCTCAATCTTGCTTGTCATTGGTTCCATGTTTGCTGTCTGGAATGGCCGGTATCAGAGCATCACACCTAAATATACAGGAGCAGCCAGAGAGGTCGCCTAGAATGCAAAGGCTTGAAATAAGTTTTATAGGATGTGAACAGTATGGAGGAAATTTCAGTCATTTCAATGCTAGTTACTGCTGTATTGGCTCTTGGGTGCCTGTTCCTTGTTTTAGCGCCGATTTTTCAATGGAATTCCTTGTTGACAGTAAAATCGCACAGCAATTATGCTCCCAGTGAAAAAGAAGTGCTCTTGACAACGTTGAATGAATTAGAGTTCGAGTACAAAATGGAAAAGTTATCGACAAAGGATTATATAGCATTGAAGAAACAATATGAAGCGCAGGTAGCAGCTGTAATGAAAAATGAAGCGGAGCCAGAAAAGGCGAAAATCGATGAAGATTTGCTTGCGGAAGTGGAAAGAGAGATTCAGCAGGCAATGCAACAGCATAAAGAAGAAAAGGGTGGGAGTTGAATGAAAAGAACAATCATGCTCCTCCTTTTCATTGCTATTCTCCCAGTGGGAATCGCACAGGCAATGGCAGACAATTTGACTGTTGACATGCATTACATTGTCATTGACCCTTCGGATGAGGGGAACATCCAGGTCAAACATATGGTGAATTATACGAATGCTGGGGATGAAGAGTATAAAGGAGCTGGCGAAGGGGAAACCGTACTTGAAATCCTCCTTCCGCCAGGGGCAATGAATCTCGCGGTACAGGATGAAACCCTCGGAGCCAAGGCTACTGGGAAGGGCTTTGCTACGGAAAAACCAATCCCTCCAAAAGAAACACAGATCGTCCCGTTCACTTACATGATGCCTGAGGGTGTACCGGTGAATATAACGCTGGATTATCCTATCCAGGTTATGCAGGTATTGATTCCAGAAGGGGAAGGAAGCCTTGTGATCGAAGGTGCCAAGAGCAGCAACGCAGGCTTGATGCAGTTCGAAGGAAAAAACTTCTGGCTATATAATGTCGAGGGAGTCAAGGCGGGACAGGAAATAAAGCTAGTCCATGATAAAACGAACCAGCCTGTTCCTGAAGAAGCCGATACAGAAGCAGAGGCAGCAACAACTTCAGATCAGGCAAGCACAGAAAATGTCACAAGGAAATCGCCTGAATTCCATAACCCGGGACATGTGCGTCTATGGTACCAATCTCCATTGAAAAAGTTCAATCCCCATATCCTGATGATTGTCCTTGGAACGATCCTTGCTGCCGGCATTGGCTATTATTCTTATTTCAAATGGAAAGCGAGGCAGAAGGACCAAGCCATCGATGGAGACAAAGAAGAACAATTATTCAAACAGTTGTTAGCGAGGCAAACGGCTATCATGGATCGAATTTTGGAATTGGAAGACAGGTATTCTAGAGGTGAGGTGAAGGAAGAAGAATACCAGGCAAAGTTAGCTGCCTACAAGGAACACCTTGTCCAGGTGAAGCTCAGCTTACGTACATTCGTAGAATAACAGGAAGGAGGGCTGTGGATGATTGAAATCAAAGGACTGACAAAACAGGCAGATGATAAACTGATCCTCCGGGGAATCGATTTAAGCATCAAAAAAGGAGAGACGGTTGCAATTCTCGGTCCAAACGGCGCTGGTAAGAGCACAATCCTGAAAGTGATAGCGACATTGATGAAGCCGACAACTGGGTCAGTGGAAATCAATGGCCTCGAATGGAAACGGCACGTGCATGAAATCAAGAAGCTGCTCGGTTATCTGCCGCACTCAAGTTTATTGTATGATCAGTATTCCCCGCTTGAGAACCTGGTATTTTATGGTGCGGCTTATGGTATTCCGGATCCCCGCAAACGGGCAGCCGAGCTTATTGGCCAGGTAGGACTGTCGTATTTTCAGAACGAGCCAGTAAAGAATTTTTCGAGGGGGATGATCCAAAGAGTAGCCATTGCCAGGGCCATCATCCATAATCCAGAACTCCTGTTGCTTGATGAGCCCCATACGGGACTTGATCAGGGGGCGATTGCCACCCTCAATGAAGTGATTCAATCAATGAAAGAAAAAGGGACAACAACTTTGATGGTCACACATGATATGAAGCAGGCGGCTGAAATTTGTGACAGGGCGGTCATAATCAAGCAAGGAAAGGTTGCCGAGGATTTTACGCTTATGCAAAAAAACGAGGATATTTTGACTGAACTGTATTTGAAATTGACGGAGGCGGTGTCATGAATTATTTTAAGACTGCCATGCTCATCGCCAGGAAGGATTTGTATTCCGAACTGAAAACCCGGCAGGTCTTAGGGACAATGGTGATTTTTGCAGGACTCGTTATCCTTGTCTTCAGCTTTGCATTCGATCCATCTGTAAATACGACGAAGGCAGTCATCCCTGGAATCATCTGGGTCATTATCATCTTCGCTGGAATCCTTGGACTGAACCGATCCTTTGTATCGGAGCAAAAAAATGACACGATGCAAGGGCTGCTGATTTTACCGCTGGAGCCGAGCAGTATCTATCTTGGGAAGCTGATGGCGAATATGGTGATGATTATGGTAGTTGAGATCATTTCCATTCCTTTCTTGCTCCTGTTGTTCGATTTCCATTCAATTGGCAGCATTCTGCATTTCATTCTTGTCCTGCTCATCGGAAGTTTTGGCTTTATCAGCATTGGAACATTCCTTGCCGCGCTGGCATCAAATTCGAAGAGCAGTGAAATGCTTCTGCCGCTTCTTTTATTCCCGATCACAAGCCCTATTCTGATTGGAGCTGTTCAGGCTACAAAAATCATCATGTCCAACATGGAAAAAATGGCGAGTGCGATATCCTGGATTCAATTGATCGCAGCTTATGATGTCATCTTTTTTGTATTATGTTTCCTGCTTATTGACTATGTATTGGAGGTGTGAAGATGAAAGCGAGTGCAGTACGGAACGAAATGGCGCAATCGCTGTCCGTCCAGCAAACCGGCAAAAAGCAGGGCATGGACAGAATCCTGCTCGGCGTTTCTATGGGATTGCTTCTCATTTCATTTTATTTAATTTTTATCTGGTCACCGGTTGAAAAAACAATGGGAATAGTCCAGAAAATCTTTTATATCCATGTGGCATCCGCATCAAGTGCATTCCTGGCCTTCCTGGTTGTGTTTATATTCAGTATCCTGTTTTTAATGAAGCGGAAGCGAATTTACGATATCTATGCCTTTGTTTCCGCTGAAGTCGGCGTCGTCCTGACAACGATCGTATTGGCAACCGGGCCAATCTGGGCCAAATCCTCCTGGAATACATGGTGGGCGTGGGAGCCAAGACTTACCACCACATTGATCCTCTGGTTCATTTATTTAGCTTATATCATGATCAGGCAAATGGATGGAATATGGGAAAAGAAAGCCAGGCTTGCAGCGGTCTTTGGGATCATTGGCTTTGTCGATGTTCCAATTGTCTTTTTCTCGATCAGGTGGTGGCAATCGAAATTCCATCCGATCGTCTTCGGCGATGGTCCTGGCCAGAATGGCGGTGGAATCGCGCCTGAAATGCTTATAACTCTGCTGGTTACGATTCTCGCCATGGCGGTTTTCTCTGCCTTTTTGCTGCGCAAAGGGGTGGAGCTTGAAAAGATGAAGCTTACAGTCAGCCAGTATAAAGAAAAGGTAAGGGAGAAACTTGAAAGATAGGAGGGAGTTCAAATGGGGTATTTGATGGCAGCTTATTCCCTGGTTTGGATCATCATGTTTGCCTACATTTTGGTCCTTGGAAAGAGACATGCGAAGCTGTTAAAAGAGATTGAATTTCTAAAGCAATTTGATCAATAGAAGATATTGCACCACATTACTGCAATGAGCCAGGAGGAAATACCAATGGCCAGTAAGAGTAAATATATAAAAATGGGGATTTTGCTCCTCGTCATCGGTGCCTTTACTTACTTTGCCCTGAGCCTGAACAAAGGGGAAACGGCCGCCGGGATCGGTGAGAAGGCTTATGATTTTGAATTGGAAAGCCTGGACGGGGAAGAGGTCAAGCTTTCTCAATATGCCGGACAGGTAACCATCCTCAACTATTTTGCGACATGGTGCGGGCCATGTGTTGATGAAGCACCGGAGCTTGAAGCTTTCGAACAGGAATACGGCGGTGATTTCAAACTTTTGATCATCGACTTAGGGGAAACAAAAGACAGGGTAAGGAAGTTCATCAACCAACATAAGACCACATCGCAATATTTATTCGATTACAAACAGGATGTAGCGAAGAAATATGGGGTGATCGGCCAGCCAGAGACTTTTGTGATCGACAAGAACGGGATTATCCGGGAACATTATAAGGGGCCCGTTACAAAGAATGAATTATATCAAATGGCAGCTAAATACAATTGATTTATAAAGCCGGTGCGATAAGCCCGGCTTTTTGTGCCGAATTGGACAGTATGTTTGTTTCACCTGGATACATGTCCTGTTCCAATGCCATCAACCACCGTTTTCAGTTTCGTTTTTCGCGTGCAGGAGTCGATAGCAATGAGCCCGGGGAGCAAGCCGGTTTGGTGCTCAGGGGTAAGCTTGCTCCTTCGTTTGCCAGGAAAACTCAAATAGGCTTTGATGCAGACTCGGGTCAGCAGCTTTGGAGTGGAACGGCATCCTCGGCGACATGCATAAGCTTGGTGGACTTGCCCTTGGACGGGCTGATGATAGTATCACCAAAGGACAGTCATTCGTTCATTTCCTTCTTGTTAAAGCGCATGCGCATTCGTTATTTGACAATATATATGGCAGTAACCGCAGCATTAATTTCGAGTTTCCCCGGTTCGATTGGTGTGCTGCCAGCGCTTCCTTCAAACGAAGCAGTAAGCCTGGGAACAGGAACTGCCATCCGATTTTCTTCCGTCATGGACAATGGATAAAGTTGATTCGCTTTTCCGATGGTTGCTGCAATTGTCCTGGCTTTTCTATCGGAATCCATAACAGCAAGTGATAGAGCATGTTGATAATAGGCTTTTTGATCTGAAGCCGCGAACTGAATATTCATGACTTCATTGACGCCGCTTCTCACTGCCGTGTCAATGACTCTCCCCAAATTCCCGACGTTCCGGATTGTGATTGAAAAAAGGTTGGTTACCCGATACCCCTGGAATTCCTGCTTACCGCCCTCATAACTATAAATCGGATCAATCCTGTAATCAGCCGTTTTCAAGTCTTCTTTCATTAACCCGAGCCTAAGCAGGGAAGCAATCATATCGTTGGCTATTTTCGCATTGTCCAGCTGTGCTTCCTGAAGGACTCCCTTTTCTGTCCGCACTCCGACTATCGCAGTCGCCATGTCTGGAATGGCCACAGCTGTCCCTTCTCCTGTCACAGTGATTTTCATGGCGCCTTCCCTTCCAGTATTCGTTTCTGTATCCATGATTAATCCCCCCATAAATAATGATCCGTCTATCTATATCTATGACCGTATTCGGATTATTTGGCTCTTTTCGAAAAGATTGTTGTTTTATTGAAAAATGTTGGAGGATAACGAAAGGTGTGAGCCTCTTTGAAATTAGCGCTACATTTCCCTCGATCAGCTTAGAGAAGGATGAACAGTGTCCGGCAAAATCAGCGGGATAGGGCTGATCCGAAAGTTACGGTGTGTTGGGGGAGGCTTACCGAACTCTCAGCGGAGAGCGGGCCGTTTTATTGGGAACGGTAGAAGTTGCCCGTTTACGAGAGTAGCTTAATATTTTGTTCACGTTTCACCCGGTCATAAAGTGGCCAAGCAGGCATACATATTTAGTAAGTGCTTGATAGGGGGGGAACATTCATGGAGCAAATCTTGTCTTTTTTGCCGAAACGGATTGCCGAAAACCTTGAGACGGTACCTCCCGCTATTCAAAACGGGATGGAAGAAGTACGGATCCGGATCAGCCGGCCGTTGGAAATCATGGTCAGGGGGAATCCAGAATTTTTGCCGTACATCGTCCAGCCTGAGGATGCTGTCCAGCTTTTGAACAAGCTTGGACATTTTTCCATGTACACCCTCGAAGAAGAACTGAAACGCGGATATATCACGATTGCCGGTGGCCATAGGGTAGGATTAGCAGGCAAGGTGATCCTGGAAAATGGGGCAGTAAAGGCAATCAGGGACGTTTCATCCTTTAACTTCAGGATCGCCAGGGAAAAAATCGGGATTGCCGATCCGCTTGTCCCTTTTTTATATCGGAATGGATGGAAGCACACGATGATCATCGGTCCCCCGCAGACAGGGAAGACAACCCTTCTCAGAGATATCGCAAGGATCATCTCAGGAGGGACATGCAGTCAGAAGGTTCCTCCACAAAAGGCGGGAATCGTCGATGAAAGATCGGAGATAGCTGGATGTGTGAAAGGCATTCCTCAGCTGACCTTTGGCCCAAGGGTCGATATACTTGACTCCTGCCCAAAGGCTGAAGGAATGATGATGATGATCCGGTCGATGAGCCCCGATGTCCTCCTAGTCGATGAAATCGGCCGCCGTGAAGATGGGGAAGCGATTCTCGAAGCTGTGAACGCTGGCATTAAGTTAATGATGACCACTCATGGTGAATCGTTGGAAGAAGTCAGGAAGCGTCCGATTTTGAAGCCGATTATAGAGATGGGTATTTTTGATAGATATATAGAACTTTCAAGGTTGGCAGGTCCCGGGAAGGTGAAATGCATCCGAGATGCAAACGGCGCTGGAATCCAGCCGAAAGTGATGGTGACCTAAATGGTGAAAATGATCGGTGCTGTGTTGATCATCCTGGCGACTACGTGGACAGGTTTTGAGGCATCAAGGCATTTAAGTGAACGTCCCAGACAGCTCAGGCTGTTGAAGTCAGCGCTGCAGTCACTTGAAGCTGAAATCATGTATGGCCACACTCCGCTGCATGAGGCCTCGAGAAAACTAGCGGCCCAGCTCTCGAGGCCATTGTCCTGGTTTTTCGAAGCTTTTTCAAAAAAACTGACTGAATCGGAAACGACCGTAAAAACAGCTTGGGAAGAGAGCTTGTCAGAAGTATGGAAATTCACGGCCTTCAAGCAGGGGGAGTTCGAAATCATGAAACAGTTTGGCGAAACTCTCGGTAGACATGACAGGCATTCACAGCAAAAGCAGATTCTGCTCACGATTTCCCATCTGGAAAGAGAAGAAACAGATGCATTCGAAAAACAGATGAAATACGAAAAAATGGTCAAAAGCATCGGATTTCTATCTGGCTTATTACTAATCATCTTATTGATGTAGCGTTTAGGAGGAGAAGAAGATGGGCCTGGAAGTGGATATCATTTTTAAAATAGCGGGTGTTGGCATCATTGTGGCGTTTTTGCATACGATTCTCGATCAAGTTGGAAAGAAGGAATATGCCCAATGGGTGACATTGATCGGATTCATATACATCCTGTTCATGGTAGCGTCGATTGTTGACGACCTTTTTCAAAAGATCAAATCTGTATTCCTATTCCAGGGATAAAGGAGGGGGTATGTCATTGAAATCCTGCAAATAACAGGTGTTGCCCTGATCGCCACCTTTCTCGCTTTGATTGTGAAGGAACAAAAACCAACATTTGCTTTCTTGCTGATTGTTTTTACCGGATCAGCCATCTTTCTATTCCTGGTCGATCAAATCTATCAGATTATTTTTATGATCCAGAAGCTTGCAGCCAACGCGCGAGTCAATATTGTATACGTAGAGACCATCCTGAAAATCATCGGCATTGCCTATATTGCGGAGTTTGCAGCACAAATCACGAAAGACGCAGGCCAGGGGGCAATCGCTTCAAAGATTGAATTAGGTGGGAAGATCCTGATTCTGGCAATGGCGATTCCAATCCTGACTGTCATGATTGAAACAATCATCAGGCTGATTCCCGGCTGACCAAGACTTGTTAATACGAGGTGAAAATATGGAGCAATGGTTGAAGTTCATTTTCTGCACCGTCCTCATCCTGTTTTATTCGAGCGCTCATGGAGTACAAGCTGCCGGGGGAAATGATGAAGCGAATCAGATTGCAAATCCCGGCCAAATCGCCAAATCCCAGCTTGAAACACTTGATATTGAGGATTTGAAGGGATTCTGGGAAGACATTCTTGATAAATATAATGGTTTTTTGCCAGAAAGCCAAAAGGGCAGTTTATATGACTTTATCAGCGGAGAAAAGAAGTTATCAATGAAGGAATGGCTGAATGGCATCATCCGGTTTGCATTCCACGAATTCATTGCAAATGGCAAGCTTCTTGGAACGTTGATCCTGCTGACTGTTTTCAGCATGTTCCTCCAGACATTGCAGAATTCGTTCGAGAAAAGTGCCATCAGCAAGGTAGCATACTCGATTGTATTCATGGTGTTGATCATCATCGCCCTCAATAGCTTTAAGGTGGTTATGGATTATACGAATGATGCTATTGGGACGATGATTCAATTCATCCTCGCGCTGATTCCGCTGCTGCTAGCCTTGATGGCGACATCAGGCGGCGTGATTTCGGCGGCGTTCTTTCATCCCGTCATCCTATTCATGATGAATACAAGCGGGCTGTTCATCCAGTATGTGGTGCTCCCTTTATTGTTTCTGTCAGCTCTTTTGGGAATTGTCAGTATCCTTACGGAACATTATAAAGTAACTCAGCTCGCTGCTATGCTACGGAATTGGAGCGTTGGTCTCCTCGGCATCTTCCTTACTGTGTTCCTTGGTGTCATTTCCGTCCAGGGAGCATCTGCTGCAATCACGGATGGTGTAACGATAAAGACAGCCAAGTTCATTACTGGAAATTTTGTGCCCGTAATCGGAAGGGTTTTCACAGATGCAGCTGACACGGTCGTCAGCGCATCTCTCTTGCTGAAGAACACAGTTGGCATAGCGGGTGTGGCGGTTCTGCTGATCATCGCGGCTTTTCCGGCAGTAAAAATCCTCATGGTGGCATTCATCTATAAATTCTCCGCTGCCATCCTGCAGCCACTTGGCGGCGGGCCAGTCATAACCTGCCTTGACGTCATCAGTAAAAGCATCATCTATGTATTCGCAGCACTTGGGATCGTATCATTGATGTTTTTTCTTACCATTACAGTCATCATTGCAGCGGGCAATTTAACGATGATGGTCAGGTAGGGGGAGAAAAATGGAATTCATAAAAGAATGGGTTACGAATATCATCGTCTTCATCCTCCTTGCGACCGTATTGGATATGCTGCTACCGAATTCAAGCTTTCAAAAATACACCAAAATTGTCACTGGTTTGATCTTGATTGCAATCATCCTGACACCTGTCATGAAACTTTTCACTTCAGATTTTGAAACAGCAATTGCTTCAATTGGTCAGATTGGAAACAATGGCCAGGAAAAGTTAAAAAGTTCAATAGAATTTAAGAAAAAAGAAATACAAGCATCCCAGCATGCATATATTTTAGAAACAATGGCTGTCCAATTAAGGTCGGCTGTGGAGGAGGAGTTGATGGAACAGCAAGGAATGGAAATTGCCGATATCGAAATCAAAGTAAATGAACAGGATCAGCGGACTTTCCCTGAAAACCTTCAATCCCTCAAAGTGTATTTGAGAGAATCCCAGGGTGAGGGTGAGGCTGTGGCAGTAGTAAGAGAAGTAGAAATTGATACCAATGCGCCCCTTCCATCAAAACAAACCTCTAGGAATATAGATCAAATATCTTCTCTTCTGTCAGAGAAATGGAATGTTCCTGAAACATCGATTCAAATCGTGATAGAGGGGGGGAAGGAAAGTAGTGGGCAATGAAAAAGGGCCAATTAATTGGCTGAAGAACCTGCTTGCAAATAAAGAAGGGCCTCCGGAAAAGAAATTAAACGGGAAATATCAATACCTTATTCTGGTTTTGCTCTTTGGTACTGCCATCATGATGATGGGGAACCTCCTCGGCGGCAGCAAACAAGACAATGGATCTTTGCCAGCCATGAAAACAGACGAATCCGAAGAGGACACTGCAGTTTTCGGCCATAAGAAATCAGATGGAAATGATTTGATCTCTGAGTATGAAAAGACATACGAGAATCAGCTCAAAGACATGCTTGAGGGTATCAATGGTGTAGGAGAAGTAGATGTATTTGTCAATGTAGACGCTACAGAAAAAAAAGTGCTTGAAAAAAACACGGTCATCCAGTCTCAGACAACAGACGAAACGGACCGTGAAGGCGGCAGGAGGAAAGTCGAGGACGCTTCCCAGGATGAGCAGCTTGTGATCATCCGTAATGGGGAAAAAGAAGTGCCAGTCGTCCTCGAAACAAAAAAGCCCGAGATAAGAGGTGTCCTTGTAGTGGCAAAGGGTGCTGAAAATATCCAAATAAAAAGGTGGATCATCGAGGCCGTCACAAGGTCCTTGGGCGTACCAAACCATCGAGTGGCAGTAATGCCAAAAAAAACAAAGGGGGATTAATAGATGTTACTAAAAAAGCAAACTGTATGGTTGTTGACAATGTTAAGCCTGGTGGTCGTTTTATCCGTATATTACATTACATCTCCAGAACAGCAGAAAGGTACGGATCTAGCTTCCTTAGAAGAAAAGAAGAGTGAAAATAAAGAAATGTCCACGACCCAATCGAAGGATGGAGCAACAGTGATTTCCGGGATTGCGAACGATGAAAAGTTCGAAGCCTTGCGCATGAAGGTTGAAGAACAAAGGACTAAGCAGAAGGAAGAGCTACAGACATTAGCCGCTACTACTGATTTGCCTGCAGAGGAACGGAGCGCTGCAATCGACAAAATGAATAAGCTTGATGAAATTTCCCAAAAGGAGGCGAT
The DNA here is from genome assembly GCF_017912555.1 of Bacillus sp. REN3. GTDB lineage: Bacteria > Bacillota > Bacilli > Bacillales > Cytobacillaceae > Mesobacillus. Next base: position 45,669 of record NZ_JAERSD010000010.1, on the reverse strand, counting down.
ACTTGAAACCCTGATTACTTCTCTTGGCTATGAGGATGCCCTGGTACGCGCAGATGGTGAAAAGGTTCGGATCACTGTAAAGGCGAAAGAACATTCTGCATCCGCTGCAAATGAAATCATCCAGATGGTAAGGACTGAACTTGGAGCTTTCCAGCTAGTTGCCGTCCAATTCGAACCAGTAAAATAACAAATAAGGCTGTTCAAAGGTCATCATATATGATCTTTGGCAGCCCTTTTTTATGGAAATGAACGAGTTCTCTTGAGTGACCAGGCCGGTGAGGGATGGTGCCCAAATGGGTGGTGGAAAAGGAAGAACGGGAACGATAGTGCCAAAACGGCGAGCGCTAATTAAAATAAGAGAGATCTTAAAGAGGTATTCCCGAAATAAGCGCCCCACTGATGAAAAAAGGCAACTATCTTATCTTGAGGAAGCCATCCACACAGCTTTGCACGGGCTACCGAAAAAGGAACTGACTGAAACGGATGGAACTGGAAGGATACCGAGTTGAAAAATCGTAAAAACGTTCTTTTATTTCAGTGATCCTCTTAAAATTGTTTTCATTCAACTTTAAGTTCACCATCTCCGTTTCAAGACTCATAGGCCAAGCTTGACACCCATAATGATCGTGCGTAGGACGGCAAGATCAATCATCATCACCATTTCTTATAACCGTTGCTAGAACTGCCGAAACAATGGTCGAAGAATCATCCAGGAAATTTTTTCTTCAGGGTCCTGCTAGTTAGAAACCCCAACTATTTCCCGAACCTTCAGGTTGTGAAAAATATGGATATCAAAGAAAAATCTTGGGAATCATGTCGTATGAATTCCCTTTTTTTTCAGAAAATATTAGAATGGGAAAGAAGGATGAGAATCTTTCTGATATATTGAATTTGCACATAGTATTATCGTATAGTATTAGTATCTAGTCTTAATTCTTAATATGGACAAGGGGTGCCCACAATGTTAAAAGTACAAGAAATTAGAGAATTGATTAAGCTGGTCGATCAATCGAGCATTGATGAATTTTCATACGAGTATGAAGGGTCAAAGATTAAAATGAAGAAGAATGGCGGTGCAAAGAATGCCGCTGAGTTTATGCAAGCACAGGTTCCATCTCCAGTATCTGTTGCTTCATCTCCTCAGCCAGTTCCTGCCGTGCAGCAAGCTGCCGTAGCGGAACCGAAGGCAGAAAACTCCGCTGAACAAGAAGTTAAGCAGGAAGAACAACCGGATACTTCAAACTTACATAAAATCGTTTCTCCAATGGTTGGTACCTTCTATCAATCTTCGTCACCGGATGCTGATCCATATGTGAAGCAAGGATCGAAGGTTACCAAAGATTCCGTTGTCTGCATCGTCGAAGCGATGAAACTGTTCAATGAGATCGAGGCCGAAGTGAATGGGGAAATCGTTGAAATCCTAGTAAAGGATGGCCAGCTTGTTGAATACGGCCAGCCTTTATTCCTGGTTAAGCCTGAATAAGGAGCGAATAGAATGATAAAAAAAGTATTGATAGCCAACAGGGGAGAAATTGCCGTCCGGGTTATCCGCGCCTGCAGGGAACTTGGAGTCGAATCCGTTGCCGTCTTTTCAGAAGCCGACAGGGAATCGCTGCATGTCCAGCTGGCTGACGAAGCCTACTGCATTGGACCAAAGTTATCCAAGGACAGCTATTTGAATTTCACGAACATCATCAGTGTGGCAAAATTGACTGGTTGCGAGGCCATCCATCCTGGGTACGGCTTCCTTGCTGAAAATGCCGATTTCGCGGAGCTTTGCAGGGAATGCAATATCACATTTGTAGGGCCATCGCCGGAAGCAATCCAAAAAATGGGAACAAAGGATGTCGCCCGGGAGACAATGAAGCTCGCAAATGTCCCAATTGTGCCTGGTTCCCAGGGAATCATCGAGAATACCGACGATGCCGTCAAGCTGGCGAATGAAATCGGCTATCCGGTCATCATTAAGGCGACTGCAGGCGGGGGAGGTAAGGGAATCCGTGTAGCCCGTTCTGAACAGGAACTGATCAAGGGTATTAATATAACCCAGCAGGAAGCCATGACGGCTTTTGGAAATCCAGGTGTATATATAGAAAAATACATCGAGGATTTCCGCCATGTAGAAATCCAGGTGCTTGCAGACGGTTATGGAAATACAATCCATCTCGGAGAACGAGATTGCTCGATCCAAAGGAGGCTTCAGAAGCTGCTGGAGGAAACACCTTCTCCTGCTCTCGATGGAGAAATCCGGGCAGAAATGGGCGAGGCAGCAGTAAAAGCTGCCCAAGCGGTTGATTATTCTGGTGCCGGAACAGTTGAATTCATTTACGATTACCGCAATCGCAAGTTTTATTTCATGGAAATGAATACAAGGATACAGGTTGAACATCCTGTAACAGAAATGGTGACAGGAGTCGATCTAATCAAGGAGCAAATCAAAATCGCTTCAGGCGAGAGACTTAACATCAAGCAGGAAGACGTCCAATTTAATGGCTGGGCGATCGAGTGCAGGATCAATGCCGAAAATCCTGCTAAAAATTTCATGCCATCAGCTGGTAAGATAAAAATGTATCTCCCACCGGGCGGTTTTGGTGTTAGAATAGACTCAGCGGCATATCCCGGCTATTCGATCCCGCCTTATTACGATTCAATGATTGCGAAAGTCATTACATACGGAAACAGCCGGGAGGAAGCGATTGACCGTATGAAAAGAGCTCTAAGCGAGTTTGTGGTTGAAGGAGTCCATACTACGATTCCGTTCCATCTGAAACTCCTTAATCATGAAAAATTCGTCGAAGGGCAGTTCAATACGAAGTTTTTAGAAATGTATAACATCATGTCAGAGGGATAAAAGGAGGTCAAGCCATGAGTGAATATCAGCATTTACTGGAGATGAGCTATGATGAGAACGGTCTTGGCAAGGTGGAGATTGCTCCAGAGGTAATCGAGGTTATTGCCGGTATCGCAGCATCCGAAGTGGAGGGTGTTACCCAAATGCGCGGCAGCTTTGCGGCTGGCGTAGTCGAAAGGCTTGGAAAGAAAAATCACGGCAAAGGTGTCAAGGTAGAATTAGCTGAGGAAGGCATCAAGGTTGACGTTTATTGTGTCATGAAGTTTGGTGTTTCCATTCCTTCAGTAGCTCAGGAAATCCAGGATAACATCCGCCAGGCACTTATGAACATGACGGCGCTGGAGGCTAAGGAAGTAAATATCCACGTAGTTGGAATCCAATTCGAAAACCAGAAGCCCGAAATGGAAGTCGAACAGGAAGTGTAATACATGGCCAAAGGCATTAAACTGGATGCCTTTGGTTTTTTTGCGTTTTTTTCAATACTATGCCAAACCCGCTTTTGAGTAAAAAGGTCTATTCTAAAATGCTTTCGCATTTCTATATATAGAAACTTCCAGGCGAGCAGTATCTTGCAAGGAAAGCTGGGGAAGTTGGCCTTGCATAAGCTTCCTGCAAGAAGGCAGGCGAGGAGTCCCACAACAAAGCATACCGCTGCCTTTGGAAAAAGTCCAAGAAACTCCTGCAGAAAAACGGATTATGATGGTATCAAAATGGATCTTTGAGATCAGTCCTTCTTGGCAGAGTAGAGCGGATATCAATATGCTGACAACTTTCGCTCCGGAGGTTACCGGGAAAAGCCTTGGACGTCTCCACGTGGAATCATATTTCACTTGTTTTGATTAACTTTTTCAAAAGAGTGAAAAATAATAGGAAACCATGCGTACAGAAGTATGATATGCTATTATTTTGTTAGAATCAGACAAGCCGTAAAGGAGCTAAGGACTAAATGAAAAGAAGAACAGCACGGGAAAAGGCATTGCAAGCCTTATTCCAGATTGATATAAGCAAGGCAGACACTGCGGATGCAATCGAGCATGTCTTGGAACATGAGCAAGGAGATGAATATTTAGACAAACTTGTCCATGGAACAGTCGGACATTTGCAGGAAATCGATGCTGAAATCAAGGGTTATTTGGAGAAGTGGTCACTTGACAGGCTAGCTGCTGTTGACAGGAATCTTCTCAGGCTGGCGGTTTATGAGCTGAAGTTTTGTGCGGATGAAGTACCCGCAAATGTGGTACTTGATGAAGCGATTGAAATTGCCAAATTATATGGAGATGACCAATCTAGCCGATTCATAAATGGTGTCCTGTCCAAAGTCAAACAGGGCATTTCATGAATAAGACAGGTTGGATCTTTCTATACAATTAAGGGGGAACATGTATGGCTGCTGTTATCATTGATGGAAAAGAAATTGCCAAAAAGAAAAGGAACGAAATAACACATCAGGTTGAAGAGCTGAGAAAACGGGGGATCGTCCCTGGTCTTGCCGTCATTCTTGTAGGAGATAATCAGGCATCCAGAACCTATGTCAACAATAAGCAAAAGACAGCCAAAGAGCTGGGGATGCACAATGTTTTGATTGAATATCCGACCTCGATCAGCGAGAAGGAGCTATTGGCCAAAATTGACGAACTGAACGAGGATCCAAGCATCCATGGAATCCTTGTCCAGCTTCCCCTTCCGGATCATATAAACGAGAAGAAGCTGATTGAAGCGATTTCTCCTGAAAAGGATGTTGATGGTTTCCATCCATTGAATATTGGCAGGATGATGACTGGACAGGATGCTTTCTTGCCTTGCACCCCTTTTGGAGTGATGGTGATGATGAAAGAAATAGGGATGGAGCTTTCAGGGAAGCATGTGGTCGTTGTTGGCCGAAGCAATATTGTCGGAAAGCCTGCCGGCCAGTTGTTTTTAAATGAAAATGCAACCGTTACATATTGCCATTCCAGGACAAAGGATTTAGCAGAGCAAACCAGGCAGGCGGATGTGGTTGTGGCGGCAGTTGGCAAGGCGGATTTGATTACGGCTGAGCACATCAAGCCAGGTGCTGTCGTAATCGATGTCGGAATGAACAGGAACTCGGAAGGGAAGCTGTGCGGGGATGTTGCTTTTGAAGAAGTGAAAGAAAAGGCGGGATACATTACCCCTGTTCCAGGCGGCGTTGGACCGATGACAATCGCCATGCTGATGTTCAATACCATGAAGTCAGCAAAAAACCATTTGAATAAGCTTCAAAATTCATCACGGTAAGTGAGATGCTGTCTATATCTTTTTATATTTTGGAACTCTGGATCCACTGAAGCTGGGTGACGAATCGAGATTCTGAATTTATAATGGATATAGGCAGTTTTTTTATTAAGACCAGCATTCATATCTGGTACTTCGAAATTTGTCCAGTCAAGGTGCCTGGCCCATTTCTTAGGCAAATTGTTCGGCAAAGGAGTTTAACATGGAACAGCAGCGTTATTTATCCGTCAGTGCTTTAACAAAATACATAAAAAGAAAATTCGATGCGGATCCCCATCTTCAAGGTGTTTATATTAAAGGTGAAATATCGAACTTCAAACAGCATTCGAGCGGCCATATGTATTTTACGCTTAAGGATGAAAAGGCAAGGATCCTTGCCATCATGTTTTCAAGCTATAACCGCACGTTAAAATTCAAGCCGGAAAATGGCATGAAAGTGCTGGTAAGGGGAGATATCACCGTATATGAGGGAAGCGGGCAATATCAGGTATACATAAAGGAAATGAAGACCGACGGAGTCGGAGAATTGTTTGTCGCTTATGAACAATTGAAGAAAAGCCTGGAGCAGGAAGGTCTTTTCTCTCCAAAGCATAAAAAACCAATTCCGAAATTCCCAAGGGCTATAGGGATAATTACCTCACCGACAGGTGCTGCGATAAGGGATATCCTGACGACGATCAAGAGAAGGTACCCGATTACGAAAATCATGATTTTTCCGGCTCTAGTCCAGGGAGAGCGGGGAGCTGAATCGATTGTCCGCGCGATCGAGCATGCGAATGACCGTGGAGAAGTCGATGTCCTAATTGTTGGCCGCGGCGGAGGCTCGATCGAGGAATTATGGTCATTCAATGAAGAGGCAGTGGCAAGGGCGATTTTTTCGTCTGCGATTCCGGTCATTTCAGCGGTCGGCCATGAGACAGACTTTACCATTGCTGACTTCGTGGCCGATTTAAGGGCGCCGACTCCAACAGGTGCTGCAGAACTTGCAGTCCCGCACATACAGGAATTGATGGAACGGGTGATGAATCGTGAAACCAGGATCCTCCGTGCCATGAGGGAAAAAATCGCCTTCCAGCAGGACCGCTACCAGCGCCTGATAAAGTCGTATGCTTTCCGTTATCCAAGAAAACTATACGAACAGAAGCTTGAACAGGTTGACAAAATGACCGAAGCTTTAAAGCGGGGGGCAGATAAGCTTTATTCACGCAAAGCCGAAGACCTGCTTGTTTTGGATAAACGGCTTAAACGCAGCCACCCGGAAGAATTGAAAAAGAGCTCTGCTGAAAAGCATGGAATGCTCAATCGGGCTTTGAACAGAGCGATGACTTCTATTTTTTCTGAAAAACAAAAAGAATATAATGCCGTAGTTGCGACTATGGATGCGTTGAATCCGTTAAAAATCATGGATAGGGGATACAGCCTTGTCTATACTGAAGATGACAAGCTGATCAAAAAGGTTTCACAAATCCAGACCAATCGTAAAATCTATGTACAGCTTTCAGATGGAAGGCTGCATTGTATCGTTACAAAAACCGAGGAGAGTGCAAAGGATGGCAGATGAGCAGAAACTAACGTTTGAACAGGCTATGGATCAGCTGGAGATGATCGTTGAAAAGCTTGAGGAGGGGGATGTTCCTCTCGAAGAAGCGATTTCCATTTATAAAAAAGGGATGGAACTTTCCAAGCTATGCCATGATAAGCTTAAAAATGTTGAAGACCAGCTGGCGCAGATCATAACAGAAGATGGACGGACTGAAAGCTTCTCCATTAATGAGGAGGAATAGTCTTGGCTAAAAGCGCACTTGAAATGTTTACTAACAAATACAAAAGGCTAGTCGAAGAGCGGCTCCATGAGGCTGTATCCGGTCTTGATACCCCCAGGAACCTTGCAGAAGCGATGCTATATTCGCTTGAAGCCGGCGGGAAAAGGATCCGGCCGCTTTTATTGTTCGCTGTGATTGAAGCATTCGGGAAAAACCCTGAAATTGGCAAGGATGCAGCTGCCGCAATCGAAATGGTGCATACCTATTCTCTGATCCATGATGATCTTCCGAGCATGGATGATGACGATTTAAGGAGAGGCAAGCCAACCAACCACAAGGTATTTGGCGAAGCAACCGCTATCCTTGCAGGGGATGCCCTCCTAACATTGAGCTTTGGCATGCTTGCCCGGATTCCTGACTCGATTGCCCCTGCAGATGTTAAGCTGTCTTTAATAGAAGGTTTGTCCAATGCAGCAGGAGCAGCCGGCATGGTAGGCGGGCAGGTGGCTGATATGGAAGGGGAAGGGAGGCAGCTCCCCCTCGAAGACCTGGAATACATCCATATAAATAAGACTGGAAAGCTGCTAGAATACAGTATCATTGCAGGAGCCGAGCTTGCAGGAGCCAATGAAGAACAGAAACAAATCCTTGCAAGATTCGCCTATCATATCGGTCTCGCCTTCCAGATCAGGGATGATATTCTTGATGTGGAGGGAAGTGAAGTGGTAATCGGGAAACCTGTAGGCAGCGATAAAGGGAACAATAAAGGAACATATCCAGCCATCCTCGGCATGGAGGGGGCAAAAGCGGCACTACGGGACCATTTGCATCAGGCTAAAAAGTCGGTTTCACACACAGGCCTGGAAGCTGACATGCTGTTGGCTATCACGGACTTGATTGGATTAAGAGACCATTAAAACCGGAAGCAATATTGAGGGTGGCGTGATTATATGGTATAATTTGCTGTCAGCACAACTGTGTTGGCGGCTTTTTTCTTACAATTTTGTGCTTTGGCTTGAAAAGAATGTTTTACTTAATATATGTTATTAATAACAACTTCTTAACAATAATGTTAAACAATACACGGAAAATAAGTCAGAAATGAAAGTGAGTGGTCCGGAATGGATCTTTTATCAATAAAAGACCCTTCCTTCTTAAAAAACCTTTCCATTAAGGAACTGGAAACATTAAGCGGGGAGATTCGGCAGTTTTTGATCGAAAAATTATCAGTGACAGGAGGGCATATCGGCCCAAATCTGGGTGTTGTGGAGCTCACGATAGCATTGCATAAATGCTTTGACAGTCCGAAGGATAAATTGATCTGGGATGTTGGTCATCAGTCATATGTTCATAAAATATTGACTGGAAGGGCATGTGATTTCGATACTCTAAGACAGTATAAAGGATTATGCGGATTCCCGAAAATGGTCGAAAGTGAACATGATGTCTGGGAAACTGGCCATAGCTCTACCTCCCTTTCAGCCGCAATGGGCATGGCGATCGCAAGGGACCTGAAAGGCGAGCATTCCCATATCGTCCCCATCATCGGTGATGGAGCTCTTACAGGGGGAATGGCCCTTGAAGCATTGAATCATATCGGGCACGAGAAAAAGAAACTCATTGTCATCCTGAATGACAATGAGATGTCAATAGCCCCTAATGTCGGTGCCTTGCACAACGTCCTTGGCCGTCTAAGGACTGCGGGGAAATATCATTGGGTCAAGGACGAGCTTGAATATCTTTTGAAAAAGGTGCCTGCGGTAGGCTCTCAATTAGCGGCAACTGCCGAAAGAATAAAGGATAGCTTGAAATATTTATTTGTATCCGGCATATTCTTTGAAGAATTGGGATTCACCTATCTTGGCCCAGTAGATGGACATAATTACGAGAATCTATTCGAGAATCTTAATTATGCTAAAAAGCAGGAGGGTCCAGTACTCTTGCATGTGATCACCAAGAAAGGGAAAGGATTTACCCCTGCCGAAACGGATAGGATCGGCACTTGGCATGGCACTGGTCCTTACAAGATGGACACCGGGGACTTCGTCAAGCCAAAATCCGCCCCGCCTGCATGGAGCAAGCTGGTCAGTGAAACGGTAAGGAAAATCGCCCGCACCGATAGCCGGGTAGTCGCAATCACCCCTGCAATGCCAGTGGGTTCCAAACTGGAGGGGTTCGCTAGTGAATTCCCAGACAGGATGATTGATGTGGGCATCGCAGAGCAGCATGCTGCGACCTTTGCTGCCGGGCTTGCAACCCAGGACATGAAGCCATTTTTAGCCATTTATTCAACCTTCCTGCAGCGTGCGTATGACCAGGTTGTCCATGACATCTGCCGCCAGAACCTGAACGTCTTCATCGGCATTGATCGAGCAGGACTGGTTGGAGCTGATGGAGAGACACACCAGGGCGTTTTTGATATCGCGTTTTTAAGGCATCTTCCGAATATGGTATTAATGATGCCTAAGGATGAAAACGAAGGGCAGCACATGGTTTATACAGCCCTAGCATATGATGAGGGGCCGATTGCCATGCGTTATCCTCGTGGCAATGGCCTCGGAGTGCCTATGGATGAAGAGCTTAAGGCACTTCCAATCGGGACATGGGAAGTCTTGCGGGAAGGTGACGATGCCGCCATCCTGACATTTGGCACAACCATCCCAATGGCTCTCGAAGCGGCTGAAACCTTGGAAAAGCAGGGGATTTCAGTCCGCGTTGTAAATGCGCGTTTTATTAAACCACTTGATGAAAAAATGCTTACAAGCATCTTTATGGAAAATATCCCGATATTGACTATCGAAGAAGCCGTACTCCAGGGAGGATTCGGAAGCTATATCCTTGAGACTGCACAGGAGCTCGGCTTCCATAAAGCCGAAATAGACCGTATGGGAATCCCGGATCAATTCATTGAACACGGTAGTGTCGATGAACTGCTGAGGGAAATCGGAATGACAAAAGATGATGTTGTTTTGCGGATCCAAAGGCTCGCAAGGCAAAAACAAAAAAGGGCGTAATAAATGAAGAACAAAAAGGAAAGATTGGATGTACTCCTTGTTGAAAGGGGCCTCGCGGATACGAGGGAAAAGGCCAAGCGGACTATCATGGCAGGACTTGTCTATTCAAATGAATCCAGGCTTGATAAGCCAGGTGAGAAGGTGAACAGTGACATTCCCCTGACCGTGAAAGGGAATGCGCTCCCATATGTCAGCAGGGGCGGACTTAAAATGGAGAAAGCCCTGAAGGTTTTTCAACTGGATATTACAGGAAAGACATTGCTCGATATTGGGGCATCCACGGGCGGCTTCACCGATTGTGCCCTCCAAAACGGAGCGAAAAAGTCCTATGCACTGGATGTTGGCTATAATCAGCTGGCATGGAAACTTCGCCAGGATGAAAGGGTTATCGTAATGGAGAGGACAAATTTCCGTTATGTGAAGCCAGAAGATTTGACGCGCGGAATACCGGACTTCGCAAGCATCGATGTCTCGTTCATTTCATTGCGTCTCATCCTGCCGGTTTTGAAAAAATTGCTGGCGACGGGCAGCGACATTGTCGCCCTGGTTAAACCGCAATTCGAGGCTGGGCGTGAACAAGTCGGAAAAAAAGGCATTGTTAGGGACAAGAAAGTGCATCTAGAGGTCCTTGAACGGATCATCCAGTTTGCGCTTGGCGAAGGTTATGATGTTTGCGATCTTTCTTACTCGCCTATCACTGGAGGCGACGGGAATATCGAATTCCTCCTTCACCTTCAATGGAACAATCCCAAAGAAAAAGGACAGCTCTTGTTCAGAACTCCTCCTCAGGATGTGGTTTCGGAAGCCCACCGCGAGCTGAAAACAAAACAAACCCATGAAGAATAGGCATTAAATGCCTATTTTTTTTTGGGGCAAATGCATGCACACTGTCCGCCTCCAGCTATTTCTTCCATCTCTGGCTTGCTTATCTGCGAAGCTGCGGTAATGGAAACAGTCCGGAAAAGTAAATGTTCCGGGCTGAGCCGCATTCTTATGACAACTTGGGGAGTGTCGAGGAAAATAACATGGAGGCAAAGTTGTTTTCGCGGCCAGTCTGCTCATATGTTTTATCCAAGCCGCATAAGCCGTACGACGTGATGTGTTGACTACTTTTCCGCAGGACTGGTAATTCTGTTTAAAGTAGAACAGGCGGAAGCGGTCACGGATAATTGCAGCAAACCGGTTTGTGGCTCCTTGGTATAAGGACTTGCTTAATAGGGAAGATCATGCATGTACCATACATATTTCGTTCGATGTTTTGTCAATTTCTTTCAAATCCTACTGACTGACAGCCACCAATGATTGTACAATCTGGAGAAATCGGCTAACATATGAGTATAAATATTTATAAGAAAAGATGTGTTGGATGCATTTATAGAGGTGAAAAGGATGAATAAAGGACAACGACATATTAAAATTCGCGAACTGATTGCCAGCAAAGACATTGAGACACAGGACGAGCTTGTTGACCGTTTGAAAAGTGCTGGTTTCAATGTCACCCAGGCTACTGTCTCAAGGGATATCAAAGAGCTGCACCTTGTTAAGGTGCCTTTGATTGATGGAAGGTATAAATACAGCCTGCCTGCCGACCAGCGTTTCAACCCATTGCAAAAGCTCAAAAGGGCGCTGGTGGATGCCTTCGTGAGAATCGACCATGCGGGGCATTTATTGGTCATGAAGACTTTGCCTGGGAACGCTAATGCAATCGGTGCATTGATTGATAATCTCGACTGGGATGATATACTTGGAACAATTTGCGGAGACGATACCATCTTGATCATTTGCCGTTCACCGGATGACACGGAAGTGATTGCGAATCGTTTCCTTGAAATGCTGTAAATGGGGTGACGGTCGCTTGTTAAATGAATTATCGATAAGCAATTTCGCAATAATCGAAAATCTGTCAATATCCTTTAAGAAAGGGTTGACCGTACTGACTGGAGAAACAGGCGCAGGGAAATCGATCATTATCGATGCGATCCATCTTCTAGTCGGCGGCAGGGGCTCCTCGGAATTTGTCCGCCATGGAGAAGATAAAGCTGAAATTGAAGGCTTGTTCTTCATTGAAGGAGAAAACCATCCATGTTACACGAAGGCATCCGAATTCGGGATTGATATAGAAGATGGCATGGTTGTGCTGCGAAGGGACATTTCCAGGAACGGCAAAAGTGTATGCCGGATAAATGGGAAGCTTGTCACCATCGCGGTATTGAGAGAAGTGGGTTCCACACTGATCGACATCCATGGCCAGCACGAACATCAGGAACTCATGGATGAAACCAAGCATATCATCCTCCTGGACCAATTTGGTTCAGAGGAAATTGAACCGGATCTCGCAGGATATCAGCAAGTATACAGGTCATTTGAACTGACACAGAAGAAATTGAAGAACTTAAGTGAAAACGAACAGCAAATGGCCCACCGCCTTGACTTGATTCAATTCCAGCTGGATGAAATCCAATCTGCCGACTTAAAAATCAATGAAGATGATGATTTGTCCGAGGAAAAACGGAAGCTTGCCAATTTCGAGCGGATCTTTGAAAGCATCCAAACGAGTTATTCAGCCCTGCAAGGTGAGCAGAAGGGACTCGACTGGATTGCGATGGTCATGGATAATATGCAAACTGCCTCAGAACTTGACCCAGCCTATCAGGCGGTGGCAGAGTCTGTATCCAACAGCTTCTACACTCTGGAAGATGCAGCAAGGACGATTCGGAATGAACTTGACTCTCTTGAATACGACCCGCAGCGCCTCAATGAAATTGAGGAGAGGCTAAATGAAATCAACCAGCTGAAAAGAAAATATGGCAGGACGATAGAAGAAATCCTCGAATATGCATCCAAAATCGAAGAAGAAATTGAGACGCTGGAAAATAAAGAGGTCCATATTGGCCAATTAGAGAAAGAGCTTGCTTCCCTGAAAAAAGATTTGCAGCTTGAAGCAGAGCAATTAACGGAAACACGTAAAAAATGGGCGAAGAAATTAACGAAACTTATCCATAAAGAACTTAAGGAACTGTATATGGAAAAAGCGATTTTCGAATTAAAAATCCAATCAGATCCAGATAACTTCCAAAAGAACGGTGTGGATAAGGTGGAGTTTTACATTTCAACCAATCCCGGAGAGCCTGTGAAGCCCCTGTCCAAAATTGCTTCTGGCGGAGAACTGTCGCGGATCATGCTTGCGCTTAAAAGTATCTTTTCCAAGCATCAGGGTGTTACCTCGATCATTTTCGATGAAGTGGATACCGGGGTCAGCGGTCGTGTGGCCCAATCAATCGCCGAAAAGATCTATAACGTCTCGACAGGATCACAGGTGCTTTGCATATCCCATCTTCCACAAGTTGCCGCAATGGCCGACACACACTTGTATATCGCAAAGGAAATCAGGAATGGACGGACGAAGACATCGGTGACACCGCTAACGAGGGACGAAAAAGCAAAAGAAATCGGCAGGATGATTTCTGGAGTGGAAATTACCGACCTGACAAGGCAGCATGCAGAAGAACTTCTGGAGCTTGCGCATAAAATGAAAGCTGTGACTTGAAAAGCTATCCATAAAGGGTAGCTTTTTTATTGTTATACAGGTTATAAATGCAACGGCTCGAGGCAAAATTAAAGATGTAGCCATTTCGATGTGTGTGTGGACAAGAAGCGAGGAGAGTGAATGGATTTGAAAAGTGATTTTCTCAGAAAATTAATTGGTGGAATTCTCCTTGTTTCATTAATTGCTTTAGGCTTTGCTAAACCAGTACATGAATACTTGTCAATTCCAGGTGATATAACCCTGTTCGAGGGTCAAAAATTTGATTTTCCGGCAAGCTCGGTATCTGCTTCTGCCCCGGAAGGGAATTCAAGCATAGCAGTTGAGCGAAAAGGAAAGCTTGTGGCTCTGGAAGCAAAAGAACCGGGAAAGAATGAAATGGTTCTGGAGCTTGCTGGTTTCCCTGTGAAAAAAGTCGATGTGAATGTTTTAAAGGACTTCAGGGTTATGCCGGGAGGACAGTCAATCGGTGTGAAATTGAATACAATCGGTGTTCTTGTGGTCGGACACCACCAAGTACAGGCGGAAGAAGGCAAAGTTTCTCCGGGAGAAAAAGCCGGAGTCCAAAAAGGTGATATCATCACTGAAATCAATGGCAGCCAAATTGAAAAACTTGCTGATGTTGGTGAAATTGTAAAAAAGGCAGGACAGGATGGCAAGCCTTTGGACCTCGTGCTGAAAAGAGAGAACGAAAAGATTAAAGCCCGTATCCAGCCCAAAAAAGATGTTCATGAAAGTATTTATAAACTCGGATTGTATATCCGGGATTCGGCTGCCGGAATAGGGACGATGACATTTTATCATCCTGAATCAAAAAAATATGGAGCCCTCGGCCATGTGATATCCGATATGGATACGAAAAAGCCGATTGTCGTCGAAGATGGGCAGATTGTCCGCTCCACAGTGACTTCGATTGAAAAAGGCGGAAAAGGCGATCCGGGAGAGAAACTGGCACGATTTTCTTCTGACAGGGAAATCATCGGGAATATTAAAAGGAACAGCCCTTTTGGGATTTTTGGTGAATTGAACAAAGATATTAAAAATGGCGTTTTTGATAGGCCGCTTCAAATTGCTCTTTCCCATCAGGTGAAAGAAGGGCCTGCAAAGATTTTAACAGTTGTGAACAACGATGAAGTGAAGCTTTTTGACATTGAAATCGTCAGCACGATTCCACAAAAATTCCCTGCAACAAAGGGAATGGTCATCAAAGTTACAGACCCGGAGCTCCTTGAAAAAACCGGGGGCATTGTCCAGGGAATGAGCGGGAGTCCGATTATCCAGGACAACAAGCTGATTGGCGCTGTCACACATGTTTTTGTGAACGATCCAACCAGTGGGTATGGTGTCCATATCGAATGGATGCTGAATGAAGCCGGAATCGATATTTATGAAAAACCGAGAGAACAAGCGAGTTAAATCATGGATTAAATGGCGGCAGCTGCCGCCATTTTTTGTGGATAATTCAAAAATATAAAGAAAATTCGACAAAACTCCATCATTCTTCTTGTCAACTGACGAAATAAGTCGAAAAACGAAGGAAACAAGAGCAATCAATAGAAAATATTGCATTTTCAAGAAAAAATTAAAAATAAGAGGAATTTCTGTTGCATTGTCGAATTAGTCATTTAGAATAGGAATTAGAGAATAAAAAATGTGATTATATCGGATTGAGGAGGAACCAAGCAGTGAACAAAATTAAAGTGAGCGTCGTTGATGATAACAGAGAATTAGTGAGGCTTCTGGAGGAATATATTTCTTCACAGGATGATATGGAAGTTGTAGGGGTTGCGCATAATGGCCAGGAATGTCTGGAAATGCTTGAAGATACAAATCCGGACGTCATGCTGCTGGACATCATCATGCCTCATTTGGATGGGCTTGCAGTGCTTGAGAAACTAAGGGATATGGAGAAGGCTATCATCCCGAACGTGATCATGCTGACTGCTTTTGGTCAGGAAGACGTAACAAAAAAAGCGGTAGAGCTTGGTGCTTCTTATTTCATTCTAAAACCTTTCGATATGGATAACCTTGCGGGGCATATCCGCCAGGTTAGCGGCAAGGCAAAAACCTCGGGCAGGAAGTCCTCTTCACTCAATTACGGAAGATCGAACACTGAGTCAAAGCCCAAGAATCTTGATGCCAGTATCACGAGCATCATCCATGAAATTGGTGTCCCTGCCCACATCAAGGGATATATGTATTTAAGGGAGGCGATTTCCATGGTTTATAACGATATTGAACTTCTTGGCTCAATCACGAAGGTTCTCTATCCTGATATTGCCAAGAAATTCAATACGACAGCGAGCCGTGTGGAACGTGCGATCCGCCATGCTATAGAAGTTGCATGGAACAGAGGAAATATTGATTCAATTTCTTCCTTGTTTGGTTACACCGTTTCGATGTCCAAGGCAAAGCCGACGAATTCCGAATTCATCGCGATGGTTGCGGACAAATTGCGTCTTGAGCATAAAGCTTCTTGAAAGAGTTAGGCTTGAAATCATCATAATATTTATAAAAACGAAGATCGTTTTTGTTATCAATGCTGAATGGAAGCATAGTGCATGTAACTCAGATTGAAAATAAAATTGCTTAACCTCCAGGCTGTGTTGAGATAATACTAATGGAAAATCCGGAGCAGGGAGTACCTCCGGGTGCCTAAGAACATTCCCCTGTGCTAAGTTGAAAGAGAGAGCATGGAAGGAAACAGAAATAGAAGATGATAAAAGGCCAATGACTGCGTTGGTCTTTTATTTTTACCATAGGCGCCATTGCGAGTTTGTGAAAGTCAGACCGGGTCAAAAGACAATGCACTTGGCGGCAGGACGGATGATTCAGGACTTTTCTCGCGGAACGGATTCTTTGACCATCCATGTTCGATCAAGAAAGCCGCTGGAGCCTTAATTTAACTTCCAAATTTTTTTGATAAAGGTGTGATTGCATGTGACACACATTTTCGCTCATCGTGGATATAAAGCTGCTTTTCCAGAAAATACAATGAAAGCATTTTCCGAGGCGGAAAAAGCCGGAGCGGATGGGATCGAGCTTGATGTGCAAATGGCGAAAGACGGCAGCCTTGTTGTCATTCATGATGAAAAAGTTGACCGGACAACAGATGGATCAGGTTTCGTCAAGGATTTCACTTTATCTGAACTCCGGAGACTGGATGCGGGATTCCATGGTGCCGATTCTGCAAAGGAGCCTATTCCTGCGTTAAGAGAGGTTCTCGACTGGGTATCCGGAACGGAATTGTTTTGCAATATCGAGCTGAAGAATGGGGTATTTCCTTACAAAGGGATGGAGGAAATGGTTGTTTCTATGGTAAGGGAATTCAATTTGTCTGAAAGGATCATCCTCTCATCCTTCAATCATTATAGCATCGTATATTGCAGCAGGATTGCCCCGGAAATTGAGATTGCCCCTTTGCTGGCAGAAGGGCTGTATATGCCATGGATTTATGCGGAGTCCATCGGGGCAAAGGGCTTCCATCCTCATTATCGGGCAGCAAAGGACGAAATCATCCTCGCTTCAAATGAACATGGGATAAAAATACGGCCGTACACTGTGAACAGTGAGCTGGAACTTGAGCGGCTTTTCAAGGTTGATTGCAGTGCTGTGATAACGGATGACCCGGTTAAGGCAAGGAAAATTAAAAGAAAAGCAAAACAGGCCTGATGTGTCATGGCCTGTTTTGTTTTTTGCTGTCCGGAATCCTGAAGATTGCCTGGACTTTATTCTTTTTTCGATCTCTGTGGAGAATGAACCCGGCCACAAAGCCTAAACCTGCAAGGAAAAAAACAAGTCCTGCGAGGAATTGGAGCCATAAGTATGGAAATGGTGACTGCAAAATGCCAAATACCATATCGCGCATCAATTTAATCCCCAATGCTGCGATAAATCCTGGTATCAGCATGATGATGAGTGCAATGATCCTTGTCATGGATGATTTCCCTTCGCAAATAAATAATTTCTTCTCGCCTAAATGATAAAACAATAACGAAATTTGTCAAGGCTGTCAAAAACATTTACAATGGACCTGAAGAATATTGCAGGCTATATACGCAAGGTGTGAAATATTTTTCCGGGTAATTGGAGGATAATATGCAAAAAATATTGATTGTTGGAGCGGGAAAAGGCGGGATGGCGATCCTTGACATATTTAAAAGGACAGCTGAAATAACAGCTGTAGTCGATCTCAATCCATCGGCGCCAGGAATCAAAGCCGCAAAAAAAGAAGGGATTCGAATTGGGACCGATTGGCGGCATTTCTTATCTGATGATCTTGATATCATCATTGAAGTGACAGGTGATGAGCAGGTTTTTCGGGAATTGCGGGATGCCCGGAGCAAGAACACTGTTTTGATCCCCGGCAGTGTTGCGTTCCTTCTGGCCATGCTCCTTGAAGAGAAAGAAGATTTAATCCAGACGCTGAGAAAGATTACATATGAACATAATTTGATTTTCAACTCGACAGGCGATGGAATGATTGTGATCAACACTGAAGGAATTATTACGCTGTTTAACAAGAGCGCCGAAAAAATCGTTGGGATACCAAAGCGGGAAGCAGAGGGGAAACACGTTTTGGAAGTCATCCCATCAAGCCAACTGCCCAGGATTTTGACGACAAGGAAGGTTGAGAATAACCAGGAGTTCGAGCTGGGTAATGGTTCGAAAATCATTACGACAAGAATACCGATATTGGATGCGGATGATCAATTGATCGGTGCATTTGCAGTTTTTAAAGACATAACAGAAGTAGTTGACCTTGCTGAGGAAATCACGGACCTTAAGGAAATCCAGACGATGCTCCAGGCGATTATCCATTCCAGCGATGAAGCCATTTCGGTCGTAGACGAGAACGGCCGCGGTCTGATGATCAATCCGGCTTACACA
Source organism: Bacillus sp. REN3 (assembly GCF_017912555.1). Lineage (GTDB taxonomy): Bacteria > Bacillota > Bacilli > Bacillales > Cytobacillaceae > Mesobacillus. The sequence goes on along the minus strand of NZ_JAERSD010000010.1, from coordinate 27,354 downwards.
CGGATTACCGGACTGAAGGAAGAGGAAGTCATTGGCAAGCCGGCGACAGCTGATATTTCCGAAGGTGAAAGCATGCATATGAAAGTACTGAAGACAAGACGGCCGGTAAGAGGCGCAGCCATGAGGGTTGGACCGAATAAGAAAGAAGTAGTTGTCAATGTCGCCCCAATCATTGTCGATGGAATCTTGAAGGGGAGCGTAGGGGTGATCCACGATGTGTCAGAAATCAAGAATCTCAGTCGGGAACTTAACCGTGCCAGACAGATCATCAGGACGTTGGAAGCGAAGTATTCGTTTGAAGATATAATTGGTCAATCCGAGGAAATGACTATTCCCATTGAACAGGCAAAGCTTGGGGCTAAAACGCCTGCAACTGTTTTATTAAGAGGTGAATCAGGTACCGGAAAAGAGCTGTTCGCCCATGCCATCCATAATGCCAGTGACCGCAAATTCAATAAGTTCATAAGGGTGAATTGTGCAGCCATCTCTGAGTCGTTGCTTGAAAGCGAACTTTTTGGTTATGAAGAAGGAGCTTTTTCCGGTGCTAAAAGAGGAGGCAAACGCGGTTTTTTCGAAGAGGCGAATAACGGCAGTATTTTCCTTGATGAAATTGGCGAGTTGCCTGCCAACACACAGGCCAAGCTGTTAAGGGTCCTTCAGGAGAATGAGATTGTCCGGGTTGGCGGTACAAAGGCTGTTCAAATCAATGTAAGGGTGATAGCCGCCACGAACATGAACCTGGAAAAAGGGATTGCCAATGGTAATTTCCGCGAAGATTTATATTACCGGCTAAATAGGATGCCAATCCACATTCCGCCATTAAGGCGCAGGAAAGAAGACATCCCGCTGCTGTGCGAAAGATTGATTCATAAGATTAATCAGGATTATGGGCGAAACGTCGAGGGAGTTACAGACCGGGCGATAAAAAAACTGATGGACTATGATTGGCCCGGCAATGTAAGGGAATTGGAAAATGTGCTTGGCAGAGCCATCATCTTCCTGAATTTTAACGAAACAATCATTGATGCAGAACATTTGCCTGATTTACAGGGAAGTGTGCCGAAGGAGTCACAGAAAAAAATGGACTCATTCCCGGTGTCCGAAACATTAACATCCCAAATGGAAAAGCATGAAGAAAAAATCATCAGGGAAACACTTAACAGGGTAGATGGCAATAAAACGAAAGCCGCAAAAATGCTTGGTGTCTCCGTCCGCAATTTATACTATAAAATAGAAAAGTATAAAATTGAAATCTTTAGCATGCAAAATAATTCATAGTGCGCAAAATATTGCAGAATGTTTTGTGGGAGAAATAAAGCGCTTTCATGTTTTTGATTTGGCACGGTTCTTGCATTATAAAATACTTGGGTGATGCGCCATTAAAGGAAAGGGTTGAAGGCAAACATGGAATTGGAATTGCTGCTTAAAAAGGCATCACAAGCCGGGAGAAAGACAGTTGCAGTTGCTGCAGCGGAAGATGCCGAAGTAGTGGAAGCGGTCGCAGAAGCAGTCAATCACAATCTAGCTGACTTCCTTTTATTCGGAAATGATGAAGAAATCAAGAGAATCATTTCATCGGAACATCGGGAACTGCTTGATCATGATGCGATTAAAATCATCTCTGCCCGGGATACTAATATTGCAGCGGAAATGTCTGTGAAAGCAGTCAAGTCGGACGAAGCAAATGTTTTAATGAAGGGAAACATCCCGACGGCTTCTATTTTGAAAGCTGTCCTGAACAAGGAATATGGTTTGAGGACTGGAGCAGTCCTGTCTCATGTTGCAGTCTTTGAAGTGCCAGGATACGACAGGTTCACGATTGTGACAGATGCTGCGATGAATATTTCTCCTGATTTGGAGCAAAAAGTGCAAATCGTGAAAAATGCAGTAAAGGTTGCTCAATCAATCGGGATCGAGTATCCAAGAGTTGCACCACTGGCGGCAGTAGAAACGGTCAATCCGGCCATGCAGGCAACTCTTGATGCGGCTGCCCTATCTATGATGAACAAGCGCGGACAGATTAAAGGCTGCATCATCGATGGCCCCCTTGCCCTTGACAATGCCGTGTCAAAGACTGCTGCAGAACACAAAGGAATCAGCAGCGAGGTTGCCGGAATGGCCGATATTCTGCTTGTCCCTGCCATTGAAGTTGGCAATGTCCTATATAAATCATTGATTTATTTTGCCAATGCAAAGGTTGGTGCAGTGATAGCCGGCGCAATGGCCCCAATCGTGTTGACGTCCAGGGCAGACACTGCCGAAAGCAAGCTGTATTCTCTTGCTTTGGCGTTATGCTCTGCATCAAAATAATCACTCTACATATATAAGGGGAGGAAAAAGGAATGGAAATCTTTAAGTATCTTGAACAGTATGACTACGAGCAGGTGGTATTTTGCCAGGATAAACAATCGGGATTGAAAGCAATCATTGCCATTCATGATACGACTCTTGGGCCGGCGCTTGGCGGCACCCGGATGTGGACCTATGAGTCCGAAGAAGCAGCGATTGAAGACGCGCTGCGCCTTGCGAAAGGAATGACATATAAAAATGCTGCTGCAGGCTTGAATCTTGGCGGAGGCAAAACGGTGATCATCGGTGACCCGCGCAAGGATAAGAATGAAGAAATGTTCCGTGCATTTGGCCGCTATGTACAGGGTTTGAACGGAAGGTATATCACTGCTGAGGATGTCGGCACAACAGTTGCGGATATGGACATGATCCATGAAGAAACAGACTTTGTCACGGGTATTTCCCCGGCATTCGGATCTTCCGGAAACCCATCCCCGGTAACAGCTTATGGCGTATATAGAGGAATGAAGGCGGCGGCCAAAGAAGCATACGGAACAGATTCACTCGAAGGAAAGACGGTTGCTGTCCAAGGGGTAGGGAACGTTGCTTACACTCTTTGCCGCCACCTCCATGAAGAAGGCGCGCAACTGATCGTAACAGACATTAACAAGGAAGCTGTCCAAAGAGCTGTCGATGATTTCGGTGCAAAGGCAGTGGAGCCAGATGAAATATATGGAGTTGAATGTGACATTTATGCTCCATGCGCACTTGGTGCGGTCATCAATGATGAAACAATTCCCCAGTTGAAGGCAAAGGTAATTGCTGGGTCAGCAAACAACCAATTGAAGGAAACGAAGCATGGAGATTTGATCCATGAACTAGGAATTGTCTATGCTCCGGACTATGTCATCAATGCCGGAGGCGTCATCAACGTTGCCGATGAACTTTATGGCTATAACAGCGAACGGGCCCTGAAGAAGGTTGAAACGATTTACAACAATATCGAAAAAGTAATCGAGATTGCAAAGAGGGATGGAATCCCTACCTATAAAGCCGCAGACCTGATGGCAGAAGAGCGTATCGAAAGAATGCGGAATTCACGCAGCCAATTCCTTCAGAATGGCCACCACATCTTGAGCCGCCGATAAAATCGAAAAGGCATAAGCAGCAAGAGCGCTGAATCTGTCATTCGGCGCCCTTGCTGTTTCCAAATTGGAATTTGATGGTTTATACGGATAGCCGGATGAGGTCCGTTATTAAATTGGAGGTAACATTGTGTGCAACAAACAGAATATCGGATTCTAGTGATAAACCCAGGTTCTACATCAACGAAAATCGGAGTCTTTGATAATGAAGTTTCCGTAATGGAGAAAACCATCCGCCATGATGCTGCATTAACGAATTCATTTGAAACAATCATCGATCAGTACGAATTCAGGAAAAACATGATACTGGAAACGCTCGATATGGAAGGAATCAATATTTCGAAACTAAGCGCTGTTTGCGGGCGCGGAGGTCTTCTGAGGCCAATAGAAGGCGGAACCTATGCAGTAAACGGCAAAATGCTTGCTGATTTGCGTGCCGGCTATTCAGGCCAGCATGCTTCAAATTTAGGCGGCATCCTGGCATATGAAATCGCCACTGGTCTGAATATTCCTTCCTATATCGTCGATCCAGTTGTAGTTGACGAGCTCGATCCGATTGCCCGGATCTCGGGTTTTTCATTGATTGAAAGAAAAAGCATCTTTCATGCTTTGAATCAAAAGGCAGTTGCCCGAAGGGTCGCACGCGAGTTTGGGAAGAAATATGAGGAAACGAACCTGATCGTTACCCACCTTGGTGGCGGAATCACTGTCGGCGCCCATAAAATGGGGAGGGTAATCGATGTTAATAACGGACTTCACGGCGAGGGCCCATTCAGCCCGGAACGTGCCGGTACAGTCCCAGCAGGTGATCTTGTCACACTTTGCTATTCTGGGGATTATTATCGAGAAGAGATTATGAAGAAGCTCGTCGGTCAGGGTGGCCTTGTAGGGTATCTTGGGACAAATGATGCGATTAAGGTCGAAAAAATGATCGAGCAGGGCAATGAAAAGGCAAGACGGGTGTACAAGGCAATGGCATACCAGGTTGCCAAGGAAATAGGCTCCGCAAGCGCAGTCCTTGCCGGAAAAGTGGATGCGATTATCTTGACTGGAGGGCTTGCATATGGAAAAGAGTTCGTAAGGGATATTTCGGAACGGATCGACTGGATCGCTGATGTAATTGTCAAACCAGGTGAGAATGAATTGCAAGCACTGTCGGAAGGGGCGTTGAGAATTCTACGCGGTGAAGAAGCTGTAAAAGAATATCCGGGAAACGGAAATCGATTTTAAGGAGCGATAGAGATGGCAGAGGAATACGATTTGGTCATAATCGGCGGCGGTACAGGAGGATATGTTGCGGCTATCCGTGCTTCGCAGCTAGGGTTGAAGACTGCTATAGTCGAAAAGGGCAAGCTTGGCGGGACATGCCTCCATAAGGGCTGTATACCAAGCAAGGCGCTGTTAAGAAGCGCGGAAGTTTATGCTACAGCCAAGAAGAGCGAAGATTTCGGCATTACAACAGGAGATGTCGGTGTAAAATTCACAAAGGTACAGGAACGCAAAGGCAAGATTGTCTCCCAACTGCACAAAGGTGTCCAGCATTTGATGAAGCAGGGGAAAATCGATGTATTCGAAGGTTACGGGCGTATCCTCGGCCCTTCGATTTTTTCGCCAATGCCTGGAACGGTCTCTGTCGAAATGAATAATGGCGAAGAGAACGAAATGCTCATTCCAAAGAATGTGATTATCGCGACTGGATCAAGGCCAAGGACATTGCAAGGACTTGAGGCTGATGGCGAATACATCATGACATCAGATGAAGCTCTAGAGATGGAAGAACTTCCGGAATCAATCATCATCGTCGGAGGCGGCGTGATCGGAATCGAGTGGGCTTCGATGCTTGCTGACTTTGGCGTATCAGTAACGGTCATCGAATATGCTGACCGGATCGTCCCTACAGAAGATAGGGAAGTTTCGAAAGAAATGCAGAGAGCAATGAAGAAAAAAGGCGTCAAAATCGTCACGGGAGCAAAAGTGCTTCCAGAAACCCTCCAAAAAAACGGCAGTGTGACCATCAGCGCAGAAATCAAGGGGGAACAAAAGGAATTTACTGCAGACAAATTGCTCGTTTCTGTCGGACGACAGGCAAACGTAGAGGGCATCGGTCTTGAAAATACTGAAATCCAGCTTGAGAAAGGCTTCATCCAGACCAACGAATTTTTCCAGACGAAGGAATCACATATCTACGCAATCGGGGACGTGATTGGCGGACTGCAGCTGGCCCATGTTGCGTCACATGAAGGAATAGTGGCTGTTGAACATATCACCGGAAAAGAGCCTCGGCCGATCGACTATTCGCTCGTATCCAAATGTATCTACAGCTCTCCAGAGGCTTCGAGCGTCGGTCTTACCGAAGATGAAGCGATTGAAAAAGGCTTTGAAGTGAAAGTAGGGAAATTCTCGTTCAAGGCAATCGGGAAAGCACTTGTCTATGGGGAGACAGATGGTTTTGTCAAGATCGTCGCTGATAAAAATACCGACGATATCCTTGGCGTCCACATGATCGGACCTCATGTCACCGATATGATATCCGAAGCAGGACTCGCAAAGGTATTGGATGCCACTCCTTGGGAAGTTTCCCATACAATCCATCCGCATCCGACGCTATCCGAGGCGATTGGTGAAGCCGCATTGGCTGTTGATGGCCTTGCGATCCATTCTTAAGAGCAATACGAACAATTGGGAGGTATAACGATGGCAGAAAACCGTCACGCTGCACTTGGTTTAAGTGATGAGAAAGTTTTGGAAATGTATGAAACAATGCTGCTTGCACGCCGGCTTGATGAGCGGATGTGGCTGCTGAACCGCGCCGGGAAAATCCCGTTCGTGATTTCCTGCCAAGGGCAGGAGGCCGCGCAGGTAGGCGCCGCGTTCGCACTGGACCGGGAAAAGGATTATGTTCTTCCGTACTATAGGGACATGGGCGTGGTCTTAACTTTTGGCATGACTGCAAAAGATCTGATGCTTTCCGGTTTTGCCAAAGCGGAAGACCCTAACTCAGGCGGCCGCCAGATGCCAGGCCATTTCGGGCAAAAGAAAAATAGGATCGTGACCGGATCTTCCCCTGTAACAACGCAGGTTCCTCATGCAGTTGGAATTGCCCTTGCAGGGAGGATGGAAAAGAAGGACCTGGTTACTTTCGTTACTTTTGGTGAAGGTTCATCAAACCAGGGGGATTTCCACGAAGGTGCAAACTTTGCCGGAGTCCATAAGCTGCCTGTCATCTTCATGGTTGAAAACAATAAATACGCGATTTCGGTTCCATACGAGAAGCAGGTTGCCGCCGAGAGAGTGTCTGACAGGGCAATTGGCTATGGCATGCCCGGGGTTACGGTGAATGGGAATGACCCTCTTGAGGTATATCAGGCTGTCAAGGAAGCCGCTGACCGCGGACGCCGAGGGGAAGGCCCATCATTGATTGAGGCGGTCTCCTACCGTCTGACTCCTCACTCCTCGGATGACGATGATAGGAGCTATCGTGCCCCTGATGAAGTCGCCAAGGCTAAATCAAATGACCCGATCATCACATTCGGTGCTTATCTTAAGGAAAATGGGATCATGAATGATGACACCGAAAAAGAAATCAATGATAAAATCATGAAAATGGTCAATGAAGCTACGGACTATGCTGAAAACGCACCATATGCAGAGCCGGAACACGCCTTAAAATATGTATACGCTCAAGAGTAAGGGGGAACAAGGATGGCGGTTATTTCTTATATAGATGCAGTAACATTGGCAATAAAAGAAGAGATGGAAAGAGACCCAAGAGTTTTTGTTCTTGGAGAAGACGTCGGAAAGAAAGGCGGAGTATTCAAAGCAACCCAGGGCCTCTACGATCGATTTGGGGAGGAACGGGTGATTGATGCGCCACTTGCTGAATCGGCTATAGCCGGTGTCGGGATCGGGGCTGCCATGTACGGGATGCGCCCGATTGCAGAAATGCAGTTTGCTGATTTTATCATGCCTGCCGTGAACCAGATCATTTCTGAGGCAGCAAGGATACGATACCGCTCCAATAATGACTGGAGCTGTCCGATGGTCATCCGTGCTCCTTATGGAGGCGGAGTGCACGGCGCTTTATACCACTCGCAGTCGGTTGAGGCAGTATTCGCGAATCAGCCGGGATTGAAGATTGTCATGCCTTCGACTCCATACGATGTTAAGGGGCTTTTGAAAGCCGCAATCAGGGATGAAGATCCAGTATTGTTCTTTGAGCATAAGCGTGCCTATCGGCTGATCAAGGGAGAAGTACCCGAGGATGATTATGTCCTTCCAATTGGCAAGGCGGACGTGAAGCGTGAGGGAGAAGACATAACAGTCATCACATATGGCCTCGCTGTTCACTTTGCCCTTCAGGCAGCAGAGCGATTGGCCAAGGATGGCATAACCTCGCATATCCTTGACTTGAGGACTGTCTATCCTTTGGACAAAGAAGCCATTATCGAGGCTGCTTCGAAAACAGGAAAAGTCCTGCTTGTGACAGAGGACAACAAAGAAGGCAGCATCATGAGCGAGGTCTCTGCGATCATCGCTGAGAACTGCTTGTTCGAGCTGGATGCTCCTATCAAGAGGTTAGCAGGCCCGGATGTCCCTGCGATGCCTTATGCCCCAACAATGGAGAAGTTTTTCATGATCAACCCTGATAAAGTGGAAAAGGCGATGAGAGAGCTTGCCGAATTTTAACGTGAACGGATAATGGATATGAATCGGAAGAGGAGGGTCAACCTTTGGCAATCGAACAAATCAAGATGCCTCAATTAGGAGAAAGTGTAACAGAAGGTACGATCAGCAAATGGCTGGTTTCTGTCGGCGACAATGTTAATAAATACGATCCGCTCGCAGAGGTGATGACAGACAAAGTGAATGCAGAAGTCCCATCATCCTTTACAGGAACGATCAAGGAATTGATCGCAAACGAAGGAGACACTCTGGAAGTTGGCGAAATCATCTGTACGATTGAAATAGATGGCGGCGGTGCAGCTCCGGATAGTGCAGAATCAAACCCTGCTGCTGAAGCAGAGCAAGACAGCGATCCTCAGTCCCAGGCCCCTGTGGCAAATGAAGGGAATAAAGCACGGTACTCTCCTGCTGTCCTTAAGCTTGCCGAGGAGAATAATATCGACCTCAGCCAGGTCAATGGAAGCGGTGCCGGCGGACGCATCACAAGAAAAGACTTGTTGAAACTGATCGAGACAGGCAGTATCCCGCAGCATGCGGCAAATGCTTCCAAAAAGGAACAGCCAGCTGTTGAACAACAGGCCCCTTCACAGCCAGCCCAGCAATCCGAGCCAGCGGCTTCAACATCCCAGCCGCAGGCATTGTCAGTTCCGGTGACTGCAGGGGACATCGAAATACCTGTCACTGGCGTCCGCAAGGCCATTGCGGCCAACATGCTGAGAAGCAAGCACGAAGCCCCGCATGCATGGACAATGGTCGAAGTCGATGTGACGAACCTTGTGGAATACAGGAATGACATCAAGGATGAATTCAAGAAAAAAGAAGGATTCAATTTGACATTCTTTGCTTTCTTTGTGAAAGCAGCAGCCCAGGCGCTGAAAGAATTCCCGCAAGTTAATTCGATGTGGGCAGGGGACAAGATCGTCCAGAAGAAAGAAATCAATATCTCGATTGCTGTTGCGACGGATGATGCGTTATTCGTTCCGGTCATAAAGAACGCAGATGAAAAAACAATCAAGGGCATCGCGCGGGAAATAACGGAAATGGCCCAAAAAGTCCGTGCAGGCAAACTTCGTTCCGAGGACATGCAAGGCGGAACATTCACTGTCAACAATACAGGTTCTTTTGGCTCCGTCCAGTCAATGGGTATCATCAACTATCCGCAGGCAGCCATCCTTCAGGTGGAATCGATCGTCAAGCGTCCAGTCGTTATGAACAACGGCATGATTGCGGTCAGGGATATGGTCAATCTGTGCTTATCCCTGGACCATCGTGTCCTTGATGGCCTCGTGTGCGGCCGCTTCCTCCAGAGGGTGAAAGAGATTTTGGAGAATACCTCAAAGGGGAACACATCCATTTATTAAGGTTGGTTATAATCCGCTGCCTATTCAGCAGCGGATTTTTTTATGAGAGAGGAAAATATAAAATCACCAATGAGAAATATCCTGTTACAAGTGCCAAGCCCGGCAGTCATAAGCAATACCAAAAAAAATTCGCAGGACTAAGCTGAATAAATTGGTCCTTCTGCTCACACCGTATCGCAAGGCAGCAAGAGCGCTTTCTTCTTGGCGGAGCAGCCTGGTGGGAGAGAGCAGCCTCCTTACGGCTCGTCTTTTGCCTGTTCACGCTGACTTGCTGACAAAAGAGTTACGCGCTTTTCTTATAGAATCGGCTTTCTTTACCTAGAAAAGGCATGGAATTTTCTTGCTGGACCCGTGCGTTGCTAGATGAGCAGCATTATAATAAAATAAAGAAGAAAAGAAAAATTAGATTTTTCAAAATTATCCAAGGATGAAGGAGGGCAGGCTGTCCGTACTCCAGGACAGTGAAGTATGGGAATAGAATCGATGAAAACAACCTCTTTTCAAAAACCGGCGCTGGAGGATTGGGAAGCAAAAGCATCCGCGTCTCTCAAAGGGAAATCGCTGGATTCCCTTTACACAGATACATATGAAAATATCGTCCTCAAGCCATTCTATACAGCAGAAGACGTGAAGGATAATGAGGGCTGTGGCCAGCCTGGCGAGAAGGGTTTCAGGCGGGGAATCGAGAAACTGGGCTACCAAACCGACCCGTGGAAGGTTGCCAATCGTCTTTCTTACAAATCACTTGATGAGCTTGAAGGAAAATTGAAACTGGCACTTTCCAAAGGACAGACAGCGATTGCTTTTGAGGTAAAACCCAGTTTGTTTGAAGATAACAAAAAGCTGGCATCTTTCGTGGAAAGGGTCGGGAGCGACTTCCCATTCAGCCTGAATGCCGGATTTCTTCAGGGGCCTATGCTTGCAGTTGTTTCAAGTGCCGAAAGGGTTTCCGGAAAAACACTTACGGGTTTCATTGGATCTGATCCTGTTGCGGAAGCAAGTGTTGCCGGCGGGCTCCCAAAAGAGGAAAACGCGTTTTATATGAGTTGGTCCAGCATGCTGGAGGAAGCTGATGAGTTGATGCCTGAATTGAAGACAGTGCTTGTCAATGCCTCCCCGTACCATAACAGTGGCGCGAACGCGGTGCAGGAGCTGGCAATAGCGGTTTCTACCGGCGTTTACCTGCTTCAAAGGCTGTTGGAAAATGGGTGGGATTTGGAGCGGGCACTATCGAAGTTCGTTTTCAATTTTTCCGTTGGTTCGAACTTTTTCATGGAAACTGCAAAACTAAGGGCTGCCCGGCTGTTATGGTCGAAGGCAGTCGAGGCATTCGGGGCTGCCGAGCCAGATCGAAAAATGGTGATTTCCGCGGAAACTTCCGCTTATACCAAGACCGTGTTCGATCCATATGTGAACATGCTCAGGGTCGGGAATGAAGCTTTTGCAGCTGTCCTTGGAGGCATTCAGTACCTGCACACTGGCACATTTGCTGAGGCTGCTGGGAAAACTGATTCTTTTGGGGAAAGGATAGCCAGGAACACCCAGCTTATTTTAAAATCTGAAGCCCAACTTGAAAGGGTTGCGGATCCCGCAGGCGGTGCATGGTACATTGAAACCATCACAAACCAGCTAGCGGAAAAATCATGGGAGCTTTTCCTGGAAATCGACAGCCGCGGAGGCATATATGAAGCTTTGAAATCAGGATGGCTTCAAACCATCATAAGGAACATGGCTGAACTCCGCAAGAAGGATATCCATAAGCGTAAGAAAAGCATTATAGGGACGAATGTATATGCCAATCTATCCGATCATCCGGAGGAACCGGACAAGCATACTGAACAGACGTTCTTTATGGACGGCCAACTTTCCGAAATCAAGATGATGGCCACACTTCAGGAAGGATTGGCAGAATCGTTCAACAAACTGGAAGATGGTGCCGACTTTCCTCCCCTTATGGAGGAGAGGCTGGCCGAGCCGTTTGAACAGCTTCGTTTCAGGGCAATCCGCCTTGAAAGGATGACGGGCTTGAAGCCAATCGTTGGGTTAATATGCCTGGGCTCACTGAAAAACCATAAAGCTAGGGCTGATTTCATCTCGGGCATGATGGCAGCTGGCGGGATCCATACCGAACGTAGTAAGGAAATCTGCTCATCGGAGGAAGCTGGGAGCTTCATTGAAACACAAGGCGGCAAACAGTTTGTCATTTGCGGTTCCGCAGAAGATTATGCTCAAAATGGAGTGCAGATCGCAGTTGAAATGAAAAGGAAGTATCCCGAGCTTCAATTGTTTGTTGCCGGCTTGCCGGATGGAAAGGAAATCGAGGAATGGAAGGAAGCGGGCGTTGAAGGTTTTATCCATATTAAGAGCGATGTCCATGAAATCCTGACTTCGATGCTGGATGAAATGGAGGTAGCAGCAGATGAAAAAGCCTGATTTTACTAAGGTCCGACTATTCGATAATGGAGGGGACCAGGTTTCTGTGCCGGAATTTGGCGACAGCCAGCTTTTTAACACAAATGAGAATATCAGGATCAAGCCGCTGTATACCGGGAACGATGCAGGCGATGCAGAGCATGCGGCAAGCCTGCCTGGTCTTCCTCCATTCACAAGAGGGCCTTATCCTGCCATGTACGTGAACCGGCCATGGACTGTCCGTCAATATGCAGGATTTTCGACAGCTGAAGAGAGCAATGCCTTCTACAGGAGAAATCTGGAAATGGGACAAAAAGGCCTGTCTGTAGCTTTTGATCTCGCGACACACCGGGGATATGATTCTGATCACCCCCGGGTTGAAGGGGATGTCGGTAAGGCGGGAGTAGCGATCGATTCAATCCTGGATATGAAAATCCTTTTCGATGGCATCCCGCTTGACCAGATGTCTGTCTCCATGACGATGAATGGCGCTGTTTTGCCAATCATGGCTTTTTTCATCGTCACGGCAGAAGAACAGGGAGTGACACAGGATAAACTTTCAGGAACAATCCAGAATGATATACTCAAGGAATATATGGTCCGGAATACGTATATCTATCCGCCGGAAATGTCGATGAAAATCATTGCCGATATTTTTGAATACACGTCAAAATACATGCCGAAATTCAACTCGATCAGCATTTCGGGGTACCATATGCAGGAAGCTGGCGCTCCGGCTGACATCGAGCTTGCCTATACGCTTGCCGATGGCCTTGAATATGTAAGGACAGGTTTAAAGGCAGGCATCGGTATCGACTCATTCGCACCAAGGCTGTCATTTTTCTGGGCAATCGGCATGAATTACTTCATGGAAGTGGCTAAAATGAGAGCAGCCCGTTTCATCTGGGCGAAAATGATGAAAGCCTTCGATCCGAAGAATGAAAAAACTATGGCGCTCCGGACCCATTCACAAACGTCAGGCTGGAGCTTGACTGAGCAGGATCCATTCAACAATGTGATCAGGACGCTGATTGAAGCCCATGCAGCCGCCATGGGACACACCCAGTCGCTCCATACGAATGCGCTGGATGAGGCCATTGCTTTGCCGACCGATTTCTCCGCGAGGATTGCCAGGAACACCCAGTTATATCTTCAGGAAGAAACGGAAATCACCAAGGTCATTGACCCATGGGCCGGCAGCCATTATGTCGAAAGCCTGACAAAGTCATTGATTGACCGGGCCTGGGAGCACATTGAAGAAATTGAAAGCCTTGGCGGGATGGCTAAAGCTATTGAAACTGGCCTGCCAAAAATGAGGATCGAAGAAGCTGCCGCAAGAAGGCAGGCGCAGATTGATTCTGGAAAAGAAACGATCATCGGCGTAAATCAATACAGGCTTGATCAGGAAGATCCTTTAGATATTCTTGATATTGACAATACAGCTGTCCGCAACAAGCAAATTACGCGTCTCAATGAATTGAAGGATAACCGGGATGATGAAAAAGTGGCACAAGCACTGGATGCTCTTGCGAAGGCTGCCGAAACCGGGAACGGGAACCTGCTGGAGCTTGCGGTCCAGGCTGCAAGGGAACGGGCAACGCTGGGTGAGATTTCCGATGCGGTGGAAAGGGCGGCAGGAAGGCATAAAGCGGTCATCCGGTCAATCAGCGGTGTCTACAGTTCAGCATTCTCGAATGAGGAAGAAATTTCCGAAGTGAAACGCCTTACAGACGAGTTTTTGGAAAATGAAGGGCGAAGACCTCGAATCATGATCGCGAAAATGGGACAGGATGGACATGACCGCGGGGCAAAGGTCATATCCACCGCATTCGCGGACCTCGGATTCGATGTCGATATCGGCCCGCTATTCCAAACACCAGCGGAAACTGCGATCCAGGCAGTCGAAAACGACGTCCATGCCATTGGCATCAGCTCGCTCGCTGCGGGACATAAAACCTTGCTTCCGCTGCTCATAAAAGAGTTGAAGAAGCTTGGCCGCGAAGACATCGTCGTAATCGTGGGAGGGGTCATCCCCGCGCAAGATTATCAATATTTATATGACAATGGGGCAAGCGCAATCTTTGGGCCGGGCACAGTCATCCCGGTTGCGGCCCAAAAAGTACTGAGGACGATTTATGACCGTCTTGGCTATGAGGAAGTGTCAAATTAATGGCTGATGAAAAAAGGCCGGAATGGTTTGAACCGGGTAAAGAAGATTCCTTTTCCAGCATTGTGAAGCAGGGAGTGGAACAGGATGGCAGGTTAAATGAAGCGGATTTACGAAAACCGGGCCGATTTGTCAAAAAAGGCAGTGGGCGCAGCATAAATGCTGAGCAGCTTGCGGCTGATATCAAAAATGGAAGCAGGACAGCTCTTGCTCGCGGGATTACCTTGATCGAAAGCAATGCGGAACATGATTTCGAGTCTGCTCAAACCTTGCTGAAATTTCTGCTTCCTTATGCAGGAAAATCAATAAGAATCGGGATAACAGGTGTTCCTGGCGCAGGCAAGAGCACTTTCATTGAAAGCTTCGGTACGCATTTATGCAATCTTGGGCATAGGGTTGCTGTCCTTGCTGTTGATCCTACATCAAGCCTGACGGGAGGAAGCATTCTCGGAGACAAGACTCGGATGGAAAGCCTGTCTAAAAATCCACGGGCGTTCATACGGCCCTCTCCATCCGGCGGAAAGCTCGGCGGGGTTCATCGAAAAACACGTGAGACGATGCTTGTCTGTGAGGCAGCGGGTTTTGATGTCATCCTGGTTGAAACTGTAGGGGTCGGCCAAAGTGAAGTGATCGTCAGGAACATGGTCGATTTTTTCATGCTCCTCGTACTTACAGGCGCCGGCGATGAACTGCAGGGAATGAAGAAGGGGATCATGGAACTTGCGGACGCGGTAATCGTCAATAAAGCGGATGGTCCAAATGAGCAGGCGGCAAAGAAGACGAAAGAGGAATATAACCGGATCCTCCATTTCCTCCAGCCCTCGACAGTCGGCTGGGAATCGCGTGCACTGACAAGCTCCGCACTTTTAAATAAAGGGATTGAGGATATATGGGAGGCGGTGAATCGTTTTGTCAGCACGACAAAATCCAGCGGGGTATTCAATGACCGCCGCCGGCTCCAGACGAAGGAGTGGCTGCATGAAATGATCATCGATCAGCTGCAAGCGAACTTTTTTCATCATCCGGCCATTAAGTTGCTGCTGCCGAAGGTTGAAAATGAGGTCATTTCCGGAACCCGGCCAGTTGCATCCGCTGTAGACGAATTGTTCACATCGTTCTTCGGTTCCAAAAATTAAAGGCTGCCATGCGGGCAGCCTTTTTTTATCTATTATTATTAAAAGGCTATGTTAAATTTGATTGTTGATTTCCACTCCAGTCCACAGGCATTTTTCAAAAATCAACACTGGTCTTTAACATAGACATTAGAAAAACAAACCTCCATAGCAAAAAAAGTGGACAGCGGTACACATGCCGCTGTCCTTCATCTAGGGAGTTTAGGGGTATGGATCTAGCTGTACTCATACCTTTCCCGGTCCCCCTTACAGTTAAACATACTTTGAAAAAAAATTATAAATTGGTATGATTGTGTTGTACGAGATCATTTTCCAGCAGAGGAGAGAGTATGCATGAGCATGGATTTTAATTTTTTTATGAATGATGTAGTCCGCCAGGCGCGCCAGGAAATCGTGGCCGCTGGATATACAGAGTTAACGGCGAGTGAAGAAGTCGATCAGGCTTTCGCAAAGAAAGGAACAACCCTTGTAATGGTGAACTCAGTCTGTGGCTGTGCTGGAGGCATCGCCCGCCCAGCTGCGGCACATGCTCTCCATTACGATAAGCGGCCCGACCAGCTTGTTACCGTATTTGCCGGCCAGGACAAGGAGGCGACGGAAAAGGCAAGAAGCTATTTCACAGGCTATCCGCCATCATCCCCATCCTTTGCCCTGTTGAAGGACGGCAAACTATGTACAATGATCGAACGCCACGAGATTGAAGGGCATGACCCAATGGAGGTCGTGAACAAGCTTCAGCAGGCGTTCGAAGAGTATTGCGAGGAAATATAAGAAAATCATTATCCATAACGGTTTGGCCAACAAATATTGCGTAATAAAAAAACTGGTTTGCAAGCGTTCCTTTTGTTGAGAAAAAGGGTTCGGGATGATTTCATTCTGAACCCTTTTCCATCTCATGGAAGCCCATCCAATATCCTGCCAAAGATGGGCAGGATACACGATGGCGCATAATACAGAGAGCCACCACGGAAATAAGCGACTGGAGCGGAACTGCCCTTTTGATCAAACGTCATCGATTCATGTCCGTCAATGTACTGGGTTCCATTCCTGGTTTCAATGCAACAAGACTGGTGATGCATCAACTTTCTTTATCCATAAATATTCTTGTCCGCTAATTCCATCCTTTACCGAAACATCAGCCTGACCAACTTTTTCTTTCCTTCGAACTCACGCAAGATAAGAACCAGTTGTTTTGGGATCTTCGTCAAATTCACCCTTCCCCGGAAAAGTGATTTGTTTTGTTCTTCTGTTTAATGTCTACGGCAAAAAGTGTAGTGAGCATCGTCGGGATGGTCCCTTCCTTCCACTCCTTGTTCTCTTTGGCGCGAGCCACGATTCCTTTTGCTGGAGAGTACCATTCCAAATCAAGGTCGACATACCCGTTTGGAGTATATTCCTTTTTCTGCATGAAAAGAGGAATAGTTAAAATCGTGGTTTTCTTGTTTTCAACAAGAAACCTTCCTTCACCAGAAATAAAGGCTAGTTGATTGGCTGAAGAAGCCCACTTCATCCAGTCATCGTATCCTAACATTCTGCCTGCAACATGGAACTTTTCTCCTTTTGAAGTAATGACATATAGTAGATTACTGTCTGCTGCCAGGGAAGCGGTAGGAATAGCTAAAAAACTGACCCAGTTTCCATCCGGGCTCCATTTGAAATGATTGGCTGTAATGGCAAATAAATCTGGATCCTTCGTTTGGATTGTATAGAAAGCCTTTACTTTTCCAGCAGTAAATTTAGCATCAACCGGAATTCGATAAAGGTGCACAGGACCCCATCCAGTCGGTTGTAAACAGGGTTGCGAGGAAACGATAAAGTCTTTCCCATCCGGATACCATTCAAAGCCGCTAACACCTAATCAGACATTTTCAAATCCGTGAGGGCGGCCATCCTGGTTTTGGTAACTTGCAACAGACCTTGGTCTGTAAAGGCTAATTGATTTTTGACGGGTGACCATTTGAAGTCAAACGTTGAGGTGCTGCCGTATGGCTGGTAGTTTTCTTTTTCCTTGGTGTCATAAATGAACAAATTGGAGTCTTTACCGTTCACTCCGCCATCGATATATGCAATGAACCGGCCATCATAGGACCACTTGGGTGAACGGGCATATCGATCCGTTGTGATTTGGATTTCTTCATCTTCCTTTTTGAACCATAATTGATGGTCACGGATAAATGCCGCCTGGAGAGTGGTTCCTGCAGATACAATAATCGTTGAATAAAAATGGATGAAAATGATCATTCATGAATATTATCCGAAGTTTCAATATCACCCCTCCTCCCTTTAGGATAGCCAAACAGAGATTGAAAATTCTGCTGCTGTTTTCCATTTTCCGCGAGACCCTCAGCCTTGAATTCCGATTCATTCAATAATGGAAAGTGGTTTTTCCTTTTCACAAGGAATGCAAGCTTGACAGTTCTGCCTTTATTAAACGAAAAAAGCCTGCGGACTCGTCCAGAAAGACTAGACATTGTCCACAAGCTTTAGGCACAACTATTTTACATGCTGCATCAGTGTTTCAGGGTCGAAGCCAAGGACCCAGTGGCCATTAATTTTCGTCTGGGGAACCCCCATCTGCCCGGTTTCCTCGACTAGCCTTTGGGCAGCTATCGGATCCAACTGCACATTAACTTCTTTGTAGTTTAATCCTTGAGACTCAAGGAATTCTTTCATCATTGTGCAGTACGGTCAAGTGTTGGTTGTATAAACAGTAATATCGTTCATCCTGCCTGCCTCCTTATCAAAGTGTATATAGGACTCATCCCAATAATGCTGTCCATTGGCCCTGCCGTTATAAAAATAACTGGGATGTATCTATGTTTTTCCCTTTTTTATCAGAAAAAAAACAGTCCTGGAGGAATCCTGCATATAAAGAGGAAAATCACAAGAATACATTACCCCCGAATTTGAAGAAAAACATGATATGGACAATTTTTTATTTATATTTAAAAATATATTTGCATAATTATAACTTTGTGTTAAAATACAACTTAGTTAATAATTATTAGTTAATACGCATAAATAAACCGTATTTCTAACTAATACATTCATATTTTTGCATAAAAACAGGGGGAAACAGAAATGAAAAAGGGACTATTTATTTTTCTGATTGGCATGTTCATAATTGGAATTTTGGCGGCATGCGGAACAAACAATGATAAAAATTCGGGAGAAAATGGAGGAAAAAAGAAAGAATTAGTGATGGGTACATCTGCTGACTATCCTCCATTTGAATATGTGGATACGGCAAAAAGCGACAAAATCATTGGTTTTGACATTGACTTGGCAAACTTGGTCGCAGGGGAACTCGGATACGAGGTAGAAGTGAAGGATATGGAGTTCAATGGATTGATCGCAGCAATCCAGGCTGATCAGGTAGACTTAGTAATGGCCGGGATGACACCAACAGAGAAGCGTAAGAAGAGCGTTGACTTTTCAGATGTTTACTATACTGCTAAGCATATGATCGTTTCGTCAAAGGACAGCAAAATTGAGTCAATCGAGGACCTTGACGGAAAGACACTGGGTGTCCAGCTTTCTTCGATCCAGGAAGACAAGGCAAAGGAAATTGCCAAGGAAATGAAAATCAAAATTGAAAAAAGGAACCGGATCCCTGAATTAGTCCAGGAAATTAAGGCAGGGCGGATCGATGCTGCTATCATTGAAGATACGGTCGCAGCTGGTTACTTCAAGAACAATCCGGACCTTGCAGGCTTCACACTCGAAGACTCGGAAGAAGAAGCTGGTTCCGCGATTGCTTTTCCGAAAGACAGCGAGTTGACAGAAGAATTCAATAAAGTACTCAAGGAAAAAATGGAAAACGGTGAAGTGGACAAGCTTGTCGTTAAATGGTTCGGTGGAGAAAAGTAAGATTGGAACGAGGCGTCCAGAATGCTCTTGCCTTCTGGACGCCTTTCTTTTCAAAGTCATTGTCAGAGAGGGCTGTTAATCTATGAATCTTGATTTTACCGCCATCGTCCCTTCGATGCCTTACATTTTGAAGGGGATTGGCGTCACACTGAAAATCGTCCTGGTAGCGGGGCTGCTTGGCTTTGCCTTTGGCATTGTCCTTGCCATTTTTAAAATCAGCCGTTCCAGGGCGTTGAACTGGTTTGCTGATATTTATACCTCGGTGTTCCGCGGTACGCCGTTGATATTGCAGGTCATGATCATCTACTATGGGTCTCCTCAAATATTGGGATTCCAGATTGATGCCTATACGGCCGCAGTCGTCTCATTCTCGCTAAATTCTGCTGCCTACATTTCCGAGATCATTCGGGCAGGCATCCTGGCGGTGGATAAAGGGCAAAGGGAGGCGGCTATGGCACTTGGTGTACCTGGTACAAGGATGATGCGGGATATCATCCTTCCACAAGCGATGAAAAATATCCTGCCAGCTTTGATGATTGAGTTCATTACACTGACAAAGGAATCGGCAATTGTGACTGTCATTGCCGTGGATGATATTATGCGAAGGTCCTATATTGTCGGCGGGGAACAATACAGGTTTTTCGAACCGATGATCTTCGCTGGACTCATCTATTATCTGATGGTGATCTCCTTGACTGTGATTGGGAAGGCAATTGAAAGGAGAATGAGACAAAGTGATTAAAGTAAACGACCTTCATAAGTCATTTGGGAAGCTGAAAGTGTTAAAAGGAATTTCGACTACGATTGAAAACGGGGAAGTCGTAGCGATCATCGGGCCATCGGGTTCAGGCAAATCAACCTTCCTGCGCTGCATGAACCTTTTGGAAAAGCCGACAAGCGGAAAAATCATGATTGGGTCCGTTGAAGTGACAGATAGTAAAACAAACATCCATAAAGTTAGGGAAAATGTCGGTATGGTATTCCAGCACTTCCACCTTTTCCCGCATATGACGGTCCTCCAAAACATCACATATGCACCAATAAAGGTCAAAGGACAGTCAAGGAGCGATGCTGAGCAGCAGGGGCTTGCCCTATTAGAAAAGGTGGGGTTGTCCGAGAAAGCGAATGAGTATCCAAGCAGGCTTTCCGGTGGGCAAAAGCAGCGGGTTGCCATCGCGCGCGCGCTTGCGATGAATCCCGAAGTCATGCTGTTCGATGAACCCACTTCAGCACTAGATCCCGAAATGGTCAAAGAAGTTCTGGAAGTTATGAAATCGCTGGCGCATACTGGGATGACGATGGCGATCGTGACCCATGAGATGGGCTTCGCTCGTGAAGTTGCTGACAGGGTCCTTTTCCTTGACGGCGGGGTTTTGGTGGAGGACGCACCTCCAGCCGAATTTTTCAGCAGCCCGGAAAGTGTCAGGGCAAAGGAATTCCTTGAAAAAATGCTTTAAAGGCAGGTTGTCTTTTGTATTGGCTTTTCAATCTGGTAAAATTGTAAAATGATCATATCATTGATGGTATGATCATTTTATTTTTTTGCTTCGGTAATATAGGAAATAGGGAATCGGGGATGCACCAAGCCCTGCTTTCCAAAAAAGGAACTGTGATGGAATCGAAATGGCTATTTCATACAGCTATGAAAGTGCGTTGGTTTTAAACGAAGTGTTAATTTAGATAGGAGTCCGGATAATAATGTCCAAGAAATTCAGAATTGGCTATAGAACCTTGAAAACGGCACTGGGGACGGCGCTCTCGATCATGATTGCCGAAGCCTTCGGTTTTGGGAATTATGTTTCTGCTGGGATCCTTACGATCCTTTGCATCCAGGTTACAAAAAAAAGATCGCTCCGTGCTTCATGGCACCGCTTCTTTGCTTGCATCATTGCGATGGGGTTCTCAGCCGTATTCTTTGAAGGAATCATGTATCATCCTATTGTGATCGGCCTCATGATGCTTTTTTTCATTCCCACTGTAGTCATGGCAGGAGCAAGGGAAGGAATCGTATCGAGCAGTGTCATTATCCTCCATATCTATTCTGCCGGAAGTGTGACCGGTGAACTGCTTTTGAATGAACTCGGAATCATCACAGTCGGGATTGGCGTCGCTTTGGTGATGAACCTTTATATGCCGAGCGTCGATAACAAATTGGAAGAATACCAAAGAGAAATCGAAGATCATTTCAGGATGATTTTCAAGGAAATCGCGTTTTATTTGCGTACTCACGACAGCAGCTGGGACGGCCATGAACTGACAGAGACGGCAAGTTTGATTGAAAAGGCGAAAATGCTTTCTTTCCAGGATGTTGAAAACCATTTCACCCGAGATGAAGATTTGTACTATCAATACTTTAAAATCAGGGAAAAACAATTCGAAATCATTGAGCGCATCCTTCCAGCTGCGACTTCGATCCATCATCAGGTGGAGCAGGAGCAGATGGTTGCTGAATTCATAGAAAGGCTCGCTAAAGGAATCAATCCTGGCAACACATCCCTCTTCTATCTTGAGAAATTGTTGAGGATGAAGTCGGAATTCGAGAATATGGAGCTTCCCAGGACAAGAGAAGAATTCGAAGCGAGGGCAGCGCTGCTAAATATTGTGAACGAATTGGAGCAATACCTGTTGCTGAAAAAGTCGTTCAAAGGGTTAAGGATAGAAAAGAGCAGGAATGAAAAAGAATTTTCCGGAGCAAACTAACAAAAAACTCTTGGAGGTTGAGTATGCAAGGATTCATTTCTGTTTTGCTGCTCGCTTTAGCATTCTCGCCGATCTGGCCGCTTGGACCGAATCCGCTCCCGGGTGATCCATTCATCATAGTGAATAAACAGACGAATGAAGTCGCCTTCATCAATGGGAACAGGGTCCAGACTGTCGTCGGCGCCGCAACCGGAACAACCGATAACCTTACACCTGAAGGCTTGTTCACGGTCACCGTCAAGGCGCAGCATCCATACTACCGTAAAAAGGATATTCCAGGGGGCAGCCCGGAAAATCCGCTCGGAAGCAGGTGGATTGGATTCGATGCCAGGGGGACGGATGGAAGGATCTATGGAATCCACGGTACGAATGATCCATCAAGTATCGGCAAAAGAGTATCCCAGGGATGCATCAGGCTGCAGAATGAAGCGGTTGAATCATTGTACGACTACATCCCTTTGGGAACGAAAATACTTGTGACCACTTCATCCAGAAGCTACCTGGAATTGGCAGTCGAGCACGGGGCCATCAGAAAATAAAAAAGCGGTGAACGTTTCAACATTATGCGCATAAAAAAGGACTGTCGCTGACAGTCCTTTCCCCGTTTATAAAAATGTTGAAATCCCCATCAGAAGGGTTGAAGCAAGCATGGCAAAAAGCATAAGATACACGACAACCTTCCTGGTATTGCGCTTACGCATAAAGAAATCCCCCTTCCATTGCTGCGAATCCTTTTTATATTATTTTACATTTTGGGAGGTAAATCAACAACAGTTTTAATTAAGAAGGATTTGTGACAATTGTATTGAATATTTAAATCATTTAAAATATGTTTGAATAGTATTTGGAGGGATTAGCATGATTAAAAAAGTGGACCATATCGGGATTGCAGTGAGATCGCTCGCACAAGC
Organism: Bacillus sp. REN3; assembly: GCF_017912555.1. Lineage (GTDB taxonomy): Bacteria > Bacillota > Bacilli > Bacillales > Cytobacillaceae > Mesobacillus. The sequence continues at coordinate 4,683 of NZ_JAERSD010000010.1, read as the reverse complement.
CCTCCCTTTTTATACGGACATCCTTAAGCTTCCCATGTTGGGAGTGGAAGAGGTGGAGAGTGAAAAGGTAAAGGTTGCGTTCCTGAAAGCCGGGGACACAAAGATCGAGCTCCTGGAGCCAACATCGGATGAAAGCGCTATCGCCCGCTTCATCGAGAAAAAAGGTGAAGGCATCCACCATGTTGCTTTGGGAGTGGATTCTATCCAGGAACGGATCAATGACATCAAGCAAAAAGGAATCCGAATGATCCAGGATGAACCAAAAAGAGGTGCGGGCGGAGCGAAAGTGGCTTTCATACATCCTAAATCGACAGGAAGCGTTTTGTTTGAACTTTGTGAGAAAGACAGGGAGGCTGAATGAATTGGTGGATATCTACGAGAAACTTAATGAATTGTATGACCGTCGCAGGGAGATTGAACTTGGCGGCGGCGATGAACGAATTGAAAAGCAGCATGAAAAGGGAAAACTGACTGCCCGGGAACGGATCGACCTGCTTGTCGACCCAGGCAGTTTCGTTGAATTGAATCCATTCATCCAGCACAGGAGCAAGGACTTCGGACTCGAAAATCAAAAAGGTCCCGGGGACGGTGTCGTTACGGGTTACGGCAAAGTGAATGGGCGGCCGATTTATTTATTTTCCCAGGATTTCACCGTTTTCGGAGGCGCCCTTGGTGAAATGCATGCAAAGAAAATCGCCAATGTCATGGACCTTGCCGCTAAAAATGGAGCACCCTTCATCGGCCTTAATGATTCAGGGGGTGCGAGGATCCAGGAAGGCGTTGTTTCACTCGATGGCTACGGTCAAATTTTTTACCGCAATTCGATCTATTCTGGAGTGATCCCCCAAATTTCAGTCATCATGGGGCCGTGTGCAGGCGGCGCTGTTTATTCTCCAGCAATTACCGATTTTGTCTTTATGGTTGAAAAAACGAGCCAGATGTTCATTACGGGGCCGAAGGTAATCGAAACAGTAACGGGCGAGAAAATCACTGCTGAGGACCTTGGCGGTGCGATTGTCCATAATACGATCAGTGGCAACGCCCATTTCCACGGACAATCGGAAGAAGAAACACTCCAGCAGGTCCGTACACTGTTAAGCTATTTGCCGCAAAATTATGAGGAGAAACCGCCTCGCCTTGAAGCGGACGGGACAGATGATTACCGTCCGGATTTAACGGACATCATCCCCTTTGATGCGATCAGGCCGTACGATGTACGAAAGGTGATTGAACAGGTTGTCGATGCCGATTCTTTCCTTGAGATCCAGAAGGATTTTGCAAAGAACATTGTCATCGGGCTTGCAAGGATCAAGGGTGAAGTCGTAGGGCTCGTCTGCAATCAGCCTAAAGTGATGGCGGGTGGCCTCGATATCGATTCTTCTGATAAAGCATCCAGGTTTATCAGGTTCTGTGACTCCTTCAATATCCCGATCATCACCTTTGAAGACGTTACAGGTTTCTTCCCTGGGATCAAGCAGGAACACGGCGGGATCATTCGCCACGGGGCGAAAATCCTTTATGCATACTCAGAGGCTACTGTCCCGAAGTTGACCGTCATTCTCAGGAAAGCTTATGGAGGGGCATATGTAGCTTTGAACAGTAAATCGATCGGCGCAGATCTGGTATTCGCATGGCCGAATGCCGAAATAGCTGTCATGGGACCACAGGGAGCAGCGAACATCATCTTTGCAAGGGAAATCCAAAACAGCGAAAACCCGGAACAGACACGCCAGCAAAAAATCGATGAATACCGTGAAAAATTCGCCAATCCATATGTCGCTGCAAGCCAGGGAATGGTCGATGATGTCATTGACCCGCGCGATACAAGGATCAAACTCATCCAGGCCCTTGAGATGCTTTGGACGAAAAAAGAGGACCGGCCGGGTAAAAAGCATGGAAACATCCCGCTATGATATTTTGTATTTGCCGATGGAAATCATTTAACGGTATACTCAAGTAGTATATACATATTTGGAGGTCGGCTTGAATGATAAATAAAGAACGCTTGTTGAACGAATTTTTGGAGCTTGTCCAAATTGATTCAGAAACAAAACATGAAGCGGAAATCGCCCGTGTCCTCAAGAAAAAATTCACGGATTTGGGGGTCGATGTGTTTGAGGATGACACGACCGCGCAAACTGGCCATGGTGCAGGCAACCTGATTTGCACGCTTGAAGGAACAAAGGAAGGCGTTGATCCAATTTATTTTACTTCTCATATGGATACAGTCGTTCCTGCCAATGGTGTCAAGCCTTCGATCAAGGATGGCTATGTCATCACAGACGGGACCACGATCCTGGGAGCGGATGATAAGGCAGGATTGGCCGTTATGCTGGAAACGGTCCGTGTTTTGAAGGAACAATCGATCCCGCATGGCACCATCCAATTCATCATCACCGTCGGGGAAGAATCCGGACTCGTGGGTGCCAAAGTCCTTGATCCTAAGCTTGTCAAGGCTAAATATGGCTATGCGCTTGACAGTGATGGGAAGGTTGGGAATATTGTTGTGGCTGCGCCTACACAAGCAAAAATCGCTGCTGTCATCCACGGAAAAACTGCGCATGCAGGCGTGGCGCCTGAAAAAGGGATTTCAGCAATCACGATTGCGGCCAAAGCTGTTGCAAGGATGCCGCTTGGACGCATTGACCAGGAAACAACGGCCAATATTGGGCGCTTCCAGGGCGGCACACAGACGAATATCGTCTGCGACCTCGTTGAGATCCTTGCGGAAGCCCGCTCTTTAGTGCCAGATAAGATGGAAGCCCAAGTAAAGAAAATGAAGGATGCATTCGAATCAGCCGCACAGGAAATGGGCGGCAAGGCAGATGTTGACGTGCAGGTCATGTATCCTGGTTTCAAATTCGGCGAAGGCGATCTCGTGGTTGAGCTTGCAAAGAAAGCCGCGGCGAAGATTGGCAGGAACTGTGAACTGCTCCACAGCGGCGGCGGAAGCGATGCCAATATCATTGCCGGGTTTGGAGTGCCGACAGTCAACCTGGCAGTCGGTTATGAAGAAATACACACGACGAATGAAAGAATGCCAATTGAAGAGCTTGAAAAACTTGGTGAAATGGTCATTGCGCTTATCAAAGAAGTTGCTGCCCAATAAGAATAGGAGAGTCTCCAGCAAATGGAGGCTCTTTTATATTCATAACCTAAACTGTCTTATGTTAAAGGGAAATAAATGGTATATTGTTGATAGAAGAATTGACAGATATTCGTAAAGGGTGTGAACTCAATGGTTGATCACAGTAAGACGGTCGTTTTCCAGGCAGGTAAAGAGGAGTACGCTTTTCCGATCCTCTATGTCATTTCAATCGAAAAGCTTGATGGGATGACGGCAGTGCCTCACATGCCAGAGTATGTGACAGGGCTTGCAAAGGTAAGGGGGGAATTGATCCCTGTAATCGACTTGGAAAAAGTGCTTTATGACCGTGATATCAAAACCAATGATAAAACGAAATTGATTGTCTTGCAGACAAGCGGGATATCGATAGGTATCCTTGTCAAGGACGCGAAGGAAATCCTTGAAATCTCGGAAGACCAGTTGAAACAGCCTGGTTTGATTGCTTATCAAAAGACCGGATTCATTACTGGTGTCGCCAGCTTCGACAAACGGATGATCATGGTGCTGGATCCGGAATCGCTGATTGAATCGCTGGAAGGGATCAAGCAAATCAAAGATTATATGAATGAGCTGCACCAACAGGAAGTTTGATAAGTATAGGAAAAAGGCAAGCTGATCATCCGATCGGGTTGCCTTTTTGATGGTTCGCAATGTGAATGCCTTTTAAAGAATAATGGGCTGGCATTCACATAAAGTTCGGAATCGTCACTTATTGTTCAATTCTGAACAAATTAATATTCGTTACTATAATTATATTAATCCCAAAAATTTCAATTGAAGGGCGGAGACAGCAATGCCGAAATTGTTGTATATTACTGCAAATCCGAAGACTTCTGCTGCTCTATCAAAAGGAGCGCAAATCGGGGAGGCATTTCTCGAAGCATTCACAAAGGAAAAGCCGGAAACCGAAATTGTCAGGATGCATCTTTATGATATGGATATTCCTGAAATCGATATGGACCTCTTATATGCCAGGGCAAAACTGTCGTTCATGGGGAAAACATTCGATCAGCTTACCATGGTTGAGCAAGAAAAGATAACGAGGATGCATGAGCTTGCAGACAGATTCATTGATGCTGATTATTATGTTTTCGTGACACCGCTTTGGAATCTCGGCGCTCCAGCCGTCTTGAAGGCATTCATGGATAATTTATTCATTGTCGATAAAACGTTCACGAATAAGGAACATGGCCCGGAAGGACTGCTTACGGACAGAAAAGCAGTCCACATCCAGACACGCGGCGGGATATACTCCACCGGGCCGATGGCTGAGTATGAGTTTGGAGATAGATATCTCCGGAAAGCACTTGGGTTCCTTGGCATGGAAGTGATGGATTCCTTGGTTGCGGAGGGAATGGACCATTTTCCTGAACAAGCTCCGGAAATCATGGAGAAAGCGAAGCGGCTGGCCGTTGAAACAGCAAAGAGAATGGCATCAGAAGAATGATGGCAGGATAAAACAGGTCCCTTTAGGGGACCTCAGTTTGTAGACAAAAGGGGTTCGGAATGCTCTCATTCCGAACCCCTTTTTGGATTTCATCGGATTTTTCAAAGGA
>NZ_JAERSD010000100.1 GCF_017912555.1 Bacillus sp. REN3 | reverse complement strand
TTCGTGCGTGGGCGAATTCGCCGGAGCCTTTCAGTGTCCTGCGGGATGCAGCGGCAAGGTGGAGGCCCCGCAGGCGCCCTTAGCGCCGAGGAGATAGGGAAGCTGAAGCGCTTTGGTCAGCCTCGACAAGCGCTGGCCGACTAAGACCGCCGCGTCCTGCGGCAACGTCGGCACTAGGACGTCCTGTCCGTCGAAGGGCC